>NZ_CP031946.1:1310000-1965000 GCF_003443535.1 Ruegeria sp. AD91A | reverse complement strand
CAGAACCCGAGCAGGCCGAGGCAAAACATGCGAATTCTGGGCATTGATCCGGGGCTTAGGACCCTGGGATGGGGCGTCATCGAATCAAATGGCAGCCGCCTGAGCCATGTGGCCAATGGTTTGTGCAAGTCGGATGGAGATGATCTGGGTGAGCGGCTGTTATCTCTTCACAACCAGATTGTCGAAGTCATCGCCGATTACCAACCGGATCAGGCCGCCATCGAACAGACTTTTGTGAACAAGGATGGCGCCGGCACACTCAAACTGGGTCAGGCGCGGGGGGTGGCGTTGCTGACACTGGCTCAGGCTGGATTGCCGGTGGGAGAGTACGCACCCAATCGCGTCAAAAAGACCGTGGTTGGTGTGGGTCATGCCGAGAAAGAGCAGGTGCTGCACATGGTCAAACTGCAATTGCCGGGCTGTTTGCCGAAAGGGGCCGATGCGGCAGATGCGCTGGCGATTGCGATCTGCCATGCCTATTACGGAAAGACGCAACAGGCGCGTGTGAAAGAGGTGCGGGCATGATTGGTAAACTGACAGGTCGCTTGGACTACCGCGCGGCGGATCACGTGCTGATCGATGTGCGTGGCGTTGGCTACCTCGTCTATTGTTCTGACCGGACCATGGCTGCGTTGCCGGGTGTGGGTGAGGCGGTCTCGATCTATACAGACATGGTCGTGCGCGAAGACCTGATGCAGCTTTACGGTTTCCTCTCATTGATCGAGAAGGAATGGCACCGCCTTTTGTGCTCGGTTCAGGGGGTCGGAGCGAAGGTATCTCTGGCGATCCTCAGCGCACTGGGGCCGGACGGTGTCAGCCGCGCAATCGCATTGGGCGATTGGAGCGCGGTCAAGGCGGCCAAAGGTGTCGGACCCAAAACGGCCCAGCGGATTGTTTTAGATCTCAAGGACAAGGCTCCGGGTGTCATGGCCATGGGCGGCACGGTTACCGAGGCTATGGATGGGCCAGAGCTTGAAGTCGTCGAACCGGGTGAACCCGCGTCCGCGCCAAAACGTTCGGTGAAGCCACCTTCTGGCGCGTCTGCCGCGTCTGCCGCGTCCGCCGGGGCGTTGTCGGCGCTCGCCAATCTTGGATATAGGCCGTCCGACGCAGCAGCGGCCGTGGCCGAGGCGGCGGCCAGTCAGCCTGAGGCGGGAGAGGCGGATCTGATTCGTGCTGCGCTCCGCTTGTTGGCTCCGAAAGGCTAGATGAATGGTAGAGGCTGATCCCACTGTGCGCCCGGAGCCCCTGCCCGAGGACAACGACCGCGCGCTGCGCCCGCAGGGGCTGGACGAATTCATCGGTCAGGCTGAGGCGCGCGCCAACCTCCGCATCTTCATCCAATCTGCGCGCCAAAGGGGCGAGGCGATGGATCACACGTTGTTTCATGGACCTCCGGGGTTGGGTAAAACGACCCTCGCGCAGATCATGGCACGCGAGCTAGGGGTGAACTTCCGCATGACCTCGGGCCCGGTTCTGGCCAAGGCGGGTGATCTGGCGGCGATCCTGACCAATCTGGAGACGCGCGATGTGCTGTTCATCGACGAGATTCACAGACTGAACCCGGCGGTGGAAGAAGTGCTTTATCCGGCAATGGAGGACTTCGAGCTGGATCTGGTGATCGGTGAAGGCCCGGCCGCCCGCACCGTTCGGATCGAATTGCAACCTTTTACGCTTGTGGGGGCGACCACCCGGATGGGTCTGCTGACAACGCCCTTGCGCGACCGGTTTGGCATTCCGACGCGACTTCAGTTCTATACGATTGACGAGCTGCACGAGATCGTCACCCGCAACGCGCGCAAGCTGGGCGCGCCAGCCGATAATGATGGCGCGCGCGAGATTGCGCGCAGGTCGCGCGGGACACCACGTATTGCCGGGCGCCTGCTGCGCCGGGTGGTGGATTTCGCCATAGTCGAAGGAGATGGGCGGATCACGCGCGAATTGGCCGACGGTGCCTTGACGCGTTTGGGCGTCGACAATCTTGGCCTGGATGGCGCGGACCGGCGCTATCTGAAACTGATCGCTGAAAACTACGCCGGCGGGCCGGTTGGGATCGAGACGCTGTCGGCGGCGCTCTCGGAAAGCCGGGACTCGCTGGAAGAAGTGATTGAACCCTATCTGCTGCAACAGGGCCTGATCCAGCGAACACCGCGTGGGCGTATGTTGGCGCAAAAGGCCTGGACGCATCTGGGAATGGCTGCGCCCAAGCGGCAGAGCGATCTGTTTGGTTGATGCCAGCGCCCAGAGATTTTATGCCTTTCCGTGTGAGGTTTTTCGAAAAGATGAAGGGCTGGGCGTGACACCGGAAGAGATTGAGGCACTGTTTACGCGCGAAAGCGGTGAGTTTCTGTTTGCGCGTTGGGGGCGGCCCATCGTGCCGATTGTGTTTGGTGTAGAAGACGAGACGCTGTCCACTGTGAAGGGCGCATTCGAGGCTGTTGTCACTCTGGCCGGTCACAAAATGGCCGAAACCGACCCCGAGCTTGGTGCCAACTGCATGATCTTCTTCTTCCGGGATTGGCATGAGCTGCTGGAGGTGCCGGATCTTGATCGTCTGATTCCCGATCTGGCACCGTTGGTCGAGCGCTTGGTTGAAGCGGATGCAAACCAGTACCGCATTTTCCGGTTCGAAGAGGACGGCGCGATCCGTGCGGCTTTTGTTTTTCTTCGCATGGACAAGCAGTTGTCCAAGGTACCGGCGGAAGCGCTGGCACTGAGCCAGGTGGTGCAAACCATCCTGCTTTGGTCCGATACTGCGTTTCGAACGCAATCTCCGCTTGCTGTGGCAGGTGAAACGACGATCCTTCGCCCCGACATTGCTGCGCTAATCCGGTCAGCTTATGATCCGGTTCTGCCAGGGGCGGCGCAGGATGCGTCTCATGCGCTCAGGTTGTTTGCCCGGTTGGAGCCACCGCAATGAAACACATCTACCCGGTTCGCGTATATTATGAAGACACCGACATGGGCGGCGTTGTCTATCACGCGAACTATCTGCGGTATATCGAACGTGCACGTTCGGATTGGGTGCGCAATCTGGGCAATGACCAGAACGCGATGCGGGAAGAGGGCATTGTTTGGGTCGTGCGGCGGGTTGAGGCCGATTACCTTTCGCCTGCCAGGTTCGATGACGAACTGACCGTCGAAACCGAAGTCACGGAAATCTCGGGTGTGCGGCTGACCATGGCGCAGCTGGTCCGGCGCGGCGAGACCGAGATTTTTCGCGCCTCGGTCACAGCTGTGTGCATCAACAAGGACGGCAGGCCGATCCGACTTCCGGCAGAGATTCGCGCATTGATGTAACAATTTGCGTCTCAGGGGTGGTTCTGTTGGCATTTCAGCCCCAACTGCGTTAGCGTTTGGCAAAACAAGGCCAAACAAACGGCCGTCAGGCAAAACAAAGAGCAGGTTCATGGAAGCTGAAACGCTGGCGCTGGCGCAGGAGATCGATTTCTCCATGTGGGGGCTGTATGCCCGCGCGACCTTTATCGTCAAATTGGTGATGTTGATGCTGATCGGCGCATCCATCTGGTCTTGGGGTATTATTATCCAGAAGCTGATCAATTACCGCGCGGCCCGTCGCGAGGCGCAGACATTTGACGAGAGCTTCTGGTCCGGAAACCCTTTGGACGAGTTGTTCGAACAGATCGGAACCCAGCCGGATGGCAGTTCAGAAAAGATTTTTGCAGCGGGCATGATCGAATGGCGAAGGTCGCACCGAAATGATGGCGGATTGATTGCCGGAGCGACCGCGCGGATAGACCGTTCCATGGATGTGGCCATTGCGAAAGAGGCAGAGACCTTGCAGAAAGGTCTGCCCATCTTGGCCACCGTTGGATCGACTGCGCCGTTCATCGGCCTGTTTGGTACCGTCTGGGGCATTATGAATGCCTTTATCGAAATCGCAGAGCAGCAGAATACCAACCTGGCGGTCGTGGCCCCAGGTATTGCCGAGGCGCTCATGGCGACGGGGCTGGGCCTTCTGGCGGCGATCCCGGCGGTGATTTTTTACAACAAGCTCAGTGCAGACTGTGACCGCATCGTGGGCGGGTACGAAGCCTTTGCCGATGAATTCGCCACCATTCTGTCGCGCCAGTTGGACAGCTGACAATGGGTGCGGCGGTTCAGCAATCTTCGGGTGGAAACGGGCGCAGGCGCGGCCGGCGTCGCGGTCGCGCGCAACCCATGGCCGAGATCAACGTGACCCCGTTTGTGGACGTCATGCTGGTTTTGCTGATCATCTTCATGGTGGCCGCGCCATTGCTGACCGTCGGTGTTCCGGTGGATCTGCCCAAGACCGCTGCCAGTGCTTTGCCCAGTGACAATGAAGAACCGTTGACCGTGACTCTGACGGCAGATGGACGTGTGCAAATTCAGACAACTGACGTGTTGCGCGAAGAGTTGATTGGCAAGCTGCGGGCCATCGCCGCAGAGCGGAGTAGTGACCGGGTTTTCCTGCGCGCCGATGGCGCAATTCCTTACGCTCAGGTCATGCAGGTTATGGGTGCGCTGAACGCGGGCGGGTTTTCCAACGTTGGGCTTGTGACCGATACGGGCGGGCCGACGCTGGATGAAGGTGGAGAGTGAGGCCGCACGGTGGATACCGGCACCAAGATTTCGGCGATTGCGCATGTCAGCCTGATCGGAGCGGCGCTGTTCGGCGGCACCTTCCGATCCGAGCCGTTGCCGATGGCCGTACAGGATGTGTCAGTGATTACCGCTGAACAATTCGCGGCCATGACGGCCCAGCGGGATGCGCCTGCGATCCCGGAGATGCCGACGGCATTGCAACAGCCGCCCGAACCACAGGCTGAGACCAAGCCGCCAGAACCTGTGGTCGAGGAACAGCCGCGCCCTGAACCCGTCGTGCCTGCCGAACCCGAACCCGAGCCTGCTCCTGTAATCGTCGAAGCGCCGCCGGAGCCGGACGTGCCGGACGAACCGCCAACATTGACAGAGCCCGAGGTCGAACCTGTCGCACAGCCTGTGCCCCCGGGGCCCGAGGCGCAGCCGCGCCCGTCGGATCGTGTCGCCCCCGAGGCCATAGCGCCACCACCGCCCGAGGCAAAACCGGATGATTTCGAAACGCCGCCGGTGTCTCTGGACGAAGGCGCCGAGGTTCAGCAGGAACAACAGGATCAGACTGCGCCGGAAGAAGCGGCCCCGGAGATCGTGACCGAGGCAGAGGAAACCAAAGAGCAGTCTCCGCTTACGTCACCGCGACCGCGGGTGCGTCCGAACCGCCCAAGCCCACCGCCCGAACCTGTTGTGGCGCAGACACCGGAATCGGTACCTGAACCTGACGCACAGGCCGATGAGGCCGCAATCAATGACGCTCTGGTCGAAGCCTTGGGCAGCGGAACCGAGCCTTCCGGCCCACCGCTGACCAGCGGCGAGAAGGACGCGATGCGATTGGCCGTGTCCAAATGCTGGAACGTGGGCTCTTTGTCTACGGATGCGCTGAGCACTGTGGTCGTTGTAGCATTTTCGCTGAACCGTGATGGTACAGTTGTGGATGGCAGCATTCGGATGCTGGACAGTTCTGGTGGGTCTGCGGGTGCGGCCAATCAGGCCTATCAGGCCGCCCGGCGCGCGATTTTACGCTGCGGGGCCAGAGGATATGACTTGCCTGCTGACAAATACGCTCATTGGCAGGATGTTGAGATTACATTCAATCCCGAGAGGATGCGGATCAAATGATGAAACTTCTGACCAGCCTCTTTGTCGGCCTGACGCTGATGTCTGCGCCGGTTCTTGCACAGAACGGTCCCCTGCGACTGGAGTTGGACCAAGGCATTATCGAACCATTGCCCTTTGCGGTACCGAACTTTGTCCCCGATGGCCCGTCAGCGGCGCAATATGCACAGGACATCTCGCGCGTGGTGTCGGCTGATCTGACGGGTACCGGTTTGTTTCGCGAAATCTCCTCGGATGCGTTCATCAGCAGGGTCAGCAGCTTCGAAGCACCGGTTCAGTTTGCCGATTGGAAAGCGATCAATGCCGATGCGCTGATCACGGGGGCGGTCAATGTTTCGGGCAAGAACCTCACGGTTCGGTTTCGGGTCTGGGATGTGTTTTCGGGTCAGGAACTGGGAAACGGCCTTCAACTGGCGGGTACCACCGAAGGCTGGCGACGCATGGCCCATAAGGTGGCCGATCAGGTGTACAGCCGGATTACGGGCGAGGGCGGTTACTTTGACAGCCGCGTGGCCTTTGTTTCGGAAAGCGGGCCGAAGAACCAGCGCCTGAAACGTCTGGCGATCATGGATTATGATGGGGCGAATGTGCAGTACATGACCGACAGTGCAGCGATCGTGCTGGCGCCGCGCTTTTCGCCTACCGGCGATCGGTTGCTTTACACCAGCTATGAAAGCGGCAGCCCGCGCATCTATGTTCTGGATGTGGGCCGCGTCAAACGGCAGGAACTGAAGACGCAGGACGGAACCATGAGCTTCTCGCCCCGCTTTTCACCGGATGGCCGGTCGATCGTGTATTCATTAATTCAGGGCGGAAATACGGATCTGTGGAAAATGGATCTGGCCTCGGGGAAAAGCACCCGTCTGACCAACACGCCGGCGATTGAAACCGCACCCAGCTATTCGCCCGACGGCAGCCGGATCGTGTTTGAAAGCGACCGTTCTGGTACGCCGCAGCTTTACGTGATGCCTGCGAACGGAGGCGAGGCCACGCGGATCAGTTTTGGCGCAGGTCGTTATGGCACGCCGGTATGGTCCCCGCGTGGCGATCTGATTGCCTTTACAAAGCAAAACCAGGGCCGTTTCCACATTGGCGTGATGCGCACGGACGGGTCCGAAGAGCGGTTGCTGACGGCCTCGTTCCTGGATGAAGGCCCGACGTGGTCGCCCAATGGACGTGTCATCATGTTCACCCGTGAAACGCAGGGTGCCAGTGGCCGGGCCTCGCTTTATTCGGTGGATATCTCGGGCCGCAACCTGCGCCCTGTGCGTACACCGGATGGCGGCAGTGATCCGTCATGGGGCCCACTACAGAATTGATCGCAGCAAAGTTCACAACGAATCGTCCCTGTGGTAGACAGGCGGCAATAATCAAAACACGAGGCACTTGAAATGAATGTATTGAGCAAAGTCCTGGCGTTGGGCGCGCTGAGTGTGATCGCGGCCTGTACGAACAATGACCCCTCTGCTTTGGGCGGCGGCGGTGCCGGTGGCACTGGCGCAATCGTACCGGGCTCGCCCAGTGACCCGCGTTCGCCAGCGTATTTCCAGCAAACCGTCGGCGACCGTGTTCTGTTCGCCGTGGACCAGTCGACCTTGTCTCCTCAGGGGCAGACCGTACTGCAAGGACAAGCCGACTGGCTGCTGGCCAATCCGGATTTTGTTGCCACGATCGAAGGTCACGCGGATGAGCAGGGTACGCGCGAGTACAACCTTGCGCTGGGCGCGCGTCGGGCAAATGCCGCGCGTGAGTATCTGATTTCGCGCGGTGTCGCGGGCAACCGTCTCAAAACCGTCAGCTACGGCAAGGAGCGCCCGATCGAAATTTGCAGCGTTGAGGAATGTTATTCCAAGAACCGCCGCGCGGTAACGGTGCTGACCGGGTCAACTCTGGGGTAAGACAATGCGTATTGCAGGATGGGTATTGGCGGCGGTCATGGCGACGACCGGTGTTGCACAGGCACAAGATCAACAGACCTTGGCTGACATACGCCAGGAACTGACGGTGCTGTACGTGGAAATTCAGCGTCTGAAGCGCGAGTTTTCCACCACAGGATCCCCCGCGCCAAACTTGTCCGGCAGTTCGATTCTTGAGCGCGTCGACGCAATAGAGGCCGAATTGCAGCGCCTGACCCGTCAGACCGAACAGCTTAACCAGCGGGTGCAGAGCATTGTCTCCGATGGCACCAATCGCATCGGGGATCTGGAATTTCGTCTGTGCGAGTTGGAGGCAAATTGCGAGATATCGGGTGAGCCGACGAGCACGCTGGGTGGAGATGGCACGGATGCTGGTACAGCTGCAATCACGCCTGCCACACCACCTGAATCAGATCAGGGTGAACTTGCTGTAGGTGAACGGGCGGATTTCGACGCGGCATCGCAAGCGCTGGCCGAAGGCGACTATCAGACCGCTGCCACCTTGTTTGCGCAGTTTGAAACAAGCTATCCCGGCAGCCCTCTTGCCCCTGAAGCTAATCTGAAAAGAGGTCATGCGCTTGAAGGCCTTGGCGACACCCGCGAAGCCGCGCGTGCGTTCTTGGCTAGCTTTACCGGAGATTCCGAAGGTCCGTTAGCCCCCGAGGCCCTCTATGAGTTGGGCGCGGCGCTGGGGCGTCTGGGGCAGACCGATCAGGCTTGCATCACGCTCAATGAAGTTGGCGTGCGCTTTCCATCCGCACCCGCGTTCGCGAATGCCACGCAAGAGATGTCTGCGCTGGGGTGTTCTTGAGACGACACAGCGAAAACCTGCTTGCAGAGCTTCGCGCCCGGCTTCCCGAAAGGCTTCCGCGCAAACTGGGGGTAGCGGTATCAGGTGGTGGGGATTCTGTCGCGCTGATGCATCTCTTGCATGAGATCGCTCAAACCGAAACGACCACCGTTTTTGTTGCCACGGTCGATCATGGTTTGCGCCCCGAGGCCAGGCAGGAGGCCGAGGCCGTGTCCCGCCAGGCCGCTGCATTGGGGATGGCTCATGATACTTTGCATTGGGCGGGTTGGGACGGCGCTGGCAACTTGCAGGATCATGCGCGTCAGGCTCGTTACAAATTGCTCGCCGACTGGACGCGGGAGCGCGGAATAGACGCCATGGCGTTGGGGCATACAGCAGATGATCAGGCGGAAACGTTGTTGATGCGCCTGGGTCGATCATCAGGTGTCACGGGTCTGTCCGGCATGTCCGCAAGTCGGCAACTGGAAGGGCTGACATTACTGCGACCTATGCTGGGGATCACCCGAAAGGACCTGCGAGCCTACCTGGCCGGTATCGGCGCATCGTGGGTCGAAGATCCGTCGAATCAGGACACACGTTTCGACCGCATCAAAGCCCGAGAAGCCCTATGTGGCCTCAAACCATTGGGAATTGACGCGCTTTCACTGTCTCGAGTGGCCGACAATCTGGCGCAGGCACATGCAGCCCTGGGTGTGTTTGCGCAGGAATCCGCACGGAATGTAGCCCAGGTTGAGCAAGGTGATGTGAAGGTGGACAGGGCCGGGTTTGCCGCATTGCCCAAAGAAATCCGACGCCGCGTGTTGGTTAGAAGCCTCGCCTGGATCGCAGGGCAGGGATACCCCCCGCGTCAGGCTGCGGTCGAGCAGGCGATGGAGGCCATGACCGACGGGCGGCCTGGATCGGTCGGTGGGTGTCTGTTGGTCCCCAAGGGCAATAGTGTTTGGATTTGCAGGGAATTTAGGACCGTGGAGGCTCAGGTATCAGCATCCGACGAAGTATGGGATGGTAAATGGGTCTTGAGCGGACCCGAAATATCCGGTGCCGAGATCCGTGCTTTGGGTGAAGATGGGCTGCGACAGGTGCCCGATTGGCGCGAAACAGGCCGCCCCAGACTTGCCTTGAGCGCGACGCCTGCTGTCTGGAAAGGGGAAACGGTGCTGGCTGCTCCGCTTGCGGGATTCGCGAACGGATGGCGCGCGGACACGTCACCAGAATGGCCCGAGTTCTACGCATCTTTTTTATCGCATTGAACATACCACAATCCTCTCTATTTTAAGAGGTAACTTGGCAGCTCCTCACCTGCCGGAACTTTTGGGAGAATTTCCTTGGGCAACGCTCGCAATATCGCGTTTTGGGTCGTTCTGTTCTTGCTCATCCTTGCACTGTTCAATCTGTTCAGTGGACCGGGCGGAACGCTTCAGAGCAATGAGAGAACTTATTCCGACTTTGTCGGCGCCGTGCAAGGCGGCGAAGTCAAGAACGTGACGTTGGATGGCGAGCAGATTCGCTATACCACAGAAAGCGGTGCGACTTATGTCACGATCAAACCCGGCGATGCCGAAGTCACCAAGCTTTTGATTGATGAGAACATCCCGGTTCAGGCGGTCAAGCAACAACAGTCTGGCTTCCAGTCGTTCCTGATCACGCTCTTGCCGTTCCTGTTGCTGATCGGTGTCTGGGTATATTTCATGAACCGGATGCAAGGCGGTGGCAAAGGCGGCGCGATGGGCTTTGGAAAATCCAAGGCTAAGATGCTGACCGAGAAGCATGGTCGCGTGACCTTTGATGACGTCGCAGGAATCGACGAGGCCAAGGAAGAACTGGAAGAGATCGTAGAATTCCTGCGCAATCCGCAGAAATTCAGCCGGCTTGGCGGCAAGATCCCGAAAGGTGCTCTGCTGGTGGGACCACCGGGGACGGGTAAGACATTGCTGGCCCGTGCCATCGCGGGTGAGGCGGGCGTTCCGTTCTTCACCATTTCGGGGTCCGACTTTGTCGAGATGTTCGTAGGTGTCGGTGCATCCCGTGTCCGCGATATGTTCGAACAGGCCAAGAAGAACGCGCCCTGCATTGTGTTCATCGACGAGATTGACGCCGTTGGCCGCCATCGTGGTGCCGGTTACGGCGGTGGTAACGACGAACGCGAACAGACCCTTAACCAGTTGCTGGTCGAGATGGACGGATTTGAAGCCAACGAAGGTGTGATCATTCTGGCGGCCACCAACCGCAAGGACGTACTGGACCCGGCCTTGCTGCGTCCGGGCCGGTTCGACCGCAACGTCACCGTTGGCAATCCTGACATTAAAGGCCGCGAAAAGATTTTGGGCGTACATGCCCGCAAGACACCTCTGGGCCCCGATGTCGATCTGCGCATCATTGCGCGCGGGACACCGGGTTTCTCGGGTGCTGATCTGGCAAACCTCGTGAACGAGGCCGCGTTGATGGCCGCCCGCGTAGGCCGTCGCTTTGTAACCATGGAGGACTTTGAGAACGCCAAGGACAAGGTGATGATGGGCGCCGAGCGCCGCTCGATGGTGCTGACCCAGGATCAGAAGGAAAAGACCGCCTATCACGAGGCCGGACACGCCGTTGTCGGCCTGAGTCTGCCGCTGTGTGATCCGGTCTATAAGGCGACGATCATCCCGCGCGGTGGCGCGTTGGGTATGGTTGTATCGCTGCCAGAAATGGACCGTCTGAACTATCACCGTGATGAATGTGAGCAAAAGCTGGCTATGACCATGGCCGGGAAAGCCGCGGAAGTGATCAAATATGGTGAAGATCATGTGTCGAACGGCCCGGCCGGGGACATCATGCAGGCCAGCCAGTTGGCGCGCGCCATGGTGATGCGCTGGGGTATGTCTGACAAGGTTGGCAATATCGACTATGCCGAAGCGCATGAGGGATATCAGGGCAATACTGC
Source organism: Ruegeria sp. AD91A (assembly GCF_003443535.1). Lineage (GTDB taxonomy): Bacteria > Pseudomonadota > Alphaproteobacteria > Rhodobacterales > Rhodobacteraceae > Ruegeria. The sequence continues at coordinate 1,953,659 of NZ_CP031946.1, read as the reverse complement.
CGGGTTCTCGGTCTCTGCCCATACCAAAGAACTGATCGAGGAAGAGGTGAAACGCCTGATCCAGCAAGGATACGAGCGGGCGCACCAGATTCTGACCGAAAAGAACGAAGAATGGGAGCGTCTTGCGCAGGGCCTGCTTGAGTATGAAACCCTGACTGGGGATGAGATCAAACGCGTAATGAATGGCGAGTCACCCAGCGAGGATGATGATGAAGGCGACAAGCCTGATGAAGGCAGCGCGCCCAGTGTCACGGCCATTCCTAAGACAAAGGCCAAGAAGTCTCCTCCCGATGATGGCGGGATGGAGCCTGAACCCACTGCATAGTCAAAAGAAACAGACCCGGGGCACGCTCCGGGTCTTTTCTCTTTTCATCAGGGTTTTGCCGGGCATTATGCGCGCAAGCAAAAGGACGAAAAGGGAAGGCTATGCCGTTTCTACGGGAAACCGAGTATACTGCTGAAGTAATCTGGCTTGGCCATGTTCCTACGGGAAAATCCCTGCGAGCTGATGCCGTTGATACGCTTGATCTGGGCTTCGACGGCGTAAAGGACGAGCGCCACGAGGGGCTTAATCGCGCGTCATGTGTCAGGGTCTCAAATCTCTATCCGAAAGGCACCGAAATTCGCAATGTGCGTCAGCTTTCGGTTCTCTCTGCCGAGGAGTTGCGGCAAATTGCGCAGGACATGGGGTTGGACCAGCTTGATCCGTCTTACCTTGGGGCGTCCATTGTGCTGCTTGGGATCCCGGATCTCTCACATATTCCGCCGTCTTCACGTCTTCAGGCAAAAAGTGGGATGACGATAACAGTAGACATGGAAAACGCCCCATGTGTTCTGCCTGGGCGCGAGGTTGAAGCGGATCACCCTGGGTATGGCCCGGCTTTCAAACCTGCGGCGGCCGGACGTCGGGGCATCACTGGATGGGTAGAGCGACCTGGACGCATTCAACTTGGGGATCGGCTAAAGCTGTTTGTTCCGGATCAACCTGCCTGGGCTTACGAAAACGGGCTTGTTTCCGATTAGAAACCCCTGAACCGAACTTACGACGCTTCACGACGCCAGAATGTCGGAATCCATGGCTATTGAAATTGTACACAAGGGTATGGAATGCACAGCGCCGACGCCCTGCGTCGGCTTTGCACGGTATTCAATCAAGGACCCCGGCCAATGAGCTACAAATCCGATATCGAAATCGCCCGCGAAGCGAACAAAAAGCCGATTCAGGAAATCGGTGCCAAGATCGGCATCGACTCTGCGGATCTGCTGCCTTACGGCCATGATAAGGCAAAAGTCAGCCAGGACTTCATCAACTCGGTGCAGGACCGCGAAGATGGCAAACTGATCCTGGTCACTGCGATCAACCCGACCCCGGCAGGTGAAGGCAAGACCACTACCACCGTTGGACTTGGTGACGGTCTGAACCGTATCGGCAAAAACGCGATGATCTGTATCCGCGAAGCCTCGTTGGGCCCGAACTTCGGCATGAAGGGCGGCGCTGCTGGTGGCGGCTACGCGCAGGTTGTTCCGATGGAAGAGATGAACCTGCACTTCACCGGTGACTTCCACGCGATTACGTCGGCGCATTCGCTGCTGTCGGCGATGATCGACAACCATATCTACTGGGGTAACGAGTGCGAGATTGATATCCGCCGCGTTGCATGGCGTCGCGTGGTCGACATGAATGATCGGGCGCTGCGTCAGATCACTGCATCTTTGGGCGGAGTTTCGAACGGTTTCCCGCGCGAAACCGGCTTTGACATCACCGTGGCGTCGGAAGTCATGGCGATCCTCTGCCTCGCCAACGACCTGAAGGATCTCGAGAAGCGCCTGGGTGACATCATTGTTGCCTACCGTCGCGACAAGACCCCGGTCTATTGCCGCGACATCAAGGCCGAAGGCGCGATGACCGTTCTGCTGAAGGACGCAATGCAGCCCAACCTGGTGCAGACGCTGGAAAACAACCCGGCATTTGTTCACGGTGGCCCGTTCGCGAACATCGCACATGGCTGTAACTCGGTCATCGCGACCAAAACCGCTCTGAAAGTCGCCGACTACGTCGTGACCGAAGCGGGTTTTGGTGCCGATTTGGGCGCTGAGAAGTTCATGAACATCAAATGTCGCAAGGCGGGCATTGCCCCGTCGGCAGTTGTTCTGGTTGCGACCGTGCGCGCGATGAAGATGAACGGCGGCGTTGCCAAGGCTGATCTGGGTGCGGAAAACGTCGATGCGGTTCAGTCGGGCTGTGCCAACCTGGGCCGTCATATCGAAAACGTAAAGTCGTTCGGTGTGCCGGTTGTTGTCGCAATTAACCACTTCGTTACCGATACGGATGCCGAGGTTCAGGCCGTTAAGGACTATTGTGGCGAGCACGGCGTCGAGGCTGTTCTGTCGCGTCACTGGGAACTGGGTTCCGAAGGGTCTGCCCCGTTGGCAGAGAAAGTTGTCGAAATCGTCGAAGGCAGCACCGCGAACTTTGCACCGATCTACCCCGACGAAATGCCTCTGTTCGAGAAAATCGAAACCATTGCCAAGCGTATCTATCGCGCTGACGAGGTTCTGGCCGACAACAAGATCCGCAACCAGCTGCGCGAGTGGGAAGAGGCGGGATATGGCAACCTGCCGGTCTGCATGGCCAAGACGCAGTATTCCTTCTCGACCGACCCGACGCTGCGCGGTGCGCCCACCGGCCATTCGGTTCCGGTGCGTGAAGTTCGCCTGTCCGCAGGCGCCGGTTTCATCGTGGTTGTCTGCGGCGAGATCATGACCATGCCCGGTCTGCCTCGCAAGCCGGCCGCTGAAACCATCTGCCTCAATGACGCAGGTGAGATCGAGGGCTTGTTCTAAGCTGCTGAATAAGACATCTCGTGGTCCGGGGATTCATTCCCGGGCCATGAGGAGATGACGATGCCCACTCTGACACCGCCCCAGAACTGTAACACGATGCAGGACCTGCGGGCCGAGATCGACAAGCTGGATCGCCAACTGATCGAAATGTTGGTGACACGCGCGAGTTATATTGACCGCGCGTCGCAGCTGAAGCCGGGCGAGGGCCTTCCTGCCCGTATCCCGGAACGCGTCGAAGAGGTGGTGCAACGCGTGCGTGCAAACTCGGACGCGCTGGGGATGGACCCGGATCTGGCCGAGAAGCTATGGCGCATATTGATTGACTGGTCGATTGCACGCGAAGAGCGCGTGATTGGCACCGACTGACTGACCGGGCGCTTTGTGCGCCCGATCCGTTTTTTGAAAGAAGGGATCAAAACATGGTAGCTCAGGTTATCGACGGTAAGGCCTTTGCCGCAAAAGTGCGCGCACAAGTGGCCGATCAGGTCGCAAAGCTGAAAGAGGAAAACGGCATCACCCCCGGCCTGGCCGTGGTTCTTGTGGGCGAAGACCCTGCCAGCCAGGTCTATGTCCGCTCGAAGGGCAAAATGACTGTTGAAGTCGGTATGAATTCGTACGAGCACAAACTGGACGCAGCGACGTCGGAAGAAGATCTGCTGGCGCTGATCGACAAGCTGAACAACGACCCCGCCGTGCATGGCATTCTGGTCCAGTTGCCGCTGCCTAAGCACCTGAATGAAGATCTGGTGATCAATTCTATCGACCCGGCCAAAGACGTCGACGGGTTCCATATCTCGAACGTGGGCCTGCTGGGCACCGGTCAGAAGTCGATGGTGCCCTGCACCCCGCTGGGCTGCCTGATGATGCTGCGTGACCACCACGGCTCGCTTTCCGGCATGGACGCGGTTGTGATTGGCCGCTCGAACATTGTGGGCAAACCGATGGCGCAACTGCTGCTGGGCGATAGCTGCACCGTGACGATCGCGCATTCGCGCACCAAGGATCTGCCGGATGTCGTGCGCCGTGCCGATATCGTCGTGGCCGCCGTGGGCCGTCCGGAAATGGTGCCGGGTGACTGGATCAAGGAAGGCGCGACCGTGATCGACGTAGGCATCAACCGCATCGAGCGTGACGGAAAGAACAAGCTTGTCGGTGACGTGGACTATGCCAGCGCGTCCGAGCGTGCTGGCGCGATCACTCCGGTTCCGGGTGGCGTAGGCCCGATGACCATTGCCTGCCTGCTGGCCAACACGTTGACTGCGTGCTGCCGTGCCAATGCTCTGCCCGAACCAGAAGGTTTGACGGCATAAAGCAATCTGGTCGGGTCGATCCATTCGGCCCGACAAACCCCTTGGTTGCGCTGGACAAACACTGGACGCCACGGCCATTTTGTTCCAAATGGGTTTGACAGCTTTAAAATTCGTGATATCCCTGTATTCCCAGCCAGTTACAGGTAAGGTGCATCAGTGCTCGACGTGCTCAGGTTGATTTTTATTAAATCGTGCACAAAAGCGGTATGACGTCCAAGATTGACACTATTCGGAAAGCATTTACCCCACAGCGGGTGATGGCGGGTCTCGTCTTTCTTCCTTTGCTTGCCTATGCGTTTCCGCCGTTTCTGGTTGCTGATCTGACCTTTGGATTGCGACTTCTTTTCTGGACCGGGGTGATGGTCCTTGCCTTGACTGTCACCGGGGTGGCGCGAAAGCTGATGCAGAAAAACCCTGTATTTTTGAATGTTCCTGCCCGTGATGTGGCATTTGCCGCTTTAATTCTGGTCTTGTTCACACCGTCCCTTTGGATGTTGGCTTGGGTTCTTTTCACCTGCGGTGGTCACATGGCACCAGGTGCCCAGACAGTAGCAGTCTATGGGGTCCTGTTCGCGACTGGTTTGGTTCTTGTGCAGCGCGGTGACCTAAATACTTCGATGGACTCTGCGCCTGAGATCGAGAAGCCGCGCCTTGTCAGACGCTTGCCACCCAATTTCGACGGTCAAATCCATCGTCTGACGGTCAGGGATCACAATGTGGATGTTGTGACCTCGGAAGGCACGTTCACAGTCCGCTCGCGCTTTACGGATGCAATTGCCGAGATGGAGCCGGTTCCCGGACACTGTTCGCACCGTTCACATTGGGTGGTGGATGCGTCCATCGTTTGCGTTGAAAAATCAGGCGGTAAAACCTTTTTGCGCCTGATGAACGACGACCTGGTTCCGGTGAGCCGCAAGTACAAACCCATGTTGGAAGAAGACGGGTTGATCTGAATTTACCGCGGCATTGGAATCATGCGCGGTTGCGGACCGGTCAGAATGGCCATTGCATCCGCGTCCATGAGATCTGCCAGTGCCTGATCCGAACTGCGCAACCCCCCGGTATAAGTACCGTAGGCAGGCAGGATCAGCCGATTGCTGTCCAGCAAGAAGGCGGGTCGTGAGATGTGCCTGCCTTTCGTCCGAATCCGAGCTTTTGGATGAAAATGGCCTGAAACCTCGCCTTGTGGCCGACTTTGAGCGATATGGCGAAAGATAAGCGGGCCACACTGCCATTCGACCAAATGAGAGCCGCCCATCTCGATCGGGCCTGGATCGTGATTTCCTTCGATCCAGATCCACTGGCGCCCGGCCTGCAACGTTGCAATCCTCAACCCTTCGGCGCCGGGTAGAGCCCGGGCGGCTTCAAGATCGTCGAAACTGTCACCCAGGCAGATGACGGTTTCAGCGTTGGTGTGTTCCAGATCGCGCGCCAGCCGATCAAGCGTTTCGCGACTGTCATAAGGCGGAAGCGTCGCCCCGCCTCGACGGGCCATGCGTTCGGATTTCCCCAGATGCAAATCCGAGACACAGAGCAGTCGCCGCTCCGGCCACCATAATGCGCCAGATGGCAACGCATCGAGCCGCTGACCGGCAAAGAAAAACTTGCACACGTTCATGATACGTTCTTGAACTGTTTGCGGATGTTGCGCAAGGGGGATCAAAGCTGGTCCAACCCGGCGGTCTCAAGCAGGCGCGCGCTTTCTTCTGCAAGCAGCCTTTCCTCGGCTGCACCTTTGACAGGCACCTTTCCAACTTCAAGAAACAGCGGCGCGGCAAGTGGGGAAACGTGGTCCAGACGCAGCAGGTCGATGCGGTCTCCGATGCGGGCCAGCATCGCCTCGATACGACCGAAGTCAACCAGCCCGCGCATGGCTTCTTCGCGAGTGATCTGCATCAACAGATGATCGGGATCATATTTCAGTAGTGTGTCATAGAGAATATCCGACGAAAATGTGGCTTGCCGTCCGCTTTTGCGTTGCCCGCCCGTGTTGCGTTCGATCAGACCGGCAATTGTTGCCGACGCGCGAAAGGTACGCTTCATAACCGCGTTGCCTGCCAGCCAGGTGTCCAGCCCCTCACGCAGCGCTTCGGGTTGAAACAAAGGGCGAGGGTCAGTGACTGCGTCCAGCCCCCAAATCAGCGTGGCATAGTCTGTGGCTACAAACCCCAACGGGGCCAAACCGGTTTCCTCCATTCGCTTTGTCAGCAGCAGGCCCAATGTCTGTTGCGCGTTGCGCCCGGCGAAACCGTAAACGCACAGATGCTCCCGCCCGTCACTTGGAAAGCTTTCGATCAGCAAACGATCGCGCTGAGGCAGGCGAGACACTTGGCGCTGTAAGTCCAACCAATCAGCCGTGTGTGAAGGCAGGTGCGGCCAGTCAGTTTGGGCGAACATGCGCAGAATGCGGTCACTGAGTTGCGTGGAGGTTGCAAACTTCGTACCCGAGAAGGTCGCGATCTTTGGTTTGCGATCTGCGCGACGGCTGACTTCGACCACCATTTCGCGCAGGCCCTCATAGCGCACGATCTGCCCACCGATCAGGAAGGTATCGCCGGGGGTCAGCGAGGCAGCAAAGGCTTCTTCAACTTCTCCCAACGGTTTTCCACCACGGCTGCGCTTCAGGCGTACCTTCAGGGTGTCGGTATCCTGAATCGTGCCCAAGTTCATGCGAATGCGTGACGTTGCGCGAGGATCGCGCAATTGCCATTGCCCGTCGGCACGCTGCTGCAATCTTTGCCAGCGATCATAGGCGCGCAAGGCGTAACCCCCGGTGGCACAGAAATCCAGACAGGCGTCAAACTCGGGTCGCGTCAACTGCGCAAAAGGCCCGGCGGATGTCATCTCAGCATAAAGGTCATCGGCGTCAAAAGGCCCGGCGCAGGCCGCAATCAGAATGTGCTGGCACAACACATCGCGAGGGCCGGGGCCTCGGGGTTCCCCGTCCAGGTCATGAGCCTTGGCAGCCTCGAGCGCTGCAATGCATTCGACAACTTCAAACCGGTTAGCAGGCACCAGTATTGCCTTGGAAGGCGCGTTATAGCGGTGGTTGGCTCGTCCAATCCTTTGCACCAGCCGTTTGACGTTCTTGGGCGCACCGATCTGAATCACCAGATCGACATCGCCCCAATCAATGCCCAGATCCAGCGAGCCGGTGCAGACTATAGCACGCAAGTCGCCACGCACCATCGCTGCCTCGACCCGCTCGCGTTGCTGTCGGTCAAGACTGCCATGATGGACACCGATGGGCAGGCCGTCGTCATTTGCCAACCACAGATTGTGAAAGTAGATCTCGGCCTGCGCGCGGGTGTTGTGAAAGATCAGCGTGGTCTTGTGCCGCCGGATTTGTTCCAACACTGCCGGAATCGAATAAGCCGCACCGCCGCCGGACCAGGGCGGCATTTCGGTTGTTTCCAGCATGTGTATGTCCGGGTCCGGGCCGGGGTCGGCCTGCACGATCCGGCAGGGGTCCGGGTGGCGCGCCAGAAAGTGGGCAATCGCTGCGGGGTCTTCGACCGTGGCTGACAAACCAACACGGCGCAGATCCGGGTTGAGACGCTGAAGACGCGCCAGGGCCAGTATCAGTTGATCGCCGCGCTTGCTTTCCGCCAGCGCGTGGATTTCGTCGACGATGATCCGTTGCACGCCGTCGAACATGCGCGGCGAATCTTCGTAAGAGGTCAGCAGCGCCAGACTTTCGGGTGTGGTCAGCAGGATATGGGGCGGGTTGGCCCTTTGGCGTTTCTTCTGTGTGGCTGAGGTGTCCCCGGTGCGATCCTCGATCCGAATAGGCAGGCCGATCTCGTCCACCGGGGTGCGCAGGTTACGTTTGATATCAGCTGCCAGGGCCTTCAGGGGAGAGACATAGATCGTGTGCAATCCGCCATGGCCACCGTCGGCCAGCTCTGACAGGGAAGGTAGAAAACCGGCCATGGTCTTGCCGCCACCGGTTGGGGCGATCAGCAAGGTTGACGGGTCCTTCGCCCGATCGAACATCTCTTGCTGATGTGGGTGGATGGACCAGCCTTTGGTGGAAAACCACGTATCAATCCGAGCGGGAATCTGCGTCATGGTCACAGATTACCCGCCCGGAGGAGGGATTGGCACGGCGTTATTTGACGATTTTCTCGTCTTTGACGAACATATTGGCCCAGGCACGGTCAATCAGGTCCGGGCTCATCTGGTAAGGTATGCCCTCGAACTCGCAGATCGAGATCATCTGGTCGATCAGGAAGATCGGCTGATAGTTGGCATAGATATTGTCGATAGTCGGATACTTGACCTTCAGCAGGTGTACCAGTGCCGCCTCGTCCAGTGGTATTCCACGTTTGCGGGCCACCATGGCGAAAATTTTCAGGAAGTTTTCCTGGTTCGGGCCGTCAATCTTGATCTTGAAGAAGATCCGACGCAAGGCGGCTTGGTCGAAGATCTCGTTCGGGTGGAAGTTGGTCGAGAAGATGACCAGCGTGTCGAAGGGCACTTCGAATTTTTCACCCGATTGCAGGCCGAGGATATCCTTGTTTTCCTCCAGCGGGACGATCCAACGGTTGACCAGCGCCTGCGGCGGCTCGGCCTGACGGCCAAGGTCGTCCACGATGAAGATGCCACCGGTGGATTTCAGCTGCAACGGGGCCTGATAGGTTCGTGCGGTTGGGTTGTAGACCAGATCCAACATGCTGAGCGACAGTTCACCACCGGTTACAACGGTGGGGCGTTCACATTGCACATAGCGGGAATCGAACCGCTTGCGACGGCGCAGGCTGTTGGGATCATCCGGCTCCTGTTGGATCGCCGTGTGAACGATCGGGTCATAAACCGTGATCACCTGCCCCGAGTATTCGATGGCGTAGGGCACATAAACATTATCGCCCAGTGCGTCCCGTACACCGTTCGAGATTGAGGATTTACCGTTGCCCGGGGGACCATACATCAAAATCGACCGGCCCGCGCTGACCGCAGGGCCCAGATGATCCAGCAGGCTGTCGGGTAGGACCAGATGGCCCATTGCGCCTACGAGTTGTTCTCGCGTGACCTGAATATTGCGGATCGACTGGCGTTTAACCTGCTCGCGATAGACATCCAGCGGCACCGGCATCGCACCAAAATACTCGGATTGGCTCAGCGCATCCAGCGAACGGGCCTTGCCCGCATCGGTCAGCTGATACCCCATCTCATTGCCGCTATTGGCGTTCAGTGTCCCGGTCGCTTCAAGCAGTTTCTGATCGCGCGCGATGTCGATCAGTTCCTGAGTAACCGAAGTGGGAAGACAGATGGCTTCGGCCACTTCCGACACGGTGCTCGCGTTTTTGCGGAAAATCGTCTTCAGCAGAATATCCCGCATCATTACAAGCGGAAGCTTCATTTCGCCCAGACCCTTGGGGGCAGGGGGGGCCATAACAGAGGAAGTCTGCATATTCATGCGCGGTGCTCGTCCATCAAAATGTCACGCCAAGAACCCAAAAATGGGCGTCTTGAAAAAAATGAACCAGCTTTGTGGCGGGACAAAGGCAGCGAAAAGGCGCGCTGATGATAGTTTACGATCCGAGAACAGTGCCCAAAATCAGGTACATGGCGAGCGATCCGCCCAAGGCGAACCCCATCGGAAACTGTTTGCCTCGATCCCAGCTTTCCCAATGCGGCGCAATGGTGCGCAGCTTTGTGATTTTGGCCAAACGATGAGTGACCACGGCAGCCAGAATGCAGGCGGTCACGATCACCAGCACAATTCTAAAATCGCCGAGCCATACAAACGCCGACGCGGCAGCCAGAAACTTGGCGTCGCCAGCGCCCATGGTGCCTGCAGCATTCAGGAAGATACCAATTACCAGGACCACGACGATATGCAGAAGTTGCCAGAAATAGACCGGCATCGACACGGTGAACGGCCCCAGGTTGCCGCTGATGCCGCCTGTGGACCAGGGTGGGAGGACGATCAGACCTATCACAATGTAAACCAGTGCCAGCGCAAGGACTGCATGGTTCTTGATCCGCATCTCACGCATATCCGTGAATGCCACGTAAAAGCAGATCGGCAGCACAAACGGCAGGAACCAAGCCGCGGCCACTGCAGGTATTTGCATGTGTCAGGCCCCTTCAAGCGCCCGAAGCGAGCGGACTGCCTCGTCGAAATGCTGCGGGTGGGTTGAAATGGCTTCACGGAACAGGTTCTTGGCAGTTGTGATATCGCCCTGTTTGACTGCTGAAATACCCATTGTGTTCAGCAAGCGCGCCCGTTCGACCTGAGTCATGGGGACGACTGGCAGGCTATAGTTGCCTTGCGCTGATCGGGCCAAAACAAGGTTGTTCTTTGCGGTAAACAATGAGTTGTCCTGGCGGATTGCATCCGAGAACAACCGCTCAGCTTCGGCATATTGGCCGCGGGTCAGTTTGGAATACCCCCAGTTGTTCATCACACTGCCTGGACGTGTCGTCAGTCCGACAGCGGTTTCATAGAAATGATCCGCGCGCTTCCACTCTTTCCGGGAATCCGCAACCACGGCCTCAAGGCGATACCGTTTGAAGGTTTCAAAGGTCGGGGGGACCGAATCCAGAACCGTTTTGGCCTGCGACCAGTCTCCGTTTCGGACTAGTGCGTCCGCGTATTCGACCTTGTCCGCGGCATTCGTGCCTTTCATCGTTGTAACGCGCTTCCACGCGGTTACGGCTTCGGTCGTGCGCTTGGCACGGCCCAAGGAAATCGCCAGTCCACGCTGAAGATCGATCCGGTCCGGGTTTTTGAGTGCTGCACCGTGGAAATAGGTCACTGCCTCATTTGGATCAGCGGCACTCAGAAGCACATCGTTCAGGTTGGTTTCGTCGATTACGTTCACTTCCTGGAATGTGCGTTCAACCTTTTCCTCTTCGGTTTCCTTTGCACAGGCCGAAAGGATCAGACCACTGATAACAACAGTCGGAATCAAGAATTGCTGGCGCATTTTTTGCGTCCTTTACTGCTCTCGCCTCAATTACTGGATCTTGCGTAGCGTGAATTGCCCGTCGCCAAGCTGCTCCAGTGTGTATTCTTGTTGTTCTTGTGGGGTATTATTAACAGGATTTTCCATTTTTGCGAGTGCTAAGCGCAGATTGTCCCGGATTGCGTCACTTTCGCCATTGTCCAACGCATAGGCCCGCTGAAACACTTGCGCGGCTTCAGGGTAATCCTGTTTCTCCATCAGCAGGACACCGAGATTGTTCCACGCTACGGGCCAGTCCGTGTCGTCTTCTACAGCACGGCGCAGCAGTTTTTCGGCCTGACCCAAGCGGCGGAGTCCGACATTCGCGGTGCCCAGAGACGTCAGGACCTGGGGCGTCATACCCTGCTCCAGCGCGGCCCGGGAAAAAGTTTCAAGCGCCAGTTCGTATTCTCCGGCGGCCATCAATCTGTTTCCGACTTTGATGCTGTCCTCGGCCTGACCTTTGGCGTCAATTCCCGGTGCATCCAATCCGTTAGGTGACAGGCCTTCTGTGCAAGAAGCCACCATGGCAAAAAACATGGTGGCCCGGAGCATTCGGCGAAACCCGGAAGGGAAGCACCTGATTTCAGCATTCATATGGTTCTATCCGACCTAGCGTCCAAAACTCGAAATAACGTTCGCCGACGGGCCGATCAGAATAATCAGCAGTGGCGGTACTGTCAGCATCATTGTGACAAGAGTCATCTTGGTCGGCAACTTGTTCGCGGCCTCTTCGGCGCGCATCACACGTTTGTCGCGCATCTCACCGGCGTAAACCCGCAACGCCTCGGCAATCGATGTGCCAAATGTCGCCGATTGGATCATAACGGTAACAAATGAGTTCACGTCCTGCACACCACATCGCACGCCGAAATCACGCAGGACGGTGTCCTTGTCCTTACCAGCCTTCATTTCATGCGCGACAGTTTCGAATTCCTGCGCGATATCTGGATACGACGCACTCATTTCACCGGCTACCCGAACAATGGCCTGATCCAGCGACTGACCGGCCTCAACGCAGACGAGCATCAGGTCGAGCGTATCGGGAAAGCCGGCGGTAATCGCTTCCTTCCGTTCTTCAACCCGGCGCGTAATCCAGTATTTTGGTGCGAAATAGCCAATCGCGCCGGGAACAAGCACCCGGATCATCATCTGTGTTCCGGTAAACTCCTGGCCGCCGGAAAAGACTGTGACCAACATAACACCAAGGAAAATGCCAAGGATACCCAAAGAAAACTGCGCAAAGTGAAAGAACCGAACTGAATCCTTCGACCTGTAGCCCGCCTGACGCAGTTTCAGCTCGACGGCCGAATATTCTTCTTCGTTCTTGGGCTCCAGAAAAGTCGCGAACTTCTCAAGCTGTTCGTTTCGGCTTGAGTTTCGAAGCTGCTCTTTTTTCCCCTTTTTCTGCTTTGGAGGGGCAGCATTAGATCTTTGCAGTTTCTTCAGGGGATCTTCCGGCTGCTTCATCATCAGTGTGACAGCGACCAGAACCAAAATCAGGCCAAGTACGCCGACAATGATCAGGGGGCCGAACTCACCCAAGTGCTGGGTCAACAGGTCATTGATGCTGGTCAGGAATTCCATGGTACTGCCCTCAGACCTTGATGTTGGTGATGATTTTCATGACGATCAGGTTCAATGTCAGCAGGATAGCGACAACAAAACACGCGGGAATAAACCAGGGGTGATCCAACACATCGTCGTAATAGCCCGGGTCCTTGACCAGAATGAATATCAGACAGGCGACGGGAAACCCGGACAGGAACTTACCAGACCATTGTGCCTCGGCTGTAATCGCCTTGACGCGACGGAACAAGCGAAAACGAGCACGGATCACCTTTGCCAATCCGGCCAAAATCTCAGCAAGGTTACCGCCAGATTGCTGCTGAATACCCACGGCTACGGCCAGAAAGCGCATATCCTGCATGTCCAGACGTTCAGCCATGTCCTTTAGCGCCTCGCCCACATCGCGACCATAGGCACATTCATCGGCGATAACGCCAAATTCGGTTCCCAGCGGATCCTGGACTTCGTTTGCAACCACTTGAATTGTCGATACAAATGGATTTCCGACACGCAGAGATCGCACCATCAGTTCAACCGCGTCCGGCAGTTGTTCTTCGATCATACCCATTCGTTTCTTGGCCTTGTGGTTGACCCAGGCGTAAACGCCACCGATGCCGATTGCGATGGAAACAACGATGCGCAGTGCCGTGTCCGTAGCGGTGCCGATGCTCAATCCGACAAAGGCCATGGCGGATACCAGGCCCATGATCATGATCAATTGACGTGGAGAGAACGCGATTGCCGCCTTTTGCGCCTTGTCTGCCAGCAGTGAGTACAGAGGGATGCTCTGCGACTTCATATGCTGCTGCATCTCTTTGCGCAGCTGTTCCAGCACCTGTTCGCGCCCAGCACCCTTTTCCAGCATGTCCAGACGCCGGTTGACCCGGCTGTTCAGGCTGATGGACTTGCCGAAGGCGACAAGATAGATGCCCTCGACCAAGGCAAGAACCCCCACAAAGATGGCGACATAAATGATCGCCTCCATAGGCAATTGCATACCTGGTTCTCCTACATTGTGGTTGGGTCGTAGATGGACGCTGGCAAATCAAAGCCCCAAAGACGGAAGCGTTCCGAATAGTGGCTGCGCACGCCGGTCGCGGTAAAGTGTCCGATGATCTTGTTGTCGGGTGTCAGGCCAACGCGTTGAAAACGAAAGATTTCCTGCATGGAAATCACGTCACCTTCCATCCCGGTGATCTCGGTGATCGAGGTCATCCGGCGCGAACCGTCCTGCAGACGACTGGCCTGCACGATCAGGTTGACAGCCGAAGCGATCTGACTGCGGACGGCTTTGATCGGCATTTCGATCCCGGCCATGGCGATCATGTTTTCCAGACGTGAAATACCGTCCCGGGCCGAGTTGGCGTGGATCGTGGTCATCGATCCGTCGTGGCCTGTGTTCATGGCCTGCAACATATCGATCACCTCGGCACCACGCGTCTCACCCACGATGATACGGTCAGGACGCATACGCAGGGCGTTTTTCAGACAGTCACGCGGACTGACCTCACCTTTGCCTTCCACGTTGGGCGGGCGGCTTTCCATCCTGCCCACATGCGTCTGTTGCAGCTGAAGTTCCGCCGTATCCTCGATGGTCAGAATGCGCTCGGCGTCGTCGATGAAACTGGACAGGGCGTTGAGCGTGGTCGTTTTACCAGAACCCGTACCCCCGGAAACGATGATGTTCAGCCGGGTGGACACGGCGGCCTGCAAATAGGCGGCCATTTCTTCGGTGAACGCCCCGAAATTGACCAGATCGTCAATGCCCAGCTTATCTTTCTTGAACTTACGAATGGAAACAAGCGATCCGTCCACCGCAATCGGTGGCACCATAGCGTTGAAACGCGAGCCATCGGCCAGACGGGCGTCAACATACGGGTTGGATTCGTCAACTCGACGGCCCACGGCGGACACGATCTTGTCGATGATCCGCATCAGGTGCTTTTCATCCTTGAAGGTAATATCGCTGATTTCCAGCTTACCGGAGCGTTCCACAAAGATCTGTTGTGGACCGTTCACCAGAATATCGTTGACCGTATCGTCCTGAAGCAATGCTTCAAGCGGCCCAAGCCCCGTTACCTCGTCATAAAGTTCCTTGTTCAGCTGGGACCGGTCTTCGCGGTTCAGAACAATGTTTCTTGTTTCCAGAACTTCACTGGCGATTGCACTGATTTCAGCACGCAACTCCGATTCGCCAGCGTTTTCCAGTGCTGCCAGGTTCAGGTTTTCGAGCAACTCGCGGTGTAGTTCGATCTTGATCTCGCCCAGCCGCTCTTTGCGTTTCCGATCCCGGTCCGAGCTTGCGACCTCACCTGCAATCTTTTTCACAGGCTTGCGGGCCACGGCAGTCGCAACAGGTGTCTCTTGCGCTGTGGACGCCTCAGTTTCGGGCGGTTGCGCCGGCGTTTTGACGGGCTGCGCTATGGGCTGCTTTTTGTATCTTGAAAACACGGCTTATCCCCCCTTGGGATGATGTTACGCAGCTTCTTCGGCACTGCTGCCAAGGCTGTGAAGCGACTTTGCCAGCTTTGCGATTTCCCGGCGTAACGGATTCTTGGCGGCCGCATTTGCCAGAGGCAGGCCGTGATCCCCACTTTGCATGACCGGTTTGCCGCCATCAGGCAGTAGCAGGTCGATGGAGATACCAAGGCTTTCCCCCATGCGCTTCACACGGCTTTTTCCGTTCAGGTCGGTAAACTTCGGCGCCCGGTTCAATGCAAAGCGCAACTTGTTGAATGGCAGTTCCTCTGCCTGCAAAGCACGCTTCAGGCGCAGGGCATTCTGGGCGGACCGCATGTCCAGCTCAATCATGGCGAAATACACATGGGCAGCCTGCAAAACTGTTTCAGACCACAGGACAAGCGTCTTCGGCATATCAACAATGACGTAGTCGAAATGCGCGCGCGCCACGTCAATCACGCGTTGAATGTCTTCCGGAGTAATCAGGTCCAGCGGCACCATATCAGAGGGGGCTGTCAAAACCTGCAATTTTTCTTCATATGTTTGAAGAGCTTGCGAGAACACTTCGCTGTCCATCGCATCTGTGTCCGATAACATTTCAAACACTGTTTCCCGCCGCGGCAGGTCCAGGTAGGTGGAAACGGTACCGTATTGCAGGTCCAGATCGATCAGGCAGACAGTTGGCGCGTCCTTGTCAGAGGCACATGCCAGTTCCCAAGCTAGGTTAACGGCCAGCGTCGTCGCTCCGACACCACCCGCCAGACCCTGAACGACAAACAAGGCGCCTTCCTTTGATTCGCCACCCGCCAGAGGAACGGCAGCCGCTTGCGCCACGGCAACCGGGTCTGGCTGCTTCATACGCTCAATGGCTTCCTGCAACTCACCTTCCGGAAGAGGGTAGGGCACAAACTCGTCCGCGCCCTTGCGCAGCAGTTGGTGCAATGAAGCCGGAGTAACGTCCTCGGCGATCAGAACAACTTTTACTTTCTTTTCATTTGCTTGGGTAATTATCTCACCCAGCAGGGAAAGGTTGTCTTCATCTTCTCCGTCGATAGCCAGCGCTACAAATTCCAGTGCTTCAGCTTCGGGTTGGCTGAAAAAGGCTAACGCTTCTGCAAATCCGAGATCCCCCCAGCGCTCGCCCAGGATGGTTTCCATGTCTTCGATCAAAAGGTCGAAATTCTGAACATCCCGACTGATCGTGCAG
The DNA here is from genome assembly GCF_003443535.1 of Ruegeria sp. AD91A. Taxonomy (GTDB): domain Bacteria; phylum Pseudomonadota; class Alphaproteobacteria; order Rhodobacterales; family Rhodobacteraceae; genus Ruegeria. The sequence goes on along the minus strand of NZ_CP031946.1, from coordinate 1,937,316 downwards.
GCCAAGATTGCAGTATTGTCGTCTTGCGGCGTCGCGCTGGTCATAAACATTATCCTCGTCGTGAGGGCTCAGCATGTCATATGAACGAAATCCGCCAGATTGATGTGCTGTCGCCCCAATACGGTCAAATTTGGCCGCAGGTCACCCTATTGTTCACAATGTTGCTTTGAAGTTGGGCAAGAATTGGGCGCAAAAGAACCAATTGTAGGGAAATGGGCGACGATGCCGCCCATTTCAAACGTATTATCCACCGCTGCCAGCGTCCTGGGCGTCAACTTCCTGAATCTGGCTTACAGCGGTCGCACTTTCTACATATTCGCGATAGATGACTTCGGCATATTTGCCATCCAGAAGCTGCGGGTTACGGTCAACAAATCCTGAAACTTCGGTGACCGTTCTGCGGTTCCTGCGATCCCGGTTTTGCGTTGCGACCAGCGGTTGCGTCTTGCCAAAGGACACCACCGCCTCAAGCCGTGAGCGCGAGATACCCTGTTGTCCCAAAAACGCGACGACTGCCTGTGCACGGCGTAAGCCAAGGCTTTTGTTGTAGCTGGTTGATCCTACAGCGTCCGTATGTCCGTAAACACGGAAACGGGCTTCGGGGAACTGTTTGATCCAGTCCGCCTGTTGCAACAGAATACGCTGAGCCGAAGCATCCAGTTGCGAGCTGTTGAACGCAAAGTTCACCTGGCTGGGCACGTCAGCAGCAAACCGGCGACTGAGAATCTGCGCATAGGTCAATTCACCGCTTTGAACCTGGACATTGTTTAATGTCGCGTTTCCGAAAGTGCCTGCATCGATCTCGTACCCGGCCTCACGCGTACATGCGGCGACAGCGACCGAAAGACCCAGTGTGATAATCCACTTCTGCATTGGTCCTATCCTCCTGATCAATCTAGGACGTAGCCGTAGGAGCTGCCGAAGTCTTGCTTGGCAACCTCTGACGCTCCGCCGGCTCCAGTGCGCTGTGTGCGCGCGACCCTGCCATTCACGAACAGGTCAAATTCGCTGGGCGGTTTTACCCGATCGGTGGGAAGAGCAAGTGTCTCTCCACGAGTTGGCGTAACCAGATGCGCGGTGATGATGACCACGAGTTCGCTTTGCTCGCGCTGGTAGTCGGCGCTGCGGAACAACGCGCCAAGAACGGGCACATCACCCAGCCAGGGGACCTGATTACTCAAATCGGCGAAGTTATCCTGGATCAAACCGGCAATGGCAAAGCTTTCACCATCTCGAAGTTCAATCGTTGTTTTTGCCCGGCGCGTGATGAAGCTGGGTACGGAGTCGCCGTTGATGGTGAAATCCGAGCTCTGATCGATACTTGAAACAGCGGTGCCCATTTCAAGATTGATCAGATCACCGTCAACAACGCGTGGGATGAAGTCCATCTCAACGCCGAATGCTTTGTATTCAATGGCAACAACGCCATCATCCTGTGGTACCGGGATCGGAACTTCTCCGCCGGCCAAGAAGGAAGCTTCCTGACCTGACAAGGCGGACAGGTTCGGTTCAGCCAGACTGCGGGCCAACCCTTTGGTTTCAAGTGCTTCCAACAACAGGCGAACTTGCGTCGAGCCTGCGCCGAAACCAAACAGGATCGCGCCTGTATTGGCCTGAACGGCCGGAATGTTGTTCGACAAAGCGTTGTTCAGTGCGAACTGGTTGTTGAGCGTGTTGAAGCCCCCCGTAACGTCACCTCCGCCGAAACCAAGCGACGCTGTCAGGCTTTTGGCGACTGAGCGGTTCATTTCCGCAAAGCGGACCTTCAGCATGACCTGCTGAACACCACCGACCGACATCAGGTTGGAAACACGCTCGGGAGCATATCTTTCAGCCAGTTCCAAAGCGCGCGCCAGTTTTGCCGAGCTGGAGATTGTGCCGGACAAAACAATGCCATCATTTGCCGTGCGAACCTCGATGGGTTCGTTGGGCAGGATCTGACGCAGACGTTCCTTGAACTCCGTGACATCTGGTGCGACGCGGACGCGAACGTTGGCCAACAAATTGCCAGCGCCATCAAACAGCGTCAGCGTGGTAAGGCCGGGGGCCTTACCCAGAACATAGATTGTGCGCTCCGACAATGAAGAGATATCTGCAATGCCGGCGTTGGCAATGCTGAGCTCTGCAAACGGTTGCTCGCTTTCTACGACAATTGCGCGGTTCATCGGGACGTCGAGTGTTTCCACAGTCCCTTTCTTCACCACGCGCAAAGTTTCGGCCCAGGCGGTGTCGCCAATGGGGGCCATAACAAGCGACAACCCCAGCAGGGTTGCGCTGATCCAGGAACGTATTGTCATGTGACCTGCCTCTCCGATCACGCCTCGTTTTTTTGGGTCTTATGCCCTATAGGTGGAGAGACTGCGCGAAATCCGAATTTATTGCAATAATCAATGGTTTCCGTAAGTTTCCTTATGTGGGGAATTGGCAACAATCGCAAAAAAATAAGCCGCACCAAGGGTGCGGCTCTGAACCTGTAACGTTCTGAATTGGCGTCAATTTGTACAGGGGATCGGTACATTTACGATTTCGCCGCCGCGGCGAATACGTGTTGTGCATACCTTCTCGGCTTTTGCCTCGGGTTCCGGAGCAGTTTTCTGAATTCCCAGCAGCTTGTTTTGGTCCACCTCAATCGTAGACGCAACGGATTCATCCTGTACCCCAACCAGAGCCAGGGAAAGACGCCCCGTGTTTTGGGCCTGTGCCAATGCGGCGACCTGTTCCGGTGTGGCCGCAACCGTAACTGTGCGCGCAATCGTTGTGTTGGTGACATCCGAACCGGCGGTCTGGTCGACGGCAATGAGCTGCACGTTGGTTTCGATCAGGCGGGTGATACCACCGCTGCTCCCCTCGATGGTTCCACTGGAACCCGTCCAATAGATGTCGACACTATCGCCGGGTCGCAAGAAACCCGAAACGCCAGAAGCAACGTCAACGCTGATCGCAAAGGCACGCATACCCTTTTCCAGACGTGACGTCAGGCCAGCTTTTTCGCCCGGACGAGTGATCTTGACCTCCATGATCGCTTCGTCCTTTTCCATTGCCCTCAAAACGAAGCGTTCATTTGCGCCGCTTACGGGGAACAGGGCTGTAAGCTCCTTGAAAGTACCTTCCGGGATCGCGTTTTCCGGCCAGTCAACAGCGCGTATATCTTCCTCAGTCAACCGCTCGCCGTATTTCAAGGCGCGGTTCGACACAAACACAGTGACAGTCGGAACAACGTCGACTTTGGCGTTGGCCAGGGCTTCTTCTGCAGCAAGTCTTTGGCGTGCCAACTCGCTTTGGTATTCCGCAATATAGTTTCGCGCCATGTAAACGGCGCCCCCGGCCAGTGCAACGCCGACAATCAGGACAAGTCCGAAAACTGCTCGCATGCGTGTACCTCATTCTTTTGTTTGGTCGATTACTTAGCGGCCAAGGAACCACATTGAAACAGCCTATTTGCTAACTGCAAATTGTGTCGAAATGTGGGACAAATATGCCTGATTGTCAGATTCTACGCCATCTTCCGCACAATTCTTCATGGTGAGTGTTGCCTTTCCTCACGATTGCCAGCGGATCGTGCGCAACAAAAGAGCGCCGCACCCCATGGGCGCAGCGCTTTGCGTCGAAACTGTTAAGAGTAACGTCTTTGGAAAACAGCTGATGCGTACACCTGCTGTGGTTTAGTTTCCGCCGCCGGCGGTTCCTGCCGTGATAATGCCCGAGGGTGCAGTGTTCGACCCGGTGCTGACAACGGCACTGTTCATGGCCCCGTTTATGTTGCCGCCCATGCCGTCGACGCTTGAGCTGATTACGAGGTAGGTCGCGCCCGACAATCCTATGACCACGGCGGTCAATACCACCCAGTCAACTGTCACCGCTCCTGCTTCGTCAGATTTAAACTGATTAAGGAACCTGAACATGTGCTTATCTCCAAATACGTCGCGTCAGTGCCACCGACAGGTTGGCCCATAACTGGTTCGCGCGGATGGCGAAATTTGGGCTAAATATTGATTTCGCAGAAAATTTCGGTCTCAGGCAGAGACCGCGCGTGTGTCGGATTGATTGGGACAGAAGAAACACAGGGGTTGCAACAAAACACCCCGAGCGTCGCGAAGGTTTGCATGACTTGCGCGCAAGCTGGAATCTGTGCGCCTGGGATGAAGCAGTTTCAGATCACAAAAAAAGGCCGCGCCCATTGAGCGCGGCCTTGAAAATTCTCTAGAGCAGCAACTTAGTTGCTTTTGCCTTCGCCGGTGATACCACCTGTCGCGGTGTTGCTGCCGGTGCTCAGCGATGCGGCGTTCAGCGCTTCGTTTACGCCGGTTGCCAGGCCAGTGGCGCCAGCCGAAATCTGCTGGTATGCAACTGCGGCCAGGCCGATGACTGCTGCGGTCAGAACAACCCAGTCAACTGTTACTGCGCCGTCTTCGTCTTTGCGGAAGTTCTTGATGAACTTGATCATGTTACGTCCCTCCTAAAGGATCAAAAAAAGTTTAACAAACCTCGGCGTCTTTCAGAGCTTTCTCTCTCAGTCCGCTCATGTCCGTCTCGGTATGGGACTATGTTTGACTGTTGGGCGTGGCAGGAATTGGGCCAAACACCGATTTTTTTTCGCGCAGCTTAACTTTTTGGTGATAATTTTTGTAACGTATTGAAAATAAATGGTAAAAAAATATCATCGATTGAAGTGAAGGCCCTATAGCGATGCAAAATTGCGCCAAATGAGGCGAAACTGCCCCAATTCGCTTTGTTTTTCTGGCCTTGCGAGAAGATTCAGGGTTCAAATCGCCTAAAAAGAAAACACGAGGCAGGCAAATGAATCTCCGGAACGCACTCCAATGCGCCGGTGTGCTGGCATTTCTGATATCGGGTACCGCATCAGTGAATGCGACCGAGATAGAGCCGCGCGGCGTATACAAGCGAGTCAAAGCCCCCAAACCCGGCGAACGCCCGCGTGTATCCGTGCAAATCACACCGGAAGAACACGCAGCCAACCCTTCAGCGCCCAGTACGGGCACTGAACTGGTGGTCCCTGAAATCATCGCGCGCACTAAGGTCACTCCGGCAGCGGTGCCTGGTGTCGAAGCCAAACGAGATCCCAAGGGGTCGTACAAGGCATTCTGGAACCGGGTTTCACCACACATGGATGAAGCCGGGGCCTGGCGGCTGGACGCAGCTATCAACGCCCTAGCCGCGACGAACGTAAGATCACCGCGACTGCAATCGCTGCAAAACATCGCAAAGGAACGCGGGATCGAGATCCTTCGTTCCACAGTGGGAACCAATGTTTCACCTGCGCTGGTGTTAGCGGTGATTTCGGTGGAATCAGCCGGACGTGCAGATGCTGTCAGCTCTGCTGGCGCACAAGGGCTCATGCAGTTGATGCCCGCCACGGCGGCCAGATTCGGGGTGAAAGACAGTCTTCAGCCCTCTGACAATATCGCAGGCGGTGTGAAATACCTCAACTGGCTGATGGAAGAGTTTGGGAATGATCCAATACTAGTATTGGCTGGATACAACGCGGGTGAGGGGGCCGTACGCAAACACAGCGGCGTGCCGCCCTATGCTGAAACCCGAGACTATGTGCCAAAGGTCCTTGCCGCGTTCCAGATCGCGCGGGCCTTGTGCACGACGCCGCCGGACCTGATTTCCGATGGCTGTGTTTTTCAGACGTCAAACTGAAAAAGGCCCGCCGTGATCTGGCGGGCCTTTCCAATTGATCAGGAAACGATTGTCGCTTCTGTTGCTGCGCGTAGCTCGTCTTCGCTGACACCATCCGCCAGTTCCACGATTTTCAGACCGCCTTCGACCACATCCAGCACACCCAGATTGGTGATGATACGATCTACGACGCCCTTTCCGGTCAATGGCAGGGTACATTCCTTCAGGACCTTACTGTCACCATGTTTGTTGGTGTGGTCCATCACAACAATCACACGGCCTACGCCTGCGACCAGATCCATTGCACCGCCCATGCCTTTCACCAGCTTTCCGGGAATCATCCAGTTGGCCAGATCACCTTTCTCATCTACTTCCATTGCACCCAGAATCGCCGCAGCGATCTTGCCGCCGCGGATCATGGCGAAGGATGTGGCACTGTCGAAATAGGCCGTGCGGGACAATTCAGTGATCGTCTGCTTGCCCGCATTGATCAGGTCTGGGTCTTCTTCGCCCTCAAAAGGGAAGGGGCCCATGCCCAGCATGCCGTTTTCCGATTGCAGAGTGATGTCCTTGTCACCCACATAGTTTGCCACCAGCGTCGGGATGCCGATGCCGAGGTTCACATACATGCCGTCTTCCAGTTCCTCTGCCGCGCGTGCGGCCATCTGATTGCGGTCCCAGGGCATTATGCTTCCTCCTTCTTCCGGGTGGTGCGCTGTTCAATGCGCTTTTCGTGTTTGCCCTGAACGATGCGATGCACATAGATACCGGGTAGGTGGATGCAGTCGGGGTCCAGCGCGCCACGCGGAACAATCTCTTCCACTTCAGCCACGCAGATCTTGCCGCATGTCGCTGCCGGCACATTGAAGTTGCGGGCGGTCTTGCGGAACACCAGGTTGCCGGTGTCGTCGGCCTTCCACGCCTTGACGATGGCCAGGTCGGCGAAGATGCCCTCTTCAAGAATGTAAGTCTCGCCGTTGAAGTCCTTGTGCTCCTTACCGTCGGCAATCACGGTGCCAACGCCGGTTTTTGTGTAGAAGCCGGGGATTCCCGCGCCACCTGCGCGCATCCGTTCCGCCAGAGTGCCCTGCGGGTTGAATTCCAGCTCCAACTCGCCGCTCAGATATTGACGCATGAACTCTGCGTTTTCACCGACATACGAACTGATCATTTTCTTGACCTGCTTGGTTTGCAGCAGGATGCCGATGCCGAAATCGTCCACGCCTGCGTTGTTTGACGCAAAGGTCAGGTCTTTGACGCCCGATTCCCTGATGGCCTCAAGCAACAATTCCGGAATGCCGCACAGGCCAAACCCGCCTGCGGCGATCAGCATACCATCCGACAGCACCCCATCGAGCGCCTCGGTGGCATTGGCATAGACTTTCTTCATGGAAAACTCCCCCAATGACATGGTGATGGGCAGGTTGTGCCGCCACGTCATTGGGAAGTCAATGAAACCCGGAGGAGGGAGGTATTTCTACCTATCCCGCCGCCTTCTTGGTTGTGGCCTTCTTCTTGGGGGCCGCCTTTTTCTTGGTGCCCTTCTTGGTCGCGCGTTCATTGACCAGTTCGATGGCCATTTCTTGCGTCACGTCCTCGGGTTTTATGTCCTTGGGGATGGTTGCGTTGACCTTCTCCCATTTCACATATGGCCCATAGCGCCCGTCGAGAACCTGCATTGCTCCGCCATTGGGATGCTCGCCCAGTTCCTTCAGGGGTTTCGCTGCGGCTCGTCGTCCACGTCCGGGATTGGCGCGTTTTTCGGCCAGCAATTCAACGGCACGGTTCATGCCGATCTCGAACACGTCATTGGGGTCTTTGAGGTTGGCGTAAACCGGTTTCGCCTCTTCCGGCAACTGATGCATCAAATACGGGCCGAACCGTCCGAAATTAGCGCTGATCATGCCTCCCTCGGGGTGTTCGCCGATCTGACGGGGCAGGGACAGCAGCGTCAGCGCTTTTTCCAGATCCATGTCATCCTTGCTCCACCCTCGCGGCAACGACGCGCGGGGCGGCTTTTTGTTCTCGGGCGTGGGTTCGCCGCGCTGAACGTAAGGACCGAACCGGCCGGATTTCAACCAGATCTCATCGCCACCATCTTCGCCCAGCAGTTTTTCGTCGCCTTCCGCACCTTCACCTGCAATCGGACGCGTATAGGTACATTCCGGATAGTTTCCGCAGCCAACGAACCCGCCGGTCCGCGAGGTCTTCAGGTGCAACTGACCGGTACCGCATTTCGGGCAGATACGCGGATCGGACCCATCCTCGCGCGGCGGGTAGAGCTGCGGAGCCAGAGCTTCGTCGAGCCTGTCCAACACTTCAGAAATCCGCAGCTCGGACGTCTCGCCAATCGCGGCTGAAAAATCACGCCAGAACTTGCCCAACAGGTCCTTGTAGTCGCGTTCCCCGGCGCTGACATCATCCAACTCTTCTTCCAGATTGGCGGTGAACTCATAGCCTACGTACTGCCGGAAGAAATTCAGCAAGAAGATCGTAACGATCCGCCCCTTTTCCTCGGGGATCAGCCGGTTTTTGTCCTTGCGTACATATTCCCGGTCCTGAATCGTCGTGACGATCGAGGCATAGGTTGATGGTCGCCCGATCCCCAGCTCTTCCATCCGTTTGACCAGCGTCGCTTCGGTATAACGCGGGGGTGGTTGAGTGTGATGCTGCAGCGCCAGAACAGATTCGTTCTCGGACAGGATCGCCTCTTTCGCAACCTTGTCCCCGCTGTCGCTGGTCGCCTTGGCGAACTGATCCTTCAGAGAGGTTTTGGCAAAACGGGCTGGATCACCCTGCGTGATCTGTGGCAGACGCTTTTCGTCCTCGTCCGCAATGTCATCCCGGCCTTCTTCGTACACCCGCATGAAACCATCGAACATCACGACCTGGCCAGTGGCGCGAAGGCCGACCTGACCGTCATCGCTGCCAATCTCGACGGTCGTGCGCTCCAGGCGGGCGGCTGCCATCTGACAGGCAATGGTACGTTTCCAGATCAGATCATAAAGCTTGCGCTGATCCTCGTCCGTGACTTTCAAGGCCTTGGCGTCCCGCGACATATCTGTCGGGCGGATACACTCGTGCGCTTCCTGAGCGTTCTTGGCCTTGTTCTTGTAGATGCGCGGGCTGTCCGGAACATATTCGGCGCCAAAGCGGTCGGCGATGGCATCCCGTGCTGCCGCAACGGCCTCGGGCGCCATGTCTATGCCGTCGGTCCGCATATAAGTTATGTATCCGGCCTCATAGAGCCGCTGCGCCACTTGCATCGCGTGGCGCGCGCCCATTCCGAACTTGCGGCTTGCTTCCTGCTGCAAGGTCGAGGTCATAAATGGTGCGCTGGGGTTGCGGGCGGCAGGCTTGGCCTCGACCGAGGTTATGGTCAGAGCCCGGCTGGTAACGGCCTGAACGGCCAGTTCCGCCTGCGTGGCGTTGGCCAGATCATGCTTGTCCAGCTTTTTGCCCGCCAGCGTGACCAGCCGCGCCTCATAGGTCTGACCACGAGGCGTCTCGAACAGTGCTCTGACCGACCAGTATTCGACCGGCTTGAACGCTTCGATTTCCATCTCGCGTTCGACGATCAGGCGCAAACAGACGGACTGCACGCGCCCAGCGGACTTCGCGCCGGGCAATTTGCGCCACAAAACCGGAGACAGGTTGAAGCCCACAAGATAGTCCAGCGCACGGCGGGCCAGATAGGCCTCAACCAGCGGCATGTCGACCTGGCGCGGGTTTTGCATTGCCTGTGTGACAGCCTCTTTCGTGATGGCGTTGAAGGTCACGCGGCTGACAGGCGTGTCTTTCTTGATCGACCGGCGTTTGGTCAACGCTTCCTGCAGGTGCCAGCTGATTGCTTCGCCCTCACGGTCAGGGTCAGTGGCGAGGATCAGCGCGTTGTCTTCTTTCAGCGCGTCAGAAATGGCTTTGACATGCTTGCGGCTGTCGTTCCCCACTTCCCATTTCATCGAGAAATCGTGTTCGGGATCGACGGATCCGTCCTTTGGCGGCAGATCCCGCACATGGCCGTAAGAGGCCAGAACTGTGTAGTCGGGCCCCAGATATTTATTGATTGTTTTTGCTTTGGCCGGAGATTCTACAACAACTACGGGCATTTAAGGGGAAACCTCGCTCGACGAATTTGACGCCTTCTATGGTGGAGCAAAATGTGTGGGGCAAGCAGGAATTGTCAATGCGTTCCTTTTGCAGGTGGAAAAGCGCCGTGATTTCAGTGCGCTACCACAGATATTCAGGAACCGGACCAGCCAGATCAAGGGTTCGATCAACTTGCCAGCGACAGCAGACCTCCAGGCTGACGCTGGATTCGCCCATCAAGTTCAAGGTCGATCAGCGCCGGACCAAGCTCACCGGCTGAGACCGTGATATCCCGCAGCAATTGATCTTCAGCGATAGGTGAGGGACCGAGTCGCTCGAGGATCTGCACATGCAGGTCCCTTGCGGGGCGCGCGATCGGTGCAGAGGGAGGTTCGGGCGGTAGTGAAACCAAATCGTTTGTTCGGGGCAACGCTTCAATAACATCATCAGCGGATCGAACCAGCGTTGCGCCATCACGAATCAACAGATTGCAACCGGCGGCCCGCGCGTCGAGCGGATGGCCGGGAACGGCCAGAACCTCGCGTCCCTGATCCAACGCGTCACGTGCTGTTATCAGACTCCCGGATTTGGCAGCGGCCTCGACGACGACAACGGCCTGTGCAAGCCCCGAAATGATCCGATTTCGGCGCGGAAAGTGACGGGCCTGGGGTGTTACACCCATCGGCTGCTCAGAAAGCCGCAAGCCTCTGGAGGCGATGTCGCGGGCCAGCTCCGTGTTTTCGGCGGGATAGATCACATCGACGCCGCCTGCCATGACTGCCACCGTACCTGTCTCCAGTGCGGCCATATGTGCGGCCGTGTCGATACCGCGCGCCAGACCAGACACAACCACGTACCCCTTGCTGCCCAACTCCGAGGCCAAGCCACGCGCCATCCGCGCGCCAAGCGAGGAACAGTTTCGCGCGCCGACCATCGCAATCGATGGTTTTTGCAGAAGCGAAACATCCCCGACTGCCCAAAGCAACGGGGGGGCATCGTTCAGATCATTCAGGGTCGTTGGAAAATCAGCGGACCCAAGGCACAAAAGCCGCGCTTTGGCGGCCCTTGCGGCCTTGAGTTCCGCCTCGATCACGCCGGGAGGGCAGGTTTCATACCCTGTTATACCGACGGCGCGTGCCATTTCAGGCAGCGCGGCCAGCGCGTTCTGCGCTGGGCCATGTTCGCGCAGCAGCCGACGAAATGTCGCCGGACCGACCTTGCGAGAACGCAACAGGCGAAGCCACGAGAACCGGTCCTCTTCCGTGGTGGGTGGGAGTGGGGGGTGATTGGAAGAAAGCTGCTCTTCGGTCATCCGTTGCTCCGCCTTGTTACAGAACTGGTTTACGGGATAGGCGGTTAACAGCTTGTGAATCGTCGAAAATTAGAAATATTTATTTTAATCTCGTCAGGCGATGCGACTATAAAATCTTGATATTAAACAATATAAAATAAATACCACAGGAAGAGGTGCTTTTTGTCACCAAACGCAAGTTTAATGATGAAAGAGGCGCAAGGTTAACCCTGCGCCTCTTTCTGCATCCTAGGTTCGACTCAGGCTGCAGAGCCGCCGACGGTCAGCCCGTCCATCAGGACGGTTGGCTGGCCAACGCCTACCGGCACCCATTGCCCATCCTTGCCGCAGGTTCCCATGCCGGGGTCCAGCGCCATATCGTTGCCGAGGCCGCGGATCCGTTTCAAGGCCGAAGGGCCATCACCAATCAGCGTGGCCCCTTTGACCGGTGCACCGATTTTTCCGTTTTCGACGCGGTACGCCTCGGTGCATGAGAAAACGAACTTGCCGTTGGTAATGTCTACCTGACCTCCGCCGAAACCAACCGCCCAGATACCGTCCTTGATGTCAGCTACCAGAGCCTGCGGGTCGGCCTCGCCCCCCAGCATGATCGTATTGGTCATGCGCGGCATGGGTTTGTGCGCATAGCTTTGTCGCCGCCCGTTGCCAGTGGGCGCAACACCCATCAAGCGAGCGTTCTGGCGGTCCTGCATGTAGCCGGTCAGGATGCCGTCTTCGATCAGCACCGTGCGTGCGCTGGGCGTGCCCTCATCATCCACGCTGATCGAGCCACGACGATCAGCAATCGTACCGTCATCCACCACGGTCACACCTTTCGAGGCAATCTGCTGCCCCATCAATCCGGCAAAGGCCGAGCTGCCCTTGCGGTTGAAATCACCTTCCAGACCATGGCCTATTGCCTCGTGCAACAGGATGCCAGGCCAGCCGGGGCCAAGCGCAACTTCCATGACGCCGGCTGGCGCGGGAACGGCGTCCAGGTTGACCAGCGCAATGCGCAGCGCTTCGCGTGCCTTGGCCTGCCAGTCGGCGGGATCAATCAACCCGCTCAGGCCAACCCGACCGCCGCCACCGGCAGATCCGCTTTCGCGGCGGCCGTTCTGCTCGACAATCACCGAGACATTCACTCGGGTCATGGGGCGCACATCGCGGACCATCACACCATCCGGGCGCAGAATCTCGACCTCTTGCACAGCCGCCGCGATCGTGGCGCTGACCTGAACAACACGCGGGTCCAGATCGCGCGCGAAGGCGTCTATCTCACGCAGTGTCTCGATCTTGACCGGGAACGCGGCAGATTCAATTGGGTCTTCGTCCGTATAGAGACGCGTGTTGGTGGAGCGCGGAGCATCCGCCAAGACCCCGCCGCCATCTCCTACAGCCAGTCTTGCGGTTTCCGCCGCCCGTTTCAGGGCAGGAATGGAAACGTCAGTTGAATGCGCATATCCAGCCACTTCACCTTGTACGGCGCGCAGTCCGAACCCTTCCGACGCATCGTAAGACGCGGTGCGCAGACGTCCGTCATCGAACACGAGGGACTCGGATTTTCGTCGCTCGACAAACAGCTCTCCATCCTCGGCGCCATCCGTTGCCGAGCGCAATATGGCAAGCGCTTCATCGTGCGGAAGAGCGCTTTCAAAGGGGCGAAACTGGGCGTCGGACATGGGTTGGGACCTTTCGGGTTTGATCCAGATCAAAAATAGCGTCTGTTTGACGCAAGCATTTTGCTTTATCTACCCGACGGAATATGGTTTTTAACGCGGCCAAAGACAACGGGAGAGGTGCGACCGATTCACACCTTTTCGCCAGGGACGCAAAGATCAAACGATCAGGACAGAACATGAAGAATGCTTTGATGCTTTCAGGGTTTATGACAGCCCTCTCCAGCCTTCCAGCCATGGCTCAGGAGCTTGAGATTATTGGCAAGCCGGTTGACGGCGGTATGGGTTTTCAACCCGCGGCCACCAGCCTTGCCACAGGAATTCAGCGTCTGGACGGCATGATTCTGGTGATTATCACCGCAATCTGCCTGTTGGTAGCCGGTCTGCTGGTTTACTGCATCGTGCGCTACAACGAACGTGTTAACCCCAAGCCGGCACGGTTTTCGCACTACACCCCGGTTGAGATTGCGTGGACCCTTGGCCCCATCCTGATTCTGGTCTTCATCGGTGCGTTTTCGCTGCCGGTTCTGTTCAAACAGCAGGAAATCCCTGAAGGCGATGTCACCATCAAAGTCGTCGGCAACCAGTGGTACTGGACCTATGAATATGTCGATCACGATTTCGCGTTCGACAGCTACCTGCTGGGTCATCCCGCCACTCTGGATGAGGGCGCGCGCCCCGCTGACGCGGACGTGACCCCGTTTGTTCTGGATGACGCTATGCGCGCGAAGCTGGCAGATGCTGGTTACAGCGATGACGAATGGCTGTTGGCCACCGATACCGCCGTGGTCGTTCCGGTTGGCAAGGTTGTCGTGATGCAGGTTACCGCGTCTGACGTGATCCACTCCTGGACCATCCCGTCCTTCGGCGTGAAGCAGGATGGCGTGCCCGGACGTCTGGCAGAACTGTGGTTCGAGGCCGAGAAAGAAGGCATCTACTTTGGTCAGTGCTCGGAACTCTGCGGCAAAGACCACGCTTATATGCCGATCACCGTCAAAGTCGTCAGCCAGGAAGCTTATGACCAGTGGCTGCAAGGCGCGATCGAAGAATATGCTGGTCTGCCGCAAAACTATCAGGTTGCTTCGAACTGAGCACGCTGAGGGCGGGTTAAACCTGCCTGACACGAAATGCAGGCTGTGCGGGCTGACCGCACAGCTTTCGCCCCAAAAGGACCCGAGATGACCGACGCAAGCATCAATGCCAGCACAGCGACCGCCCACGCGGACGAGGCCAGCTTTGGCGATTACTTCGCCCTGCTCAAGCCGCGCGTGATGTCTCTGGTCGTGTTCACGGCGCTGGTCGGTCTGCTGGCGGCCCCGGTTCCGGTCCATCCCTTTGTCGGATTCTGCGCCATTCTGTTCATCGCCATAGGTGGCGGCGCATCCGGTGCGCTGAACATGTGGTGGGATGCGGATATCGACAAGGTCATGAAACGCACCAAAGGTCGCCCGATCCCCTCCGGCAAGGTGGAAGAGGGTGAGGCGATGGCCATTGGCCTGACCCTGTCGGGCCTGTCGGTGATCATGCTGGGCCTTGCGACCAACTGGTTCGCGGGAGCGTTCCTGGGCTTCACAATCTTTTTCTATGTCGCTGTCTACACGATGTGGCTGAAGCGCTCGACGCCGCAGAACATCGTAATCGGTGGTGCGGCTGGCGCTTTCCCTCCGGTGATCGGCTGGGTGGCTGCGACCGGATCCATGGCGGTTGAGCCGTGGCTGATGTTTGCCCTGACTTTCATGTGGACGCCGCCGCATTTCTGGGCACTGGCCCTGTTCATGCGCTCGGACTATGACGATGCGGGCGTGCCCATGCTGACCGTGACACACGGCCGCCATGCGACGCGTGTACATATTCTGGTCTATACGGGCTTGCTGGCGATTCTGGCGGTAGGAACGGCGTTTTCTGGCATCGGCGGTCCCATCTACCTGACCGTGGCTCTGGTGTTGAACGCGTTGTTCCTGCGCGGCGCCTGGCAAATTTCGCGTCGGACCGAGGATGACTCGGAGGCCGACAACTTCAAGGTCGAACGCAGCTTTTTCAAACTTTCGCTGCTCTACCTCTTCCTGCATTTCGGCGCTATTCTGGCCGAAGCCTTGCTGAAGCCCTATGGTTTGGGAGGATGGTCATGAGCCTGCGCAAAAGCCATGAACTGCATCAGCGACGGTTCAGCCGCAATCTGGGCGTTGGACTGACGCTGGCTGCCTTTATCGTGATCATCTTTGGCCTGACCATCGTGAAGGTGTCGGGTACTGATTTCAACATGGCCACGCAAGAGGTTCAGAACTGATGGCGCTGTCTGGTCCTCAGAAAACTGTTGCCCAAACCGTGGGTGTGGTTGTCCTGATGGGCAGTCTGGCCTGGGCATCGGTACCGTTCTACGACTGGTTCTGCCGCGTTACCGGATTTGGCGGCACCACGGGTGTTGCCGAAGCCGCCCCCGAAGAAATTCTGGACCGCACTGTCACC
The DNA here is from genome assembly GCF_003443535.1 of Ruegeria sp. AD91A. Lineage (GTDB taxonomy): Bacteria > Pseudomonadota > Alphaproteobacteria > Rhodobacterales > Rhodobacteraceae > Ruegeria. The sequence continues at coordinate 1,922,148 of NZ_CP031946.1, read as the reverse complement.
ATACGGTTTGACGCATCCAAGGCCAAAGACATGGCTTGGGAATTCAAGCCCGTCGTCCGCGAGATGGAAGTGCGCATCGGCGAGACCGGGCTGGCCTTCTATGAGGCCTATAATCCAACGGATCGTCCGATTGCGGGGCAGGCCTCATACAATGTGGCGCCCTATTCGGCAGGCGGGTACTTTCAAAAGATTGCCTGCTTCTGCTTTGAAGAGCAGGTACTGCAACCCGGCGAACGTGTAGAGATGCCGGTAACCTTTTTTGTCGATCCTGAAATGGTCGAAGATCTTGAAGCAAAGTATGTTCATACGATCACGCTGTCGTATACATTCTACGAAATTGACCTGCCAGAGGGCTATGCCGCCCTTGAAGCGCAGGCAGAAACAAACACGAACTAACGCCTGTAGGTGAGGGACGCTGATGGCACACGCTAAAAACCATGATTATCACATTCTGGCCCCGTCGATCTGGCCTCTGATCGGAGCTGTCGGCGGCTTTGTGATGTTGTTCGGAGCAGTCCTTTGGATGCACGGCGTGACGCCGTGGATGTTCTGGGCCGGTCTGGTCGCAGTTCTCTACACCATGTTCGCATGGTGGTCCGAAGTTGTTGTCGAGAGCCGCCAGGGGGATCACACTCCTGTCGTTCGCATCGGTCTGCGTTACGGTTTCATCCTGTTCGTCATGTCCGAGGTGATGTTCTTCTTTGCCTGGTTCTGGTCGTTCTTCAAACATCGCATGTACCCGATGTACGACTATGCCGGCACCGAATACATCCAGCCGGACATCCACGCGGTTGACCCGTTCCACCTGCCTCTGATCAACACTCTGGTCCTGTTGCTGTCAGGCTGTGCAATCACCTGGGCGCACCACGCGCTGGTGCATGACAATGACCGCAAGGCGCTGATCAACGGTCTGGCCATCGGTATCGTTCTGGGCATCGCCTTTACCGGGTTGCAGGCGTTCGAGTATTATGAGCTGCTGGCCCATGAAGGCTGGAAGTTTGGCGATGATCAGTTCTATTCGAATTTCTTCATGGCGACCGGCTTCCATGGTTTCCACGTCGTTATCGGAACCATCTTCCTGTCGGTCTGCCTGATCCGGGCCCTCAAGGGCGACTTCACACCTGAAAAGCATGTCGGGTTCGAGGCGGCGGCCTGGTACTGGCACTTCGTTGACGTTGTCTGGCTGTTCCTGTTTTTCGCGGTCTACATCTGGGGACAGGCCCCGCTGATGTAAGCCGGTCAGCTGGCTCAATTGCAAAAGCCGCCCCTTGGGGCGGCTTTTTCTCTATTCCGGGCGCAAGATTGCGCCCCATACAATTGCGTGGTTGCAATTTGGCCCACACGCCCCTTAACAAGACGCCGGTTCCTGAAACGAGGTTTGACCCTGACATGCGCCGCATTCTGTTCCTGCTGATCTTCGGCCTTGCCGGTTTGGGCGCGCTGCTGTCGCTGGGCATCTGGCAACTTCAGCGTCTGGCCTGGAAGCAGGAGGTGCTGGCCGAGATCGAAAGCCGAATCTCAGCCGCACCCATCGCCTTGCCTCGGCAGGTTTCAGAGGACACTGACAAATACCGTCCGGTAACGGTTGCGGGTGAGATGGAACCGGGCGAAATCCATGTTCTTGTTTCGGTCAAACAGGTCGGGGCAGGGTATCGGATCATCCAGTCGTTCAGCACCGAGGACCGAACTATTCTGGTGGATCGGGGTTTTGTACCGACAACGGCCAAGCAGGCGCCGCGTCTGACAGGCCCGATGGAGATCACCGGCAACCTGCACTGGCCGAATGAGGTCGACAGTTACACGCCTGAACCCGATATCGATGAAAATATCTGGTTTGCCCGCGACGTGCCAAATCTGGCCGCCGCCCTGGGGACCGAACCGGTGCTGCTGATCGCGCGGTCTGAGACCGACCCGAACGTGACGCCTTTGCCGATAGATACGGCGGGAATTCCAAACGATCACCTGCAATATGCAATCACCTGGTTTGGCTTGGCTCTGGTCTGGGCTGTGATGACCGGTTATTTCCTGTGGCGCAATCGCGCCCCTTCTGAGAGAGAAGAGCAATGAAATACATCTCGACCCGTGGCCAAGCGCCAGAACTGACCTTTGAAGAGGCGATGCTGACCGGATTGGCCCGCGATGGTGGTTTGTATCTGCCCGCCGAGATCCCCGTGATGAGCCATGACGAGATCGCGGCGCTTGCTGGTCTGCCCTATGAAGAAATCGCATTCCGCGTGATGTGGCCTTATGTCAGCGGGTCCTTTGCCGAGGATGAGTTCAAGCAGATCATCGCCCGCGCCTATGAAGGCTTCGGCCACGATGCTCGCGCGCCGTTGAAGCAATTGAACGAGAACCATTTTCTGCTGGAACTGTTCCATGGGCCCACGCTGGCGTTCAAGGACTTTGCGATGCAGTTGATCGGCCAGCTGTTTCAGGTGGCACTGAAACGGCGCGCGGACCGCGTGACCATCGTCGGTGCGACCAGCGGTGACACCGGCTCGGCCGCGATCGAGGCATTCCGGGGGCTGGATTCTGTGGATGTGTTCATCCTGTTCCCGCATGGCCGCGTGTCCGAGGTGCAGCGTCGCCAGATGACGACGCCTGCGGACAGCAATGTTCATGCTCTTGCCGTGGACGGCGACTTCGACGATTGTCAGGCCGCGCTGAAGGACATGTTCAACGATTTCGACTTCCGCGACGGTGTCAAATTGGCCGGTGTGAACTCGATCAACTTCGCGCGGGTGCTGGCGCAGATCGTTTATTACTTCTCATCCGCCGTCAGCCTCGGTGCGCCGCACCGCAAGGTCAGCTTCACTGTGCCCACCGGCAATTTCGGCGACATCTTCGCGGGCTATCTGGCCAAGCGCATGGGGCTGCCCATCGACCGTCTGATTGTGGCGACCAACCAGAACGATATTCTGCATCGGTGTCTGTCGGGCGAGGGGTATTTCAAGGGCGACACGATCCCCTCGATTAGCCCGTCGATGGACATTCAGGTCAGCTCGAATTTCGAGCGCGCGTTGTATTACGCTTATGGCGAGGACGGTGGAGCCGTGGCGCAGTTGATGGATGAGCTCAAGTTCGGCGGCTTCAACGTCAGTCAGGGCGCGATGGAGGCGCTGCGCGAGAATTTCAACTCGGGCCGGGTGTCCGAGGACGAAACGCTGGCGACGATCAAGCATACACTTGCCGATAGCGCGGAACTGGTCTGCCCGCACACTGCGGTCGGGATCAAGGTCGGTGAAGACCACCGTGCCACCGGCATCCCGATGATCACCTTGGCCACTGCGCACCCCGCCAAGTTCCCAGCCGCAGTCGAGAAGGCAAGCGACGTGCATCCGCCTCTTCCATCCCGCATGTCTGATCTGTATGAACGTCCGGAACGGGTGACCCGCATCGCCAACGATCTGGGCGCCATCGAGGATCATATTAAAGGGCACATCGCCGAGTGACTGTCAGACAAGACCAACTGAAGAACGGCTTTCGTATCGTCAGTGAACACATGCCGGGGCTGCAATCTGCGGCCATCGGCATCTGGGTGACCGCCGGTGGGCGGCATGAGCGGATCGAACAGAACGGCATCGCGCATTTCCTTGAGCACATGGCGTTCAAGGGAACCGAGCGGCGATCGGCGCTGCAAATCGCCGAAGCGATCGAGGATGTGGGCGGTTACATCAACGCCTATACCTCGCGCGAGGTCACGGCCTATTACGCGCGTGTCCTGAAGGACGACGTGGCGCTGGCAATGGACGTGATCGGCGACATCGTTCTGAACCCGGTGTTTGACCCGCGCGAGATCGAGGTCGAGCGTGGTGTGATCCTGCAGGAAATTGGTCAGGCCTATGACACGCCCGACGATGTGATCTTTGACTGGTTGCAGGAGCAGAGCTATCACGACCAACCCTTGGGCCGCACCATTCTCGGCCCGACCGAGCGGGTCAGTGCGTTTTCACGAGAAGACCTCTCTGGCTTCGTAGCCGAGCATTATGGTCCCGATCAGATGATCCTGTCCGCGGCAGGCGCGGTGGATCACGATCAGCTTATGAAAATAGCCGAAGAGATGTTTGGTCATCTGCAACCACGAACCGGGCTTATCGCCGAGCTTGCGCGCTTTACCGGTGGTGAGGCACGGCAGGAGAAAGAGCTGGAGCAGGCCCATTTCGCACTTGCACTGGAAAGCCCGGGCTATCGTGACGATGCGATCTATACCGCACAGGTATACTCGACGGCTCTCGGTGGGGGCATGTCTTCGCGCTTGTTCCAGGAAGTGCGCGAGACCCGCGGGTTGTGCTATACGATATTTGCTCAAACCGGTGCTTATGCAGACACAGGGACGACCACGATCTATGCAGGTACTTCTGCCGATCAGGTTGCAGAACTGGCCACGATAACCATCGACGAGATGAAGCGCGCCGCCGACGATATGAGTGCCGAGGAAGTGGCACGTGCCCGGGCGCAGATGAAGGCCGGGATGCTGATGGGGCTTGAAAGCCCGTCGAACCGGGCCGAACGATTGGCGCGGCTTGTGCAGATCTGGGGGCGGGTGCCTCCATTGGAAGATACCGTTGGCAGGATCGACGCCGTAGGAATCGAGGATGTGCGCGCCGTCGCTGAGACAATGGCCCTGCAAGCACCGGCGGCGCTGGCGCTGTACGGTCCGGTGTCAGCCGCGCCGACACTGGCTGAATTGCAGGAGAGGCGGGCGGCGTGATGCTGTTGGGCAGACGCAAGCTGAAACTCGAGACCGCGCGGCTCAGCTTGCGCCCGCCTGTACATTCCGACTTCAACGATTGGGCCGCGTTGCGGCGGGCCTCGAAAGACTATCTGACACCATGGGAGCCGATCTGGGCCAAGGATCACCTGAGCCGCAAGTCCTTCACCAACCGTGTGTACTGGGCACAACGTTCGGTAGCGGCCGGGACGGCCATTCCGCTTTTTTTGTTTCGCCGCGAGGATGACGTGTTGGTTGGGGCCATCACGCTGGACAACATTCGGCGCGGTCCCGCGCAGGCGGGCACATTGGGGTACTGGACCGGTCAGGCCTTTGCCCGACAGGGGTATATGCGTGAAGCAATTGGCGCGATGGTTCACCATGCCTTTACCCGATTGGACCTGAGCCGGATTGAAGCCGCTTGCCTGCCGGAAAACCGGGCGTCGCGCGGATTGCTGGAAAGCTCAGCCTTCAAGTACGAGGGCGTGGCGCAGTCGTATTTGCAAATCAACGGCCGGTGGCGGACGCATGTTCTGTATGCCAGCCTGCGGTCTGACCGGCGCGGAAAAACCGACGCGGGATAGGATGGGGGCGCTGCCCCGTCGCGGCAAGCCGCGCCTCCCCCGGGATATTTGGGGCCAGATGAACAAGGGGCATGACTTGTGGGCGTTCTGCGCTACACTTCGGACTATGCGCTGGTTGATTGCGGCATTTATGGTGTTTTCGGGCGGGGCCGTTGCGCAGGAGCGTCGGCCAAGCCACTGTATTGCCATTGCTGATGCGGCACCCGGACTTGAGTATCTGCACAAGGCAGCGTGGCAGGATCCTGTGCCAGTGTTCTCGGTGCGGATTAGCTATATCGCGCATGCCTCTTTCATGATCCAGACCCGCGGCGGGCTGAATGCGGTGACTGACTTTACCGGGTTTATCGGCAGCGCAGATTTGATCCCAGACGTAGTGACGATGAACCATGCCCACGGCACGCATTGGACGGCACATCCCGATCCGGCCATTCCGCATGTTCTTCCGGGGTGGGGAGAGTTCGGGAAAGGTATCGAGCATCATCTGGATCTGGACGAGATGCTGGTACGCAATGTCTCAACCGACATCCGGTCTGTTTATGGTGGAGTCGAAGAACGCGGCAATTCGATTTTTGTGTTCGAGGTTGAGGGGTTGTGCATAGGTCATCTGGGGCATTTGCATCACGTGCCGTCGGATGAACAGTTCGCTGCGCTGGGCCGGTTGGATGTGGTCATGGCTGCTGTTGATGGCGGGACCACCATGCCTCTGCCCGAGATGATTGCGGTTCTGAAACGGCTGAAAAGTTCAGTCATCATTCCGATGCACTGGTTCTCGCAGTTCTCGCTGGATCGCTTCCTGGTGGATATCAGGGATACATTTCCGGTTGAGCGCGACGGGGTGTCGGAAATTACCGTCTCGCTGCGGGACCTTCCGGACCGCCCCACGGTTGTGGTGCTTGAGCCGCGCTATCTGATTGATCTTGAATAAGGCTTGCGGCAACCGCATCGCTTGGGCATTGAAGGCGTATGAATTTGAACCCCGCTGATGACCGTTTTGCTGCATTGATCCGTTCGAAACTGGGCGATAGGGTGATGCGCCCCGTGGAAGAACGGTACCTGGAAGAACCGCGCGGGCGGTTTGCCGGACAGATCGGTCTGCTGGCCTTGCCCCGCAACACCGAAGAGGTGGCGGTGCTGGTAGAGTTGGCTGCGCAAGCGAGGGTCCCGATCGTTCCTTATGGCGGCGGCACCGGTCTGGTTGGCGGGCAAGTGATGTCAGAGGGTCCGGCGCCATTGCTGATCTCGTTGGAACGGATGACCGCCATCCGGTCTGTCTTCCCGACCGAGAACATTCTGGTCGCCGAAGCCGGAGCCATTCTTCAAGACGTTCAGGCCGCAGCCGAGGCGTTAAACCGGTTGTTTCCTCTGTCGTTGGCGGCACAGGGATCCTGCCGGATCGGGGGCAACCTGTCGACCAATGCAGGGGGCGTCAACGTTTTGCGGTATGGCAACGCGCGCGACCTGTGCCTGGGGCTTGAGGCGGTGTTGCCCAGTGGCGAGATCTGGCACGGCCTCAGCCGGCTGCGAAAGGACAATACCGGCTATGACCTGCGCAATCTGCTGATCGGGGCCGAGGGGACGCTGGGGATCATTACTGCCGCATCGCTCAAGCTATTCCCCCGCCCGGCCGCCGTTGGGACAGCGGTGTTTCAGGTGGCTTCTCCCGAAGCGGCGATCGACCTGCTGGCTTTGGCCCGGGACAAGGTGGGTGAGGCGGTCAGCACGTTTGAGTTGATCCACCGGCAAGGGCTTGATTTTCTGGCCGAGGTTCTGCCGGATGTCCGTCAACCGTTCCGCTCGCCGCCAGAGTGGAGCGTATTGATTGAGCTGGGTCTGGCTGACAGGCAGTCACCATTTGACGCGCTGGAGGAACTCTTCGTTCGCGCTGAAGAACTCGGTCAGGTTCAGGACGGAGTAATCGCCCAAAGTGAAGCGCAGCGGGCCGATTTGTGGGCGGTGCGCGAACGCATCCCCGAAGCCAATCGTCTGATCGGGTCGGTGTCGAGCCATGATATTTCCATCCCGATTTCCAGAATTCCCGACTTCATTTGCGAAGGCAGAGAATTGATTGCGGGTCTAGGGCCTTTCCGGATCAATTGCTTTGGCCATCTTGGTGACGGCAATCTGCATTACAATGTGTTCCCGCCCAAAGGGCAGAACCGATCGGATTTTGAGGGCCAAAGAGGCGCGATCAAGCGGGCCGTACATGATCTGGTTGACGCCTTTGACGGATCGGTCAGTGCTGAACATGGGGTGGGGCGCCTCAAGACCGGCGATCTGGAACGCTATGGCGATCCGGCCAAGCTGGGCGCGATGCGGGCCATCAAAACGGCATTGGATCCGCAGGGCATCATGAACCCTGGCGCGGTTCTGAAAGGGTGAACACGGCCCGAGCGTCGGACCGTGCCCGGTTGTTTCTTACGAGGCAGGCAGGATCACCTTGTCGATCACATGGATCACGCCGTTCTTGGTTTCGATGTCGGCCTGAACCACGTTGGCGTCATTCACCATCACACCCGAATCCAGATCGATTGTGATATCGCCGCCTTGTACGGTTGCAGCCGTCATGTCATCGCTCAGATCACCTGACATCACTTTGCCCGGCACGACATGGTAGGTCAGAATGGCTACCAGCTGATCCTTGTTTTCGGGCTTCAGCAAGTTTTCGACGGTGCCTTCGGGCAAAGCCGCGAACGCGTCATCGGTGGGGGCAAACACGGTGAACGGGCCTTCGCCTTTAAGTGTGTCCACCAGTTCGGCGGCCTGAACTGCCGCGACGAGTGTTTCAAAGCTGCCAGCGGCGACGGCTGTGTCAACAATGTCCTTGCCGTGACCATCGGCGAATGCAGCAGTGCTAAACAGGATCGAGGCGACACCGGCGGCGGCGAATTTGCGGAACATGAGCTAAACTCCCTAAGTTGAAATGCTTCAAGCAGCATCACCCAGGGTACGGGGCAACCTGACCACAAGATCACTTGTATTGACCCGTTTTGCGCCTTGAACGGCGCAAAAACCGCGCTAAGCCTGCCCGGTTTTCAGTTTCCAGTCACGTTTTTGTGAAAAACTCCTGGTCAGAGTCCTTCGAATTCGCACAGGACATGCACGTCCATGCCCATCTCCTCCAGCACTTTACAGCCGCCAAGCTCGGGCAGGTCTATGATGAAGGCGCACGAGACGATTTCGCCCCCAAGCCGTTCGATCAGCTTGATACCTGCCGCTGCGGTTCCGCCCGTGGCCAGCAGATCGTCGACCACCAGAATTTTTTCACCGGGTTGGATGGCATCGTCATGGATCTCTACGATCGCCTCTCCGTATTCCAACTTGTAATCCTGGCTGATTGTTGTGCCGGGCAGTTTGCCTTTCTTGCGGATCGGGACAAAACCGACGCTCAACTGATGTGCGATCGCACCGCCCAGAATAAAGCCTCGTGCTTCAAGCCCGACCACTTTGTCGATCCGCTCACCTGCATAGGGGTGCAGCATCTGGTCAATCGCCATCCGAAACCCGCGGGGGTCGGCAAACAGGGTTGTCACATCGCGAAACATGATCCCTTCGTGAGGAAAATCGACGATGGTTCGGATATAATCTTTGACAGATTTGTTTCTGGACATGGACCAACCTTTTAGTGTCAAACAGCAATATTGTGTTTGGCCCAAGAGGATTGACCATGCAAGGAACAATTCCTTGGCAGGATTGGCGTCAATGTGAGGTTGCAACTTTGAGCAGGCTAAAAACAACCGGCGTAACCTGGGCCGTAACCACGATAGGTGCCTGACCCATTAATATTGTTGCTGCCGGCTCGACCAAATATCCCCAGCGCCCGGATTTCCGGGGGTACAGTGAGCAATCTGTTTGGGGTGCAATCCGATGGGCCTTGGCTCCGGGTGCGGTTTGATTCAATTGCGTTGATCCGGCGAAAAAACTGCCTGTACGGCATGAAGCTTCATTGCCAATTTCCAATCATTATTGTTATGTGCCTGATAACTACAACAACTATGCTATGTATACACAAAGTATCGCCTATAGCAGCAAAGCTTCATTAGGAAAATGCGCGTGGCCGGGAATGATGGCAAAGGATCGACCAAGAAAAACAGTCAGTTGGTCTTACGCCTCGACAGGGACGAACGTGACTCGTTTGTCGAGCTTTGCAAAGAACTGGACACGTCGGCCGCGCGCGAAATCCGCAGATTTATACGTGGATTCATGAAAGAACACGCCGAAGACTGATGCGGTGTCAGGCCGGTCGGCGCAGGACCGCCGTGGCCATACCCATCCCGATCAAGGTCAAACCGCCAAACCGTGTCATTGTCGTAATGACGCTGGCGCGCCCGATCAGCCGCCGCAACCTGTCTGCCAAAAGGGCGTAGGCCAACGCGTTCAACCAGGCCAGCCCGACGAATGTGGCAATCAGGATGACGAACTGAGGTCCAAGCGGTTCAGCAGGGCGTATGAACTGCGGCACAAAGGCAATGAAGAAGGCGATGGATTTCGGGTTCAGGGCAGTGACGGCGGCTGCGTGGCCGAACACGCTGCGTGCGGTGACATCCCGCCCGGTGTCGACCGTGCTCAATCCACCGGCTGGTGCGCTGCGCAACAGTTTGACACCAAGCCAGACCAGATAGGCCGCGCCCACCCATTTGAGAACAGAAAACAGCGTGGCCGAAGCCAGAACAAGCACGCCCAGTCCCAACAAGGATGCGGTCATGGCCACAAGATCGCCCACTGCAACCCCCGTGGCCGAGGCAACGGCGACACTGCGCCCTTTGGATAAGGCGTAACTCAGTACCAACAGAACGGTAGGCCCCGGAATAAGCAGCAGGGCGGTGGATGCGGCAACAAAGGCCAGCCAGAGATCGAGTTGCATCGTCAAATTCCTGATCAGATCGCCCGAGAACGAGAGAATCAGTCCCGGGGATCAAGCTGCTTGAGCCGGGAGATTGTTCTGTAAGCCAGCTCCCATTTCCCGTGAATCACAAATTTAGTCAATCGCTTATTCGTGTTATGGGGGTTTCGGGACAGAATATTCAATTTGTGCTATAATTACGCCGTTTTTTTATTGTCATTTAATAAGGAGGTTCGTCATGAAACTTGTCGTTTCAATTTTTTTGTTGAGCGTATTGCTGATGCCGACTGCCACCGCTGCCTGCCCGGACGGGTATTTCAACTGCGGCGGGTCGCTATGCTGCCCTAAACCTCAAAACTAGTTCGGAGAGCTTGGGATGTCTGTTATCAGTTTACGCAACGCTGTCATTGTTGCTGGCGCACTGGCAATCATGGGCGCTGGTAAAACGCTTGTTTTGAATGCGAATGAACTGGATTTACAATACCAGAAACTTGTAGTTCCGAAGGGTTCACTACATGCGCCTGTGCTTGGTGCGGCTTATGCCTTGGATCATTCGACCGGAAAATTTAGACCCACAAAGATCTGTAATTTGTTTGTTGGGGGGAACGAATCTGGCCCGGAAGATGTTTCCTTCACCAGCCTTAGCCTTGTGGCAATCGGCTGGAACGGTGCCATGGATGCCGTAACCGACTACGTCGGTGACAAAATCGTAAAATCCATGAAGTTCTCGGATGAGAGCGCCAAGTGGGAATTCCAAAAAAGGTTCTGGAGTGCCCACGAGGGTATGTCATTCAGAAGCACCTGCAGGTCTCTTGTTGAGGAAACCGCTGCGAACCCCAACTACTCTGTTTTTCTTGTAGAAACCATCTTCTTTGATCCGGTTTCCGACGAAAAACAGGTTATGGTTCAAATGTCTCAGACTTCGGTAGTATTTGATGGTTGCGAAGATGCATGTCCAAAACCTGTCTCGCTTCAATCCGTGCTGAAAGTCGGCTGGCTAGCTCGCTCAAAGGGCGACTGGGGCATCGTTCGCATCCATTGAGGTCATTGAGACCCTGGCCGATTATCTCAAGTCGGTCTTACAGAATTCGCCCGGCCACAGCGTCCAGCTTGGCCAGCAGCGCCGCATCGCGACTATCGGGGGCCGTAAGGATCGCATACTCCAGCGCTCGGTCGCAGCCATGCGGGCAGGGTGCGCGCTCGGAGCCCAGTAGGGCGGGCAATCCCTTGACCAGTGCGCGGCCTTTTTCGGCATTGCCGGTCAGGGTGGCGATGATCGTGGACACGTCCACCTCGCCATGGTCAGGGTGCCAGCTGTCATAGTCGGTGACCATCGCGATCGACGCATAACACAGCTCGGCCTCTCGGGCGAGTTTCGCCTCGGGCATGTTGGTCATTCCGATCACGTCACAGCCCCATTGCTCGCGATACATCCTGGATTCTGCAAGGCTGGAAAACTGAGGGCCCTCCATCGCCAGATAGGTGCCGCCCCGGTGGATTGTGATGCCGGCGGCCTTACCCGTTGTCTCGCATGCGTCCGACAGGCGTGGGCAGGTAGGATGGGCAACGCTGACATGGGCAACGCACCCAGTTCCGAAGAAGCTCTTTTCCCGCGCAAAAGTGCGATCGATGAACTGATCGACAATCACGAAGTCACCCGGTGCCATATGTTCGCGGAACGATCCGCAGGCCGAAACCGAGATCACATCCGTCACGCCCAATCGTTTCAGCGCGTCGATATTGGCGCGATAGGGTACATCTGTCGGCGAGTGCACATGGCCGCGCCCATGACGCGGCAGAAAGGCCATTTCGATACCGTCCAGCGATCCGGTCAGGATCTGGTCTGACGGCGTTCCCCATGGGGTCTCAACCTCTACCCACTCCGGGTTCTCCAGCCCATCGATGTCATAGATGCCTGATCCGCCGATGACTGCTATCCTGGTTTGGGTCACTGTCCTGCTCCGCCTGAATACCTGATGTTGAATTTGTGCGGGTTCAGCCCGGATTTGACAAGAGGCCTATTCCTGTACCGCCAACAGGTTGCGCTGTCGTGATTGCCTGGTGAAATCGGCCCAGGCTATGCCAAACGCGCCCAGAGACCAGGTCAGATCCTGTGACTGCCCGTGTCGGTCTCGGAACACGAAGCGGAACGCATCTCCGGTCAGCATGGCGTCCAGCACGTCCTTGGCGCGTTGATCTTCGAAGGTACAGCCAAGCCCGGTCAAGCATCCGGGGCGCCGGGTGCGCCATATGGTTTCTTCGCCTTGGTCGATGCGAAATCCGGATGGGGTGAAGAAAGTACCCGGCTCTATCCCGAATTCAACTTTGAAACCTTCCGGTTCCGGCGTAACGAAAACGAACTGTGCCGCGAATTTTGGCCGAAGGGAAAACACTTCTGCCCGCCGGATGTAGCACCGCTGCCGCAACGCACCGTTTTCTTCGCGCTCGTCACAGATCGAATTCCAGATGCCGAAAATCTCGTGATGCGTCACCCGCCAGTTTCCTGCCGTGTCATTGCCATTCAAATCCTGCGCGAGGGCGGGAAGGGCTGAGAAGAGAAAGAGGATGATCCAACGCATGATCTGACATGTGGTGGCTTCTTCGTGGTCCCGCAAATCAACTTGCCGCGAGCCCAAGATATGCATTATGCGCATGGCTGCATCCCGCGTAGTGCAGTAGCTCAATGCCAGCGCGCCAGCTACAACAACGCCTTCGCGCGAACATATAACCCCATAGGACTGTCTGATGCCCCGAGCCTTGCTGGCAAGCTTTGCCAATCGCCTCGCTATTCCCGATCTGCGCTGGGTGCCAGATGAGGGACTGACCTTCTCACGCCTGCGGATTGAGCTGCTGTCCGGTCTGACGGTTGCCCTTGCACTGGTGCCCGAGGCGGTGGCCTTTGCCTTTGTGGCGGGCGTGCACCCGTTGGTCGGTCTCTACGCGGCGTTTTTGGTGGGTCTGATTACGGCACTGATCGGTGGGCGACCTGGCATGATCTCGGGTGCGACCGGCGCGCTTGCGGTTGTCATGGTGGCACTGGTGGCCGAACATGGGGTCGAATACCTGTTCGCGACCGTTGTTCTTATGGGAATCCTTCAGGTCATTGCCGGGGCCATGCACTGGGGGCGTTTCATTCGTTTGGTGCCGCATCCGGTCATGCTGGGCTTTGTGAACGGTCTGGCCATCGTGATCTTTCTGGCCCAGATGGGACAGTTCAAAGTGCCCGGAACCATGGAAAACACCGGTCATGGATTGAGCGGCGGCGAATGGTTGTCCGGGATACAGCTTTACACCATGCTGGGTCTTGTCGGGCTGACCATGGCGGTGATCTGGATCATGCCGCGTATCACGCGCATCATCCCAGCGCCTCTGGCCGGTATTCTGGTTGTCGCGGCAATCGTGATCGGGTTTGGCCTTGATGTGCCGCGCGTCGGCGATCTGGCATCGATCGAAGGCGGTCTGCCTGCGTTCCATGTTCCAATGGTTCCTTTGAACTGGGAAACCTTTGAGATCATTCTGCCTTATGCGGTCATTCTGGCCGCCATTGGCCTGATCGAATCCCTGCTGACTCTGAACCTTGTGGGTGAGATCACAGGCAAGCGCGGTGGGGCATCTCAGGAATGTATCGCGCAGGGCGCGTCGAATATCGTGACCGGGTTTTTCGGCGGCATGGGCGGTTGCGCGATGATTGGCCAGTCGATGATCAACGTGAAATCCGGCGGGCGTACACGTATAGCCGGTATCGCGGCAGCGCTATTCCTGCTGACCTTCATCCTTTTCGCATCACCCCTGATCGAGCAAATTCCGCTGGCCGCGCTGGTCGGTGTGATGTTCATGGTGGTGATCGGCACCTTTGCGTGGAACTCATTCAAGATCCTGCGCAAAGTGCCAATGACCGATGCCTTCGTCATCGTTCTGGTCACCGTCGTAACGGTGATGGAGGACTTGGCCGTTGCTGTCGTGGTTGGCGTCATTGTCTCGGCCCTGGCCTATGCATGGAACAATGCCAAGCGCATTCATGCGGTCACCCGTGAATCCGAGACCGAACAAGGCGCGAAAGTGTATGAAATTCAGGGACCACTGTTCTTTGGGTCCTCTGAGGGCTTTATCGAACTGTTCGAAGTACAGAACGATCCTGAAACCGTTATCATCGATTTTGCCGAAAGCCGCGTGGTGGATCAGTCCGCCCTGCAAGCCATCGAGAATATCGCAGGAAAATACGAGGCAGCAGGCAAACGAGTCATGCTTCGCCACCTGAGCCGCGATTGTCACAAACTGCTGAACAAAGCCGGACACCTTATGGTCGACAGTGATGATGACCCGGACTACGAGTTGGCGGTAGATTACTCTGTCCGCACCGGTATTCTGGGCGGGCACTGACTTCGAAAGGCGGCCAATCAGGCCGCCTTTTTCAAGGGTCCAAGCGCTCCAGCTTATCGATATCTCCCGTCAGCAGAGCGCTTTCGGCTTCGGCGATCAGTTCGACTGGCCAGTCCCACCACTTCAAAGAAAGCAGCCGCTCGATTGTGTCGGCGTCAAACCGGTATCGCCGTGCCTCGGCAGGATTGCCAGAGACGATCGCATAAGGCGGGATGGTTCCACGCACGACTGAACCCGCGCCGATTATCGCTCCGTCACCGATATTGGCTCCGGGCAGGATCAACGCGCCATAGCCGATCCAGACATCATTGCCTATCACGGTGTCCCGGAAGTCCGGCTGGAATTCCAACATCTGTTCCGGATCGAAAACTGGAAAGGGAAAGCAGGTTATCCCATCCATCGCATGATTTGCCGAGGTTGTCACAAAGCGGACGCCGTGGGCAATTTGGCAAAACTTCCCCAAAATCAGCTTTTCGCGCGAAAACTCGAACAGATAAGGGGCCAGCCGATTGGCCCAATCCTCGGGTTCGTCAAAATCTGATGCGTAAGTGTAATCTCCCACCTGAATTCTGGGGTGGTCGATCACTCGTGACAGAAAGGCCGTTCCTTTGTGTTCCGTGCCGTCAGGCAGAGTGACAGGATATCGGCGCGAAGCGTCAGGCAGGGGCATCAGTCATCCGGTCTAGAAAGGCTGAACAACTCGGAAACGACAGAGTAATCGCGATACCCAAGCCGCGCCAAAGGTTGGAACGAGGTCACGTCGAACATGCCATCCCGAATATGATCGTCGTGCAGGTGTACACCTGTCACTTCCCCAAACACCACCCGGTTGGCTTCACCGGGTAGGGTGACGATTTGGGTCAGCTTGCATTCCAGGGCGGCTGGTACCCCTTCAATCCGTGCGCAGGGGATGGTCTCGCATTCGATGGGTGAAAGCCCGGCATGTAAAAACTCATCAACTTCTTTCGGCAATCCGGCGGAACTTGCATTCATCGCGTCCCGGTGCGCATGGGCCACGACATTCACGCAAAACACACCCGTGGCCTCGATATTGGCGATGCTGTCCTTGCCCACGCTTTGATCCTGTTTGGTGCCGGTCGAGGCAAACATGACCTGCGGGGGCGTATAGGCAACGCCGTTGAAGAAGGAATAGGGTGCCAGATTGTTGATCCCATCCGCATCCCGGGTCGAGATCCAGCCAATCGGGCGCGGCGTGATAATGGCATTGAACGGGTTGTGCGGAAGGCCGTGGCCGTCTTCGGGGCGATAGAACATCTGAACTCCAAGCGTTTGCCCAAGGCGTAGCGAAGTGCTAGGGCGATTTCCAGCAAGTAAAAGAGGGCAGGGTGCAGCAATTCGGGATCAGGCCAGAAGAGCCGGACGACTGGTGGGAGGTCGAAGCCCTTTATGACCTGTGTTTTGCACCGGGTCGTGAGGCCTTGTCGTCGTACCGGTTGCGCGATGACGTGCCGCCGGTTGCGGACCTGTCTCTGGTCGCGCGTGACGGTCAGGGGATTCTGGCCGGTGCGATCCGGTTCTGGCCGGTTCATGTCGGCGATCACGACGCACTGCTGTTGGGGCCGGTTGCCGTGCATCCCACCCACCAAGGTGAGGGACTGGGCGGATTCCTGATACATGAAGGGGTCGAAGCGGGGCGGACCCGCGGGTGGCAACGGGTCATGCTGGTAGGGGATGAGCCCTATTACAGTCGGTTCGGGTTCACCCGATTACAAGGGGTCGAGATGCCTCCGCCCACAAATCCTGACCGGGTTTTGGGGCTGGAATTGTTGCCCGGTGCCTGGTCCGGCATTGAGGGGGCAGTGACACGTTGGAGCCTGTGACCTATTGAAACCATGCTGCGTAACGCCGATGTTTATAGACAGGAGGGCGGGAATGCAGAACGTAGTTCTAGTCGAAAACGTGGATACCGAGGCCGAACTGGATCGTTTGGCGGATCACTACCGATCTGCCGGAGGCGTTGGTGTCAAGTTGTTGAACAAACTGGGCGGCTCGGCCGAGTCATTGCTGGAACAGTTGCCGGAACCTGTGCGAAATGGCCTGACCGGCGCAACCGAGCAGGCGTTATGGCTGGCGATGCATGCGGCTCAGGGGTCACGGCGCGCTGTTCCCGATCAGCAGCCTTGGGTGAATACTGCCGTCACCACGGCCATGGGTGCGGCCGGGGGGCTGGGCGGTGTTTCCACAGCCCTGATGGAACTGCCTGCAACAACCGCGATGCTTCTGCGCGCCATTCAGGGGGCTGCGGCACGCGAGGGGTTCGATCCTTCTGCTGAAAACGTAAAGTTCGATTGTGTTCGCGTATTGTCGGCGGCAGGACCATTGTCGCATGATGATGGGGCAGATCTGGGTTTTTTCTCGGTTCGACTGACCCTGACCGGGCCGGCCATGCAACGTCTTATTGCCGCCGTTGCGCCGCGCTTTTCGATTGTGCTGGGGCAAAAACTGGCAGCCCAGTCCGTTCCTGTGCTGGGCGCATTGGCCGGTGGTGGTACGAACTACGTCTACACGCGCTATTACCAACAGATCGCGCGCGTGCATTTCGGTTTGCGCCGGCTGGCAATTGACGCTGATATTCCCCATGACGCTCTGGTGCGGCGGCTCTCTGCCAGAATGTAGGCGATCCCTTGGTCGACCTGACTGCCTTGGCGAACGACACATCATGTGGTATGTTTGCAGATGTCAGCCGCTAGATAGGTAAGCGTAAGATTTTTCGGTTGGCTGACGTTTGACCAAAAGGGTGCGTCGCTCAATGAAAGCACGATTGCTGCTTCATGACTTTCCCAAAGCTGCAAAGCAGCCTGTTTTGCGGCAATCTTCGGCTTTGTGTTTCCGGATCAAGCGCGGTCGTCCCAAGGTCCTGTTGGTCACGACACGCAAGTCACGGCGATGGATCGTTCCCAAAGGGTGGCTTATCTCCGGCCTGAGCCCACAGGAAACCGCCTTGCAAGAGGCGTGGGAAGAGGCGGGCGTGTCTGGCGGGTGCAACGGAACGCGATTGGGGCAGTTCCTGCATCTCAAGCACCATTCGAACCGGTCTCCAACCTTGTGTCTTGTGGATGTTTTTTCAGTGCATGTGCGGGTTTTGTCGCCAGACTACCCGGAAAAGAGCGAGCGCAAGCGCAAATGGTTTTCGCCGAAAAAAGCGGCGCAAAAGGTTGATTCCCGTGAACTTGCTGAATTGTTGCGCGACTTTAAGCCGTACACACATTAAAGTAGCATCTGGTAGGCTTGATATTGTCACCTTGATCGGTATCTATTTGCCAATCGATTTTTTGGACTGAACATGATTCAATACGCGTTGAAATGCAGCGAAGGCCACACTTTCGACAGTTGGTTCCAATCCGCCGAAGCCTATGACAAGCTGGCCTCTGTGGATATGGTCACCTGCGCGGTTTGCGGGTGCACGCAGGTCGAGAAGGCGATCATGACGCCTCGCGTCCGCCCAGCGCGGAAAGCTCTGAAAAAAAACGAAATCCGGCCTGCCACAGAAGAAAAGATCGACGTGGCCACCCCATCGCCTGAGAACGAGAAGGTTTTGGCCGAGATGCGCCGCCATGTCGAAGAGAACTCGGATTATGTGGGGAAAGACTTCGCCAGAGAGGCGCGCAAGATCCACCTTGGCGAAGCTCCGGACCGCGCCATTTACGGAGAAGCCAAGCTGGATGAGGCGAAATCGCTGATCGAAGATGGCGTGCCGGTGGCCCCGCTGCCGTTTGTCCCCAGCAGAAAGACTAATTGATCATGCACATCGTGATTACCGGCGCCAATCGCGGCATCGGGCAAGCGCTGGCACAGCGTTACGTCAGTCGGGGGGAGAAAGTCACCGGAACGGCGCGCGACGGCGGCATGCAGGTTCGTCTTGATGTGTCCGATCCCGTGCAACAATCGGCCATGGCGGAACAGTTGAAAGGTCAGCCTATCGACCT
The DNA here is from genome assembly GCF_003443535.1 of Ruegeria sp. AD91A. GTDB lineage: Bacteria > Pseudomonadota > Alphaproteobacteria > Rhodobacterales > Rhodobacteraceae > Ruegeria. The sequence continues at coordinate 1,903,686 of NZ_CP031946.1, read as the reverse complement.
GCTGATCTGCAACGCCGGAGTGTATTTGGACAAAGGGCACTCGATCAATGATTATCCGGCTGACATGTGGGCGCAAAGCTTTGCGGTAAATGTCACGGGTGTCTTTCTGACGATACAGGCCCTGTTGCCCAACCTGCGCGCGGCGGGGGGCAAGGTCGCGATCCTTTCGTCGAAAATGGCGTCGCACACCCTCGCGCCGGGTGGCAGTTATATATACCGCGCGTCCAAAGCGGCGGTTTTGAACCTTGGGCGGAATCTGGCAATGGATCTCAAAGATGACGGGGTTGCCGTTGGTATCTATCACCCGGGCTGGGTTCAGACAGATATGGGCGGTGCTGCGGCTGATATCGATGTGGATCAGGCCGTATCCGGCCTGATTGAACGATTTGATGTCTTGTCGCTAGGCACCACGGGGTGTTTTGAAACCTATGACGGTCAACCGCACGCTTATTGAGAGGTCAAAGCGGCTTTGGGGATTTCAAAGACCTCACCGGGTTCAATGTAGACCACCATCAAATCGCCGCGCGTTTCATGTGAGATTTTCGAGGTCGAGTTGCTGGAGTCCGGCACACCATCCTTGAAGTAGATATTACGCACATGTCCGCCACCCAGGGCCACCGCTACGGTTATGCTGCCGTCGTCATGGCGGCGCAGCTCGGCGTTGCAGCTTTGCATGGGATCACCGGCATTTGCGGCGCAGGGAATTTTACCCAGCGCGTTCTTGCCGTCCGTCCCGGCGACACTCGCGACCTGGGCCAGTGCAGGCGATGAAAGTAAGGCAAAGGCAAGGGCTAGGCGAAACATGAAGAACCTCTTGAATTGGTTGTTCTTCATAGGCTGACACCGTGCCGGTGCAATGTAAAGCGGCCCTGCGCCGCAGGGGTGACCCCTTTGCGCCCTTGCCCTTGCGGTGCCCCTCGCTTATGAGGCACGGAACTTATAATCCAAGGCGCGGAGACTTTTGCCCCCATGCCCGTACTCGTAATGAAATTCGGCGGCACATCAGTCGCCAATCTGGACCGTATCCGCCGCGCTGCCAAGCGTATCGGCGTTGAAGTTGCCAAGGGCTATGACGTGATCGTCATCGTCTCGGCCATGTCGGGCAAAACCAACGAGCTTGTGGGCTGGGTGAACGAGACATCACCTCTGTTCGATGCGCGCGAATACGATGCCGTCGTGTCCTCAGGTGAGAACGTGACCGCCGGCCTGATGGCCCTGACCTTGCAGGAAATGGACATCCCTGCGCGCAGCTGGCAGGGCTGGCAGGTGCCGCTGCTGACCACCAGTGCGCACAGTCAGGCGCGGATCGAGGAAATCCCGACCGAGAACCTGAACCAGAAATTCGGCGAAGGTATGCGCGTGGCCGTGGTTGCCGGGTTCCAGGGCATCAGCCCGGAAGGCCGGATTACCACGCTGGGCAGGGGTGGGTCGGACACCACAGCCGTTGCCTTTGCGGCAGCCTTCGGTGCTGAGCGCTGTGACATCTACACAGACGTTGATGGCGTCTATACCACCGACCCGCGCATCTGTGAAAAAGCACGCAAGCTGGACCGCATCTCATTTGAGGAAATGCTTGAACTGGCGTCGCTTGGTGCCAAGGTGCTGCAGACCCGCTCGGTTGAACTGGCGATGCGGTACAAGGTGAAACTGCGCGTTCTGTCAAGCTTTGAAGAACAATCCGATGAGGCCGGCACGCTGGTCTGCGACGAGGAGGATATCATGGAATCCAATGTTGTGGCCGGTGTGGCCTATTCCCGCGACGAAGCCAAGATGACTGTTGTTTCCGTGGCCGACCGGCCGGGCATCGCCACGACCATCTTCTCGGCCCTCAGCGAAGAGGGCGTGAATGTCGATATGATCGTCCAGAACATTTCGGACGAGGGCCGCACGGACATGACGTTCTCTTGCCCCACCGATCAGGTGGCCCGTGCCGAAAAAGCGCTGCTGGCGATCAAGGAAAAGGGCGAGTTGAACTATGCAGAGCTGGTGGCAGACACCGATGTCTGCAAAGTCTCGGTTGTGGGAATCGGGATGCGCTCGCAATCGGGTGTTGCGGCCAAGATGTTCAAGGTGCTCTCGGATGAGGGGATCAACATCAAGGTCATTACAACCTCCGAGATCAAAATTTCCGTACTTGTGGATCGGAAATACATGGAACTTGCCGTTCAGGCGCTGCATGATGCCTTTGAACTGGACAAGGCGGCCTGAGCTGATCGGCCAAAGGTTTCGCCTGACACATTAAATCGGTTGGGCCATGTCAGACGGCACGGAAACAGAATCCCGCAAGCTGCTGCGTCGGCTACGCGAAGAAATGGCAAGCGAAGCCGCCGGTCAGGAACGTCTTGACCGGATCACGCACCTGATTGCTGATAGTATCAGGGCCGAGGTGTGCTCGATCTACCTGTTCCGCGATGAAGACACGCTCGAGCTTTGCGCGACCGAAGGCCTGTCGCCCGAAGCGGTCCACAAAACCCGGATGCGCATGGGCGAAGGTCTTGTCGGGCGGGTTGCCAAGTTCGGCAAGGTTGTCAACACCGCCAACGCGCCGTCGGCCAAGGGCTTCCGCTATATGCCGGAAACCGGCGAGGAACGATATTCCTCCTTCCTGGGCGTGCCGGTTCAGCGCCTAGGGGAAAAGCTAGGTGTTCTGGTTGTCCAGTCCCGCGAGGCGCGCGAGTTCACCGCTGACGAGATTTATGCGCTTGAAGTGGTGGCCATGGTGTTGGCCGAAATGGCCGAATTGGGTGCCTTTGTCGGCGAGGGCGCGGCCTTGTCGCCACTGCACCAGCAATCCGTTCTGTTGCGCGGTGGTCCGGCGCAGGAAGGTTCCGCCGAAGGGCATGTCTGGCTGCACGAACCGCGCGTGGTTGTAACCAATCCAATTGCCGAAGACCCGCACCGGGAACGCGAACGTCTGGTCGGCGCAGTAGAAGAACTGCGCGTCGGTGTCGACAAGATGCTCGAGATTTCTCAGGGCGGCGATAAGGAACAGCTGAAGGTGCTGGAAGCTTATCGTATGTTCGCCAATTCCAAAGGCTGGATGCGGCGGATGGAGGAAGACATTGCCCTGGGTCTCAGCGCCGAGGCCGCGGTGGAGAAAGAACAATCCCAGGCCCGTGCGCGCATGGGGCAGGTCACCGATCCCTATCTGCGTGAACGGCTGGCGGATCTGGACGATCTCAGCAACCGGCTGCTGCGCATTCTGACAGGGCAGGGCAAGACCGACAGTGCCGATCTGCCACCCGATCCGATCCTGGTCGCGCGCAATATCGGCCCCGGCGACCTGCTGGAATACGGGCGGGCGCTGAAAGGGATCGTGCTTGAAGAAGGGTCTGTTGGCAGCCATGCCACCATCGTTGCAAGAGCGCTGGCGATTCCTTTGGTCGTGCATGTGGGCCGGATCACCACCGAGGCACTGAACGGAGATCACATTCTGGTCGATGGTGACCAGGGTGTTGTGCATCTGCGCCCGGAAGACAGCGTGGTCAGTGCCTTCCGAGACAAGATCGCGATGCAGGCCAAGGCGCAGGAACGTTATGCTTCGATCCGCGAAACTCCCTGCGTGACGCGGGACGGATCGCGGATAAACCTGGTGATGAATGCGGGTCTGATGGCCGACCTGCCGTCGCTTGGCACCTCGGGCGCCGAGGGTGTTGGCCTCTTCCGAACGGAACTGCAGTTTCTGATCCGAAACCAGATGCCGAAACGGTCTGAACTGGTCAGCCAGTATCAGCGCGTTCTGGACGCGGCGGCGGACAAGAGGGTCGTGTTCCGCACACTCGATATCGGGTCTGATAAGGTTCTGCCTTATATGAAGCACGTGGCGGAACCAAACCCGGCGCTGGGCTGGCGCGCTATTCGGGTTGGTCTGGATAAGCGCGGCGTCATGCGGATGCAGTTGCAGGCCCTGCTGCGGGCGGCCAATGGCCGGCCGCTGACCATCATGTTCCCCTTTGTCGCACAGGCCGAGGAATATCGCGAAGCCCGCTGGGAAGTGAACAAAACCATCGAGCGGGAAAAGCGACTGGGCCATGTCTTGCCCGAAACGCTTGAAGTGGGCGCGATGCTGGAAACCCCGTCGCTGGCCTTTGCGCCGCAGAAGTTCTTTGACGAGGTGGATTTCATTTCGATTGGCGGGAACGATCTCAAGCAGTTCTTCTTTGCCGCTGACCGTGAGAACGAACTGGTCCGCCGTCGCTATGACACACTGAATGTCAGCTTCCTGAGCCTGATGGAACGTATCGTGGAACGCTGCGATATCTCGGATACCCCGCTCAGCTTCTGTGGCGAAGATGCGGGTCGCCCGGTTGAGGCGTTGTGCCTTGCGGCAATGGGGATACGGACGCTGTCGATGCGCCCTGCCTCAATCGGTCCGGTCAAAAGCCTTCTTTTGCGGTGTAACCTGACGGAAGTTCGCAAAATCATCGCTGATGCACGCCATCGCGGCGACCAATCCGTGCGTCCTGCGGTGATGGATTGGCTGCGCAATCAGACTTAATGCGCAAAACGAGCCGGTTTTGTCAAACTATGCTTGATTTTTTATGGGCGACTTTCTAATAGACAAGCAATGTTAGCGATAACATATCAGGTTTTGCGGGTTTTCACGCCGTGCTAAGCTGATATCGGCAAACTCAAAAGGAGCCCGTGATGGTTTCACGCGTAATTCCGGTAGAGCCATTCGATCTGGTGCTTTTCGGCGCGACCGGCGATCTGGCGCAGCGTAAGATCCTGCCGGGCCTGTACCATCGCTTCGAGGTCGGGCAAATGCCCGACGCCGCGCGGATCATCGGTACGGCACGCTCTGATATCGACAGCGACGGGTTTCGCGATCAGGTCCGCAAATCGATGCAACAGTTCGCGCCGGGTTTTTCCCAACAGACATTGGATCGGTTCCTTGCCCATGTCGAATACGTGCCCGTGGACGCTCTGGGTGAGGTCGGGTGGTCTGATCTGAAAGAGCTGATGCGCGATGACGTCGTGCGGGCCTTTTATTTGTCCGTTGGTCCAAGCCTTTTTTCGGGTATCGCGCAGCGGCTGCATGACGCTGGCCTTGCGACACCGGACAGCCGCATTGTCGTCGAAAAACCATTTGGGCACGACCTGGCCTCAGCGAAGGCGCTGAACGAAGGCTTGCGTGCCTGTTTCGAAGAACATCAGATTTACCGGATCGACCATTATCTGGGCAAAGAGACCGTGCAGAACCTAATGGCGCTGCGCTTTGCGAACTCGCTGTTCGAACCACTCTGGAATTCGACCCATGTTGATCACGTGCAGATCACAGTAGCCGAGACCGTAAGCGTCGAAGGGCGCGGGGCCTATTACGATCAGTCCGGCGCGATGCGGGACATGATCCAGAACCATCTTGTGCAGTTGGCGTGCCTGACCGCGATGGAACCGCCGTCGAAATTCTCGCCCAACGCGGTGCGAGACGAGAAGGTCAAGGTTATCGAAGCGCTGGAACCCGTTGCCCAGTCCGACATCGCGCGCGGCCAGTACCGGGCCGAAAAAGGCGAGGGCGGCTATGTCGATCATGTCGGCAACCCCGCCAGCCGCACCGAAAGCTTCATTGCCCTCAAGGTTCATATCGGTAACTGGCGCTGGGCAGGTGTGCCGTTCTATCTGCGCACCGGTAAACGCCTGCGGGCACGCGAATCTGAAATTGCGGTGTTCTTTCGTGACCCTCCGCATACGATTTTCCCCAATGTCGGTCCGCTGCATGGCAACGTATTGGTGATCCGGTTGCAACCTGATGAAGGCATCACCTTGCGCACCACGATAAAGGATCCGGGGCCGGGGGGCTTCCGCCTGTCGGACGTTGCGCTTGACATGAGCTTTGCCGATGCACTGGGGGCCGAAGCGCAAGCGCCGGACGCTTATGAACGTCTGGTGATGGATGTTATCCGTGGCGATCAAACCCTGTTCATGCGCGGGGATGAGGCCGAGGCCGCCTGGGCCTGGGTCGATCCCATCGTTCAGGGGTGGGAACAACGGGGTGATCGACCCGCACGATACGATCAGGGCAGTTCAGGCCCCGAAGAAGCATTGATGCTGATGCATCGCGATGGGCGTCGCTGGCGTCAGATCGGAGGGTAATCATGGTTCACTCAGTCATTTCCGATGTCACCGGACGGATCATCGACCGCAGCGCCGATCTGCGCGGCCCCCATCTTGAACGGATGGAGCAGGCCAGATCCAAAGGTCCTGCCCGTGCGCATCTGTCCTGTAGCGGTCAGGCCCATGCCTATGCGGGCGCAGGCGCAGATCAGCAATCGATGGCCACCGGCACCGCCGGCAATCTGGGCATCGTCACCGCCTATAATGACATGCTTTCGGCCCATCAGCCGTTCGAACGGTATCCCGCCCTGATCCGCGACGCGATCCGCGCCGCCGGTGGAACGGCACAGGTGGCAGGCGGTGTGCCCGCCATGTGTGACGGTGTCACCCAGGGCGAAGCGGGAATGGAACTGTCTTTGTTCTCGCGCGATGTGATTGCGCTGGCGACCGGTGTGGCGCTCAGCCATAACACGTACGACGCGGCCGTGTTCCTCGGGGTTTGTGACAAGATTGTCCCCGGTCTGATCATCGGCGCGCAGGTCTTTGGCCATCTGCCAGCCGTGTTCCTGCCCGCAGGACCAATGACCAGCGGCTTGCCGAACGACGAAAAAGCCAAGGTCCGACAGAAATTCGCCTCCGGAGAGGTGGGCCGCGAAGAGCTGATGGCGGCTGAAATGGCGGCTTATCACGGCCCCGGCACCTGTACCTTCTACGGCACCGCCAATACCAACCAGATGCTGATGGAGTTCATGGGCCTGCACCTGCCGGGCTCCAGCTTCGTCAATCCGAATACCCCGCTGCGTGACGCCCTGACCGAGGAAGGCGCGCGGCGTGCCCTGTCACTCAGCGCGTTGGGCAACAGCTATACACCGGTCTGTCAGATTCTGGATGAACGCGCCTTCGTCAACGGTATCGTGGGCCTGATGGCGACTGGTGGTTCAACCAATCTTCTGATCCACCTGATCGCCATGGCGCGCGCCGGTGGTATCGTGTTGGACTGGCAGGATTTTTCCGACATTTCCGCAGTCGTGCCGCTGGTCGCAAGGGTTTATCCCAACGGTCTGGCAGATGTGAACCACTACCATGCGGCCGGCGGCCTAGGGTACACGATCGGAACGCTGCTTGAAGATGGCTTGCTGCATCCGGACACACTGACCGTCGCGGGGCAGGGGCTACACAACTATACCAAGGAACCCAAGCTGATTGATGGCGAGTTGATCTGGCAGGACGGCGCGGGTCACAGCCTGAACGAAAAGATCCTGCGCCCGGCCAAAGACCCTTTCCAACCCACCGGTGGCCTCTCGCGCCTGACTGGAAATCTGGGCACTGCTGTCATGAAAGTCTCGGCGGTTGCGCCAGAACATCAGGTCGTCGAAGCCCCCGTGCGCGTGTTTCACGGTCAGGATGAGGTCAAAACCGCATTCAAGGCCGGAGAGTTCACCGATGACGTCATTGTGGTTGTTCGCTTCCAAGGTCCCAAGGCCAATGGAATGCCTGAGCTGCACTCGCTGACACCTATCCTGTCGATTTTGCAGGGCCGCGGGCAGAAAGTGGCACTGGTCACCGATGGCCGCATGTCGGGTGCTTCCGGCAAAGTACCCGCTGCCATTCATGTCTGCCCCGAAGCGCTGGATGGCGGGCCCATCGCCTACCTGCAAGACGGTGATCTTCTGCGCGTTGATGCGGTCAAGGGTGAGTTGGAAATCCTGACCGAAGGCGTTCTGGATCGTGTGCCCTCAACCGCCGACCTTTCAGCCAACCAACACGGTGTCGGGCGCGACCTTTTCGATGCGTTCCGGCAGAATGTCGGGTCTGCCGACGCAGGCGCCAGCATATTCGGAGCATAAGAGATGTCCAAAACCCAACGCACCCGTGAAATCTGCGCACTTGCGCCCATTGTTCCGGTTCTGGTCGTCGATGACGCCGCTCAGGCTCGCCCTCTGGCCGAGGCGCTGGTCGCAGGTGGTTTGCCGGCGCTTGAAGTGACCTTGCGCACCCCGGCGGCGCTGGATGCGATCAAGGCCATGTCCGAAGTGCCCGGCGGCGTGGTCGGTGCAGGTACACTGGTCACACCCGATGATGTCCGTGCTGCCAAACAAGCCGGCGCGCTGTTTGGCGTTTCCCCCGGCGCCACAGATGTCCTGCTCGCGGCGTGCGAGGCCGAAGGTCTGCCGCTGCTGCCCGGCGCCGCCACAGCAAGCGAAGCGATGGCGTTGCTGGAAAAGGGCTATGACATGCTGAAGTTCTTCCCGGCCGAGGCTTCAGGTGGTGCGTCTGCACTGAAGGCGATCGGCGCGCCGCTGCCACAGATCAGCTTCTGCCCTACGGGTGGTGTGTCCCCAACCAACGCCCGCGATTACCTGTCTTTGTCCAATGTGGTCTGCGCTGGCGGCAGCTGGGTCGCGCCGAAGAAAATGGTCGAAAACGGCGACTGGGCCGGGATCGAAACACTTGCGCGCGAGGCATCGAAGCTGGCGGATTGACGCCGCCCGGCCCCTCGCTAAGGTGGGCGTCAATTCATACAGGTTGACTCCATGACACAGACAGTTTCCCTTTCCCAGGGGCGGGCATATTTGGCCATTCCAGGCCCTTCGGTCATGCCGGACGCGGTTTTGCAAGCCATGCACCGTCCGTCGCCCAACATCTATGATGGCGAACTAATTGATATGATGCCCGGCCTGACGCGCGATCTGTGCCGGGTTGCTGGCACAAAACACAACGTCGCCATTTATATCGCCAATGGCCACGGCACATGGGAGGCGGCGCTGTCCAACGTGATCGCCCCCGGCGAAACCGTTCTGGCCCCCGCCTCGGGCCGGTTTACCCACGGTTGGGCCGAAATGGCCGAGGGGCTCGGGGCAAAGGTACAGTTGATCAATTTCGGCAGCTCGTCCGCCTGGGATTTCGACCGGATCGCAGATGCGTTGCGTGCGGATCAAAACCACCAGATCAAGGCCGTTCTGGCGGTGCACGTGGATACATCCAGTTCGATCCGCAACGACATCCCGGCATTGCGTCAGCTTTTGGACGATCTGAACCACCCGGCGCTGTTGATGGCAGACTGTATCGCCTCGCTGGGCTGTGACCGGTTCGAGATGGATGAATGGGGCGTCGATGTCACTGTCACCGCCTGTCAGAAGGGGCTGATGACCCCGGCAGGCGCCGGCTTTGTCTTCTTCAACGAAAAGGCGCAAGCCAAGCGGGCCACCATGCCGCGTGTTTCGCAATACTGGGACTGGCAACCGCGTGCCCATCCAGACCTGTTCTACCAGTATTTCAACGGCACAGCGCCCACGCACCATCTCTACGGTTTGCGCGCCGCGCTGGACCTGATCCATGCAGAGGGGATCGAACAGGTCTGGGCCCGTCACGAACGACTGGCCAAGGCCATATGGGCAGCCTGCGAAACCTGGGCACAAGGCGGCGCGCTGCATCTGAACGTCGCTGACCGCGCCCACCGCAGCCACGCCGTCACCGCATTGCGCCTGACGGACAGCCGCGGCACAGCCCTGCGCGCATTCACCGAAAACCAGTTGGGCCTGACACTGGGCATCGGATTGGGAATGGAGGACTATGACGGCTGTTTCCGCCTGGGCCATATGGGTCATGTCAACGGGCAGATGGTGATGGCCATTCTGGGTGGAATGGAAACAGCCATGGCCGCACTTGATATACCGCGTGGCACGGGTGCCCTCGAAGCCGCCGCCGCCGTACTGGCCGCCTGACACCCTATTGGGGTCCCTGCGCGATCCGCCTCTTCATCTGGCTAAAAATATCCCCGGGGGGATCGCGCAGTGGCGCGATGGGGGGCAGACAGCCCCCCTTTGCTGTCCGACCGTATGGAAAAGGATCAGTCAGCCCGTCCGCGCGCGACCACAAGCGCCTTGGGCAAAGCAGCGGCAAACGCGTCCAGATCAGACGCCGCTCCACAGCTGATCCGAATGCACCTGTTCTGAGGTGCAGCAAACGGCATTCGGACAAATATCCCTTGCGCGACCAATGCATCCAGAACGGCCTTGGCAAAACCCCCGTCCTGCCCACAGTCAATCGCCACGAAATTGGTGGCCGAAGGCAGGGCCGCCAATCCATTTTCCCGGGCAATCGCGCCGATCCGCTCACGTGCCTCTGCGATCTGCGCTTGGATATGCTCCAGCCACGCGCCATCCTGTAAAGCCGCCAAAGCCCCGGTCTGCGCGGCGCGGTTCATGCCGAAATGGTTGCGCACTTTGTTGAAGGACGCGATCAGATCCCGCGTGCCCATGGCATACCCAACCCGTGCACCCGCCATGCCATAGACCTTCGAGAAGGTTCGCATCCGGATAACGCGGGGGTCGTCGATACCTACAGGCGCAGCCGTCCCCTCTGGCGCGCATTCCACATAGGCCTCATCCAGAACCAGCAGGCACCCATCGGGCAAAGCGTCCATGGCGGCCACAATATCCGCGCCAGAATGCCAGCTTCCCATCGGGTTGTCCGGATTGGCCAGATAGACCAGCTTGGCGTCGACCTCAGCAGCCTTGGCAAACAGGGCTGAGGGGTCTTCGTGATCACCTGAATACGGTACCTTGTGAAGAATGCCGCCGAACCCGGCCACATGATAGTTGAAGGTCGGATAGGCCCCGTCCGAGGTGACAACGGCATCCCCGGGGCCGACAATCAGCCGCACCAGATAGCCCAAAAGCCCATCAATCCCTTCGCCCACAACAATATTTTCCGACGATATGCCGTGATGGTCTGCCAAAGCATGGCGCAGGTCATGGTTTTCGGGGTCGCCATACATCCAGATCTCTGACGCCGCTTGTGCCATGGCCTCGATCGCGCGGGGGGACGGTCCGAAAATGCTCTCGTTGGCTCCCAATCGCGCAACAAATGACGCGCCACGTTGACGCTCTTGCGTTTCGGGGCCCACAAAGGGCACGGTGGCGGGCAGGGTTTGGGCTAGCGGGGTGTATCGAGGTTCGGTCATGTCCGCAGATAACCCCAAGCCCGATCAATGAGCAAGCACGCACCATGTTTTGGCGCGCAGGATAAGACATTTGAAAAAGGAGCGCAGATGCGCATTTTCGTTGCCGTTATTCTCCTGGGCCTCGCCTATCTACTATTCTGGCCCGTCCCGGTTGAACCTGTTGCCGTCGAGATGCCGGAAGATGCCGGATTCACTGGGGATTTCGTCGAAAATACAGCACTGGACGCAGCGCAACTGATCCGCCTGCCGGGGGAAGAGATCGGCCCTGAAGACATCGCCGTCATGCCCGATGGATCAGTCTACACGACCAGTCTGGCAGGCACCCTCTATCGCATCGACGCGGCGGAACCGGTTGCAGTTGACCAACTTGGCGGGCGTCCCCTGGGCCTTAAGGCCGGACCGGATGGCGCGCTTTACATCGCCGACAGCTTTCGCGGCGTAATGCGTTGGACTGGCCCGGGCACGTTGGACAGGGTGGTGGGTGACATCAACGGTGCGCCAGTGATCTACGCGAACCAGTTGGATGTGGCGCAGGATGGCACGATTTACTTCTCGAATTCATCTGACCGCTTCGACCCGGAAACCATGGGCGGGACCAAACCGACCTCTGTCCTCACCATCTGGGAACAGTCCGATACAGGTTACGTCGCGCGTCGCACAGCCGATGGCCGCACCCAGAAGATCGCCGAGGGTTTTGTCTATACCAACGGTGTCGCGCTTTCACCTGATGAGGATTTTCTGCTGATCGCGGAAACAGGTCGCGCGCGCGTGCTCAAGCTGTGGCTGACCGGACAAAAAGCAGGGCAACAAGAGATCCTGTTGGAAAACCTGCCCGGTTATCCTGACAACCTCGAGGCTCAGGGTGACGGCACCTATTGGATGGCCTTCGCCAGCCCGCGGGTCCCGTCCGAGGCACTGATGGCGTACCCGTTCCTGCGCAAGGTGATCTGGCGGTTGGGTCCGGCAGTACGCCCCGCACCAATCCATCGCGGCATGATGGTGCAGTTTGATAGCGACGGTACGATCCTGCGCACGCTACAGGACCCGGAAGGCCGCTTGGGCATCACGACCGGAGGCAAGATCGTAGGCGATCAGTTCTATGTCATGACCCTCGATTCCCCGTGGTTCGGACGAATGCCTGTCAGCGAAATGCCCTGACGTCGCAGTGGTATTCCGCACTCTGTCCGGGCATGTTTGCAGCAATTGAATTTCGGGAGGTCCCCCATGTCACGCGTATCCGTTGCCTATCAAGACCACGTTGCCCATGTCACTCTGACCCGAGGCGACAAGATGAATGCGCTGGATGATGCGATGATCAAGGCGCTTCTGTCCGCCGGGCAAGAGGTCACCGCATCGGATGCCCGTGCCGTGGTCCTGTCCGGCGAAGGCAAAAGCTTTTGCGCCGGGCTCGACATGGCAAGCTTTGCCAAGATGGCCCATATGGACCCAACGGAATGGCTGATGACCCGCAGTCATGAAGACGCCAACGAAATGCAGGAACTTGCCCTGATCTGGCGTCGCGTTCCGGTTCCGGTGATCTGCGCAATTCAGGGTGTGGCCTATGGCGGTGGCCTGCAAATCGCGTTGGGCGCGGATATCCGTATCGCGCATCCCGAGGCGAAACTGGCCGTGATGGAGATGAAATGGGGCATCATCCCCGACATGGGTGGCATGGTTCTGCTGCCTCGGCTGGTCCGCTCGGACGTGCTGCGCCTGCTGACTTACACAGCCCGCCCAATCGGCGCGCCGCAGGCGGCCGATTGGGGCCTTGTCACGCAGCTGTCCGATGACCCATTGACCGAGGCGCTTGCCATCGCCGAGAACATCGCCGGCCAAAGCCCTTCGGCCATCCGTGCCGCCAAGCGATTGATCGAAGTCGCCGAAACTCAGGCACGCGCAGACGTTCTGATGGCGGAATCCGCTGAACAGGTGGAATTGATCGGCAAGCCTGATCAAATGGAAGTGGTGATGGCGCAGATGCAGGGCCGCAAGCCTGAATTCAAATGATCACCGCATAAAAGACCGCCGTGCGTCGCGGGCCATGTTGTAGCGCATCTCCAGATCGGCGATGCGAGCCATGGCTGCCTTACGCTCGGCGGGGTCCGTCAGGGTCGCGTAGTCCCGTCTCGCGATATCGAGCTGCTTTTTGATGTCGAATTCTTCTGGCAAAACACCTGCCTGGGCCATGATCCGATGGCCGGCGGCGGTGGCCGGGTCGCTCAATGCCTCGGATGACCGGTCAGGCAGCGGTTGGCCTTCGCCCTCGAGGCCCTGCAACTGACCCTCGGCCTGGGCTTTCTTGATCTGGCGCTCGACCAGTTTTCCCAGCGCTCCAAACATAGCCTCTTCATACGTGATCCGCAGGGAGGTTGAAACCGGCTATCTGACGCGTTGCGTAACCAGATAGGCAATGCCACCCGCCAACAGACCCCAGACAGCCGCGCCGAGTCCAAACGCGGTAATGCCGGATGCAGTGATGGCAAAGGTCAGGATGGCCGCTTCGCGCTCGGCTGGAACTTCCAGCGCCGCTGAAGTGGCATTGGCCATCACTCCGATCAGTGCAACACCGGTCAGCGTGCCCATCAACAGTGGATCGGCATGAATTGCGAACCCGGTGATTGCCACGGCGAACACTCCGAACAGGCAATAGAATACCCCACCCATTATCGCGGACCAGTAGCGTTGTTTGGGGTCTGGATGGCTGTCTTTGTTGGAACACATCGCCGCAGTGATAGCGGCAAGACAGGTTGCGGGCGCACCGAACGGAGAGGACAAGATGCTGGAAATGCCTACGGCCGAGAACAGCTTGCCTGTCTGCGGCGCATAACCAAAGCTGCGGATCACCGCGATTCCGGGGATGTTCTGAGTCGCCATCGTGACAATGAACAGCGGCACGGCAATTCCGATGACCGAAGCCACAGAGAAGTTGGGCGTGGTCCAGACCGGAGCCGCGATCCATTGCGTCGGTGTCAGCGACGCGTCCCCGGCGTTCAAAACCACGACGGCTGCCGCTGCTACAACCGCAGCCGGAACGGCAAACAGGCGGTTGATCCGGCCGGCGATGAACCAAGTCAGGATCACCGGCAAGGCTTGCCATGGCAGCTCGACCGCCGCCTGAAAGGGTAGTATGCAAAGCGGCAGCAACACGCCCCCCAACATGGCCTGCGCCAGAGTCGTAGGTATCGCCGCGGCCAACCGCCCCAAAGGTCGCCACAACCCGGCCAACACAGTCAATGCCCCTGCACATAGGAACGCGCCCGTCGCCTCAGCGAATCCGAGAGCCGGTGTGGCAGACACCGCCAACAAGGCAGCACCCGGTGTGGACCAGGCCACGCTGATCGGCTGCCTATACCACAGGCTTAGCACAATGGCGGTCAGGCCCATGGCGATCGCCGCCATCATCAATCCGGACGCCGCCTGCGCCGGGGATGCGCCCATCGCCGCCAACCCTTGCAATACAATCGGGAAAGAGCTGAAGAAGCCGACGATTGCCACAACCAGCCCGGTCGAGACTGTCTGGATCGGTGGGGCTGTGTGCGTCATGACGGCCTCGGAATATTGTGGTCGCAGATTGCTAACAAGCGGGGGCAGGGTCGGGCAAGGTCCCATCGTGCAAAAGAAAACCCCGTCGGATCAGCGACGGGGCCGGGGGTTTGAACATTAAGGACAAGATGAAGATCAGGCGATTTCAGCCAGCCGGGCGAGGGCTTCGTTCAGTTTGGCCTCTTCTTCCTCGCGGGCGGCGAGGTTGGCTTTGGCTTCCGCAACCACGTCTTTCGGGGCCGAGGCCACGAATTTGGGGTTGTTCAGACGGCCGCGCAGGCCACCAAGTTCCTTGGCCAGTTTGCCCTTGGCTTTCTCCAACCGTTCCTTTTCCGCACCGATGTCGATGATATCCGCCAGCGGCAGGCCAAAGGAGGCTCCGGGGGCGGCAATCGAGATGGTGCCCTTGGGCAATTCATCCGCTTTGGTCAGGCTGTCGATCCGCGCCAGACGTTTGATCAGCGCCTCGTTCCGGTCCCAGGCGGCCTGGCCGTGCGCGTCGATCTCGGTCACCAGCATCGGCACGTACAGGCCCGCCGGAACCCGCATCTGGGCGCGGGCCGAGCGGGTGTTCTCGATCACCGAGATCACCCAGTTCATCTCGCGATCCGCGTCGGCATCGACCAGATCAGCGGCGGCATAGGTTGGCCAGTCGGCATGCACCAGCATCTTGGCGCGGCTGCCGGTCAGGCCCCACAACTCTTCGGTGATGAAGGGCATGATCGGGTGCAGCAGAACCATGCACTGGTCCAGAACCCAGCGCATTGTGGCGCGGGTTTCAGCCTGTGCTTCGGCATCGTCGCCTTGCAGCAGCGGTTTGGACAGTTCCACGTACCAATCACAGACCTTGCCCCAGACAAAGGCATAAAGCCCGTTCGCCGCATCGTTGAAGCGATAGCTTTCCAACGCCGCGTCGACCTCTTCGCGCACGCGGGCGGTTTCGCCGATGATCCAGCGGTTCACGGCGGCCTTGGGCTCCAGGTCGGCCACATCCAACTGCGGCACTGCGTCGGTAAAGACTTCGTTCATTTCGGCGAAGCGGACGGCGTTCCACAGCTTGGTGCCGAAGTTGCGATAACCGGTGATGCGTTCGCGCGACAGTTTCAGCACGCCGCCAATCGCCGCCATCGACGTGTTGGTAAAGCGCAGCGCGTCGGCGCCGAATTCGTCCACGATTTCCAGCGGGTCGATGACGTTGCCGGTGGTCTTGGACATCTTCTTGCCCTTCTCGTCGCGGACGAGCTGGTGCAGGTAGACGGTGTGGAACGGGACCTGATCGACCACGGCCAATTGCATCATCATCATCCGGGCGACCCAAAAGAACAGGATGTCGAAGCCAGTGATCAGAACGTCCGTAGGGAAGTAGCGTTCCAGCTCCTCGGTCTGCTCGGGCCAGCCCAGCGTGCCGATGGGCCAGAGGCCGGAGGAGAACCATGTGTCGAGGACGTCAGGGTCACGCCAGACCGGGTAAACCAGCTTGGTCGGATCCTGTTCGATTGCATACTGCGCAAGGCTTTCGGCGAATTGATGGATCGCTTCCTGCTTGTCGGCGACCTCGATGACAGTCGCGTGGCTCAGTGGGCTGGGGATGTTTGCGTTGTCGTCGAGGAATTTCTCGGTCACCGCCGCAAGGCTCGCTGCGCATTCCATGACATTGCCACGGTGCAGCATGCCACCTTCATTCAGCAAGCGACCCATCTCGACCAAATCAAGATTGCCATCATTCTCGCCGTCGATGAACTCTTCTGCTGATAGGTCGAGACCGTACCAAACCGGTATCTGGTGTCCCCACCACAACTGGCGCGAGATGCACCAGGGCTCGATATTTTCCAGCCAGTGGTAATAGGTCTTCTCGCCCGATTCAGGAATGATCTTGACCGTACCATCCTTGACCGCATCCAGCGCGGGGCCGACGACCTTTTCGGCGTCGACGAACCACTGGTCAGTGAACATCGGTTCGATCACGACCTTTGAACGGTCGCCGAAGGGCTGCATGATCGGCTTGCTCTCGACAAGCGGCACCTGCGCTGCGGGATCATCATCTTCGCCCAGCTTGGTGCCCAGAACTGGATCGTCGGCGCGCGTCATGACGGCCAGACCGTCAGCGGTGATTTCTTCCACCACCTTCGCCCGGGCCTCGAAGCGGTCGAGCCCGCGCAGGTGATCAGGCACGAGGTTGATCGCGTCGATTTCGTTCTCTGTGAATTCGCGCCCGCGCGCGTATTCCTGAGCCTTGCCTGCCGCTTCGGCGTATGGTGCACCATCTGCCCGCATTGCACCTTTGGTGTCCATCAGGCGGTACATCGGAATGCCGCCGCGCTTGGCCACCATGTTATCGTTGAAGTCATGCGCGCCGGTGATCTTCACCGCGCCCGAGCCGAAATCGGGATCGGGGTAGTCATCGGTGATGATCGGAATCTGGCGGCGATGCTCTTTCGGGCCAACCGGGATTTCGCACAGTTTGCCGACGATGGGCGCATAGCGTTCATCCGACGGATGAACCGCAACCGCGCCATCACCCAGCATTGTCTCGGGGCGGGTCGTGGCGATCGAGATGTAATCGCGCTCTTCTTCCAGCACGATATTCCCGTCCTCGTCTTTTTCGACGTAAGTATAGGTCTCACCCCCGGCCAGCGGATATTTGAAGTGCCACATATGGCCGGCGACCTCGATATTTTCGACCTCGAGGTCCGAGATCGCGGTCTCGAAATGTGGATCCCAGTTGACCAGGCGCTTGCCGCGATAGATCAGGCCCTTCTCGTACATGTCGACGAAGACCTTGATCACCGCATCATGGAAGTTGGCCGAGTTCTCATGCCCCGTGCGCGGATCGCCCGCCGCACCGGCCATGGTAAATGCGTTGCGCGACCAGTCACAGGAAGACCCCAGACGCTTAAGCTGCTCGATGATCGTGCCGCCATATTCGCCTTTCCATTCCCAGACTTTCTCAAGGAATTTTTCACGGCCCAGTTCAGTGCGGCTGGGCTGTTGGGTGGCGGCCAGCATCTTTTCGACCTGCATCTGCGTGGCGATGCCGGCGTGGTCCTGACCCGGTTGCCACAGCGTGTCAAAGCCACGCATGCGGTGCCAGCGGATCAGGATGTCCTGCAGCGTGTTGTTGAACGCGTGTCCAACGTGAAGCGCACCCGTCACGTTGGGCGGCGGGATCATGATGGTAAAGCTTTCATCGCGCGAACGGTTCGCGCCAGCCTTGAAGGCTCCGGCCTGTTCCCAGGCCTCATAAATGCGGGCCTCGGCCTCGGCCGCGTTGAATGTCTTTTCCATCGCCATGGGATGCGTCCTGCGTCAACAAATTCGGGTCAGCGACTGCAATAGCGAATGCGCGCGGTAAGGGGAAGGCCTAGTGCGCCTAAGCCATGCCAAAGCGCGCTTTGAAATAGGCGTCAACGCGTTGATAGGCGGGATCATGGAAATTCAGCGTCAGCAGCGAATGATCCTTGCCGGGATATTCGACCGTTTCCAGCAGATCGCCGAATGCCTGTTTGAGCGCCTGCATCAGTTTCTTGGGTGCAAGCTTGTCTTCTGAATACCGCATCGCCAGACCGGGGCCCTTCGCGGCCATACCCGCAGAGGCCGCGCCGACGTCGTCAGCGCTCATGTGAAGATGACGGCCCCCGAGGATTGGCAGTGCAGGTTGGCTGGCTACCCCACCCAGTACTGCGTCTTCGGCCATCAGAGTAAGGGCAAAACTGCCTGTCAGGCACATGCCGATGACGCCCACACCGGCGCTGTTTTCGCGTTGCTTGATCTCACGGGTCAGGGCGCGCATCCATCCTGCAATTGGGCTCTGTCTGCCACGGGCAAAAATGTTGAACTCGCGCCGCACGCAGAACAACCGGGCCATGTTCTTGGCCATTTCAACCTTGCCATAGGTTCCAAACAAATGAGGCAGGTAGACGCGAAAGCCGGATGCATTGAGCTTTGCGGACAACGCCAGCGTTTCGGGCCCGATCCCTGGCAGCTCTTGAAGGATCAGGATCGGTGGGCCTTCACCGCCGACATAAACGTCATGTGTGATCGTCTGCCCGCTGGTCATCGGGGCAGAGAAGGGAAAAACGGTATCATGCGTCCAGCTCATGGCCCAAGGCTATCCGAACATCCTTTGCGCGCAAACGAATTTCGGCGAACCCCGCTGGACATTGCCGGGTCGCGGGCTACGCTCGCCCCTGAGATCGCGCAGGAGGGCCACCCCATGGAAAAGTTCGGCAGAAGCCAGCCGGTGAAACGGACCGAGGATCAACGATTCCTGACCGGGCAGGGGCGTTACATGGATGATGCGGTGCCCGGGAACGCTTTGTTTGCCGCTTTCTACCGCAGTCCGGTGGCGCATGGTGACATCACGTCTCTGGATATTGAGGCCGCACGGGGTGCCGACGGCGTTCGGCTGGTTATGACGCTGGACGATCTGGCCGCAACAGGCATCGACACGGTGCTGAATGCGGCAGTCCTGCAGAACCGCGATGGGTCCAAGGCGGCTGCGCCGGACCGGCACATGCTGGCCAAGGACCGTGTGCGCTTTGTGGGCGAGCCGGTGGCGGTTGTCGTTGCGGATACACTGATCCAGGCGCAGGACGCGGTCGAGTTGATCTGGATGGATACAGAAGAACGCCCGGCCAAACTGGACGTTGACGCAGGTGGTGAGACTTTACACACGCAAGCACCTGATAACCGCGCTTTTGATTGGGGATTGGGCGACGAAACCGCGACCCAGGCTGCCTTTCAGTCCGCCGCACATACCGTGTCGCTGAACGTCGCCGACAACAGGGTCATCATCAGTTCGCTGGAACCGCGTGGCTGCCAGGCCGATTGGTCTGACGGGCGTCTGCATTTCTCTTACGGAGGTCAGGGCGTCTGGGCGATGAAGTCCCAACTGGCACAAAAGCTGAAACTGGATGCGGACGATATACGCGTCACGACCCCGGATGTCGGTGGTGGTTTCGGTATGAAAGTGATGCCATACCCTGAATATTTCTGCGTTTCAGTGGCGGCGATGAAGTTGGGTCAGCCGGTGCACTGGATGTCCGACCGGTCCGAGGCGATGCTGTCTGACCATCATGGCCGCGATCTGACCTCGCTGGCCGAGCTGGCCTTCGACGCCGATTGCAAGATCATTGCCTACCGCGTCCACAGCAAGGTGAATCTTGGCGCCTATAACAGCCACTTCGGTCAGGCGATCCAGACCAGCCTGTTCAGCAAGGTGTTGATGGGTGTCTACGACGTCCAGACCACTTATTTGCGGGTCGAAGGGTTCTATACGAACACGACGCAGGTCGACGCATATCGCGGCGCAGGTCGGCCCGAGGCGATTTACGTGCTTGAACGCGCGATGGATCGTGCCGCGCGCGAGCTGGGCGTTGACCCATGGGAATTGCGGCGCAAGAACTTCATTCGCCCCGGCGATTTTCCTTATACCTCTGCCACTGGCGAAACTTACGATGTTGGTGAGTTCGACATGATCCTCAGCCGCGCGGCTGAGCAGACAACTGGGTTTGACGCCCGCAAAGCTGTAGATGCCGAACGGGGCCTGATCCGCGGGCAGGGACTCTGTTACTACATTGAAAGTATTTTGGGGGACCCTTCCGAAAACTCGAAGGTCGAGTTTTGCGAGGATGGCACGGTGAATCTCTACGTTGGAACCCAATCGAACGGGCAGGGGCATGAGACGGTATATGCGCAGTTCCTGTCGGATCAGACCGGCGTTCCGATGGACCACGTCATTGTCATTCAGGGCGATACCGACCGGCTTGCCCATGGCGGCGGCACGGGTGGTTCACGCTCGGTCACGGTGCAAAGCACCGCAACTCTGGCCACGATTGACAAGATGATCGCCGCATTCACGCCTTATCTTGCCGATAAGATGGGGGTTGAGGAAAGTGATGTGAGTTTTGACCACGAGACATTCCGAGCGCCGGGCTCCAACCTGACGCCGACCCTGATCGAAGCAGCCGAGATGGCGCGCATCGACGGGCGCATGGATCTGCTACAGCATGACGCCCGCGCCAACCTGGATGCGCGCAGCTATCCCAACGGTGCGCATGTTGCCGAAGTCGTGATCGATTCCTACACTGGCAAAACATGGGTGGACCGCTATACTGTGGTTGATGATTTTGGTAACCTTATCAATCCGATGCTGGCCGAAGGGCAGGTGCATGGCGGGGTGGTGCAAGGCATCGGTCAAGCCTTGGATGAACGTGTGGTGCATGACGATCACGGACAACTGCTCACGGCTTCGTTTATGGATTACGCCTTGCCCCGTGCAGCGGACATACCCATGATTAAGTTTACCTCGGCGCCGGTTCCGTCAACCTCCAACCCGATGGGGATGAAAGGATGTGGTGAGGCCGGCACAGTGGGCGCGCTGGCTGCTGTGGCAAACGCGGTTCAGGATGCGCTCTGGGATCATGGGGTGCGGCAGGCGGATATGCCTTTCACACCTCACAGAGTATGGGAATTGCTGACGCATGGTTCTGTCGCGGCTGAGTAGAAAGGTACTGGGATGGCTCGGACGGCCCTTACGGTCCGAGCATTCCGCCGAGGCGCTTCACCGCGAGCCCGTCAGCCACGTGATTATCTTGGACGGCACCATGTCGACGTTGGAGCCGGGCTATGAAACCCATGCGGGCCAGACCCTGCGACTATGCCGCGAAATGGGCAGCAAAGTGTCCGTCTTTTACGAATCTGGTGTGCAATGGGAAAACTGGAAGTCCTCGCTAGACGTGATGATGGGGCGGGGCATCAACCGCCAGATCCGCCGCGCATATGGCTATCTCGCTTCACGCTACAAACCCGGCGACCGTATCTATTTCATCGGCTATTCACGCGGCGCTTACGGTGTGCGCAGCTTGGCTGGTGTGATTGACATGATCGGTCTGCTCAAGGCCGAACATGCCACTGTGCGCAATATCAAGCAGGCCTACCGGCACTATGAATGCAATGCCAGCGGGTCGGCTGCGGCCGAGTTCCGGAAGCAATTTTGTCACGAAGATGTGGCGATTGAGATGGTTGGCGTCTGGGATACGGTCAAAGCGCTGGGCATGCGTCTGCCGCTGCTGTGGCGCTGGGCCGAAGAGCGTCACGCCTTTCACTCCCACCAGCTTGGACCGGCGACGCGCCACGGGTACCACGCAATGGCACTGGACGAGACTCGCGAAGTGTTTGAGCCGGTCTTGTGGAAATGTACGCCCGAATTCAAAGGTCATGTCGAGCAGGTCTGGTTCCGCGGCACACATGGCGATGTCGGTGGCCAATTGAACGGGTTCGAAGAGGCGCGTCCGCTTAGTAACATCTCTCTGGTTTGGATGCTGGACAAGGCCGAGTTGCACGGCTTGCCGTTGCCCGAAGGGTGGCGCGATCGTTACCCAACAGACACGTCGGCTCGTTCAGTCGGCACGTGGCGTGGCTGGGGAAAGATTTTCCTGCTGCGCAAGCACCGCAAAGTGGGGCGGGATCGGTCAGAGAAACTGCATGTCTCGGTGTCGCCAGATGAACTGCCGGGCTGGGTGCCTATGCCGGACTTGCCGTCCCACCCGGCGCAATAACGGGTCAGGCTGGCGTGCAAACGTTTCTAACGGGTTTGATAAATCCATCCGGACGTTCAACCTGATCGAAACGCCATCTTCGTGGTGACCAGTTGTAGACACGTTGCTCTTCAGGGTAATCGACGATCATCAGGCCGTGGAAGTACCACGCGGATGTAGATTTGTATCCGGTCTTGGTGGTGTAGAAAGAAAATCCGCGCAATTCGTACAGGGCTTTGACTGGAGAATTCTCTGCATGTTCGGCGATGCAATAGGGTGCGCCGTCTGAGATTGTGCGCGCCTGAACAAGAACCACCGGAACTGTTAACAGAGACCAAAGCGCAGTCACGGTCGCAACCGATATCCCAATCTTTGCCGCCCATGAAGGTTGTGGTTTCCCATTGAGACCAGACCAGATCAGGAAGCTGGATGCGAGGGCAATGGTCAAGCTCACACCATGCAGGGCCTGAGTGTCAGTAAAGGGCCCAAAAGCGCCAGATGCCAGTGTCAGAAAAAGTCCCAGAACGACTGAGAAACCCGCAAGAATTCTGGCAAGAAGTCGCGGGATCGGAAACATTCCCAGCAAGGCAAGGCCTCCAACGATTGCGGGTATAGCGGGAATGAGCCACAAAGAAAAAAACAAACTTTGAAAGAGCAATAGCCGAGCTTTCTTGTCCGTGTCAGCTTCGAACAGGTACGGGTCTAAGGGCTGTATGTAGGCAGCAAAGATCAACGCAGCATACGCACAGAACAGTGCTTTGTATTTTAGGTCTGGCTGAAAAGCGAAATCTCTCTAGTCAAAAAATTACCACCCACCTGTCTTGCGACGGGTGGGTAGTCAGAAAAAACTGTAACTTTCACACCGAAATTACCGGCGTGCATAACTAAACTTCTACCGCCGACGATCCCGGCGCGAGCTCATCGGCTGGAACGCCACGCCCACATGTGCCTCGCAATAGGGTTTGCCTGCCTCAACCGGAAGGCCGCAGAACCAGAAATCCTCGGTCGCGGGGTCGCCCACGGGCCACTTGCAGGTTTTCTCGGTTAATTCCATCAGAGTCAGCTTCTTGGCCTTTTTCTCTATCTCGTTGACCTTGGCCAGCGCTTCGGGGCTGATCTCATTGGCCGACGGTTGCGGTGGCAGCGGCTGACCGGCGGGGATGATCTGACGGCGGGCCGGAACGACCGGTTTTGACTCGGAGGTCGGGGCAGGGGCCGGGCGCGCCGGTTCGGTCTTGGGCGCAGGTCTGGGTTTGGCCTCGGCCTTGGGGGCAGGCGCCGGTTTTTCTTTCGGTTCCGCCTTGGCCGGGGATGCGCCTGCCGTCCGGTTGGACAGGCCCAGGCGGTGCACCTTGCCGATCACCGCATTGCGGGTCACGCCACCCAGTTCCTTGGCAATCTGGCTGGCCGACTGGCCTTCGCCCCACATCTTCTTCAACAGTTCTACGCGCTCGTCTGTCCAGGACATCGTTAGCCTTTCAAAAGCGGAAAGCGGCCCCGGATTCGGGCCGCCTTGGGAATTCGTCTCAGCCCCCTATTCTAAACACTGCAGCCCGAGTTACAAGCTGTCTTCGAATCAGTTTGAGGGCAAAACATGCAGAATCCCGCAGATCAGACCGCGCGTCGCTTCGGAGCAGTCAACTGGATGGGCCTTTACACGCTGGCGCAGCGCGAAACCCTGCGCTTTCTGGCCGTCTGGACCCAGACGGTTCTGGCACCACTGGTTACGGCGGGGTTGTTCCTGTTGATCTTCACCATCGCCATCGGACCCAGCCGGCCTGATGTCATGGGCGTGCCGTTTGTGATGTTTCTGGCGCCGGGGATCATGATGATGACGGTGATCCAGAACGCCTTTGCCAATACCTCGTCCTCGATGGTGATCGCCAAGGTGCAAGGCAACATCGTTGATACCTTGATGCCACCGCTGTCACCGCTTGAGATTCTGCTGGGCTACCTCGCGGGTGGCATCGCCCGCGGCGTGATGATTGCAGTGGTGATCTCGATTGCGCTTTTGGTCTTGCTCTCCATCGCGCCGCAGCACCCGTTGATCGCGTTGACCTTTGTCGTTCTGGGCGGAGCGTTCATGGGCGCGTTGGGACTGTTTGCAGGTATCTTTGCCAACAAGTTCGACCAGATGGCTGCGATCACCAACTTTATCGTCACGCCGCTGGCCTTCCTGTCGGGTACGTTCTATTCGGTCGAGGCGTTGCCGCCTGTCCTGAATCGCCTGACACACCTGAACCCGGTGTTCTATCTGATTGATGGCTTGCGGTATGGGATGATCGGGGTGTCGGACAGCTCTCCGTGGCTGGGAATAGCGGTCTGTACGTTTGCAACACTCGTGATCGGAGTCATCACCTGGCTGATGCTGCGTACCGGTTACCGTCTCAAGGCTTAGCGCCGCTCTGCCAGCGTGTCGGGTTTCAAGGGCAGGCTTGGCCTTCCCAGCAAGGGCGCAGGCGCCCCCGTTCCGGAATAAAGGGCCTGTGCAGGGCAGGCTCTCAGGCATGGCGCTGCACCGCTTCTCGCCAGACCAGGATCAGCCCGCCGGCCAGGATAGTCGCAGACCCGACCAGACTGATCCAGTCAGGGATCACATCAAAGACCGCAAAGTCGTAAAGGGCGGCAAAGATCAGCGTGGCATAGCTGATCGGGGCCACAAAGGATGCGTCCGCCCGCGCCATGCCGTTGACGAAACAAGCCTGCGCGCAGGCCATCAGAACGCCGATCCCCACCAATGCTGCCCATTGCTGCGGGGTCGGCATCTGAAAGACGAAGCTGACGGCTATCGTGGCGATCACCAGCCCCATCGAGTTATTGATCAGCAGGATCTGCATCGGTGGCTCGCGCCCGGAAAGTTTCTTGATGAAAATCAACTCCATCCCGATCAGCGCGGCCGCTGCCAGCGCCAGAAGGGCAGCGGGCTGAAAACTGGCTGGGGTCGGGCGAAGCAGGATCAGTGCACCCGTCAAGGCAACAGCCGCAGCCAGCCAGCGCCACAGTCCCACGCGTTCTTGTAGCAGAGGAATGGCCAGCACCATACCAAAGACAGGGTTCAGAAAGGATATAGCCGTCGCATCCGCCATCGGAATGAAGGCAACCGACGCGAACATCAATGTCACCCCCGCCCAGCCAAAACTGGTCCGCCCGATGTGAAGACCCCAGTGGGGCCGCACCAATCGGGGCCGCAGAATTGCAACCGCCAACAGGATCGCCAGCAGGGCAAACAGAAACCGCCCGTGACTGATCTGCATCGCATGCAAGGGCGGGCCCAACGCATCCGTCCCCAGCGCCTTGGCCAGCAGCGTCGTCGCCGCGATAAAGGCGGTGGCGACAAAGATAAGCGCGGCGGCAAGCGGTGGATTATGGTGTTTTGGTTCGAACATGGCCAAGCGGTGCGCGGTTGCGTAGGCGTTGGCAAGCGCAAAATGGGATCGTTTCAAATACCGGCTTCCCAACCTGCGCAAGCATCGCTATACGGACGGCCATGATCAAACATGTGCATATCCAACTGCTCCGACGCCGACGCATCTTTGCGTAACCGGCCTGTTTGATCCCGTGTGCCCAGCTATTCGGCACAAACCTCACCAAATCTGTTGACGAACCGGGCCTTCGTGTATCACTCACGAGGCTCATACTACCTGAAAAGGATGATCCCATGATCCCGTCCGTTCTGCCGACCTATAACCGTGCGCCCCTGACATTCGTGAAGGGCGAAGGCGCCTGGCTGACCGAGGCGGATGGCCGACGTTTTCTGGACCTCGGCGCAGGGATCGCGGTGAACGCGCTGGGTCACGCCCATCCGGCATTGGTGGCCGCGCTGACTGACCAGGCCCATGCGCTGTGGCATGTCTCGAACCTGTACAACATTCCTCAGCAACAGGCGTTGGCTGACAAGCTGGTGGAACACACTTTTGCCGATACGGTTTTCTTCACGAACTCTGGCACGGAATCCTGCGAACTGGCCGTGAAAATGGCCCGCAAGTATTTCTATGACAAAGGTCAGCCCGAGCGGGTTGAAATCATCACATTCGACGGTTCCTTCCACGGCCGGTCGTCAGCCGGTATCGCTGCTGCCGGGTCCGAGAAAATGACCAAGGGCTTCGGCCCGCTGCTGCCCGGCTTTGTCCACCTGGCATTCGGAGACCTCGATGGCGTCACCAACGCCATAACCGATGAGACGGCCGCGATCCTGATCGAACCGGTGCAGGGCGAAGGTGGTATTCGCCCCGTACCTGATGCCGAACTCAAAGCGCTGCGCCAGATCTGCGACGAAAATGGCCTTCTGCTGATCCTTGATGAAGTCCAATGCGGCGTTGGCCGGACAGGCAAGCTCTTTGCCCATGAATGGGCGGGGATCACCCCTGATATCATGATGGTCGCCAAGGGCATCGGCGGGGGCTTCCCGCTGGGGGCTGTACTGGCGACCGAAGACGCGGCGTCCGGTATGACCGCGGGCACCCACGGTTCGACATATGGCGGCAACCCGCTGGGCTGCGCCGTGGGCTGCGCGGTGATTGATCACGTGGCAACACCCGCCTTCCTTGAAGGCGTCAACCGCAAATCCGGGCTTCTGCGCCAGAAGCTCGAAGGCCTGATCGCCGACCACCCTGAAGTGTTCGAAGAAGTGCGCGGATCGGGCCTGATGCTCGGCCTGAAGTGCAAGCCGACCAATATCGACGTGGTCAATGCAGGGTATGACAACGAGGTTATCACCGTTCCCGCCGCCGACAACGTGATCCGTCTGCTGCCACCGCTGACCCTGACTGAGGACGATATCGCTCTGGCCGTGATCCGCCTCGACAAAACAGCCAAACAGATCGAAACCCAGCTTGCGACTGCCTGAGTTTCACCTTTCTTCAAATACTTTGGGGGTGTTGGGGTCTGACCCCACCCGCCGTCAGCCAAAAGCGAAGCAAAATGAACCATTTTCTTGATATCCACAAAACCGATTCTACCGATCTGCGGTCCATGATCGATCAGGCGGGCGTGATGAAACAGGCGCGTTTGGGCCGCCCCAAGGCCGCCCCTGACGACGAACAACCGCTGAAAGATCGCATGGTGGCACTGATCTTCGAAAAGCCGTCGACGCGGACGCGCGTGTCTTTCGATGTGGGCGTGCGCCAGATGGGCGGGCAGACCATGGTGCTGTCCGGCAAGGACATGCAGCTGGGTCATGGCGAGACCATTGCCGACACCGCCCGCGTGCTGTCGCGCTATGTCGACATGATCATGATCCGCACCTTTGATGAAACCATCCTGACCGAAATGGCCGAATACTCGGACGTGCCGGTGATCAACGGCCTGACCGACCGCACCCATCCCTGCCAGATCATGGCTGATGTTCTGACATTCGAGGAACACCGCGGCCCCATCGCCGGAAAAAAGGTGGTCTGGACCGGCGACGGCAACAATGTCTGCGCCTCCTTCCTGCACGCCGCTGGTCAGTTCGGGTTCGATCTGACCTTCACCGGGCCCGCTCAGCTTGACCCGGAAGAAGGGTTCATAGGGTTTGCCCGCCAGAAAGGGTCGAAAATCGTGATCGAAAGGGATCCGCACAAAGCGGTGGAAGGCGCTGACCTCGTCGTCGCAGACACCTGGGTCTCGATGCATGATTCCCAGTCGGCCAAGGAACGCCGCCACAACATGCTGCGACCATATCAGGTCAACGCTGAACTCATGTCGCATGCCAAACCGGATGCGCTGTTCATGCATTGCCTGCCGGCCCACCGCGAGGAAGAAGCGACCTCCGAGGTTATGGACGGACCGAACTCGGTCATTTTTGATGAGGCCGAAAACCGCCTGCACGCGCAGAAGGCGGTCATGCGCTGGTGTCTGGGCGTCTAAGGGCGCCGACGGACATCCCACACTTTCAGCTTGGCGAGTGCGCTTGCGCTCGCCAGCAAGACCAGTGTGCAAAGCGTTGTTTTGGTCATGATCTCCATCGTGCCTTCGATCAGCATGGCGTGAACAACGCTGCCGACAATCGTCACCGCGGCCAGCACGGTGTGGCTCAGCCGCCAAAGTCGAAAGCGCAGACGCAGGTGCTGGCGGAAGACACCCAGCAGGGCCGCCCCGAAAGCTGTCCACATGGCAATGACGCCCCAGGCCGAGAACGGTGTCGGAGAGACGAACAACAACGCATCCACCACATCCGGCGGGCTGGTAAGCCACAAACCCGCGACATGGACCACAATCACCAGCACCAGGGTCAGGCCGATCCAACGGTGAATGTGGCGGCTCTTCACTGCGGACAAGCCCGGAAGGTTTTTTCCGGCTAGAAGCGGTTGCAGCAACAGCAGATCCAAGCTCAGAATTCCGGCAAACCCGGCGAGGATGTAGACAGGGTCGCGCCATGCAAGGTAAGGGCTGCCTGCCGCAGCGATCAGAGGAACGGCAAGGGCGGCGATCAGGGTCGCCCAAATGACACCGGTTCGGATCACCGGGATCAGAGCGGTTGCAACACGAAATGCGCAGCCAGTGTCTTGTCCTTGGAACTGGACATCACAGGCCGCAGGAACACCGTCTCGAACGCGCCGCTGTCATAGGCCAGATGCCCGTGCGGTTGGCCGAAAGCGGGCACGATCTGCGGCATTTCCAGGCGGAATTCACCCTTTTCATTCGTCAAAGTCGCCCCATGGCTTTGCGGGTCACGCTCGTGCCCCTCGGTGGTATGGGCCCAGATTTGAATGCGTTGGCCGGGCAGGGGTGCGCCGTCGCCCGCCCGTCGTACGGTGCCGGTCATCCAGAACCCCCCTCTGCCGATCCGGTCCACGACCGGTGCGCCAGGGCGATAGTTGTTTGATCCGCCCCGCATCGAAGGCGTCGGCGCAAGCCCGGCTGCGCGGGCAGGAACCAAAAGCCCCGCAGCCCCGGTTGCCAAAACGGCAGCACCTTGGGTGATCAGGGAACGACGGGACAGCAACGCATCTGTCATCGAGAAACCTCCAATACGCGATCCAATCTTGTCAGTCTGCGGCTTCCATCTGAAACATAGCATGTTTCTTTAAAAATCCGAGGCTGTGCTCGGTTCAACCCATGCACGCTCACTGTACTGTGAGCGATTCTGGGTCGTCGAAACGAATCTCTTTGACGTCTCGTGCTGTGCGGTGCGATGCTCAGGGTCACCGAACCACTTCGGGATGATCATTCCATGACGACAGCAGACCTGGTCACAAAGGAAGACATCGGCGCCTTCCAACGCGATGGGGCTGTTGTTCTCCGGTCGAAATTCTCATCTGACTGGTTGTCACTGTTGCGCGCCGGTATCGATGCCGACCTTGACACTCCAACCGACAATTTCACTCGCCACACCAAGGATCCGGACGCCCCGGGTTATTTCGAAGACTACTGGGCCTGGAATAAAATTCCGCAATTCAACGAATTCGTTCACAATTCACCCTGCGCACCGCTTGCTGCCGGGTTGCTGGGCGCGCCATCCGTAAACCTTGTCATGGACAACTGGTTTCTCCGCGAGGCCGGCTCGACTTCGCGCCCGCCCTTCCATCAGGATCTGTCTTACTTCGATTTCGAAGGTACGATGTGCGTCCTTTGGCTGCCGCTGGAACCAGTGACCAAGGAAAACGGCATCGCTTTTGTCAAAGGCTCACACCTATGGGACAAGCTGTTCATGCGGGTGCGGTTCGCCGATGGTCATCCCAGTTATCAGCCCACCGAAGTTGCCGGGCAGACCTATCACCCACCACCTGATGTCAATGCAAACCCCGGCGCGTTTGATTTGCTGCAATGGGATCTTGAGCTTGGGGATTGCATTTTCTTCGACATGCGAACGCTGCATGGCGGGCTGTCTTCAACCACCCCGTCGGAAACGGTGCGTCGCTTCACCCTTCGCATGACCGCACCAGACGGTGTCATCCGATACCGTGGCGACTGGGCCAAGGACGAGCGCGCGCAGTTCGAGGCAGCAGGTTATGGCGAGGGGGATCGGATTGACGGCCCCTTTTTTCCCAAGCTCTGGCCGCGTTAGTCGGAACGGCGCCGCACTCCACCTGTGCAATCGTGCACTTTATAGGCTGCTTTGCGCGGCTATTTCTTACCTGAGAGAACGCAGACGGCCTGACCATCTGCAACGAGGGGAGTGCTGAAATGAGTTGGAACCCGACACACAATCCGGACTGCATCTCGGAAAATCCGGCGCTGGACACGTTGATCATCCCGCGTGCCCGTGACCTGGGAGGGTTCGAGGTGCGCCGTGCGCTGCCTTCGGTAAAACGACAGTTGGTGGGCCCGTTCATCTTTTTCGATCAAATGGGGCCTGCTGAATTCATCACCGAAGGCGGCATCGATGTTCGCCCCCACCCGCATATCGGATTGGGCACGGTCACTTATCTGTACCAGGGCGAGTTCGAGCACCGCGACAGCCTTGGCACACATCAGATGATCTATCCCGGCGAGGTCAACTGGATGGTCGCAGGCCGCGGTGTGACCCATTCAGAACGCACCAGTGATGAGACCCGAGGCAAGAAACACAGCCTGTTCGGCATTCAGACCTGGATTGCCTTGCCCGAAGCGCATGAGGATATGGCCCCGGATTTCGAACACCACAAACAGGCCGCACTGCCGCATCTTCAGGATGCGGGTGTCAGCGCCCGGTTGATCCTGGGTTCGGCCTATGGTGAGACCAGCCCGGTCAGGATGTTGTCCGAAACCTTCTATCTCGATGTGCAATTGGAACCCGGCGCGTCCTTCCCTCTGCCTGACGACCACGAAGATCGCGGTGTCTATGTCACGCAAGGTTCGGTCGAAATCGCGGGTGACACGTTTGACGAGGGCCGCATGATGGTGTTCCGCCCCGGGGACAGGCTGTCTGTCACGGCGGGCCCACTGGGCGCGCGGATGATGCTGCTGGGCGGAGCGACCCTGAATGAAGACCGCTACATCTGGTGGAATTTCGTTTCGTCTTCGAAGGAAAAGATCGAAACGGCAACCCGTGAGTGGAAAAGCGCCGATTGGGCCAACGGTGCGTTTCACCTGCCTCCGGGTGACGATCAGGAATTTATCCCTATTTCCAAAGAGCTTGAGCACACAAAACCCCGGCTGGCCCGCTAGCGCGCGACGTCAGGGGCAAGTGGGCTTGTGTCACGGGCCGTTTGCGGTGATCCTTTTCGGGAATACCGGAGGGGGTATCATGAAAATTGTCCTCGCAGGCGCGGGCAGCATTGGCTGCTACTGCGGTGCCTTGCTTGCCCGTTCGGGGCACTCCGTGACCCTTCTGGGACGGGCACGTGTGCTGGACCCGATCCGTGAGCACGGGCTGACGGTCACAGATTTTGACGGCCTTGATTACACGGTTCCGCCCGAATCTTTGTCTCTCAGTGAAGATCCGGCCTGCCTGGGTCAGGCCGAACTCGTCATCGTATCCGTCAAATCGGGCGCTACATCAGACATGGCCGAGCTGATTGGCACTATTGCACCGCGAGATGTGCCTGTCCTGTCCTGGCAAAACGGGATCGAGGCCGCCACAACACTGCGCAATGCCCTTCCCGGGCGCGACGTTCGCGCCGGAATGGTTCCGTTCAATGTGGTGCCGACTGCCCCCGCCACCTATCACCGGGCCACGTCCGGAGAGATCGTCATCCAGAGCGGCACCGGAGATCTGGCGACGCAACTGAGTAGTGCGGACCTTCCCGTTATGTCCAGCGACCGGATCGAGGCCGTGCAATGGGGCAAGCTTGTGATCAACCTGAACAATGCGCTCAATGCCTTGTCGGGCCTCACGCTGGTGGATCAGCTGATGAACCGCGACTGGCGCAATCTCATGGCGGATCAGATGTCCGAGGCGCTGACTGTTCTCAAGGCGGCGGGGCATCCCGTGGCTTCGACCACACCACTTCCGGCATGGATGACGCCGCATATTCTGCGACTTCCGACGCCGCTGTTCACCCGGATCGCGGCCCGGATGCTGACAATCGATCCGAGTGCGCGAACGTCCATGGCCTATGACTTGATGGCCGAGCGCCAAACGGAAATTGACAGTCTGCAAGGCCATATCATCCGGATGGGTCACGAAACCGGAGTGCCAACACCCATCTGCACGCAAGTGTCCGACCTGATCAAACACGCACCCGATCACCCGTTGTCACCTGAGCAGATCAGGCTCTGACGGTATTCGTCAGACGAATGCAGTCAGTACCCAGTATATTACGGCCGACATGGTTGCAGCGGCTGGCACGGTCACAACCCATGCCGCCACGATGGTCATGAAATGCGACCGGCGCACCAGCTTGCGACGGCGGTATTCTTCCGGGGCAAGGTGTTGCGCCGTGCGCTGAAGGTTTCCCTGCTTGCGCCGACGCTCGGAATGCCACTCGCGATAGAAGCCGACGCCAAAGACTGCTCCAACGGCAATATGGGTCGAACTGACCGGCAGACCCAGCCAGCTGGCCAGAATTACGGTGATCGCCGCCGACAGGGCGACGCAAAAGGCGCGTATCGGGTTCAGCTTGGTGATCTGACTGCCCACCATGCGGATCAGCCTGGGGCCGAACAGGAACAGACCGAACGAAATCCCGAACGCGCCAATGATCATCACCCACAGAGGGATTGAAACCTTGGCTGCGAACTCTCCGAATTCAGCCGCGTGAACAATCGCGGCCAGCGGGCCGACCGCATTGGCCACGTCATTTGCGCCGTGGGCGAAACTCAGGAACGTGGCCGAGATCACAAGGGGCAGCCCAAACAGCGTTTTCAGAGACCGGGTCCGGTTCTCCATTCCTTCTGATTTGCGTTTGACCCACGGGACGGTCACGGACCAGGCCAGAAGCCCCACAGACAACCCGATCAGCAAAGCCATCTCCAGATCGATTGTCACGATCCGCTTCAGCCCTTTGACGGACATATATGTGGAAAAGGCCCCAGCCATCACCGCCAAAAGGATTGGCACCCATTTGCGCGCGGCTGCAATCTTGTCGTCCTGATGCTGGATCTTTGACCTGATCAGCGCCAGAAAACCCGCTGCAATCACACCCCCAAGCACCGGCGAGATCACCCAGCTGGCCGCAATTGCGCTCATTGTGCCCCAGCTCACCGCGCTCAGGCCCGCTGCGGCAATACCTGCACCCATGACCCCGCCCACGACAGAATGCGTGGTGGAAACAGGAGCGCCGATCCAGGTTGCCAGGTTGACCCACATGGCTGACGATATCAGCGCCGCCATCATGGCCCAGATGAACACCTCGCTGTTTTGCACCGAGGCCGGATCGATGATCCCCTTGGAGATGGTCGAAACCACATCACCCCCCGCAAGCAAAGCGCCTGTGCTTTCGGCAATGGCGGCAATCACGATGGCGCCGCCCATGGTGAGCACATTCGCACCAACCGCAGGGCCCATATTGTTGGCCACGTCATTGGCGCCAATATTGATTGCCATATAGGCCCCGAACGCAGCCGCTGCGACGACGATATAGCTACCATCCGCCTGACCAAACAGAACTGCCGCCGTCAGCCCGGCCAATGCCATGAAGGCCAGCGCGACTCCCGGTGCCAGCAAATGGCGTGCGACATGGATATTGGCGGCTTCGATACGCGAAATTCGGTGCAGGTCGCTGTCTAGCTTTTGCCAGCGTGGTTTTGGATTCGTGTCAGACATGAACTTGGTCAAATATTGAACGAGCGCGCAGCTAGCGGTTTCCTGCTGCGTAGGCAAGCTGGGTGCCACAGAATTGTTGCGAATTCCTTAGAGATTACGCAACAAGGCCTGTAACTCGGGCTCCTGTACCTGTGTGGCCGCATCAGCCGGCGAAAACCAGCGGCGTTCGCGCTGATCGGCCTCGGGAAACTCTTCAGCCAGTGCGCGCACCGAAACCCGGTAGACACTGGCCAAAACCGGCTGCGCTGATCCGTCTTTGAGGATCTTGTCGTAAGTGTAACGACCGATGGGATCATTGTGTACCGTATCCCCGCGTACTCCGGCCTCTTCCCAGGCCTCCTGCAGGGCCGTTTCCGCTCCACTCAAACCATCAATTGGCCAACCTTTCGGGATGATCCAGCGTCTGGTGTCGCGGCTGGTGATCAACAGGACTTCGTCCATTCCGTCATGAATGCGGGTGCACAACGCTGCAAACTGCACCCGCCGGGGGCGCAGAAAAAGAGGTCGTCCAACCTCTTCCCAGATGTTTTGCAGCCATGCACTCATCGGTTTCTTGTTGTCTACTCTATGCCTTCAAAGTTGATAAGACATAACAACAGAAATGGTGAGTTTCAATTGCATCTTCCGATTTTGGCCGATATTTGAGGGGTTTTAGCCTGAAATTGTGGGTTTTTGGCCAAACAGCAGAATTTTCTGACTGCTCTATTCCCGTCTGCGCTTCGCTCTCAGCGTGGGATCAGCCCGGGTCGGATCTTCGGGCCAGGGGTGTTTGGGGTATTGCGCCCTCATGTCCTTGCGTACATCCGCGTAAGAGCCCGCCCAGAAACCGGGCAGGTCGCGCGTTATCTGGATCGGGCGCTGTGCTGGTGACAGCAGGGTGATCTTCAAAGGCTGGCCGCCGATTGCCGGATGGCGGGTCACGCCAAACACTTCCTGCAAGCGGACCGAGATTTCAGGCACGGCAGCGCTGTAATCAATTGGTACCTTGCGCCCCAGCGGCGTTTCAAATGACCCCGGAGCGCGCCGGTCCAGTTCCTGCGTCTGTGCCCAGTCCAGCCGCGCGCGCAGGGCGGGCATAAGGTCGAACTTCTTCCAGTCTTCGGCGCTTTTGACACCTGACAGCATGGGCAGCAACCATTCGTCCATCTCGGCCATCAGGCCTGCGACCGAAAAATCGGGCAGATCGACGCCATCGGCACGCACCAGTTCGACACGGGCGGCTAAACGCGCGGCGGCACCCTCCAGCCGCAAGCCCAGATCGCGGACCCCGTCCAACATCGCGCGCGCCACGGCGTCGTCTGGAACGTCCTTCCAGATGCGGTCATCCAGCGTGATCGCGCCGAACCGCTCTTGCCACCGCGACACGACCCGCCGCTCGCGTTTCGACCAGGCGCAAGTCTCAACCCAATCGATCTGATCCGCGAACAGATCGCGGGTCTCGCGTTCCGAAATCTGGGTGGCCATCCGGACCTTAGCCTCGCGCGGATTGCCATCAGTGTCGATGACGACCAGAAACGGAGCGTTGGCCAGTGGATCCGCACTGTCCAGAACAACACCTTTTCCCCCTGACAGTACATAGCGCGGCGCGTCACCTTTGCGCCGCTGCCCGATGCGGTCAGGATACGCCAGCGCAGCCATGGCGGCAGGGCTCAGATCAGCAGAGTCGCCCTTGGCCTGTTTCCGCAACCGTTTGGTCTCGGCATTGATCCGATCCACGGCGCCCATGTTGACCTGCCAGATCCTGTTGCGCTGAAAAGTCCGTGGATCACGCAGCGCCTCTTGCCGCAGGGTGATATCCACCGGCGCACCGCGAAGGGGGTCACGCTCTGCCATCAACGCCGCCAAAGGTGCGGCGTTCGGACCGGCCCGCACAAGCATATGCCCCAACCGTGGATGCAAGGGCAGTGCTGCCAGGGCGCGCCCATGATCAGTGATCCGCCCATTGGCGTCGAGTGCGCCCAGCATTGTCAGCAAAGCCCGCGCCTCGGCCATCGTCCCTTCGGGAGGTGGAGTCAGAAAGGCAAGATCGGCCGCGCCAGCGCCCCACAGGGACAGCTCCAGCGCCAGCCCGGTCAGGTCAGCCGCTTCGATCTCGGCAGGCGGGTAGGCGGCCAGCGCACCGTCTTCCCCCTTCGACCAGAGCCGGTAACACACCCCTTCGGCGACACGTCCGGCCCGGCCCGCGCGCTGTGTGGCCTCGGCCCGTGTCACCCGTTCGGTCACCAGCCGTGACATTCCCGATCCCGGATCGAACCGAGCCCGTCGGACCTGCCCCATGTCCACGACAACCTTGATATCGGGGATCGTCAGCGACGTTTCGGCAATCGACGTCGCCAGCACAACTTTGCGCCCATGTTCCACCGGGGCGATCGCCGCACGCTGGGCCGCAAAGGGCATGGCCCCGAATAACGGGCGCACCACGCAACTATTGGGTAATCGACTGTTCAAAGCGCCCTCAGCGCGCCGAATTTCGCCCTCTCCCGGCAGGAAAACCAGAATTCCGCCGCCGGACTTGCGCGTCTCACGCTCGGCCTGAGACACCAGATCGATCAACGCATCCAACCGTCGCGCTTGCGGTCCCAATGGCCGATCCAGCCAGCGCGTCTCAACCGGAAAGCTGCGCCCGTCTGATGTGACCAGCGGGGCCGCCATCAACGCGCCGACGGGATCTGCATCCAGCGTGGCTGACATGGCCAGCAGGATCAGATCGTCTCGCAGTGCGCCCGTTACCTCAAGGCACAAGGCTAGCCCCAGATCGGCGTTCAGAGACCGTTCATGGAATTCGTCGAAAATCACCGCGCTGATGCCGGACAGGTCGGGTTCGGATTGCAGCATCCGCGTCAGGATGCCTTCGGTTACCACTTCGATCCGGGTGTCTTTTGACACTTTCGCATCGCCGCGCACACGGTAACCCACGGTCTGCCCTGCGCGCTCTCCCAGGGTCTCGGCCATCCGCTCGGCAGCGGCCCGGGCCGCCAGCCGCCGGGGCTCCAGCATCACGATCCTGC
Source organism: Ruegeria sp. AD91A (assembly GCF_003443535.1). Lineage (GTDB taxonomy): Bacteria > Pseudomonadota > Alphaproteobacteria > Rhodobacterales > Rhodobacteraceae > Ruegeria. The sequence continues at coordinate 1,866,969 of NZ_CP031946.1, read as the reverse complement.
CGTCACACAGACTTGCCTCGAGCATTGCCAGAGGAACCCGCGTGGTCTTGCCCGCCCCGGGTGGTGCCTGAAGCACCGCGCGACCATGCGCACGTAAAGTGTCTAGCAGTTCGGGAATGGCGTCGTCGATGGGCAGGCGTATCGTCATCCGGCTCTTATCCGCCATCATGCAGGTGACGTCCAGTTCTCGCACAGTGCGAGCACTTTGGTGTAACCCATGGTGCCAAGACCATATCCGGAAGTGCCACGCGGCGCACGAATTGACGCAGCTATTGCCTTGATCGCATTTCCAGAGACCTCCGGTCTGGACAAACGCCCCCGGAGCGCGGCAACTATTCTTGCCTCTAGGATCGGGACAAGAATGCAGACAGACAGCCTTAGCGACAGGATTTTGAAGGGCGAGCGCCGGGCGCTGGCACGTGCAATCACTCTGGTGGAAAGCAACCGCGCCGATCATCGCGCACAGGCGAGCGAGCTGTTGGCACAGCTCGCCGGATCGGGGCGCCAGGCGCTGCGGATCGGTTTGTCGGGCACGCCAGGAGTGGGCAAGTCCACATTCATCGAAAGCTTTGGAATGATGTTGACGGGGCAGGGGCTGCGTGTCGCGGTTCTGGCAGTCGATCCCAGCTCTGCCCGTTCGGGGGGCTCGATTCTGGGGGACAAAACCCGGATGGAACGCCTGAGCCGCGAGAAGAACGCTTTCATCCGCCCGTCCCCCAGCCAGAGCCATCTCGGCGGCGTTGCCCGACGGACCCGTGAGGCCATCGCCCTGTGCGAGGCCGCGGGCTATGATGTGGTGCTGATCGAAACCGTGGGCGTAGGGCAGTCCGAAACGGTGGTGTCTGAATTGTCGGACCTGTTCCTGTTGTTGTTGGCCCCGGCGGGTGGGGACGAATTGCAGGGTGTCAAACGTGGCATCATGGAGATGGCCGACATCATCCTGATCAACAAGGCGGATGGTGACCTGAAGGCCACGGCGACACGGACGTGCGCAGACTATGCCGGCGCGCTGCGATTGCTGCGCAAGCGCCCCCAGGATCCCGAAGGTTTCCCCAAGGCAATGACCGTTTCAGCGGTCGAAGAACAGGGGCTGGAGCAAGCCTGGGACGAGATGCAATCCCTGATCCAATGGCGCAGCGACAACGGTATCTGGGAGGCCAACCGCGCCGCGCAGGCACGTTACTGGTTCGATCAGGAGGTCCGTCACGCCCTTCTGGCTCGCCTCGACACGCCGCAAGCCAAGGCTGAGATGGAGCGTCTGAATGCCGAAGTCTCGGCCGGGCATCTGAACCCGGTTTTGGCGGCACAGGAACTGCTCAATACGCTGACCTGACGGGTTGAAAAAGGGCGGGGTTTCAAAGGTTGGCGCAAAATGAAAGAATTCGCGCAGCCCGTCTTGACCCTCCCTGCGATTCCCACTACACGCATCCAACCAGTTTTCGGGCGCGACTTCGGGTTGTGCCCCTTGTGATTTGGCCGAGGGCTTTGTGCCCGGCCTCCAGAAACAAAGGAAGAAACCATGTCGCGCCGTTGCGAACTGACCGGAAAAGGCCCGATGACTGGCAACAATGTCAGCCACGCCAAAAACAGAACTCGTCGTCGTTTCCTGCCGAACCTGAATGACGTCACCCTGCAGTCCGAGACCCTGGGCCGCGGCGTGAAGCTGCGCATCTCGGCCGCTGCCCTGCGTTCGGTTGACCACCGCGGTGGTCTGGACGCATTCCTGGCCAAAGCCAAGGATGACGAGTTGTCGTCGAACGCTCTGAAAGTGAAGAAGGAAATCGCCAAGGCACAAGCCACGGCCTAAGCTTTTTCGCTAACGGTATTTCAAGCCCTGTACCTCTTTGGTGCGGGGCTTTTTCTTTTTTGAAACGCCCACACTGCCTCATATTGTTTTCAATTTCGAAATTATTTTTCGCTATTGGTGAATTGCTTCACATACGGGCTCTCGAATCTGACCTAACGTAACTGTCATTCATCAGGCGGGGGCCACACTATGACATTAAAAAGTTTCTACCTTTTCCTGTTCCTGGCCGCGGTCTTTCGCAAAGCAATTTCGGCTTGCACGCGGATGCAGCGCAGGGTGAACCGTTCCCACACCAGCTTCAATACAAGCAAGGTGAAACGACCGGGAATTGACTACTGAAGCCAGCTTCAAGCGCGACCCTTTGGCGCTTGAAGCTACTCTGCTGACTGACCTATACCCGGGTCAGGATGAGACCAGTTTTAATCAGAATCCTACCTTATGTTCTGTCCCTGCTTTTGGTTCTGACCGGGCAGGGCCTTGCTGTTTCGCGCGGCATGGACAGGGCCGTGGGTCAGATGGTGCTGTGCACAGGCACCGGTCCGGTCGTTGTCTATATGGACGAAGACGGGCAACCGACCGCACCACCGCATTACTGTCCGGACTATGCGCTGTCCCTGATTGGCGCGATTGCCGTCGCCCACCCATCGATGCCTGTGGCACCGAAACAGGCGCAGCCTTCGCCGTTGCGGCATCTGGTCAATCAGATCGCTTTGCCAGTCCCCGGCTCCCCGGCGCGCGCGCCGCCTGTAAGTATTTGAAAACCAATCTTTTTCAAACTCAAAACACAGGAGAGGCACGATGTCCCTCAAGATTACTCTGTTTGCAACTCTGGCCGTTGTGACACTGGCTTTGCCGGCTTTTGCCGAAGGTACAATCAAAGTTGATGACGCCTATGCCCGGTCATCGGGAAAGACCGCCAAGGCGGGTGCTGCGTTCATGATGATCCGGAATCAGGGTGATATAGATGACCGGCTGGTCGGCGCGTCTTCGGATGCCGCGGCCCGGGTCGAACTGCATACGCACAAAGTCGACGAAAATGGCGTGGCCAAGATGATGCATGTCGAGGAAGGCTTTGCCATTCCGGCCGGCGAGACCCATATGCTGAAACGCGGCGGCGACCACGTGATGTTCATGGGGCTGACGGCACCGTTCGAGCAGGGTGCCACGGTTCCGGTGACGCTGATCTTCGAAAAAGCGGGCGAGGTTGAAGTCGAAATCCCGGTCGATCTGGAGCGCCAGGACATGGGCGGGGGATCACATTCGAACTAGGGCAACGCCTGTCTTCAGGCCGCGCTGCGGCCGTCATTCATGCGTCAGGCCGGGCATTGCCCGGCCTGTTGTCCTTGTGGCTGTCGCTGGTGCTACTTATTGACGGTCTTCAGGCCAACACGGTCGCCGGCCTGACGGAATCGGGACGCCAGCCAGAACATGACGGCAGCAATGGCCAGTGCCGAAAAGGCGATGCCCCATCCCAGCGCAACAAGCGCGACCGCGGGCCAGATCATCAAAACGAGCCCGACGACAAGCGCGACGAATCCCGATACGCGCATCGAGCCACGTTGCGGGTCTCTCTCATGCATTTGCCCGGAGGCCGCCAGCGAGCCGATCCCGATGATCAGCGCCCATGCGCCCATCAGGAAAAAGGCCAGTTTGACCGTCCCTTCCGGCCAGAACAGCAGGACAAGCCCGATCAGAAGCGCACCAATCGCAGCGCCGCCCATCACACCACGTCGCCCAACGCCCAAGAGCGTCAGGCCGCCATCGAGGATCAGCAGCACGCCAACCAGTCGCAGCAGCAACGCGATGCTGCCCGACGGCCAGAAAAGTGCGGCAATGCCGACAAGCCCGGCCAATACTCCGCGCAGCAGAAAGGTCCACCACAGGCTGGAAAGCTGCTCGCCCAGCATGTCGCGCCCGGCCATGCTGTCGTCATCAAGGATCTCACCGGTCCGGGGGTCTTGATCAGCCATTTCTCGTCCTCCAGTCGTTTCGAAGATAGTCTATACAAATTAAGCGCGTGCTGTCTGTACCTTAAGTGTGCGGCGCAAGCAGATGCTCAACCCATCGCGGAACTGTTTGAGCCGCTTTGCCGACAATACGTTCGTCAAACCCGGATGCGCCCAGAGACGGTTCCAGATTGATTTCGATCGTACGTGCGCCCGCCGCTTGTGCCTCGTGCACAAAGGCCGCTGCCGGATAAACCTGACCCGAGGTGCCAATGGCAGCAAAAAGCGACGCGCTAGCCAGGTGGTCATAAATCTCGTCCATGAAATAGGGCATTTCACCAAACCAAACCACATCGGGCCGGGCAGAGGGGTGCGCACAGGCGGGGCAGGGTTCTCCTACAGCCATCTCGGTCGGGGCGGTCCATTGATGGCCGCAGGCAGAACACAAAGCGCCGGCCAATGTTCCGTGCATGTGAATGACATCCTCGGCGCCGCCCGCCTCATGCAGGCTGTCCACGTTCTGGGTGACAATCACGACGTCTCCGGGCCAGTCGCGTTGCAATCGGGCCAGTGCTTCATGTGCGGCATTGGGTTGCACCTCAGAGGCCTGAACGCGCCGCGCATTGTAAAACCCCTGAACCAGTGCGGGGTCGCAGGCGAATCCTTCCGGCGTGGCGACATCCTCGATCCGGTGCTGTGCCCATAATCCACCCTCATCGCGAAAGGTGCTCAACCCGCTTTCGGCGGATATTCCGGCCCCGGTCAGGATCACGATCTTTTCCATTTCTCCTCCGCGCGGTACAGCTTGGTGCATGTCACACCGTATCCTCTTTGTCTGCCTGGGCAATATCTGCCGTTCGCCCGCTGCCGAAGGCGTTTTCCGCGCCCGCGCGCCGCACCACGTAACCGATAGTGCCGGAACCATGGGCTGGCACGCGGGGAACCCGCCCTATGGCCCAATGCAGGCAGCTGCGAAGATCAGGGGAATCGACCTGGGTGACCTGCGCGCTCGTCAGTTCACCGCTGCCGATTTCGCCCGCTTCGACCTGATCCTCGGCATGGACGCCAACAACATCGCGGATATCGAGGATCTGCGCCCCGCCGGCAGTGACACCCCGGTGCGCCTGCTGACTGATTTCGCCCCTGAAACCGGCGCGGATCATGTGCCTGACCCATATTATACAAGGGATTTCGATGGCGCTCTGGACCTGATTGAAGCGGCGGTCGAGGGCCTTGCCGCTCATCTGGACAGTTAACCGCCGATCACCCGCAGCGATCCGCTCAGCCAGGGCAGTTTGGCCAAAGCCGGGTCCACGATCTGGTTCTGCATCAGGCGCCGTGTCATGCCCGCGACCTCCTGCGGTACCTGATCGGACCAGTCCGTACGCGCCAGCAAGGATATGCTGCGCGAGAAATCCCCGAACGGGGCAGGATGGGCCTCCAGCCCTTCATGGAACCGCGCTGCGCGCATGAAACCCAGCGGCGTCGTGATCGCCCAACCCAGGCCCCGTGCAACCATGGCCATCAGCGCCATGTGCGAGCCGATCTCGAACCGTTCCTCAAACTCCTGCGCGCCACGCGCCATATGCGCCTCGATCTGCCGGCTGATCAGTTGCTCGCGGGCATAGCGCAGATATGGCAGCCTGTCCTGTACCGCCTCCACTCCGCCCGACCCCTGTGGTGCAACCAGAATGAACGGATCCCGGACCAGAGGGTACTCGACCACCCCCTCCAGCACTTCTCCGCTATGGGCGGTTACGGCCATATGCAGGCGTTGTTCGGCCAGGGCCTCGAACAGATCGAGGCTCGACAAGGTGATCAGTTTGAAATTCGATCGGGTCAGACTGTCTGCCAGCAACGTTGCCAGCCGCGGGGTCAGATCATTGTCGAAGTCGTCGATCAGCCCGATTGACAGCGTGGTCAGATGCCCCAGATCCATGACCGACAATTCGCTTTGTGCCATTTGCAGCTCGGCCAGAACCGTCTCGGCCCGCGCCAGAAAGCTGCGCCCGGCCTGTGTCAGGCGCATCGGTCGCCGCCCGTGATCGACCAGTTCGGTGCCCAACGCCTTTTCCAGATTGCGTAATTGCTGGGAAACGGATGGCTGGCTGAGCCCCGTGATCTCGGCGGCTTGCGCCACAGATCCCGTCCGTGCCAAGGCCTCGAATACTTCAAGGCCCCGCAGGGTCAGCCCTTTCATCACCATAAGATACACCTTTCGTTGCGCCTTTTCTGGGGCGCAGCGTGCATCAGGTCAAGCGTTCCGAAGGGCTTAGCTGCAGATCGCCTGCGCCATCTGGCCAAAGTTCTGATACCGATCCCACAGCGCATCATCGCGCGCGGTCTGCGACATCTTCAACTCTTGCGCCTGATGCGGGTCAGAGAACCACTTGGCCACGGTCTTCTGATCGCTTCGGGTCAGCGCCTGATCCGCCACGCGCTGGATGCAAGTACACCGATCCCGCGTCGCTGCCGACCGGTCCGACGCCATGCACGCCCGCTTGATCTGCGCCGCGTCTGCAACAGGCGCCACCGCCGTGAGAGACGTGGCGCAAAACGCGATAAGGAGAAACTGTTTCATACTCGAGCCTCGTTTTTGCCTGCCCGGACGGGTCTGATGCCCCTCTCGGTCTGCGGCGGAGTATGAATCAAACGGGAATTCGGATCAACGGTCAAGATACTGTTGATCAAAAATGTTGCCTCTTTTCTCTTCAGTGTCAGCCTCGCGGTTTCAACGGCAGATAAAATCTGATCGACCAGGCCGTGAAAGAACAGATCATCCGGGTTCTGGCGGCTGGCGGATGGTGCCAGCAGCAGGCTCTCGGAACTTGCTCCGTTGGCGTTAATGGCGTTATGTGTCTCAAGCAGCAGATGATGGTAAGTTGCACTGTTCTCCTTGCACATTGTTGCAATGCCCGCATCAACAAGGCTGATAGCTGGAACAAACACTTCGTTCTCTGCGCAAAGGATTTCTGCCAAAGGGTGCGTGACCAGCATTCTGTGTTGCTGGGACACTTTCAAAGGTGCGAAATTCGATAGCGTTCCCTCGGGAATTTCGACCATTCTGAAACGACCGGCTGTGATGACAGCCTGTTCACCTGTCCAGATGACGGGTAGATAGCCATTGTCACGGGTCCAGATTTCATCACCCGGCTTCAACATTTCGATGGGCCGGTATCCGAACTTGGTTTCGATCAGTGTTCCGCGACAGTAACAAATGGGGCTGACATATGCGTTTGATGCGAAGCTGGGACCTTCCTGTGTGCTGACGACCGTCAGAGGTACTCCGGCCGGCGGAAACTGTCCGGGTCCCCCAATGAATGCGATGCCCTCAACGGTTCCATATGCCGGTGATGAGTTGTTCACGTTGAACGCAACCGCCTGCCATGTGGTTGTTCCATCAGTCAGCGTAATACCATATTCGGCTTCAACACGCGTGCCGCTGGAGAAAAGCGTGCCATCGATTGTCTGATCGCCGTTTAACCGCTGATTACCATCATTGTCGGAAAAGTCGGTGTCCGATCCAGCATCCGTGATGAAAACTTCAGTCGCGGCGCGCGAATTAATGGTAATCGTCTCACCTATAAGATGTATCCCCGTGCCCTGATTGATCCCGTCCAGACCCTGCGCCACAGAGACGGACAATTGACCTTCACCCAACACAAAGATCGAATAATTGGCCAAGTCTTCCCTGCTTTCTGTTTTTGAAACGGCCAGATGATGCGATCATCTTAACTATTCACTGAATTCGGGTAAATGCCACTGAACAGAAAGGCGCGGGTGGGACCTTTTTTGCAACGCTTCAACGCTTGACGAGGGACAAAACTCCCGACATATCCCACTCCATGACAGACCTCGCTCATATCCGCAATTTCTCCATCGTCGCGCATATCGACCATGGCAAATCCACCCTTGCTGACCGGCTCATCCAAGAGACCGGAACGGTCAAGGATCGCGACATGAAGGAACAGCTGCTCGACAGCATGGATATCGAGCGGGAACGCGGTATCACCATCAAGGCCAACACGGTCCGCATCGACTATACCGCCGACAATGGCGAGCAGTACGTGCTGAATCTGATTGACACCCCCGGCCACGTGGACTTTGCCTATGAGGTCTCACGGTCGATGCGCGCGGTCGAAGGCTCGCTGCTGGTCGTGGACTCGACCCAAGGGGTCGAGGCGCAGACGCTGGCCAATGTCTATCAGGCCATCGATGCCGATCACGAGATCGTGCCGGTGCTCAACAAGATCGACCTGCCCGCGTCCGACTGTGACCGCGTGGCCGAACAGATCGAGGACGTGATCGGCATCGACGCAACCGACGCCATTCAGGTCAGCGCCAAGACGGGGCAGGGCATCCACGAAACGCTGGAAGCCATCGTCACCCATCTGCCCGCGCCGCAGGGCACTCTGGACGCGCCGCTCAAGGCGATGCTGGTGGATTCGTGGTACGACGCTTATCTCGGCGTCATCGTTCTGGTCCGTATCATGGACGGCACGCTGAAAAAGGGCATGCGGGTCAAGTTCATGTCGAACAACACCCTGCACCATGTCGACCGCGTCGGTGTCTTCCGCCCCGAGATGGAGATGGTGGACTCGCTGGGCCCCGGTGAGATCGGATTCCTGACAGCCTCGATCAAACAGGTTCGCGACACCCGCGTCGGTGACACCATCACCAATGACCGCAACGGCACGGAAGAGGCCCTGACAGGCTTCAAACCCGCGCAGCCGGTGGTGTTCTGTGGCCTGTTCCCCGTCGACAGTTCCGAATTCGAAGACCTGCGCGATGCGATTGACAAACTGGCGCTGAACGACGCCAGCTTCAGCTTTGAAATGGAAACCTCGGCAGCGCTTGGCTTTGGCTTCCGCTGCGGCTTCCTGGGCCTGCTGCACCTTGAGGTGATCCGCGACCGTATCGAACGTGAATATGATATCGAGCTCATCACCACCGCGCCGTCGGTGATCTATCACGTCTACATGAAAGACGGCGAGATGATCGAGCTGCACAACCCCGCCGACATGCCCGACCCGTCCAAGGTCGACCATATCGAGGAACCGCGCATCAAAGCGACCATCCTTGTGCCCGACGAATTCCTGGGCGACGTGCTCAAACTGTGTCAGGACCGCCGCGGTATCCAGCTGGACCTGACCTATGCGGGTTCGCGCGCCATGGTCGTCTATGACCTGCCGCTGAACGAGGTTGTTTTTGATTTCTACGACCGCCTGAAATCGGTGACCAAGGGCTATGCGTCGTTTGATTATCAAATGACAGGCTATACCGAAGACAACCTGGTCAAGATGTCGGTACTGGTGAATGATGAACCCGTTGACGCGCTGTCAACCATGGTTCACCGCGACCGGGCCGAGATGCGGGGCCGGGCGATGTGCGAAAAGCTGAAAGACCTGATCCCGCGCCACATGTTCAAAATCCCGATCCAGGCCGCCATCGGAGGCAAGGTCATCGCGCGCGAGACCCTGTCCGCCTTACGCAAGGACGTGACCGCCAAATGCTACGGCGGCGACGCCACGCGGAAACGCAAGCTGCTGGACAAGCAGAAGGCGGGTAAGAAGAAAATGCGCCAGTTCGGGAAGGTCGATATCCCGCAGGAGGCGTTTATTTCAGCGCTGAAGATGGACAGCTAAAGCTGTCCGTTTTGAACAGTCACTGACAGGCTTTCTTTTTGGGTTCGAGCTTGATGCCACCTGATCAGGTGGCGGCTCGAACCAAATGGAATTCGCAGTCCGTCAGGCCGAATTCGCTGTAGTCAATCGGCTTGGAAAAGTTCAGACGCCTCAACTGTCTGTCTGCAATTCGAACCGGTCTGAGGTTGGAATCGTCATGCACGATGAATGCACCGGACGGCATAAGAGCGTGTAGCGCCAGAACCTCTCTGAGGTGCGTGTCCTTGGCCCCGTCCAGGTGCAGGAAATCGATTTTCGCATCAGGGTGCCTCAGGGCGTATGCCGGAGCTTCGATCAGAGAGTTTCCTTTTATCAGCTCAACCCGGTCAGGAAACTTGTACCTTAGCCAGTTGAATGCTGCCGGCACGTAAATGTCCACGCGGGCCCACCGGCGGTTCAATCTCTGGCAAACATCCACGCCGACGCACTTGATTTCAGGGTTGGCCATAAGCGCCAACAACATGCTGTGGCCCGCATTCACGCCTATTTCGAACAGACGTGTCGAGCGTCGGGCCAACTCAAAGAAATTTCTTCGTTTGGGTTCGAATCTTTCAATAAATGGCTGTGTTTGAAAACCCGTCGCGCGGTGTTCGTAGAACAGATTGCCATTTAGCGCAGGTGGTTCACCCACTTGTTCAAGCGAATGTGCGACATACTGATTGAGGTCGCGCAAGTTTTCGTTCCACTGTGCTGAGGACAAGAGATCGTCATAATCTGAAGGATGGAAGTTGGAAGACACAGTACTTTTCCTCGAAACCCTTTAGCTCCATTTCACGCGAGGTTTTCGTTAAACTGTTGAAGCGATGGAAAGTAAACCTTTGAAGCGAAGAACAAGTGTTCTCGTTTTGTGGGCCTAAAGTGAGTTCCGTCAGTGACGTAAAAACACGAGTGCCTGCCTTTGGGATGACCTTCCTGCGTCAACCTCAGGGTTTACCTTCGAAAAAAACGGGTGGTGAGTTTGCGCCCTTGGGCTCTGCCCGTTCGCGGCTGAATTCGTCCACTGGACGAATTCCGAGACGCCGCTCACCCCCTCGGGTTGGCGCTGCCCTCATCACTTGGATTTCTGTGACTAGCCGCTGACAGATCACCTCGTTAGGTTGTTGCAATGGCAATGAACTATAGAACTATCTTGGAGCGCTGGCCCGTCGCGACGATTGGCCTGACTTATTTTTCATACTTTGTTTTGCAAAGCACTATGGACCACACTTTCCGCGCCTTTGATCAGCAGGAGTTTAACCCTGGTTGGGTGCTGTTTCTTATTTTGGTGGTTGGGGATTCTACAGCATGTTTCACATAGTCTTTTATCTAATTCGAACGTTTAAATAGCATCGTATCAGTTGTCCATCTAACACCTGTGACCAACCTCACAGCCCCAACCGCACCCTCCTGCTACACTTGACCCAACGGCAACCTCGGCAGGAGGCGCAGATGTCTACATCCATGATCCCCCTTATCGCCCTCGGGTCGGCGGGTCTATATTCCGTTGCCATGATCTCGATGAAGTTCTGGTGGAAGCTCCCCGGTGTTGGTCTGACCCTTCTGATCGTCGCCACGTTGCTGGCCGCCGCAACGCTGGAACTTGCCGCGTTGCGCAACGAACGGTTGGGCATCATCTATACCGGCATTCTGGGGGCCGAGGTCGTGCTGATCGCCATCGCCTCGTATTTCCTGTTTGGCGAGAACTTTTCCTATCGCGAGGGGCTCGGCATCGCGCTGGTCATTGTTGGGACGGCTCTGGCCTGGGCCTGAAGCCCCATTCTAAGCCCCCGGTGAACCAATCATGAAGTTTCCCTTAGGTAAGTTGCAACCGGTGCGTGCCCTCCCAATCTGTTGACCAGACGAACAGGAGAGAGCCCATGACCAGATACATGACTGCCGGAGCAGCCGCTTTGGCCACGACCCTCGCCCTTGGAACGGCCGCGTTGGCCGATACCACGCCCGACCTGCGCGGCACATGGCTGGGGTCCTACACGACCGTCCAGCCCAGCCATTACTACAAAGGCGATCAGCCCCGGTTCAATCAGGCCGAATGGATGCTGGATGTGCAGCTTCAGGACGGCAACGTTTTCTGGGGGCACAGCAAATGGCGTCGCGATGGCGATACCAACTGGAATGAGTACGAGGCCACCGGCACCATCAGCATCGATGGGTCGGGCAGCATCGGCATCGTCGAGACCTCACCTCTGCTGATCGGGGCCAATGCGCTGATCGATGCGCGGTATGAGGAGGGGAAGATCTTTGCGGATTTCCGTAGCCTGCGGAACGGAACGACCTACAGTACCGTTCTGGAACGTCAGGTGAACTGAAGCGTGTCCGGCCCGGGCGATTGTAGGGGGTAAGTACCGCTGATGCGATATTGACTGCGGCGGAGGTTAGTAGGTTGCCACGCGCGGGTCGGACCGCTTCTCAAAAACGGAACCATCGTCTCCACCGCGAGGAGACGGGCCGGGCGGCCAACTCACCGCCCTCGACAGGATCCAGACCGCCCCGCGCTGGAATGCGGCATTCCTCGGCGCGGGTCATCTGGATCTCGCGAACCTTCAGCGCGGCCTCGCGCGCGGTGACATAGCTGCCGTCCGGTCCCGGTTCCATTCCGGGGATGTTGCGTCCCCGCGACCACATCCCGCGTATGCCCGACAGCGGGTGTTTCCACCCGATCTCGTCATCATCCTGCAAATGCCAGATCCGCTTCGCCTCGACGATCGAAACCAGAGCGGCCAGTGGTTTGCCGTGCCGGGTCAGTATGATTACTTCGCGCGGGTCCTGTGCGCGGGTGACCAGAGCGCCCAAATTGGCGCGCGCGTGGGAAATGGTGCAACGCATCGGCGAATCTCCGTATGTACGATTCGAAAGATTGGTGGTCCGAGAGTTGTACAAACCCTGCAATTCTCAACTAATGGCGCGTGCGGTGGCCTTTGCGCCTGCAGCATAGGGCGAAAATGGGGGCCTGGATCAAGTCTGAACATGTCCCGGTTCAAACATGCGTGGATTCGAAACTTCTCGGATTATCCACAAAGATTTCCCGTCAGATACTAACAGTTTATCCCCGTCTAATTTTCATGCTGCAGTGCTATTTTCTTGTCGGATACAAGACGTAATGCAACAGTCTGAACACCACACAGGTTCTTCGGAACCGAAGGTGGGACGCAAAGGCCCGGGGGTCTTGGCAGAGAGACCGGATCTTAGGATTTTCGTTGAACTGCAATGGCTTACCGGTGGGTGATCAGCCGCATGCGGGTTTCGTACCCTACTCGGATGGCTACCTTCTCAAAAGGCCGATGCACGCTGTGATGTTCCTTCGGGCGCAAAGCAGCAGTCGCAGTCTCTTAGGGGGCTGGGGCAACTGGATCGGGGTGCCCTTCGGGACGCATCGAACCGGTAAGGCGTCAGGAGTATCCGAAAGGATGCATGCAAAGACCGCGTCTGCGCACCTGACGCCTTTTCCTTTGCCGATTTCGGTTTCATACAGGCTACCACTCACCCCTGCCGAAAGGGACCGGGGCTCTTCTGCGTGTGCAAAAGAGCCCCGATTTAGCGTCAGATGTTGCAGTGCCGCGTCTATGCACCTGTGAGGATAGGTTACTGCGGCCTGGTGCGTCTTTCAACCATATATTGATACTGGTTCCGCGCGTGGCGCAAAATAAGGTGTGCTACAGGCTTTCCTGAACGTCGGTTGCTGCGCCCTGGATGGCATCTCCGGCTTTTTCGATGTCCTTGCCGGCGCCTTTTGCAGTTTCGCAGGCGGTCAGTGCAAACAGACTCAGGCCAATCAGAATTACGCGGATCATATTCGTCTCCTTAGTGCTCGATCATTTTTCGGTAGCACCTTTCTTCAGGCGGAGCCAGTTCTTAGGCTGGGGCCTCGCCGCAGAAAAGTTCGTAAACGACTTCGAGCATGCGGCGCGGACGTTCATCCGCCAGACGATAATAGATGGCCTTACCTTCCCTGCGAGGTGTCACCAGACCTTCAAGTCGCAGGCGGGAAAGCTGTTGCGAAACAGCGGCTTGCCTGGCGGACAGCAGCTCTTCCAGTTCCGTGACAGATTTTTCACCGGACACAAGGTGACACAGGATCATCAATCTGCCTTCGTGGCTAATAGCCTTGAGGAAATTGGATGCGCGCGTCGCGTTTGAGACCATGCGGTCAAAATCTTCTTGTGACATGTCTTGGGATAGCTGGGGAATTGCCATCGATTGTGTTCCTTGCAAACCCGTTGGCCGGGCGGTGTTTCCGTTACGTAAAGAGGTGTGAGAGTGAGCCTTTCAGTACACGTTTCGTACATTCATTTCTATATGTATGAATCAAAATAGCGTGATGTGTGAAAGGGGAGTTCGGATTGAATGTTCCCGAAACGCAAAGTGCATGCAATTCAACTGAAGGCGATCTGCGGATCAGCCCGGGAAACAACAGATGGTTCGCTTTGAGGATTGATCACGATCAACATTCGGTCAGCGTTCTCACTTGCCCCCCCTTGCAGCCCCCCTTAGCCGACACTAAGACTCAGGTAACACTTGTTGGGATATTGTCCCGATCCATAGCTAAACAGGCAGGTTACGAATGTTCGATCCCGTAGAAACCTACATGAATACACTTGTCCCCATGGTCGTTGAGCAGACCAGCCGGGGCGAGCGCGCCTATGATATTTTCTCCCGCCTGCTGAAAGAGCGGATCATATTCATCAACGGACCGATCCATGATGGGATGAGCCATCTTGTTGTGGCGCAATTGCTGCACCTCGAGGCGGAAAACCCGAACAAGGAAATCTCGATCTACATCAACTCGCCTGGCGGAGTGGTGACCAGCGGTTTGTCGATTTACGACACAATGCAATACATCAAGCCGAAATGTTCCACATTGGTTATCGGTCAGGCGGCCTCGATGGGGTCGGTTCTGTTGGCCGGGGGCGAGAAGGGAATGCGCTTTTCACTGCCCAACAGCCGCATCATGGTGCACCAGCCCAGCGGCGGATACCAGGGCCAGGCCAGTGACATCATGATTCACGCGGCTGAAACGCAGAAGCTGAAGGATCGCCTGTATGACATCTACGTACGTCACACCGGACAGACGAAAAAGGCAGTCGAAAAAGCGCTGGATCGTGACAATTTCATGAGCCCTGAAGAGGCCAAGGAATGGGGTCACATCGACGAGATTGTCGAAAACCGAGCGAAAATGGACACGGAAGAGGCCTGAGGCCAATACCCCGCGTCACCGGCGCGGGGGTCATTTTGAGATTGTAGCCGCCAGAGTGCTGGCCTAAGCTGCACACACAGGTGTAAGCGCCCCCGAAAAGGGGTGCAGGGACGAAGCCCGAAAGGTAGATCATGGCGACGAATTCAGGCGGCGATGGGAAAAACACGCTCTACTGCAGTTTCTGCGGCAAAAGCCAGCATGAAGTCCGTAAGCTGATCGCAGGTCCCACGGTTTTCATCTGTGATGAATGTGTTGAGCTGTGCATGGACATCATCCGCGAGGAGACCAAGGCCAGCGGGCTGAAGTCTTCTGACGGTGTTCCGACGCCCAAGGATATCTGCGAAGTACTGGACGATTATGTAATCGGTCAGGCCACCGCAAAGAGGGTTCTGTCGGTTGCCGTTCATAACCATTATAAGCGTTTGAACCATGCTCAGAAAGCGGGCAGCGATATCGAACTGTCGAAGTCGAATATCCTGCTGATCGGCCCGACCGGTTGTGGTAAAACGCTGCTGGCGCAGACATTGGCGCGCATTCTGGACGTCCCGTTCACCATGGCGGACGCGACTACGCTGACCGAAGCCGGGTATGTGGGCGAGGATGTCGAAAACATCATCCTCAAGCTGCTTCAGGCCAGTGAGTACAACGTCGAACGTGCACAGCGTGGCATCGTCTATATCGACGAGGTTGACAAGATTACCCGCAAGTCCGAGAACCCTTCGATCACGCGCGACGTGTCGGGTGAGGGCGTGCAGCAGGCTTTGCTGAAACTGATGGAGGGGACAGTGGCCAGCGTCCCCCCGCAGGGTGGTCGCAAGCATCCCCAGCAGGAATTCCTGCAAGTGGACACGACGAACATTCTGTTCATCTGTGGCGGCGCATTCGCGGGTTTGGACAAGATCATCGCGCAACGCGGCAAAGGTTCGGCCATGGGTTTTGGCGCCGATGTGCGCGACAATGATGACCGCGGTGTCGGCGAGATATTCAAGGAACTGGAACCCGAGGATCTGCTGAAATTTGGCCTGATCCCGGAATTCGTCGGTCGTCTGCCGGTTCTGGCGACGCTTGAGGACCTGGATGAAGACGCGCTGGTGACTATCCTGACCAAGCCCAAGAACGCATTGGTCAAGCAATACCAGCGTCTGTTCGAACTGGAGGATGTTGAACTGGCCTTTACGGATGACGCCCTGAAGGCAATCGCCAAAAAGGCCATCGAGCGCAAAACCGGTGCGCGGGGTCTGCGGTCGATCCTGGAAGATATTCTGCTGGATACCATGTTCGAACTGCCTGGTATGAAGAATGTCAGCGAAGTTGTTGTGAACGAAGAGGCGGTCATCTCTGACTCGCAGCCTCTGTTCATCTATACCGACGCTGCACCGGAGTCGGCATCGGCCGGATAAAATCGGTCATCGATCGCGGCTGTGGTTCGGTGTGCTGAATCGGTTGAGGGGGCTCTGCCCCCGCCACCAAATGAGAACTTCCCCCGCGGTACTCCCAGCCAAAAGAAGCCGGGGATTTCCACCTGGAAGGTTTGCGCGTGCAAGTATGTACAACTCCGGCGGTTTCCCAAGCGGGTAAGGTGAATGGTCATGACGCTTAAACGCATTCCCTCTGGTGGTGAGTTCGAAGCAAAAGTCGGGTACTGCCGTGCAGTGATCGCAGGCGGATGGGTTCACGTCGCCGGTACCGTCGGGCAGGGTGAAGACGCAGTTGAACAGTGCCGATCAGCCCTCGCGACAATCGAGAAGGCTTTGGCAGAGGCTGGCGCAGGCTTTCACGATGTGGTTCGGGTCACTTACATGTTACCCGATCGCAGTGAGTTTGAGCCGTGCTGGCCGATTCTGGCCGAAACTTTCGGAGCCAATCCTCCGGTGGCGACAATGATCGAATGCGGATTGATTGATCCGAAATACAGGATCGAGATCGAAGTGACCGCCTTTCTGTCGGAGTGACGCAGGTGGTATCAGGGGCACTGGACCTTGGCGGGCCTTTGGTCCATACCTTTCTTCGACGAAATGCCGGAGGCACCCGATGGGAATCCTGAACAGTCTTTTGCGAGCTGTGACCTGGTGGAATGGGTCGACTTTGAACACTCAGATCTACACTGCGCGCAAGGGCGTGAAAGTGGGCGAAGACAATGAAGGCAACGTGTTTTACCGCAATGCCGACGACAGCAGGCGTTGGGTTATTTTTAATGGTGAGGCCGAAGCCAGCCGGGTTGATCCTGAATGGCATGGTTGGTTACATCGCACTTGGGACGAGCCTCCGACGGATAAACCGCTGCCGCATAAATCCTGGGAAAAACCACATCAGGAAAACCTGACCGGCACCGCGCTGGCCTATACTCCTGCCGGGTCTCTGCGTCGTGCAGAACCGATGGAGCGTAGGGACTATGAGGCCTGGAGCCCAGAATAGACGAGGCAAAAATGTCGACCCATAACTGGACCGAAATTCTTGTCGGCGGCGTCGTATTGGCCGGTGCCGTGGCATTTGGCGTTTATGCCAGTCAATCGACGGGCTTGTCGCAAGGTACCGCTGGATACGAACTGGGCGCGTCGTTCAGATCTCTGGAAGGGGTAGGCGTCGGCACGGATGTTCGCCTTGCCGGTGTCAAAATCGGAACCGTGACGGGTGTCAACCTCAACCCGGATACCTACCGGGCGGACACGACCTTCACGATTGCGGACGGGATTCTCGTGCCGGACGACAGTGCCATTGTCATTTCGTCAGAAGGTTTGCTGGGCGGAAACTTCGTCGAGGTAATGCCCGGCGGCTCGCCGTTCTTTTTTGATCCCGGCGATGAGATCGAGGATACCCAGGGCGCGGTCAGCCTGATCTCGCTTCTGGTCAAGTTTGTCGCCGGAGACGGCAGCGAATGATACGCGTCGCGTTTCTTGCCTTGTTGCTTTCCGGCACTGGTGCGGCCGCGCAGCAGAATGTTCAGTCTGGACCCGGGGCACTGTTGCGAGGCCTCGACAAGGTGAATGGCCAGACCGTCGATGTTGAATTGCAGACCGGCGAGACAGCAGCGGTTTTTGGGCTGGATGTCGCCTTGGGGGATTGCCGTTATCCCGTTGACAATCCAACGGGTGACGCTTTCGCCTATCTGACCATCTGGGAGAGCGGAAAGGCCGATCAGCTGTTTGACGGTTGGATGATCGCGACGTCCCCGGCTTTGAATGCGCTGGATCACGCGCGTTATGACGTTTGGGTCATACGGTGTATTACACTCGCTGCGGACTGATTTAGCGGCGCTGTGAAATCGGTGCTGAGGTTCAGGGCTTCTTCCAGCTCTTTCTTGTAGACACCGCGCGGAATTTCGATCGCCCCCAAAGAGGCCAGATGTGCGGTTAGAAACTGCGTGTCAAACAGAAGGAACCCGGTTTGCCGCAGACGGTCCACAAGATACGCGAGGGCGATTTTCGAGGCGTCTTTGCGCCTTGAAAACATGCTTTCGCCAAAGAAGGCCGCGCCCAGGGTCACGCCATAGACGCCCCCCACCAGCGCAGTGCCTTCCCAGACTTCCAACGAATGCGCATAACCGGTTTGGTGCAGCTGACGGTAAAGGTCGTGCAGCTGGGCGTTGATCCAGGTATCGGCCCTGTCGGCGCAGCCGTCGACGACGCCGGAAAAGTCCTGGTCGATTGAGATGTCGAACCCGCAGTTTCGAATACGGCGTGCCAGGCTTCGGGATATGTGAAATCCGTCCAGTGGAAAGACGCCCCGGAACTTGGGATCGACCCAGAACAGGTCGGGGTCATCGCGATGCTCGGCCATCGGAAAGATACCGATGGAGTATCCATGCAGCAATAGTTCGGGGGACAAGCTCATGTCAGGTATGAGTCAACCGGGGGGCACGGGCCCTCCGGTCCTTGGTGACTACTGTTCCATATTCTCCGCAAGCCAGCGCTCCAGCCAGTGGATGTTATAGTTGCCGCTGCGCAGATCGGGTTCCTGCAACAGGGCGTGGAACAGAGGGACAGTGGTGTCTATGCCGTCGACAATCAGTTCTCCCAATGCGCGTTCCAGTCGGGCCAGCGCTTCTGCCCGGTCGCGACCCTGCACGATCAGCTTGCCGATCAGAGAGTCGTAGTAGGGTGGAATCGAGTAACCGTCATAGAGCGCCGAGTCCATTCGAACCCCCAAGCCACCCGGTGCGTGATACGCGGTGATCTTGCCGGGACAGGGCGAGAAATTGGGAAGCTTTTCGGCGTTGATCCGAACCTCGATGGCGTGGCCGTTGATTTCCAGATCGTCCTGACCGAACGACATCGGTTCACCCGCGGCGACAAGGATTTGTTCGCGCACCAAGTCGACGCCAAAAATAGCTTCGGTTACCGGGTGTTCCACCTGAAGACGGGTGTTCATCTCGATGAAATAGAACTCGCCATTCTCATACAGGAACTCGATCGTTCCGGCGCCGATATAGTTGATCTTGGCGACCGCGTCGGCGCAGACCTTGCCGATCTTGGCGCGTTCTTCCGGCGTGATGGAGGGACCTGGGGCCTCTTCGAATACTTTCTGGTGCCGCCGCTGTAGAGAGCAGTCACGCTCGCCCAGGTGAACGGCCTTGCCTTTACCGTCGCCAAAGACCTGAATCTCGATGTGGCGCGGCGTGGTCAGGTATTTCTCTATATAAACCTCGTCATTGCCAAAGGCGGCTTTGCCCTCGGCACGCGCGGTCATAAACGCGCTTTCCATCTCATTCGCGTTCATCGCGACTTTCATGCCGCGTCCGCCGCCACCTGCAGTGGCCTTGATGATGACAGGATAGCCGAATTCCTCACCGATCTTCTTGGCGGCCGCAAGATCAGGCACGCCACCATCAGATCCTGGAACGCAGGGCACGCCCAGAGCCTTCATCGTGTCCTTGGCAGTAATCTTGTCGCCCATGACGCGGATATGTTCCGCTGTGGGGCCGATGAAAGTGATGCCGTGATCTTCGACGATCTGCACGAACTCGGCATTCTCGGACAGGAAACCATAGCCGGGGTGGATCGCCTGCGCACCGGTGATTTCACAGGCCGAGATGATCGCGGGCACTGACAGGTAACTCTGGGGGCTGGGCGGGGGGCCGATGCAGACCGATTCGTCAGCCATGCGCACATGCATCGCGTCGCTATCCGCGGTGGAGTGGACGGCAACCGTCTTAATCCCCATCTCGCGGGCGGCGCGGATGACGCGCAGGGCGATCTCGCCTCGGTTGGCAATCAGGATCTTGTCGAACATGGGCCCGCCTTACTCGATAATGACCAGAGGGGTGCCGAACTCCACAGCGTCGCCATCGCCGACCAGAACACGCTTGATGGTACCCGATTTGGGTGCGTGGATGTGGTTCATGGTCTTCATTGCCTCGACGATCAAAAGAGTGTCACCTTCGGAAACAGAAGCGCCGACCGAAATGAACGCAGGTGCGCCGGGCTCGGGCTGCATGTAGACGGTACCAACCATAGGGGAAGTTACAGCGCCGGGGTGGCTGGCCGGATCTTCCTGAGCGGCAGGAGCTTCCGCCACGACGGGGGCCGCTGCAGGGGCGGGTGCTGCTGCAGGTGCGGCGACCTGAACTGGCGCGGCCGCGACTTGTGTTATACGGCTGACGCGGACGTTCAGGCTGTCTTCGTCGCCATACTCGCGCTTGACCTGCAGTTCGGTCAGATCGTTGTCGCGCAGCAACTCGGCCAGAGCTTTGATGAATGCCACATCCGCTTCGTGTTTGGTGTCTGTCATGAGTATCCTCGACGGTTCCCCTTTGGCCCGTCTGTTTCTTGCGGGCTCTGATCAAATTACGCAGGGTTATAGGCTAAGCGGCGGTGCATGAAAAGCGTCGACTCGCACCATCACAGGCGGGAATCTCGTATAATTTAAAGGGGCGGACAGGTTACAGAGGCATCCCTGACAATTTGGCGACCAGCTCAGGTAATTTGCGGGCCCCGAATTTCTCAAGCAGGCGGGCGCGATAGGCTTCGATTGTGCGGTAGCTCAGCCCCAATTCCACGCCGATTTCCTTGGCGGACAGGCCGCGGCAGGACAGGATCGCCACTTCGCGTTCTCGGACGGTCAATTCGACAAGGGGACGTTCTTCCGAGATGTCGGAAAAGCTCCAGATTCCATGCAGGAATGGGTCATCCGGTGTCAAGGAACGGCCACGGGCGCGGCACCAGAACAGATCGCCATTGCGTCGGCGCATGACGCGCTCATCCGTGTAGTACCCGGTGTCACGCATCACTTGAAGGCTGCGTTCTCCGATCCTCTCCCAATCAGCAACCGACGGGTAAAGATGCAGCAACGGCATGCTGCGGTAATCGGTTTCTTCACCACCAAAAGTGCGGGCGAACTGCAGATTGCAGCGTTTGATGATCCGGTTTTCCAGCTCAACCAACCCGATCGGGGCATATTCAAAGGCGGGGTCACTCATTTGCCTATCGTGCCGGGAAACCACGCGGAATTGAAGGGGAGATGCGGTTTATTGTGACTGCTGATGCGCTGCTGATGTGTCATGGTTGTTGCGGTTTTTGTTAAGGGTGTAAATGCGACTTGAAAACTTGTGGGTAAACTACAGAAACACATGATATGTTCTGAAAACAGGCGACCGAACCCTGGTCAGGAGAAGCCAATCATGCGCGATATGTTGACAGGAAGCCGCATCCGGGAAAGACGGCAGATTGCCGGGCTTCGGCAGGCAGAACTTGCGCGCCTGGCCGGGATATCGGCGTCTTATCTGAACCTGATCGAACATAACCGCCGAAGGATTGGTGGCAAATTACTGGTGGACATAGCGTCTGCACTCTCTGTTGAACCTTCTGTCCTGACCCAGGGGATTGAGGCAACCCTTGTGACGGCCCTGCGGGAGGCGGCGGATGATGCCGTCGGGCAGCAGGCCGAAGTGGACGGGCTGGAGGAATTCGCCGGGCGTTTTCCCGGGTGGGCCGGGGTTCTTGCACAGATGCACCGCCGGGTTGTTTCGCTTGAGCGGAATGTCGAGGTCTTGTCAGATCGCCTGACGCATGACCCTCATCTTGCGGCATCAATGCACGAAGTGCTGTCCACAGCGGCCGCGATTCGTTCAACAGCGGCAATTCTTGCAGACACAAAGGACATCGAAGCCGAGTGGCGGGAGCGATTTCACAAAAACTTGCATCAGGATGCAGAACGACTGGCCGGCAGTTCCAAGGCGCTTGTAACCTTTCTGGACGAAAGTGATTCGTCAGTTGATCCGCGCGGTGTTCCGCTTGAAGAGGTCGAAGCCTTCTTCGAATCCCGCAGGTACAGTTTTTCGGAACTGGAACAAGGGGAAGACGTGGATGCTGTTGATCTGAGCAGTCTCAACACGTCGGCTGCCCGAATTGTGGCGCGTGAAATTCTGGAGATGTATCGCGATGATGCAACTGTGTTGCCGCTGGATGCACTCAGATCGGGTCTTCAAGAATACGACGCGGATCCCATCGCGTTGGCCCACCGTTTTTCCGTAGACGTCGCCACCATTCTCAGACGACTGGCATTTTTGCCCGAGGATGTGTTGCCGCAACCTGTTGGTATGGTGCTGTGCGATGCGTCCGGCAGCATATTGTTCATCAAGCCGATTCCGGGCTTTGCGTTGGCGAGGCATGGTGAGGTTTGCCCCCTATGGCCGTTGTTTTCGGCTTTGAGTCGTCCGCTTGTTCCTGTTCGCAAGCAAGTTGTCCAGATGGGCCGGACACCTGCTGAATTCGAATGCTTCGCCTATGCCTGGCCTTATGCTGTATTGGGGTATGATCAGGATCCCGCCTACCGCTCGGTCATGCTGGTTCGTTCGGTCAACGAAACAACAGGTGACGCACCGGTTACGCGGGTCGGGTCGAACTGCCGCGTCTGTCCCAGCAATGCGTGCAAGGCCCGCCGCGAGCCGTCGATTTTGAGCGAAGGCTTTTGACACTTTCCCGGCAGAAGGCTTAGTCTAAAAAGGACCGGTCTCGGGATGGAGGAACGGTCTTGGGGAGGAACTGAAAATATGAGCCGCAAGGTTCTGTTGATCGAGGACGAGCCGAACATTGCCGAAGCAATCCGGTTCCTGCTGACCCGCGAGGGATGGCAGGTCGAAACGCATGGCGATGGAGCGGATGCGGTTCAGGTGATCCAGGGGGCACAGCCCGACCTGGTCATTTTGGACGTCATGCTGCCGGGTAAGAGCGGCATGGATATTCTGCGGGACATCAGAGAGATGGAAGAACTGGCAGGTTTACCGGTTTTGATGCTGACCGCGCGCGGTCAATCGCGGGACAGGGAAATGGCGGAAAACGCAGGTGTCAGCCGTTTCATGACCAAACCGTTTTCCAATGCCGAAGTACTGACGGCTGTGCGCGATCTTCACGCGCAGGCGACGCGAATATGATGACTGGCGAGGGCAACAAGGATAAACCACAGGTCACACGGCCCTCGCTTTTTCTCGAACGTCAAAGCTATCGCCGACGCAGGCTAACGGATGCAGCGCGGCTTCTACCTTTTTTGGGGGCGGCTTTGCTGGCGCTTCCGTTGCTGTGGCCCGATCAATCCAGTGGGGGTGCGGCCGTCCCCTTGTCTTCAGCGACTTATTACATTTTTGTCTGCTGGGGCGCGCTGATCCTGGTCGGATTGGTTTTTGGTATTGCTGCCCGCCGTATAGGCGCGCGCGAGGATCGAGACGCGGACGCTGAGTGATGGCAACCATTAACACGCTGATCCTGGTCTGCCTTGCCTATGTCGTTTTCTTGTTCGCGGTAGCTTTCGCAGCTGACCGGATGGCCGCAGCACGGCGGGGAACGTGGTTGCGGTCTCCCCTGATATATACGTTGTCACTGTCGATCTATTGCACTGCCTGGACATTTTACGGTGCGGTGGGCAATGCCGCGCGGTCCGGTTTGGAGTTTGTCACCATCTATCTCGGCCCCACTCTGGTAATGGTCAGTTGGTGGTGGGGGTTGCGCAAGCTGGTGAGAGTCGGACGTAGCCAGCGGGTGACCTCCATCGCAGACCTGCTGTCGTCACGCTACGGCAAGTCAAACACATTGGCCGTGTGTGTGACCGTTCTAGCCGTGCTCGGCGGGACGCCCTACATCGCGCTCCAGTTGCAATCGATTACCCTGTCATTTTCGATATTCGCCGAAGCCGATCCATCAGGCCTGTATCGCGAAGGGTCCAGCGTTTTCTGGGTCGCCGCGGGGCTGGCCGTGTTCGCAATTCTCTTCGGTACGCGCAATCTGGACGTGAACGAGCGTCACCACGGCGTCGTCACGGCCATTGCCGTTGAAGCCGTGGTCAAACTGTTTGCTCTTATCGCCGTGGGCGTTTTCGTAGTGTGGGGTATCGCTGGTGGCGTTGGCCCGATGATGGAACAGATCGATGCCTCGGAAATCGGACAGTGGAATGTCGATGCCGGTCGCTGGACGACTTTCATTTTTCTGTCCGCCGCGGCCTTTATCTGTCTGCCGCGCATGTTTCAGGTGATGGTGGTTGAAAACGATGACGAAAGTCATCTGAGAACGGCTGCCTGGGCGTTTCCGCTCTATCTGCTTTTGATGAGCCTGTTTGTCGTGCCAATTGCCGTCGTTGGTCTGGATCTGTTGCCAGAGGGGGCCAATCCCGACCTGTTCGTGCTTACCGTACCGTTGTCGCAGGGCAATGACTGGCTGGCGATGCTGTCCTTTATCGGTGGGTTTTCGTCCGCAACATCGATGGTTATCGTTAGCGCAATGGCCTTGTCGACGATGGTGTCGAACCATGTGGTCATGCCGATATGGCTGAACACCCATGAAGGAACAGGGTCAGTCTCGGGCGATGTGCGAAGCATTGTTTTGATAGCGCGCCGTGTTTCCATCGCCGTGATCATGGCGTTGGGTTACTTTTATTATCGGTTGTCCGGCGGTGGTGCTGCACTGGCATCGATAGGATTGATTGCCTTTGCCGGCATCTCGCAGATTCTGCCTGCTTTGGTCGGAGGGCTGTTCTGGCGCGGAGCAACCCGGACAGGGGCACTGATCGGGCTGAGCGTCGGTTTCATATTGTGGATTTATACACTGTTGTTGCCAGGTATGGGCGCGCCGTGGATGCCAGAGGCTGTAATGCAAAATGGGCTGTTCGGTCTTGCCTGGCTGCGTCCTCATGCTCTGTTCGGGATCGAAGGGATCGACCCGATGGTCCACACCGTGATGTGGTCTCTGTCCCTCAATACCATTGCATTTTGCGTGGCGTCCCTGCTGAGCTTTCCAAGCCCTCTGGAGCGTTTGCAGGGCGCGCAGTTCGTCAAC
The DNA here is from genome assembly GCF_003443535.1 of Ruegeria sp. AD91A. Lineage (GTDB taxonomy): Bacteria > Pseudomonadota > Alphaproteobacteria > Rhodobacterales > Rhodobacteraceae > Ruegeria. Next base: position 1,842,082 of record NZ_CP031946.1, on the reverse strand, counting down.
GTTTTCGATCATTCGGTTTCACCGGGCGGCTGGTCCGGTTCGGTGGCGCAAAGCGAAGACCTGATGATAATGACTCAGCGTATTCTGGGCACCGCCCCGGCGCAGGAGTTCTTCCAGGCTGAGGCTGAAAAACAGGGTGGCCGGTCGCACATGCCGGAACCAACCCCGGGTTTCCTCAACCGTCTAGAGCGAGAGTTGAGCGGGTCGGTCGGAACCGCCACGGCACATGCGATGATCGCTCAGATCGTGGGCGGGTCTTCGGTTTCGGTTGAAGACCTGCTTGCGGTGGCGGATGAATCGGCGCAGCTTCTGGAGTACTCAGGGAAGTTGGAAGAGAAGTCGTCCGAATTGTCCCGCACGGCGCGCCAGCTGCGTGAAGCAAACACCAAGCTCACTCAGATTTCCGAGCAAAAAGACAGCTTCCTGAGTCAGGTCAGTCACGAATTACGTACGCCGATGACCTCGATCCGAGCTTTTTCCGAGATCATGCGGGATACAGAGGGCCTGAGCCGAGAGGAACAGACCCGCTATGCCGCAATCATTCACGATGAGGCCTTGCGCCTGACCCGGCTTCTCGACGATCTGCTGGATTTGAGCGTGCTCGAAAACGGGCAGGTCAATCTGAACCTCAGCGATGACAGTTTGCGTTCGGTTCTGGACCGCGCAGTGTCCAGTGCGCTGGCTGGAGCGGAAAGGAAAATCACGGTCCGGCGGACTCTTACGGCAGAGCGAATGTCCCTTCATACGGATCTGGACCGGTTGGGGCAGGTGTTCATCAATCTGATCTCGAACGCGCAGAAATACTGTGACGCGGAAGAACCGGTATTAGTCATATCAGCTCACGACGTCGGCGGGAGGGTTATCATCGATTTCATCGATAACGGCAGCGGCATTCCACCCGGGGCGCGGTCGATGGTGTTCGAGAAATTTGCCCGAGTCGGGGTCGACAAGGCAGGGGGTGCAGGTTTGGGGTTGGCGATTTGCCGAGAGATCATGCAGCGGTTGGGCGGCGAGATCACGTATCTGCCCGGACAGGGCGGCGCGGCATTCCGGGTAAGCATGCCGTTGGCGTTCCAGCAGGCTGCGCAATGACCTCGTCGTAAAGAACTTCGTAACGCTCGGCGGGGTAAACCAATAGTCAGTTATTGGAACAACTGGTGATCGGGCGCCATGTCACAAACCGTCAGCGCCGCTTTGGCGCGCAAACTGTCTGTTGGACGAAAAGATTTAGGCGATCGTCCGCGTTCGGTTCTGCGGGCGCTGCGCTTGGGGTTTGCGCGGGCAGCAAGCGATCGATTGAACCTTCCCTTGGCTGTCATCGGTGCAAAGCAAGCCAGCGGCTCTCAGGATGATCTGGTGGAATCTGTCGGTCAGGATTGGCTGCTGTTGGTTTTTGATGGACAGGAGGGCCGCGCTGCGATTTGCTTGAACCCGCACGTAGTGTCCGCCATTGTACAAACCCAGACCATCGGTGAAGTACTGCCCGGAGATCCCGAACCAAGGGTGTTTACAGATACGGACGCCGCCATGGCGGCGCCATTTATCGAATCCGCGCTGACTCTGTCCGCCGGCTTAATAGACGCTGCGGACGAGCAGATTTGTCTGACAGGATATGAGCTTGCCGCACGTTCGGAAGATGCGCGCGGCTTGTCTTTGGCCATGTCTGCAGACGCGCACCATGTCTTTGATCTGACGGTTGATCTGGCCAACGGCGTGCAGCAAGGACAAATATCAATTTTCCTTCCGGATCATCCTGCTGCGCCGGACAAAGTTGATAAGGTTACGGAAACGGCCGGTCCGAGGATTGCGCTATCATCGGGTGTTGTTCGGGCGGAACTGAACGCCGTTTTGTGCCGGATGTCGCTGCCATTGTCCGATCTGTCAACGATTCAACCCGGTAGTGTTTTGCCACTACACGGGGCACGTCTGGACAGAACTGAGATATTGACTATCGACCGAACGCCAACGGGCATTGGTCGCCTTGGTCAGTGTGGCGGCTTGCGAGCCGTTCGATTGAACGAACATGCGGCTCTACCCGCCTTGTCTGGGGCTGATGCGCAGGAGTTTGTCGAGAGCCGAGGGAGAATGCAGCCGCACGACCACCTGGCCGAATCGGTTTCCAATGCGGTGGATGTGATGCCTCCGGCAACAGGGGACGAGGGTTTGGAACTGGCAGACAACGATCTGTCACTGAACGATTCCGAACGGATGGTCGCGGAGATTTCGCAACTGGCTGGCCTTGACGCTGCCGACACAAATACCGACGCGGAATAAGGTTTAGTCCGCCCTGTTTCGGAATTGCTCCAGTGCGGGGCGCAGATTTTCCAGTTGATACCCGGCATTTGTCGTAGCGGTCAGAATGTCGTCCGTGCTCATGCGGTCGCACTGACCAAGGGCCCAGACCACCGAACACCGAGTGCCCGAGGCGCAATAAGCTAAAACCGGACCATCGCAGCTTTCTGTCAGTTCGCGTTGCCGCCTTGCATTCTCGGGCGTCATGGTCTGGTGTGTCAGTTCCAATACTTCGTATTCCATACCAGCGGCACGAACGGCTTCACCGATTGCGTCGGATTGCATGATCGCGGGAACTTCACCATCGGGCCGGTTGCAGATCACCTTAACGAAGCCCGCCTCGGCAATCGCCGGGACGTCTTCTACCGTGATCTGCGGCGAGACAGCATAGCGGGTCGTGATCGGTCGAATCTCCATACCAGATCCTTAGGCCGCGTTTGCGGCTCTGTCCAGTTGAGCGCCAAGCGCAGGCGCCATGAACATGCCGGCGACCATCGCAATCAGAAAGACCAGGCCACCCAACCCACCATAAGTCAACGAGGCCATAGCTGGTCCGGGGCAAAGCCCGGCCAAGCCCCAGCCCATCCCGAAAAGGACCGAACCAACGATAAGCCTTTGATCAACCTCGGGCCTTGCAGGAGGCGGAAAATCGTCCCCGGTCAGGGCTTTGCGACCGATTGTCAGCCTCCACGCCACAAGCATCGGCAGGATGGCGCCACCCATCACAAAGGCAAGGGTCGGGTCCCAGTTTCCGAATACATCCAGCCAGCCCTGAACTTTGGTCGTGTCCGTCATACCTGAAATCAACAATCCGGCACCGAACAGGGATCCGGCAAGTAATGCAATGATAAGGCGCATCAGATCAGCTCCCAAACATGGCGCAGCAGGACGAGGGTCACTCCCCCAGCTAGGATATAGAATACGGTTGCCACGATGCCGCGCAGAGAAAACCGCGAGATGCCGCAGACCCCGTGACCCGACGTGCAGCCATTGGCGATACGCGTTCCGACGCCGACAAGAAGCCCGGCCAGAACAACAAGACCCAGATTGCTGGTAAGATGCGTTTGGGCCTCGGGAGCGATCAGTGGCCGCAGCAGGAGCGGCATACCGATCAACCCGGCAATGAAGGCCAGGCGCTCGGGCCACGTTCCGCCGGCCTCACCGTCGACAAGACCGCCCAAGATACCGCTTGCACCCATGATCCTGCCATTTCCAAGTAGGTACACGGCTCCGCCCAGGCCAATCAGCAGACCGCCGCACAGCCCCCAGATCCACTCGATGTTCATGTGGAGTTATCCTTTTTGATCGGTTTGACTTGCGTCAGATTTTGTTCACCGGCAGCTTCAGAAAGACATCGCCTTGATCATCGGCCGGAGGCATTTGACCCGCCCGCATATTGACCTGCAGAGAGGGCAGGATCAGACGTGGCATGGCCAGTGTGGCGTCCCTTGCGTCACGCATTTCCACGAATTCTTCGATACTGCGCCCTTGTCCGATATGAACATTTAGCGCTTTCTGTTCACCTACCGTCGTTTCCCACGCGTATTCATCACGGCCCGGCGCTTTGTAATCATGCCCGACATAGATGCGTGTTTCGTCTGGCAGCGACAGGATTTTCTGGATCGATTCAAACAATTTCGCTGACGACCCTCCGGGAAAATCACAGCGGGCTGTGCCAAAATCGGGCATGAACAGCGTGTCTCCTACAAAGGCGGCGTCGCCTATTACGTAGGTCAGGCAGGCTGGGGTATGGCCGGGGGTGTGCAGAACATCGCTTCGCATCTGGCCGATGTGAAAACTGTCACCCTCCGAGAACAAGGCGTCGAACTGGCTGCCATCGCGCTGGAACTCGGTTCCTTCATTGAAAACTTTGCCGAATGTGTCCTGCACGGTGACGATCTGAGCGCCGATTCCGATTTTGCCACCCAGTGCCTGTTGCAGATAGGGGGCAGCTGACAGGTGATCTGCGTGAACGTGGCTTTCCAGTATCCACTCGACCTTTAAATCGTGCGCGCGCACATAGTCGATGATTGCGTCAGCCGATTTTGTCGCCGTGCGCCCCGAGGCGTGATCGAAATCCAGAACGCTGTCGATGATGGCGCAGGCACGTCCCTGCGGCTCATGAGCAACGTAGGACACCGTGAAGGTCTGATCGTCAAAAAACGCTTTCACAGCGGGTGTCATGATTTCCTCCGTATCGGTTACCATATATCATATATGCAAAATGGAATGTGATGCAACATCGAAACTGCATTTGATGCGGGTCAAGGCATTCACGATTAAATCAGATTAAACTTTAACCCATCCGCGCCGGATTGCCGAAATTACAAATGCGTTGGGCAATATCCCGCACAAGGTGAGGTTATTATTATCGGGTCTTATTCCCGTTACCTAAATCTGGAATACTGACGACACTTGGGAGGGTATTATGACAACAAAAAGTCTTTATTCCGAAGCTGAACAGCTTGAACAAAAGCTCAGGAACGCGTCCCTTGATACGCGCTTGGCGCTTCAACCAAGTGTGAGCAAGGTTATTGACCGTATGAGGCAGGAGGGGATGCAAGTGCCGTCCCGACTGCGTCGTCTGGATGCGGCCTTGTGCGAAGACGCCATCGAAGCGTTGTTCGATAACTTGCCGGTTTGAGTTGGGCGGTCATCCGAAGGATATTCCGAGGATGACCAGCATCAATCCAAGCACTGACAGGAACAAAGAAGCCAGGTTCCAGGGTAATACGCCCTGAACGACAGCGCGCAACTCGTCGTCCGACAGACCGGCCTTGCGCGCCTTCATCACGCGAAGAATGCACCAAACCAGACCGGCAAGCCCGGCCAGTGAAAGGGCCGCACCGCCCCAGGTGATGAATTCGAACATGATGCCCTGCATTTCCTCGCAAACTCCCTCTGCGCTTAGCGGATCGGATCCCATCGTACAAGTGCGCTAGTAGATTGGGTGCTTGCGACCCGGGCGGCGGCATTGTATCCGGCATCCTGCACCAGACTTCAGCCTTTGGGAGAGACGCGTATGGAAGTCATCATCGAAGATCAGGCCGCGGCCAACTATCGCTTTATGGCAGGCGAGCTGCGTCAGTTCATCGAGTGGTTTGAGTGTCTGAATGCAGAGAAAAAGCGCCGGACGGAACAACACAAAGAAGTCATGGCTGAAGCCAAGTCGCGCGGCCACACCCATCACTGGAAAACTGTTTTATATACGTGACGACAAAGACTTAAGACGAATACAAGTAGTTCAAACTGTATTCTCTTGGCGGTGATGGTCCAGAATTAGGAAGATAAAGATGAGCATGTCTGAAGAAGCAGAAGCAAGTTACAAGGTCACCTCTGGGGAACTGCGCCAATTTGTAGAGCGTATCGAGCGCCTGGAGTTGGAAAAGAAAGACATCGCGGACCAAATAAAAGAAGTGTATTCAGAGAGTAAGTCGCGTGGCTACGATGTGAAGGCCCTTCGCAGCATCATTTCTCTCAGAAAAAGAGATAAGGATGATATTGCTGAGCAAGAGGCAGTTATTGAGATGTACAAGGAAGCCTTGGGCATGAACTAATGCCGGTGCTTTTTTGAAGCACTCTTTCGGGCGCGCCGCTGAATGATCTGGTCATACTCCAAATATCAAACTGCATTTCGCATGTAGGGCCGATCAGTATCACTGACGGCTCTTACGGCATTTGGCTCGATAGTGTTCTGAACTCAGCGCTCAGTTATGAATGACAGTCCGGAAACGAGCTGTCTCAATCCAAGCGCTGCGCCTGCAAAGATCGCAGCGAATGTAACTGGTGCGCTGTAGGCCAGAAGCGAGAAGGCGGATATGCCTTGTCCGACGCTGCAACCTACTGCGATGATCGCTCCCGGTCCCATGATCGCTGCGCCCAGCATTTGTCGCTTTAGTTCACGTGGATCTTCGCATGCTTCCCAGCGAAAATGGCCTTTTGACCAAGATCCCAAAAACGCGCCGATGAGAACTCCTGAGACTGACCCGACTGCGAAAGACAAAGTGTTTCCGGACGCCGTCATAAGGTAGAACATCGTGTCCCCCAGGGGGGCAGCGAAGGTATGAGTTTGCACCGGCTCACCGTCGAAACCCTGTGTCGCCACCCAATTCGTGCCAAGCCAGCCTGAAACGATCGCCAGCCCAACCACAGATCCCCAGAACACGTGTTTCGGAGCGCGGCGGAACTGTTGGTTCGCCAAAGCGAATATCACCAAAACAACACCGACAGCAGAGCCGATGAGCCAGGCTGGAATAGAGGTCAACCGTTCACCAAGGAAGCTGATGCTCTGAGGGCCGCTGAGATCCATTTCCACTGGGAAGACCCAAACCCGCAGATAAGCCAAGGGACCTGACATTACGACATACGCTGAAAGACCCATGATCAGAACGATGACGAAGGATCGAAGGTCGCCACCTCCCAACCTTGCCAGCGCGCCATAGCCGCAGTTTCCGCTGATGGCCATTCCGTAACCAAACATGAGGCCACCCACGATCGACCCGAGTGGGTTCCAGGTCTGCGCAAGGTAGCGTGTTCCGATAGGGTCAAGCCAGCCAAACGCCATTGCGGTATGGCTTCCGACAATTGCAACACCGATCGCAATTGCCCACATGCGCAGTCGCCGGTCATCATCTGCGTAAAGATAGTCTTCGATTGCACCCAACGTGCAAAATCGGCCGACACGCGCGGCCAGTCCCAACACGATTCCACCAATCAAACCGATCAGAGCAACGGTATTTGCGTCTCCCAATGCTTCGAACATTGCCAGTCTCCTCCCAAAGCTGGCGGCGTTTTGATCGGCGTTTACTTCTGCCTGCAGAAGAGGTCGTACACAACTTCCAATATTTGTGTCGATCGATCATCAGCCAATCTGTAGTAGATTGTTTTACCTTCACGCCGTGTTTTGACCAAACCTTCGAAACGCAGTCGGGACAATTGTTGAGATACCGCAGCCTGTCTCGCTGACAGCATCTCTTCCATCTGGGTGACGGACTTTTCGCCCGAGGACAGGTAGCATAAGATCATCAGACGCCCCTCGTGGCTGATAGCCTTCAGGAAGTTTGATGCCGTTTGCGCATTCTCCATCATCTGGTCCAGATCTTCTGCGCACATGTCTTTTGTGAACACTGGCAGTTTCGATGGTTTATCCAACAAGATCGCCTCGCTTTCTCAACTTCACGCATTCAAAACAGTTTATGTAATTTGCCGTCGTTTATCCAGAGGTCTCAATCTGTACCCCTGCGTCACGTAGCAGCACGCCCAACAAACCCCAAAAAAAGTCTTCACCGGGGTACCCTTCGATCCGGCCGACTTCGCGGCCGTTGTTCAGCAAGACAAAGGTTGGAGTGTAGTACAGAGGTCTTCCCAGTTCGATTCCATCCGGCATGGATGCATGGATGTCTACGCGCTGAAGCGGGGCGGCATTTCCTTCCGGTGTTTTCGGGTAAATCCCCGAGATTTCAGCATCCCAGCGGGCACACCACATACACCCATCTTCTTCTGCCATCAGAAGTGTCATTTCCGCCCGTAGAGCCTTGGGAGACACAAACAACGTGATCGCAAGTACAAGCAGGAAAAGGTGGCGCATCTCAAGCTCCGATTGACCGCGGCGACATATCTTTATTACTTTGAATGTATGAATGATAGCTCGCCAGGACAGGTTTGACCATGCTCGACATTACATTTGCAGGAGCTCTGGTCGCAGGGCTGTTGTCATTTCTGTCCCCCTGCATCCTTCCAATTGTGCCGTTTTACCTCAGTTATCTGGCGGGTGTCGGGATGGAGCAGATTTCTGCGAATTCAGCTATTTCCGGCAACGTTCGCCGCAGAGCAACGCTTGCTGCAATCGCATTTGCAGCGGGGATCATAACGATTTTTATGGCTCTCGGAGCCACGGCTTCGATATTCGGACAACTTGTTCGCGAATACTTCGATATCCTTCGTTGGATAGCGGCAGCCATCATCGTGACGATGGGTTTGCATTTCCTTGGGCTGATTCGCATCGGGTTCCTGTATCGACAGTTTCGGGCAGACGTCGGCGAGACATCAAACGTGAGCCTGATCGGAGCATATGTTCTTGGACTGGCATTTGCTTTTGGCTGGACGCCCTGTGTCGGGCCGGTGCTCGCTTCAATCCTGTTTACAGCGGCCGGAACCGAGACGGCTTGGCGTGGAGCGGTTCTTTTGTTCGTCTACGGGGTAGGAATGACCGCGCCGTTTGTTCTGGCGGCTTTCTTGGTTCGCCCCTTCATGCAGTGGATGGCACGGTTCAGAAAGCATTTGTCTCTGATCGAGAAGGTGATGGGGGCGTTGTTGATCCTGTTCGGCGTCCTGATCGCAACCAACTCCATCAATCAAGTCGCCCAATGGATGCTGGTCCATATGCCCTGGCTTGCAGTCATTGGATAAAACGGGAGGAAAACATGAAGCGAACATTGTCAATATTGATGGCGTGCTTGGTAGGCGTGGCAGTTTCCGCTGCTGAGATTGGCGACGATGGGTTGCACAAAACGCCGTGGATGCGCGACACGTTCAAAGACCTTCGCGAGGATCTTGAAGAGGCGTCAGGTGAAGGCAAGCGGTTGGTTTTGTTTATCGAGCAACAAGGCTGCATCTATTGCAAGAAAATGCATGAAGAGGTTTTCCCCCAGCCTGACCTGGCGGCGTTCATCGAAGAGAACTTCTTTGTCGTCCAACTGGATTTGCATGGAAGCACCACGGCCACCGACTTTGATGGGGAAGAGAGCGAGCAAAGAGCGCTGATGCGCAAATGGGCGATTCTGTTTACCCCGACCCTTGTATTTCTTCCCGAAGAGGTGCCCGAGGACGCCACTGCCATTGAAGCTGCGGTTGCAGTTATGCCGGGAGCGTTCGCCAAAGGAACAACTTTGGACCTTTTCACCTGGGTCTACGAGAAGCGGTACGAACTTGATAATGGTGAAGATTTCCAGCGGTATCACGCGCGACGCATTCAGGAGCGAAACAATGTTTCGCAAGATTGAGGGTCGGGGTTATAAATAAAAAAATTCATTGTAATGAATTTAATGTTGCGACAGGCCGCACTCGTCGACTACGGTACACAAATGCTTTGGGTCGCAAGGCGCCGTCGGCGTATTAGCAAATGGGAGGGATCATGAAGCTGAGACTCTTAACATTGGTCTGCGCAATGACGGGGGGTGCCGCTTTTGCAGCGGAGACAGACCCGGAAAACGTAACCTATGGTGAATATGGTGAGGTAGAGGTGTCTTTGAGCGGCGCCGCCGGTGATGCGGCAAATGGCGCACTTATCGTTGGCGATAAGTCAAAAGGCAATTGCGTGGCGTGCCACGCGGTATCGGCTTTGGCCGACATTCCATTCCAGGGCGAGGTTGGTCCGACGCTGGATGGCGCTGGTGATCGTTGGTCTGAGGCCGAGCTTCGCGGATTGGTCGCAAATGCAAAAATGACGTTCGAAGGCACGGTAATGCCAGCGTTCTACAAGAATGACGGCTATATCCGCCCGGGCGATGCCTATACCGGCAAAGCCCCGACTGAACCACTGACGCCGATCCTGACAGCGCAGGATATCGAGGACGTGGTCGCGTTTCTTGCGACCCTGAAAGAGCAATAGTCGCGCTTTCATAGCGTGATTGTCGAAGATTCAAAGGAGATTGAAAATGGAACTCTCTCGCCGCGAGACTCTGGCCCTTGGGCTGGGCGCCGCGTTCCTGACAATAATGCCGCTCCGTGCAAATGCGGCCGCTGAGGATGCGATTGCCGCGTTTACCGGTGGGGCGGATGTGGCAGACGGCGGTGTGACACTGACGGCACCTGAAATTGCCGAGAACGGAAACACCGTACCGATCGAAGTAAGCGCCCCGGGTGCCACTTCGATTCTGATCGTGGCCGCAGGCAACCCCGAACCGGGCGTTGCAACGTTCAATTTCGGCCCGCTGGCTGCTGAACAAGCCGCTTCAACCCGCATCCGTCTTGCGGGAACGCAAGACGTGATTGCCGTGGCGAAAATGGCAGATGGCAGTTTTGCCAAGGCATCCGCGACCGTAAAAGTTACAATCGGCGGCTGCGGCGGCTGATAGCCACGCATGCCTCGAAGAACAGGAGACTAACCAATGGCATCCGGTGTGAAACCCCGCGTCAAGGTTCCGAAGAAAGCCGCTGCTGGCGAAACCGTCACGATCAAGACACTGATCAGCCACAAGATGGAAAGCGGACAGCGTAAGGACAAAGAAGGCAACGTCATACCTCGGTCGATCATCAACCGTTTCACCTGCGAGTTTAACGGCGAAATGGTGGTCGATGTGACGATGGAGCCGGCAATTTCAACCAATCCGTATTTCCAGTTTGAGGCAACCGTGCCTGAGGCAGGTGAGTTCGTATTCACCTGGTACGATGACGACGGCTCTGTCTACGACGAGAAAAAATCGATCGAGATCGCCTGACGGCTCGACCACTAAGGCAGATCAGCGCCGGACATGAATTTTGGCGCTGGTCCACCAAGGGAGGAACGAAATGAATACTAAGGCACTTACGGCGATCGCAGCAGTTCTGGTTTTCCCAGTGGCAGCAATGGCCGGACCGGACGAAGACAATCTGGTGATCAATGGCGAGCTGGACATGACCTCGGTCACCGAAGCTCCGGCGCATCTGGAAAACCTGGACACGATCTATTCGGGTTGGCATTTCCGTACGAATGAGACCCAGGCCCTTCAGATCGATGATTTCGACAATCCGGCGATGATCTTCGTCGACCAGGCCGCCGACCTCTTTGAGACGGTTGATGGGGCTGCCGAAAATAGTTGTGCGTCGTGCCACGACGGGGTGGAAAGCTTCAAGGGATTGCAGGCTTCCATGCCAAAGGTTGATGACGAAACCGGCAAGCTGGTGGTCATGGAAGATCTGATCAATGAGTGTCGCACGGAGCGTATGGAAGCCGACGCCTGGAAATGGTCCGGTGGAGATATGCAGGGTATGGTCGCTTTGATCGGTCTGCAGTCACGCGGAATGCCCATGAACATTGCCATTGACGGTGATGCCGCCCCGTATTGGGAACAGGGCAAGGAAATGTATTATACCCGCTATGGTCAGTTGGAGCTGAGCTGTGCCAACTGTCATGAAGACAATTGGGGCAACATGATCCGAGCGGATCACCTGAGCCAGGGAATGATCAACGGGTTCCCGACTTACCGCTTAAAACAGGCCAAGCTGATCTCGCGACACAATCGTTTCCGCGGTTGTATTCGTGATACACGGGCGGAAACCTTTGCCGAAGGTTCGGACGAGTTCCGTGCGCTGGAGCTCTATGTTGCCTCGCGTAGCAACGGGCTTTCAGTCGAAACTCCGGCTGTGCGCCAGTAACGAATGACCCGCGTTGGCGATGCCCGGCGCGGGTTTTTCATGAAAACAACATTCACACATTTATATGTGTTATAGGAAAGCTGAAAGATGATTTCTCGACGTGACTTCTTGCAGGTTTCAATGGCGGCATCGGCTCTGTACGGGGCATCCGGGTTTGGCAACTGGGCCAGACTTGCAGCGCAGCAAAGTCTGACGCAGGATCAGCTGCTAGAGTTTGAGACCTTTGGCAATATCAGCCTGATCCATGTCACTGACATTCACGCGCAACTCAAACCGATTTTCTTCCGTGAACCTGAGATAAATCTTGGTATCGGCGAGGCAAAGGGGCAGATGCCGCACGTCACGGGGGCTGCGTTCCGCAAGGCCTACGGAATCGAAGATGGCAGCCCTTCCGCCTATGCGCTGACCTACGACGACTTTGCGGCACTGGCAAAGACCTATGGTCGGGTCGGTGGCTTGGACCGGGTTTCTACCGTCATAAACGCCATCCGTGCTGACCGGCCCGATGCCCTGCTTTTGGATGGCGGCGATACCTGGCACGGGTCTTACACCTGTTACCAGACGGCCGGTCAGGACATGGTCAATGTCATGAACGCGCTGAAACCTGATGCAATGACCTTCCATTGGGAGTTCACGCTGGGCAGCGACAGAGTGAACGAAATCGTCGAAGGTTTGCCCTTTGCAGCCTTGGGCCAGAACATTTTTGATGCCGAATGGGATGAACCTGCGGAATTGTTCAAACCCTACAAGTTCTTTGACCGGGGCGGTGCAAAAATTGCCGTTATCGGGCAGGCATTCCCATATATGCCAATCGCGAACCCGGGCTGGATGTTCCCTGAATACTCTTTCGGTATCCGGGATGAGAACATGCAGTCAATGGTTGACGAGGTACGCGATGCCGGAGCCGATGTCGTCGTCGTCCTCAGCCACAACGGCTTTGACGTAGATAAAAAAATGGCAGGCCGGGTGCAGGGGATCGACGTGATCCTCAGTGGCCACACTCATGACGCGCTGCCCGAGCCGGTTCTGGTGGGCAAAACACATATCATCGCGTCAGGCTCGAACGGAAAATTCGTCAGCCGCGTGGACCTGGATGTACGGGACGGGCAGTTGATGGGGTTGAAGCACAAGCTGATCCCGGTTTTCTCTGATGTTATAGCTCCGGATCCTGCGATCACCGCTCTGATAGATGAGCAGCGCGCGCCGTATGAGGCGACGCTCAGCGAAGTGATCGGTAAAACGGACTCGTTGCTCTATCGTCGCGGCAATTTCAACGGCACTTGGGATGATCTGATCTGCGACGCCCTGCTTAAAGAACGTGAGGCAGACATTGCCATGTCGCCTGGCGTCCGATGGGGCCCGTCGATCCTGCCGGGGCAGGAGATTACGCGCGAGGACATCTGGAACGTCACCTCGATGTCTTACCCGAATGCATATCGCACAGAAATGACAGGTGAATTCATCCATGTGATCCTCGAGGATGTCGGCGACAACCTGTTCAACCCTGATCCTTACTATCAGCAGGGCGGCGACATGGTCCGTGTCGGTGGGCTTGGTTACCGCATCGACGTGACCAAGCCGCAAGGGCAGCGGATCAGCGAAATGACCCTGCTCAAGACAGGTGAAGCGATTGATCCGTCGAAAACCTACGTTGTGGCGGGGTGGGCCAGTGTCAACGAAGGTACCGAGGGCCCGCCGATCTGGGATGTCGTCGAAAACCACATTCGCAATCTAGGCACTGTAACAGTGCAAGAGAACACCAGCGTCGATGTCGTCGGCGCATAAGAAACAGATGGAGACCTTAAGAGATATGGATGACGCGTTCAAACCGTCCCGCCGGGCCTTCCTGAAAGGCAGTGCCGCGGTCGCCGCGGGGTCAGTTGCAGGTGCGGCAGTGGCAGAAACGCCCGACCCCCTGATAACAGAGCTTCAGGATTGGGCGTCTTACACGGGTGCAGGCGTTGACGAGGCACCTTATGGTATGCCGATAAGCTATGAATCCCATGTCGTGCGCCGCAATGTGGAATGGCTGACCGCCTCTCCGATTTCGTCGATCAACTTTACTCCGATCCACGCGCTTGATGGCACAATCACACCCCAGGGATGTGCTTTTGAGCGTCACCATTCGGGTGCGATTGAGCTGCGCAAAGAGGACTATCGCCTGATGATCAACGGGCTGGTCGATCGCCCGCTTGTATTAACTTACGACGACATCGAGCGGTTTCCGCGCGAAAACCACGTGTATTTCTGCGAATGTGCGGCAAATACCGGGATGGAGTGGGCAGGCGCGCAACTCAACGGTGCGCAATTCACCCACGGCATGATTCACAATATGGAATACACCGGTGTTCCGCTGCGCACGCTGTTGCAGGAAGCAGGCGCCGATATCTCGCCCGACAAGTGGGTCTATGTTGAGGGCGCTGATGCGTCGTCCAATGGCCGCTCCATTCCGATGGAAAAAGCGCTGGATGATGTGTTGGTGGCCTTCAAGGCAAATGGCGAAGCCCTGCGGATGGAGCATGGCTATCCCGTGCGCCTGGTCGTGCCAGGCTGGGAAGGCAACATGTGGGTCAAGTGGCTACGCCGCATCGAGGTTGTCGATAGGGCAGTCGAAAGCCGCGAAGAAACTTCGAAATACACCGATGTTTATGCTGATGGCACAGCCCAGAAATGGACTTGGGTGATGGATGCGAAATCTGTCATAACCTCGCCCAGCCCGCAAATGCCGATCAAACATGGGCCCGGGCCGCTGGTGATTTCAGGGCTTGCATGGTCAGGCCACGGACAGATTACCCGTGTCGATGTATCCAAGGACGGCGGCATCACGTGGGAAACGGCACGCCTTGGCAAGCAGGGCGACTCCAAGGCTTTGTCGCGTTTCTATCTCGACACGAATTGGGACGGGGCACCCATGCTCCTACAGGCCCGAGCAATAGACGAAACCGGCTACGTACAGCCAACCAAAGACCAGCTGCGCGAAAAGCGCGGGGAAAACTCGGTCTATCACAACAACTGTATCCAGACGTGGTACGTAAGCGCAGAAGGGATCGCTGAGAATGTCGAAGTCTCTTAGTCATGTTTTCCTGCCGGTATTCGGCGGCACAGCGTTGGTGCTTGCGGGGGCGTTGGTCTTCGCCAACAGAAACTACGGCCAATCGAAAATCGAAACTTTGGAAACCCGGGTGGGTCAGATTGAGGCCCACGCAGCAGCCGCACAAGAAAAAGCGCAGGCAGAAGCCGACAGGGCAGCCCAACTGGATCTCAAAGTCCAGGAAATTCAGGCTGCTGCTGAGGAGCGGTTAGCAAATGGGGCGAACCTGACCGCACCTGCACCGAGCCGTGGTGGTATATATGGGATTGGACGCCCCGCCTTGGGGGAGGAGATCGCGACTTGGGATGTTGATGTTCTGCCGGACGGGCGTGGCTTGCCCGTCGGTTCGGGCGACGTTTGGACCGGGGAAGAAGTGTTTGCCGACCGCTGCGCGTCATGTCACGGCGAGTTTGCTGAAGGTGTGGACAACTGGCCCGTTCTTGCCGGCGGGTTCGACACGCTTGCAAACGAAGATCCCGTGAAGACCGTAGGGTCTTACTGGCCGCATTTGTCTACCGCTTGGGATTACATTTCCCGATCAATGCCATTTGGTGAGGCAGGCACTTTGACCGCGGATGAGACCTATGCGATTGTTGCATACATCCTGTATTCAAATGATTTGGTGGATGACGATTTCGAACTGAGCAACGAAAACTTTGCCGAATTCGAGATGTACAACAAGGACGGTTTTGTTGTCGATACGCGACCCGAGACCGAGTACGCTGAATGGCGCGAAGAACCTTGCATGAAGAACTGCAAGGCAGAGGCCGCTGTCACGATGCGCTCTGTTTTTCTGGTCGAGACGCCGCCAGAAGGTGGGTCGAACTCGGTGATGAATGATGCCACCGTGGAGGGGCTGCCGACATTCACTGCGGACGGCCCGTCGTTCATTCCGGCCGCAGCACCAAAGCCCGAGGAAGAAGCCGCGGCGGAACCGGCCCTTCAAAAAGCCGAAAAGACTGACGACGCGACCGAACTGGTTGCCGCCGGAGAGAAAGTCTTCAAGAAGTGCAAAGCCTGCCATCAGGTGGGTGAAGGTGCAAAGCACAGCACCGGGCCGGCATTGAACGGGATTGTCGGGTCCAATGCAGGATCGGTCGAGGGGTTCAAATACTCCAATGCAATGAAAGCCGCAGCCGAGGCCGGCCTTGTTTGGACGGATGAGGAAATGGCGGCCTTCCTGACAAAACCCAAGGACTACATGAAGGGCACGCGAATGTCTTTCGCTGGGCTCAGGAAGCCGGATGATATTGAGGCCGTGATTGTCTACCTCAAATCGTTCGGAAGCTGATCATGCGGTGGTCGAACATAGTGGCGTGCGCGGCGGTTCTGGCGGCTTTAGCCACATCGACCTACGCAACCGAAGACCTTGGTGATGCCGAGGCCGGGAAAACAGTGTTCGCCAAATGCACAGGCTGCCATCAGGTTGGCGAAGGAGCTGAAAACAAAATCGGCCCGCATCTGAATGGTGTCTTTGGGCGCAAGGCCGCAGGTCTCGATGGTTTCAATTATTCCAAGAGCCTTGTGCGCGCGGGAAATTCAGGTCTGGAATGGCACGCTGACACTTTGTCGGCCTATATCGAAAATCCACGTGCATTTGCGTCGGGTACAAGGATGAGCTTTGGCGGCCTGAAAGACCCGGAAGACCGTGCCAACGTGATTGCCTATTTGCGGGCGTTTTCAGACAATCCTCGTGATATTCCCGAAGCGGACCCAACCGCGAAAGGTACGGATCATTCCGTCGATCCAGCAATCCTGGCGATTCAGGGAGATCCCGAATACGGCGCATATCTCAGCAGCGAATGTACGACGTGCCACCAGATCAAAGGGGGTGACCAAGGTATCCCATCGATCGTCTATTGGCCCGACGAGGACTTTGTTGTCGCCATGCACGCATACAAGGACAAACAGCGGCCACATCCGGTTATGCAAATGATCGCCGGAAGGCTGAGCAATGACGAGATTGCGGCTTTGGCCGCCTACTTCAATAATCCAGAGTGACTGTGCCTAAGGGGAGGAAACGCGATGACACTCAATAGACGTACATTTCTAGGAGCCACCGGGGTGGTGGCAGCCGGACTATCTGCGCCGATGGTTCTGGCTCAGGGCAGACCCCGGGTCGTTGTTGTCGGCGGCGGCGCAGGCGGCGCTACTGCAGCCCGCTATATCGCCAAGGACAGCAAAGGTGAGATCGACGTGACGCTGATCGAGCCGTCACGGACCTACTACACCTGCTTCTTCTCAAACCTGTATCTGGGAGGGTTTCAGGAACTTTCGGATATCGCCCACAGCTATGGCACGCTTGCAGCTGAATACGGGATCAACGTGGTCCACGATTGGGCCGTCGGCGTGAATCGCGATGCCAAGACTGTTTCGCTGGCGGGTGGTGGCTCAGTTCCGTACGACAAGCTAATCCTGAGCCCTGGTATCGATTTTGTCGACGGGTCAGTTGAAGGCTGGGATGTCTCGGCGCAGAACAAGATGCCGCATGCGTACAAGGCGGGCTCTCAGACGGAACTTCTGAAGGCACAGATCATGGCGATGCCGGAAGGCGGTACCTTTGCGATGGTTGCTCCACCAAACCCGTACCGGTGCCCGCCCGGGCCCTATGAACGGGTCTCGATGGTTGCGCATGTTCTGAAAGCAAACAACCCAACTGCGAAAATCATCGTGGCAGATCCGAAGCCGAAGTTTTCGAAGATGGCATTGTTCCAGGAAGGCTGGGCGAACCACTATGAAGGCATGGTCGACTGGATCGGCGAAGACTTCGGTGGCGGCAATGTCTCGGTAAACCCGGACGCGATGACGGTGACCATCGACGGAGAAGAGACCAAAGTCGACGTCTGCAACGTGATCCCGGCGATGAAAGCCGGACTTATTGCGGAAATGGCCGGAGTGACCGACGGCAATTGGGCGCCGGTGAACGCCGCGGACATGTCCTCCAAGGCTGATCCGGACATCTATGTCCTTGGCGATGCCAGCCAGCAGGGTGACATGCCGAAATCCGGTTTCTCGGCCAACAGCCAGGCGAAAGTCTGTGCGAATGCAGTGCGGGGCGCGTTGACCGGATCCAAGGTGTTCCCGGCCAAGTTTTCCAACACCTGCTGGTCGCTGATCGACACAGATGATGGCGTCAAGGTTGGTGCAACCTACGAGGCGACGCCCGAAAAGATCGCCAAAGTCGACGGCTTCATCAGCCAGACCGGCGAAGATGCCGATCTGAGAAAAGCAACGTACGAAGAGTCGCTGGGTTGGTATGCCGGTATCACCTCGGACATGTTCGGATAGAAGTTTTCGGGGGTTTTGACACTGGTCAAAGCCCCTGAAGTTCAATCTGAGAAAATGCGGCTCAGGAGGAGGATCAAAACCATGAAGCATTTTATCGTTACGGCCGCTTTTTTTGCAGTCTCCGCAAGTCAGGGACTCGCGGAAGAGATCATCACTGCTCCCTTTGACGGAAGTTTTGATGATGCCACCTTTGCCGTCGAATCCGCCATTGTCGGGCAGGGGCTGGTCATCGACTATGTGAGCCACGTTGGGGAAATGTTGAACCGAACGGGCGCTGATGTCGGCAGCGACAAACAGATATTCGCGGCAGCGGACATCTTTATTTTTTGCTCGGCAAAGATTTCGCGTGAGGTGATGGAAGCTGATCCGATGAATATCGGCTATTGCCCATACGGGATTTTCGTGACCGAGGGCGATGACGGGGTGAAGGTAGGATACCGAAGCTATCCGGACGGCCCAATGCAAAAGGTCCAGACCCTGTTGTCCGAGATCGTTGAAGAGGCTGTTGGGGACTGAAATGAACTACCGGCAGTATTTTCGTGATCAACTTGGTCACCTGAAAGAAGAAGGAAACTACCGGGTTTTCGCGGACCTCGAACGTCAGTGCGGCGCGTTTCCAAAGGCGCGCAGTTACACAGGGGATGGTCCCGAAAAAGTCACTGTCTGGTGTTCGAACGACTATCTGGGAATGGGTCAGCACCCAAAAGTCCTCGCAGCCATGCACGGGGCGATTGACAAAAGTGGTGCTGGGGCAGGGGGAACGCGGAATATCTCGGGAACCACGCACGAACATGTGCTGTTGGAGCAGGAGCTTGCGGACCTTCACGGCAAGGACGCGGCATTGCTGTTCACGTCCGGTTACGTATCCAACTGGGCCGCCTTGGGAACCCTGGCGTCCCGCATTCCTGGCATCACGGTTTTGTCCGACGAATTGAATCATGCCTCGATGATCGAGGGGATTCGTCACAGTCGTTGCCAAAAGCGGATCTGGAAGCACAACGATCTTGCGGACCTTGAAAGACACCTTGCGGACTTGCCTGCAAATGCGCCCAAGCTCATTGCGTTTGAAAGCGTCTATTCCATGGACGGCGACATTGCACCGATTGCCGGGATCTGTGATCTGGCGGACCGATATGGCGCGATGACTTATCTGGATGAAGTTCACGCGGTCGGGCTTTACGGTCCGCGCGGTGGAGGCATTGCTGAGCGCGAGGGCCTGATGGACCGCCTGACCGTGATTGAAGGTACGTTGGGCAAGGCGTTCGGCGTGGTCGGAGGATACATCGCGGCGTCGAAGGAACTTGTCGACTTTGTCCGATCTTTTGCCAGCGGCTTTATTTTCACCACTGCTTTGCCTCCGGCCGTGGCAGCAGGTGCTGCGGCTTCGGTTAAGCACCTGAAGCAAAGCAATGCAGAGCGACAACAGCACAAAAAGCGGGTGCGCGAAGTCCGGGACAGGCTGGACGATCAGGGTATTCCCCATACTCCAAACCCAAGCCATATCATTCCGGTCATGGTCGGCGATCCGGTCAAGTGTCGCTTCATCTCTGATATACTGATGCGTGACTATGGGATTTACATCCAGCCCATCAATTATCCAACTGTTCCCAAAGGAACGGAGCGTCTGCGGATTACGCCGTCGCCGGTGCACACCTCTGAAGACGTCGACCGTCTGGTATCCGCATTGGGTGAGTTATGGACGCAATGCCAATTGGCGCGCAGGCCGATGGCCGCGCAATGACGAGGATAACTTGACCGAAGACAAGGACGAACACGCAACCAAGTGAGAATTTCTGTTCATGGAGAGGCTCATCGATCTACTGGGAGACCCGGGCGCCTTGGCATTTGCCGGAGTGCTCGTCGGTATCTTGTTCGGCGTGACGGCTCAGATATCTCACTTTTGTTTGCGAGCGTCGACTGTCGAAGTCGCCGAAGGTAAGTTTGGTCCCCGTTTGGCGGTTTGGCTGATCGCCTTTACCGCAGCACTAACGCTGGTACAGGCGCTTGTCTCGCTTGAATTGCTGGACCTTTCAGTAGCACGCGCCATCGCGTCAACCGGAAGCCTTAGCGGCGCGGTAATTGGTGGGGCGATGTTTGGCATAGGCATGGTTCTTGCGCGCGGATGCGCATCTCGCCTGCTGGTCTTGGCCTCCTGCGGCAATCTGCGTGCCCTCGTGACAGGACTGGTTTTGACCTTGGTGGCCCAGGCGGCCTACACAGGTGTTCTCAGCCCGGCCCGTGAAGCGATTTCCGGTCTGTGGACCATCTCAGGAGGCGCACAGCGCGATCTTTCAGGAATAATCGGACTTTCGCCACCGACCTATGCAGCCGTTGCCGCAATTGGATTTGTTCTGGCAATTGTTTTTGCATTTCATAGGAATGTCGCACCTGCAAAGATCGTGACAGCCGCAGGAGTTGGCGGGGCAGTGGCGCTTGGGTGGTTTATGACATATTCCATCGCGCAAGCTTCTTTCGAAGTCGTACCTGTGTCTTCAGTGACGTTTACCGGCCCTGCCACAGACACGCTGATGGCGTTGGTTTCAGAGCGAAATGTCGTGCTGTCTTTCGGTATCGGCCTTGTTCCCGGCGTGGCCATTGGCGCAGCAGGATCTGCTATTGTTACTGGCGAGTGGAGGATTGAACGCTTTGGCTCGGATACCCCGATGGAACGGTACCTGGTCGGAGCTGTCCTCATGGGGTTCGGAGCGATGCTGGCCGGAGGCTGCGCCGTGGGCGCCGGACTTTCAGGCGGGTCCGCCCTGTCATTGACAGCCTGGCTTGCCGTTTTCTTCATGTGGGTTGGGGCGATAGGCACGCACAGGTTTTTGATGCGGCTACCGGTACTGCAGCATTCCTGAGTTACTCGAACTCCATCTGCTCGAAAACGCGCCCGGCATTCTTTGTTGCCAGCTCATCGTACGTGTCCAGATGGGCATAAGGGGACTGATCGACATAGTAGGCTTCAGTCAAATCGCCGCCCGCGTCCATATGCTCCTGGATTTTGGTTCGCAGGTATAAAAGGTAATCCCGTGTATAGCGGCGCACCTGATCCATGTTCGTAGGATGACCGTGTCCGGGTACGACATATGTGGCATTCAAAGCCTCGAACTCGTTGTCCCATGTTTCAAGCCAATCCGCGGTATAGGTATTCTGAAAGATCGGCAGCATGCGCTCGTGGAACGCCATGTCACCCGCTATGACAAGGCTTTGGTTTGGCAACCAGATCGAGATATCGCCGGGACTGTGGGCCGGACCGAGGTATTTGGCTTCGATCCGGAAGTCGCCCATCTCAACCACGTATTCATCATCGAATGTCTCGGTTGGGCCTGCCAGAAACGTTCCCTCTGCCTTGTCCTGATTGTATCGTTTCATTCCCTCCAAAATTTGAGGGCCATACTCCTCGAACTCAGCTGCTGCATCCGAATGGGCGACGATTGGAACGCCGTTTTCTGACCAGTAGGCATTGCCAAGCATCGCGTGCCCCTGACCGTTCTCGTTGAAGACAAGCGTGACCGGCTGATCCGTAATCGCCTGAATTTCCTTGTGAAGCGCTTCGGCAAGGACATAGGCCGCGCCGCCGTTGACAACGACCACGCCCTCACCGGTCACGATGAAGCTCAGGTTGTTGTTGTGACCAGAGTTTTCGTAGGTCGGTGGAGCGGTTGCGCCAATGGCGGAATAGACGCCAGGGATGAATTCGACCGGCTTGGAATACAGAACACTTTGCGGATACTGGTCTGCAATATCCTCGCTTGCCCAAGCTGGTGTGACGAAAGCAACCGCAATCACGAGTGATCGAATCATGACGCCTCTCCAATGAATCTGTAGGCCGAGCCGGTCTTTTCGACGCGGCCAATTCCACCGTTCGGCAGGTGGAAGCCAACTATTCTCATTTTCTCTTCCGAAACCTGATCCAGCAGTGAGTAACGCGCAGCTGCGGCGATCTGGGGATCCTGATCCGTTCCACTGTGCCAATCGGGGTGTTCAAAAGCCACGTGAGGATTTCCGAGCGCGTCGCCGACAACCATCACCGACTCATTCCCATTTCGAAGCTCAAAGGCCATGTGACCGGGCGTGTGCCCAAAGCTTGCCCGTGCAGCAATACCCGGAAGTATCTCATGCCCATCCTCAAAGAACGCGACCTGATCCTCAATTGCTTCCAATCGCCGTTTGGCACCGGCCGCGAACGCGGTGCGATCTTCGCCAATCGTGTCCACCGTTGAGGGGTTCCACCAATAATCCCATTCTTTACGCCCAATGTGGTGCGTCGCATTTGGGAAAAGAAGGTCGTCGAAATCATCCAGAACACCCCAGATATGATCAGGGTGTGCGTGGGTGAAAACCACATGCGTGACACTCTCGGGTGACAGGTCGTTTTTTTCAAAAGTTTCCGCCAGTTTGCCGGACGTGGGCATGAAGTCTGGCCCCGCTCCAGCATCGAAAAGCACGGTGTTTTCATCATCTCTATAGAGCGTGAGGTTGCACTCTGGCTCGTACTTGGTGGCGTCCGCTTGATTGCGGATCAGGATTTGCTCGAGCTCCTCTTTGGGCATGGCTCTGAAAACAACATCATGTGGCAATGACAGGTGTCCGTCTGACAGGGTTGTAATTCGGGCTGAAGGACCGAGCTGCAACTCTGCCTGTACGATCCTGGCTTGAGCTCCAAGTGCCGCGAGGCAAGTGGCATTGAACATGAAACTGCGTCGAGAAAAAGAAATTTGATCCATTCACAATCATTAAAATGAATGTTATTATTTGTAAACGATGAAAGTTTTGAAATGGATGTCATTCTACGACCCTATGGAATGTAGAATGCCTGGGTAATTTGAAGCGATTTGCAGTTGTCTCACAGATCGTTTTTACCTGTGAGACCGCAATTGCAGAGAGCGTTTGGAAGACATATTGCAGGCGCTTATCTCCTGATCAGCCTCACTCGAATGATTCAGTTTGGTTGTTGCTTCGTGACCTTGGTCGGTCGACACGAAGGTTTCCTACGCTGGCGGGCGGTGCCCCATTGCACCGTCGGTGCGTCTTGTGTTGCTGTGTTTCCTCCGTTCTTCGATCCTGTTTCGTGCCTGGTCTGGATTGTAGAAGATTTCGCTGAGGAAAAGACGGTGTCGGATAGATCCATGAATCACTTGGTATGTGACTTCTGATCAGAGGAGGGGCTCTGCCGCTCATTGACGGCGGCGTCAGACAGGGGGCACGGCTTTCCACCAAAAAAATCCTGCCCCATCTGCGTCAAAGCGCATTGTTCTCATCCCGCTGTGCTAGTAAGGAAATTGCACGTTCTTTGGGGACTGCGCCGTGCGGGCGTGATGGAATGGTAGACATATCAGACTTAAAATCTGAAGGGCGTATGCCCGTGTGGGTTCGAGTCCCACCGCCCGCACCAAAACTTTATTTTAAACGCCTGTAAAATAAGGGAATTAAAAAAGGGAAACCTAAGCTGCCCCACATTCTTCCCCATATCTGGGTTTTCATACCCGCCGATTATGCGGCCTTTCCTTCGATCTGGTTTTCCAGATCTTCGACCTTCACCTTCTTGCAGTCCGTGCCCCGGTGAATCTTTAATCTGCCGTTTTTCTCGGTGCACAAGATCGGTTGATCCAATTGGCATGGTGTATAAAACATTCACTCTTTATCCAGGGCGGACCCCTTAGCTATGTTCGCCCATTCGAGCCAAGCTTTTCGCTGTTCGGGGGAAAGGGCACGGAACGCCTCGAGAAGAAGCGCCTCGTCGTCTTTGTCGGGTGCGCTTAAATCTTCAATCTCAGTTGGCTCCACATCAAGGGCTGCGGCAATAATAGCCTGCTTCTTGGTGGAGAGTTGACGTGTCCCCTTATCTAATTGCGCCAAATAAGATCGAGATAAATCAACCTTCACTGAAAGTTCGTCCTGAGTAAGCCCTTTGGCTTGCCGGATTTCTTTAATGCGTATCTTCATGATCGATCTTTGGAGCCATTGTGGAGCCCGCATTGGCGGTTTCTATGGGGTTTGCTGTGCGGTGAGCCGTATCTGCCTTGGAGCCTGTCAATTGGGCCTTGTGGGAGGTTGCGTAGCATCGGTTGAGAACTGCAGGTTCGACGAACTTTGTTGGGGGATGATCCGTTTGATGAGTGCCATTTCCACTGTTTGTTGCATTGGTGGATCGTAAGCTCAGGGCTAGACACTTTCTCGACCAATGGACTTTCCCATGTGCCGTTCTCCTTTGTCTCATTCACTAAGTAAACGTGTCGCAATATGCAGCAACGAAGTGAACATGACGCAAATAAAAGCGCACCATCCGAGTATTCGGTCGGGAAGTCAGGCCGGAAGTCAGTCGGAAGTCATTAATGAAAGAGCTAGACAAATACATTGGTGGTGGTGCTAAGGTTTTTGCGTTTACATTTTTTTGCTTAATGCAGATTTTTTGGCCTGTCTTGCGGGCGGTTTTGAGGCGCAAGAGGCACCGCCCCCGGGATGAGCAGCCCAACAGGCAATCCAGCACTGGCAGACACCGCCTGGCTCGACAAATTCGGCCTGAACCCGCGTCAGCGGGCCTTTGTGCTTGCCTGCATCGCTGATCCAAACGCGAAACAGGCCGCAACCGACGCCGGATATACAGAGGGATCAGGAGAGGCCCAAGGTTCGCGATTGTTTAGCAATATTAAGGTTGCCCGCGCCATCGCTGAGGGCCGCAAACAGGTCGAGAGCAAGGCCATGCTGGATGCAGAGGGCATTGTGAACCTCAGGGCCCAAATCGCCCTCGCAGACCCCAACGAGCTTACACAGCACATCATCGCGCCTTGCCGTTACTGCTACGGCATCGACCATCAGTACCAGTGGAAAACAGAACCGGAGTTCACGGAGCGCAAGGCCGAAGTGATCTTCTCGATGTTCTCGGACGGCGACCTGCGAGACGCTGCCACGTCAGGTATAATCGCAGATCCGCGCATCCCTGACGACGCTGGTGGCTACGGTTATCGCCTCACAGATCCACCAAACCCGGCCTGTCCCGAGTGTTCCGGCATGGGGATGGAAATCACCCGCATGGCCGACACCCGCAAGTTCAGCCCCGCTGCGCGCCTCCTGTTCGATGGCGTGAAGGAAACCAAGCAGGGCGTTGAGATCAAGATGCAGGACCGTGCCGTGCCTATCTCACCTCAAGTACGAGTGCTTTCGCTCCAAATTCTGGCTCCGCCAAAAGGAATGGCCTGAAGTCCGGATACTGCTCCACGTCGCGAACGGCTGCGGCACCTTTCGTGGCGAAGGGTCGTGCCGAGAGGAAAAAATGTTTAGAAAGAAGGCCTTTTCGTGCGAGCATTGTCCTCAATTGAACTATTGAAATCAGGCTAAGGAAATATGAACGGCGCTCAATCACTCGTAAAAACCCTTTTGAACAATGGCGTGGATACAGTCTTCGCAAATCCCGGCACCTCGGAAATGCACTTTGTTGCTGCCTTGGATGAACACCCGGAGATGAATTGCATTCTTTGCCTGTTTGAAGGCGGAACAACGGGTGCGGCGGATGGGTTTTTTCGCATGAAACGTGATGTTGCGGGTACGCTGCTGCATCTTGCGCCTGGCTTTGGCAACGCATTTGCCAATCTGCACAATGCCAGGAAAGCGGGGTCCGGGATCGTGAACATCGTGGGTGATCACGCAACGCATCACCTCCGGTACGAAAGCCCATTGAAGGGAGACATCCTCGGTATCAGCCAAGCGGTCAGTCATTGGACGCGCGTGTCATCCAATTCCACCGACGTGGCTATGAATGGAGCGGCTGCGGTTCAGGCCGCCCGGTCGCAAAACGGCCGGGTCGCGACGCTTGTCTTGCCTGCCGACACAGCTTGGAACGAAGCGAACGCAGCGGCAAACCTTTTGGACATCGGAGGAAACCTCCATCGACCGTCAATAGGCGACATAGAGGCCGCGGCAGCCCGTCTTGTGACGCCGAACGCCGCGCTGATGATTGGCGGATCAGCCCTGTTTGGGCTGCAGCGTGGACTGGCTGGAAAAATTTCTGCCGCGACAGGGTGCCGGTTGTTGGCCGATACTCTGATACCGCGCATTTCCAAAGGCGCAGGAACAGCAAAGCTAGACCAACTGGTCTATCCGATATCGCCCAAGATCGCTCAGCTTGAAGCAACGTCTTCGATCACTCTGCTTGGCACAGACAGGCCAGTCGCCTTTTTTGCCTATCCCGGGAAACCGAGCGTGCCCGAACCGCCGTATTGCCCCATTACGGACTTGTGCACGCCCACAGATGATATCGAATGGGCGCTGCAAGCGCTCGCCGACGCGGTTGGGGTCACAAGCAAAACGGTGGCAGAAACCCATCCGCTCGATCTGCCGGACGTTCCCAGCGGGCAGTTAACCCTCGAAAAAGTTGGTTTGGCGTTGGCAGCATTGATCCCGGAAAATGCGATCATCTGCAATGAATCCGTGACGTCCGGGTTTTACGTCATTCCACCGACAGCCACCGCTCGCCCGCATGATCTGCTTGCTGGCACCGGCGGAGCGATTGGGCTGTGTTTGCCTTGCGCAACGGGTGCGGCCACCGCCTGCCCGGACCGAAAAGTCATAGCACTGACTGGGGATGGGTCGGCCATGTACACGCTACAATCACTGTGGACTATGGCGCGGGAAAATCTCGACGTCACGGTGATCGTATTTGCAAACCGCGGGTATCAAATTCTGCGGGATGAACTCACAAATGTCGGTGTAGCGAGCTATGGTCAGAATGCTCAGGCTATGTTTGACGTGGAGAACCCGACACTGGACTGGGTTTCTCTGGCGAAAGGCCACGGTGTTCCTGGGACACGCACAGATGACATGGACAGCTTTGCGAAGGCGCTCTCTGCCGGTCTCTCCAGCGACGGGCCATCTCTGATCGAAGTTGTGTGTCCCCCGCCAGCATGAGTATTGTGACACGGAACCTGAAGAGCAGATGAGACTAGGGGTGCAATGTGTGGATCGGTATAAGTTGATGCTGTGAAAAGACTTTGCGATGGTTCAAACGGCGGTGAAATTGCAGCTTTGTCCGCGTAGAACTCGTTCACGCCGAGTGCAGCGAAAGACTGCAGTGAGCCCATTTTGCCGATTGCTGCAATGTGCACGAATGACCGCTGAACAAGTGCAGGCAAGTACGCAGCATTCGCTTGTCAGCTAAATGCAATGCTGATGGAATAATACGGTGTCCCCGAAAGCCAAATGCTTGGCGAAAATAATCAAACTAGCGGCTGATAAAACATAGCTCCGAATCCCACTTGAAATAGGTTTAACCTAACATCGGAGACGCAATCATGACTGATTCAGATACAATTTTCTTTGGCTATCATGCTGATCCATCGCGCTCCAGCTCATTGCAGGCTGCTGCCTATACCGAGAGCAAGTGGTTTGACGCAGACCTTTGCGCCATCCTCTCCAAAACTTGGCAGTGGGTATGTCATGTCGAGAAAACACGTGAGCCGGGATCTTATGTAACAGTGGATATTGCCGGCCAACCCATTGCAGTCGTGCGTGATAAAGAGGGTAAGCTTCGTGCCTTTTATAATGTCTGCAAACACCGTGCGCATGAATTGCTGTCGGGCGAAGGCAATACAACGCGGATCATGTGCCCCTATCATGCTTGGGTCTATAAACTTGATGGGCAATTGGCCCGTGCACCACATACCGAAAACCTCGAAGATTTCAGGAAAGACGAGATTTGTCTCGATGGAGTGCAGGTCGAGGAATTTTGCGGCTTTGTTTTCGTCAATTTGGATCCAATGGCAGCTTCTTTGTCAGAACAATCCGGCAACTTGGAAACCGAAGTGCGCCATTGGGCGCCGGATGTGGATCAACTCACTTTTGGCCATCGTCTGACCTATGACATCAAATCCAACTGGAAGAACGTCGTGGACAACTTCCTAGAGTGCTATCACTGTCCTACAGCGCACAAGGATTTTTGTGACCTCGTTGATATGGACACCTACAAGGTTACGACCTACGGCATTTACTCCAGCCATATGGCTGACGCGGGCACAAGTCCGAATTCCGCTTATGACGTGTCGAATGCCACGGTGAAAACCCATGCGGTTTGGTGGCTCTATCCGACGACCTGCCTGATGCGGTATCCGGGACGGTCAAGCATGATCGTGTTGAACATCATCCCAGTTGGGCCAGATCGGACGCTTGAAACTTATGACTTCTTCCTTGAGACGCCGGAACCCGACGCGATGGAGTTGGACGCAATTCGTTATCTGGACGAAGTTCTTCAGGTCGAAGATATCAGCCTTGTCGAAAGTGTGCAGCGCGGGATGAACACACCTGCGTTCACCCAAGGTCGGATCGTCAATGACCCGGATGGTTCCGGCAAGTCCGAGCACGCCGTACATCACTTCCATGGCCTAGTCCTGGATGCTTACGCAAAAGGTGTTGCGTGACGCGGCCAAACATCCTCGTGATAATGGCGGACCAATTGGCACCGCACTTTACTGGGGCATACGGGCACAAGGTTGCCAAGACACCCCACCTTGATGCGTTGGCCGCGCGCGGCATGCGCTTTGATGCGGCTTACTGCAATTCTCCACTCTGCGCACCTTCACGGTTTGCTTTTATGTCGGGCCAGCACATCAGCCGCATTGCAGCTTACGACAATGCATCCGAGTTCAGAGCCTCGGTGCCGACATTTGCGCATTACCTTAAATCGCTAGGCTACAGGACCTGCCTTTCAGGCAAGATGCACTTCGTAGGCCCAGATCAAATGCATGGGTTCGAAGACAGGGTAACAACCGATATCTACCCCGCAGATTTCGCATGGACCCCGGATTGGGAAGCGCCTGATGAGCGGATCGATAAGTGGTATCATAATATGCAGACCGTCAAGGAAAGCGGTTTGGCCCATGCGACCTTCCAGATTGACTATGACGATGAAGTTGGCTTTGCCGCCAAACGCTGGCTCTTTGATGTCGCCCGAGACAAAGCACGTGGGAAAAGTGCGCCCTTTGCGATGGTGGTAAGCTTCATTCACCCGCATGATCCTTACGTTGCGCGGCCCGAATGGTGGAATCTCTATTCGGACGATGAGATCGACATGCCGTCCTTTACACCCGCGACAGAGGATCAGGACCCGTTCTCGCGTCGATTGATGGATGGGATCGAAGCATCATATGTGCCGCTCACCGACGAGGAAATCCGTCGCGCGCGTCATGCTTATCTGGCCAATGTCAGCTACTTCGACAGCAAGATCGGAGAGCTGATTCAGACCCTCGAAGAGATGGGCGAGTTGGACAACACCATAGTGTTTGTAACTGCGGATCACGGCGACATGCTGGGCGAACGTGGGCTGTGGTATAAAATGAATTTCTTTGAACACTCTGCGCGCGTTCCACTGGTCATGGCCGGGCCGGGCGTTGTAGTGGGGACAACGCAGAATGCAGTGTCACTGGTTGATTTGCTGCCGACCTTTATCGATATCGGCGGCGGTAATGAGACGATGATCGGAGAACCGATCGACGGCCGCAGTCTAATGCCTTTGGCCCGTGGCGAATACGACCCAGTTGATGAAGCCATCGGTGAGTATTGCGCTGAGATGACGGGCTATCCCGTAATCATGATCCGGCGCGGCCCTTTAAAATACATTCATTGTGACAGCGACCCGCCGCAGCTCTACGACCTAAACGCTGACCCGCTGGAAACAAAAAATGTTGCCACAGACCCTGACTATGCTGACCCGGCAGCCCGCTTTGCAGCCGAAGTCGCGGAACGGTGGGACGGTAGTGAATTGCGAAAGAAGATTATCGCCACGCAGAGATCACGCCGCGCGTTACATGCCGCGATGGAAGCAGGTGCCAGCGAGCCATGGGATTACAACCCACCATCTGATGCAAGTCAGCAATATGT
Source organism: Ruegeria sp. AD91A (assembly GCF_003443535.1). Classification (GTDB taxonomy): domain Bacteria; phylum Pseudomonadota; class Alphaproteobacteria; order Rhodobacterales; family Rhodobacteraceae; genus Ruegeria. The sequence continues at coordinate 1,812,189 of NZ_CP031946.1, read as the reverse complement.
CCGCAACAACTTGGATTGGACGGTGGCCGCGAGTCGCTACCGCTATCCGCCTTTGAAGGATTGAAGCCAATGATGCTGAACGGAAAAATTGCCCTTGTGACCGGCGCGCGCGGTGGCATCGGGCGTGCAATTGTCGCGCGGTTCCTAAAAGAAGGGGCAACAGTATTTGCAGCTGACCTCACACCGGAAGGATCGTTAGACCAGCACGACGAAGATGGCAGTCATTTTGTTAAGCTGGATGTGACTCAAGAGGCAGACTCGGTTGCGGCGATGGATCATGTGCGCGCCACACAAGGAAAGTTGGACATCTTAGTAAACGCGGCCGGGATCGAGATCGAAAAAACGGTTGAAGAGACCACGCTGGAGGAATGGAACCAAAGCTTTGCGGTTAATTCCACGGGCACGTTCCTGACCTCGAAATATGCCATCCCGTTGATGCGCGAAGCGGCGAAGACAGGGAATAGCGCAAGCCTCATCAATTTTGGCTCCTACGATGGGTTCATCGCTGATCCGGGCCTTGCGGCCTATTGCGCAACCAAAGGTGCAGTACACGCTTTGACCCGCGCAATGGCTTGCGATCATGGCCCCGAAGGTATCCGCGTAAACGCCATCTGCCCCGGCTATATCGATACCCCAATGCTGCAGAGCTTCTTCAACGGAGATGGATCTGGTGGCGCCGGCGGCAATATTGAAACGCTGCAACAGGCCGTGCGCGATGTTCATCCGACGCGCACCTACGGGACGCCACAGGACATTGCAAACCTGGTTAACTGGCTTGCTTCCGACGAAGCACGGTATGCCTCTGGCCAGTTGTGGGTTCTGGACGGGGGGCTGTCTGCACAAGTGCAGCAGATGAAGCTCTGATGCCCAAATCCGTCATCATCACCTGCGCACCCACAGGGGGCATCCATACGCCGTCGATGTCACCACATCTGCCGATTACGCCTGCCGAGATCGCGACAGCAAGTATTGAAGCGGCACAAGCCGGCGCGTCGATCATTCACTTGCACGCACGGCATCCAGAGACCGGCAAACCCGACCCCCGACCCGAGCTATTTCAGCAGTTCCTGCCTGTGATCAAACAGTCCACTGATGTGGTGATGAATGTCTCTACCGGCGGCGGTTTGGGTATGTCGATGGATGAGCGCCTGCTGGCCGCAACTTCGACTAGCCCAGAGATGGCATCTCTCAACATGGGTTCTATGAACTTTGGCATCTTTCCGATGCTGCAGAAATACACCGAGTTTCAGCATGATTGGGAACAGCCATTCCTGGAGATGACAGAGGACTTCATCTTTCCCAACACCTTCAAAACAATTCGTTACGCCATTGAAAAACTCGGTGGTGATCATGGCACCAAGTTCGAGTTCGAATGCTATGATCTTGGACATCTCTACAACGTCAAATGGTTCGTGGATCAAGGCCTGATCAAACCGCCTTTCTTCATTCAGATGGTGTTCGGCATCTTGGGTGGCGTTGGCGCGGATGCAGACCATCTAACCCACCTGCACAACACAGCGGACAAGCTGTTCGGGGCAGAGAATTACGAATGGTCTGTCCTTGCCGCTGGCCGTTACCAAATGCCTTTTGCAACCCAAAGTGCATTGCGCGGCGGAAACCTTCGGGTTGGTCTCGAAGACAGCCTGTTCATTGGCAAAGGTGAGTTGGCCAAATCTAACGCGGAGCAGGTTACGCGCATCCGATCAATCGTAGAAAACCTTGGCCTTACGGTCGCGACGCCAGCAGAAGCGCGCATGCGGCTCGCACTAAAAGGCGGCGATCAGGTTGGGTTTTGAGGAGACGCTTATGCAGACGAAAATGTTGATCAATGGCGAATTGGTCGAAGGTACCGAAGAGGCGTTGGAAATCCTGAACCCTGCAACAGGCGAAATCATCTGCACAGTAAAAGAGGCCGGCGATGCACAGACCGAGGCGGCAGTGCGCGGTTCGGCAGAGGCATTTGAGACCTTTTCGGGTACGACCCCCGCGGAACGCGCTGCGATATTGCTTCACATAGCTGAAGTTATCGAGGCGAACGGCCAGGAGTTGGCAGAACTTGAGAGCCTGGATGTGGGAAAACCCTGGCCATCGGCTCATGATGACGAAATGCCGCTGACGATCGATGTCTTTCGCTTTTTCGCCGGGGCTGCGCGCACCATGATGGGGTCTGCCTCTGGAGAGTATGTCGCGGGTCATACCTCGATGATCCGGCGCGACCCCATTGGCCCTGTCGCGGCCATAGCGCCGTGGAACTATCCGCTGATGATGGCGTCCTGGAAGATTGCCGCACCAATTGCGGCAGGATGTTCGGTGGTATTGAAACCTTCCGAGATCACGCCGCTATCTACTTTGCGACTTGCAGAATTGTTACAAGGTGTTCTGCCAAAAGGCGTGCTAAACGTGATCCATGGTCGCGGGCCCGGCGTGGGAAATACCCTGATGAACAGCCCACAGATGGAAGGGATCAGTGTTACGGGTTCTCCGGCGACAGGCATGGCTGCAATGCGGGCTGCTTCCCAGAAAATTAAACACGTTCATCTGGAATTGGGCGGCAAGGCGCCGGTCATTGTCTTTGATGATGCTGATCTCGATGCTGTGGCCGAGACGATCCGATATGGCAGCTACTTCAATGCCGGTCAGGACTGCGCACAGCCATGCCGCGTGATGGTTGCAGACAGTGTTTACGACAAACTTGTGGCCGCGATTGCCGATCAGGTTGGCCAGATCCAGACTGGTGCGCCGAAAGCTGAAGGAACGGAAATGGGCCCGCTTGTCTCTGCGGCACAGCGGGATCGTGTGGCTGGTTTTGTCGATCGCGCACGCTGCAGCTCTGAAATCGTTTCCGGTGGGGCGTCTGGCGAAGAAGACGGCTTTTTCTACCAGCCGACAGTCATTGCCAATGTCGACAACACTGCAGAGATTGCCTGCAACGAGGTCTTTGGACCTGTTGTAACTGTCTCTCGTTTTTCCGAGGCAGAAGATGCGTTGAAGATCGCCAACAACGGACCTTACGGGTTGGCCTCATCGGTTTGGACACGAGATGTTGGGAGAGCAATGCAAATGACGTCCAAGTTGCGCTATGGATTCACCTGGGTAAACACGCATGGGGTTGCGACGCCCGAGATGCCATGGGCCGCGATGAAAGGCTCGGGAACAGGCAGTGATATGTCGGTCTATGCATTGGACGCTTATACTGCGATCCGTCATGTCATGGTGGCACACTGATGCGGTTGGCTGGAAAACGCGCCTTTGTCACAGGCGGCAAGCAGGGCATTGGGCGGGGTATTGTTGAGGCGTTCTTGGCTGAAGGGACCGCTGTCACTACCTGCGGGCGCGGCCCTCAACCCGATGATCTGCCGGAAAATGTTGTTTGGTACACACTGGATGTGTCCGACGCCGAAGCGGTTGCAGAGATCGTCAGTATAGTCGGTGGGACTGATATCCTTGTAAACAACGCCGGCGTTCAGGTCGAAAAAACTGTTACCGAAAGCTCGGACGCGGATTGGGACTTGGTGATGGGCGTAAATGCGCGAGGCGTTTTTAACTGTTGTCGCGCCTTCATTCCAGAAATGTCGCAAGGTGGCTCGATCATCAACATCGGGTCGATCTCGGGCAATGCCGCGGACCCGTCGATGGCGCTCTACAATGCGTCAAAAGCGTTTGTGCATGGGCTCACACGCTCTATCGCAGTGGACCATGGACCAGCGGTTCGCTGTAATGCGATCTGCCCGGGATGGATTGAGACGGGCATGCTGGACGCAGCATTCGAACTCGCCCATGACCCGGAAAAGGCTAGATCAGACGCGCTGGCACGCCATGCGGTCAAACGCTTTGGTAAGCCCGCAGACATTGCTGCGATGGCTGTTTGGCTAGCTTCTGACGAGTCGTCTTTTGCGACTGGCCAACTGTTCACTGTGGACGGTGGTATGACTGCGGCCTCCCCCCTGAATCCGGGACTGTTCTGATGTCGGAAATCGAAAGAACAGCCATTCTCGGAGCCGGTGTCATCGGGGCAAGCTGGGCAGCGCTGTTTCTCGCGTCGGGTCGCAGTGTGACTGTATTTGATCCCGATCCGAACGCTGAGGCATCCGTCCGTAAATACATTGAAAAGGCGTGGCCTGCGTTGGAAGAATTGGGCCAAGTTGGCCACGCCACCCGAGATGCGATCACCTTTGCACCGACCGCAGCTGAGGCCGTGCGAAACGCGCAGTTCATTCAGGAGAATGTGCCGGAGCGGTTGCCGATCAAACATTCCACCTATGCGGAAATTGAGCCAGAGTTGAGCGCTGATGCAATAGTTTCAAGCTCAACATCCGGCCTAACACTCGAGGCTCTCCAACAGGGATGGGGCGATCCGAGTAAGCTCATCTTAGGTCATCCGTTCAACCCGCCACATCTCATTCCGCTGGTCGAGTTGACGGCGAACGACGCCACCGGTTCAGATGTTCTGAACCGAACAGAGACGTTCTACGAAGATCTGGGTAAAGTCACGATCCGGATCAAGAAGGGCATGCCCGGACACGTCGCAAACCGCTTACAAGCTGCAGTATGGCGCGAGGCCGTCCATATGGCGATTGAAGGCGTTGCCAGTGTCGAAGACATCGATAAAGCGATGTGGGCCGGCCCGGGATTGCGGTGGGCCGCGATGGGTCCGACGACGCTTTTCCACCTGGGTGCAGGCGACGGCGGTCTGCGGGCCTTCTGTGACCATTTCAAGGACACATTCAATGGCTGGTGGGACGACCTGGGCAACCCTCGTCTTGATGAAGATGTCATCAATAAACTGGTCGATGGCATTAACGATCAAACTCAAGGGCAAAGTACCGAAGAGTTATCAGCGCAACGCGACAAGATGCTTACGGCGATGCAAAAAGCTACCCAACACCTTCGGACTTGATGTCGGGATTGAACATCGGCCAAGCGCGAAACTCAAACGGGGTGCGGCCTTCAATGCGATCCGCACTGGGTGTCAATCCAAATCGTTTGCGGTATGCCCGGCTGAAATGAACCTGTCCATTAAACCCTGATGCTTCCGCAATCTCGCTGAACTTAAGCTCAGTTTGCGTCACTAATCCGCGCGCGCGATCAAGGCGAATGTCGCGGTAATACTCGATCGGCGACTTATGGACAAATTGCTGAAACAATCGGCTAAGTTGTCGTTGCGAAATCTTCAACCTCGCTGATATTTCAGGGATCGACAAAGTGGCTTCCAAGTGCGCCTCCATCAAATCGATCGCGTCCCTTACCACCCCAGAGGTGACGTACCCCAGCGGTTCCATGTCTTTGGGGTTCTGTGATTGGCCTTCTCCGCGCACATTGTGATGAAAAAGGTATCGAGCAGATGCATTGGCGATACTCTCACCAGCGACGGAATGTACAAACCGCAGTCCCAGATCTGTTGCTGCAGAACCCCCGCAACAAGTGAAAATCTTTCCATCCATAATAATCATGTTCTCTGACACGGTGGTGTCATGGGCCGTTTCGGCAAAGGCGTCGATGTGTTCATAGTGAACCGTTGCGGTCTTTCCTTTGAGTAGTCCAGCCGTCGCAAGAACAATCGCGCCAGTATCCAAACCTCCAACGATTGCTCCACCCGATTCCCATTTCTGTAGTGCTACCTTGAACTGAGGTGTCCCGTGACGCTCAGGTGTCCAACTTGTACTCACCAGAACCATCCAAGGCTTGCGCCTCACCACCTCCGCCAATGGGGCAGTGTCAACGACCAAGCCGCTGCTCGATTCAATTGGACCACCAGGGTCTGAGACATAAGTCCAAGAAAATCGAGCTGAACCCGTCAGGTAATTTGCTACTCTGAATGGATCCACGAAAGACGTTGTCGCCGAAACATTAAAATGCGAACTCACCAAAACAACTATGTCTAGCTTGCGATCTATTGGCTGCGTCATGGCCGATTTTGTAAAACAGCGTCCAAAATTGTCAATTATGTTTCGGAAATTCGCAAAAGACACCAAAGTGCTGAGCCAAGCACTGCCTAAGTGCGGAGGCTAGGCCGAGGAGATCAGATCTCAATCAGTTTCTGAAGCTAGAAAGCCGAGATTCGCTCCACCGCAGCGAAGGCTCACTTTGTCCGCACAGCAGACGCTCACGAGTACTTTGCGAATAACCAAACCGAGCCCACAACAGACGTCGCAGTTTCGCGCATCACGCAGGAATATCCGAGGGCGAAAGTCGCGTAGCGCGCAACAAATCGGCACCGAAGAATGTTATGGTTACGGATAGTTGTCTAGGTTGGCTAGTGCGCTTCCTATACGGACAGCCGATGAGTGAAGACAAAACATAACATCCAGACAAACGTGAAAATTAAAGACTGTACCTTCGGCCTCTCCAGTCGGGTTTAGGTGCCGACAATTTGGCATCTCCGTTCTGGGAGCTAATTCACTTCTGAAATTATTACCCCACCCTGCTTCACCAAGAGGTCAACAATTGCGTCGACCCCTTTTTTGTGGCGAAGGGACGAGAACAAAAATGGCCGCCCTTTGCGCATTCTGGCTGCATCTCGTTCCATTACCTCCAGTGAAGCGCCTACATGCGGCGCCAGATCGGTTTTGTTTATGACCAGGATGTCGGATTTTGTTATTGCCGGTCCGCCTTTTCGCGGGATTTCCTCTCCAGCGGCGACGTCGATCACATAGATTGTAAGGTCTGCGAGTTCCGGGCTGAAAGTAGCCGACAGATTGTCGCCGCCGCTTTCGATCAGAACGATATCAAGATCGGGATGGCGTTCCTGCATTTCAGCGACAGCTGCAAGGTTTATCGATGCGTCCTCGCGGATTGCTGTATGTGGGCAACCGCCCGTTTCGACGCCGATAATCCGATCTTGGGGAAGGACCTGCATGCGCACCAGCGCTTCGGCATCCTCCTGCGTGTAAATGTCATTGGTGATGACGCTCACTGAACAAGCATCGCGCAGGGCTTCAGACAAGGCAGCGGTCAAAGTGGTCTTTCCGGCTCCAACCGGACCGCCGATGCCAACGCGAAGAGGGCCGTTCATACTGCTCATGTTCGGAATATCCTTGAATACTGTATTTCGTGTCTCATCGACGCGATGTCCGTCAGGAACGCAGTCGAACTCAATTCTTCCAAGCCTGCCATTTGCGCCTTTTCGACGATATGAGCACATAGCGGTGTCAAATTACGGATTAGTTTCTGCGCGTCGGTTTGCCCCAGCGGCACAAGACGCGTTGCGCAAGCGACCAAGTTGCTTGCGAATGCTTGTAGATACATCTTCGTCGTCAGCAGTAGGGGGAGGTTTTGTAGACGCGCGGCGTGACCTACTGAAACTGGGTAGGAAAGCTGTTGGATGTCCATATCCCAGACCTCTCCTGTGACAGTCCCGAATGCCTGTCCCAGCAGTTCGGTTTCCATTTTCCTTTCGGATGACGCGCAGATAGCCCGTGCCTTGGCATCGATGCTAAAAAGTTCATCTTTGTCCCGCGCGTTGTATGCGGACACCACGAACAGAGTATCATTCCATCCAGATCCGTGTTCCAGCGCATCTGAAACCCAGGCTTCGGCGTCTTGGGAACTGGCGACCGCTCCTTCGTCAATTGCAGCTTCCAACCCATGAGAATAAGCAAATCCCCCCACAGGGTATGCCGGAGACAACCACTGGGTCAGCGTCAGGATATCGGCGTCAGTGGGCGTGGCCATGTGTCCTGCCGTGGCCATAGGCTCCGCCTTCGGGGTTGAACGGTTCGTGCACCTCGCGCACTGCGGCTCCGATTTTCAATAGCATATCTCGGATCACATGATCGATCTGGATCAGCAGACGATCCTTTTCGATCTGGCAGGGCGTGTGGCGATTGCCAATATGCCACGCGATGCGTGTCAGGTCCGGAGCGGAAACCTCAAGCAGTGCTTCGGGTGCAGCCTGTATTTCCACTTCGCGACCGTCGTCCAGAATCAACGTGCCACCGTGGTTCAACGAGGTGGTTTGCGCCAGATCGACGAGTATTTGTTCGCCACTTTCACAGGTCAGAACCTTGCGACGCAAAAAACGATCGTCATAAGTCAGCGACAGGCAATCTGCGGAGTCGCTGTGCATATGATCCGAGTAACGGCGTGCGGTGCAGAGCAGGGCGGTCATACCGTCGCCTCCTCTGGAGCAGAAATAGTCAGAGCCAGATTGAATCCGCAAACACCCGGTGCACGATCCGTTCGCGTGATAGGCCGCGTTTTTTCAACTCTTCGTCGCTGAGCGATTGCAGGAATTCGACTTGCCGAACGCGCGATTGAGCTTCGGCCACACTGATCAGAGCCCCGTAGACTGATGCTGTGATGGACGCGATCAGACCGGGCAGCGAAAAGCGTGCGTGAGATTGTGTTGCTGAGTGTGCCATTTGGACCCTCGTAAACGTTGGTCCTCCCTTGGGCATTAATATCTGTCATATCGGCCTCACATTGAAGTGGGTGTTTGGTCATTTCTGCGTTGCGCGCTGTGCAATGCAGCATAATTTTTAGTCAGAACATAAAGTATCGCTGTGCCATGGGCAGTACTTCGGCGGGTTGGCAGGTCAGCAATTCGCCATCTGCCCGGACTTCGTAGGTTTCTGGATCAACTTCGACATGAGGTGTCGCGTTGTTGAGCAGAAGATCCTGTTTGCCAATCTCTCGCGTGTTTTGGACAGCCACGGTCTGCTTTGCCAATCCTAGTGTATCACCGATCCCGTCCGCCAGCGCGGCTTGCGACACAAAGGTGATTGCTGAGTTTTCAACGGATCGACCATAGGCACCGAACATTGGCCGACTATAAACCGGCTGCGGGGTGGGTATCGAAGCATTGGGATCACCCATCTGTGCACAAACGATGGTGCCGCCTAGCAAAACCATCTCAGGCTTCACTCCAAAAAAGGCAGGGTCCCATAGGACCAGGTCGGCGCGTTTTCCTTCCTCGATACTGCCAATCTCGTGGCTGAGGCCATGGGCAACCGCAGGGTTAATCGTGTACTTGGCGATGTAACGGCGAACGCGCAGGTTGTCGTTGTCACCGGATTCCTCCGGCAGGCGGCCTCGCTGTTTCTTCATTTTATCAGCCGTTTGCCAGGTGCGAATTAGAACTTCGCCAACGCGCCCCATCGCCTGACTGTCAGAAGCGATGATGCTGAAGGCACCCATGTCGTGCAGGATATCTTCAGCCGCGATGGTTTCACGCCGAATGCGGCTTTCAGCAAAAGCCACATCCTCGGGGATGGATTTGTCGAGGTGATGGCAGACCATCAGCATGTCGAGATGTTCCTCTACCGTGTTCACCGTAAAGGGCCGCGTCGGGTTGGTAGAGGAGGGTAGGACATGGTCCTCACCGCAGATTTTGATGATGTCGGGGGCGTGGCCGCCGCCCGCGCCTTCGGTATGGAAAGCGTGGATAGTACGGCCCTTTATCGCGGCAACTGTATTTTCAACAAACCCGGATTCGTTGAGCGTGTCGGTGTGGATCATCACCTGAACGTCCATCGCATCAGCGACCGCAAGGCAGCAGTCGATGGCCGCCGGAGTCGTGCCCCAGTCCTCGTGCAGTTTCAGGGCACAAGCTCCGGCTTTTACCTGTTCCTCTAGAGCAGCGGGAAGCGAAGCATTTCCCTTGCCCGCGAAAGCAAGATTCATGGGAAAAGCATCTGCCGCCTGCAACATCCGGCCGATATGCCATGGGCCCGGGGTGCATGTGGTCGCCAGAGTGCCATGTGCCGGGCCAGTGCCGCCACCAAGCATGGTCGTCAGGCCAGAATGCAGCGCGTCCTCTATCTGTTGAGGGCAGATGAAGTGAATATGGCTGTCGAACCCGCCAGCCGTCAGGATGCGACCCTCGCCAGCGATGGCCTCGGTGCCGGGGCCGATGATGATGTCTACGCCGGGCTGTGTATCCGGATTTCCGGCTTTGCCAATCTTGGCGATGCGCCCGTCCTTTAGGCCGACATCCGCCTTGTAGATACCCGAGTGATCCACGATCAGAGCATTGGTGATCACCGTGTCCACGGCGCCTTCGGCACGCGTGGCCTGAGACTGCCCCATCCCATCTCGAATGACTTTACCACCACCGAACTTGACCTCTTCCCCATAGACATCTTCGCGGTGACCGGTCTCGCTGAAACGCGCAGTCGTTGCGCGCTCCACGATAAGGTCTTTTTCTACTTCGATGATCAGATCGGTATCTGCCAATCGTACTTTGTCGCCGACCGTGGGGCCGAACATGGAGGCATAGTCACTCCGGCTGATCTTGCCCGGCATCTTTCAAAGCCCCCATGATGTGCATATTGAAACCGTAGATGTGCCGGCGCCCCTCAAATGGCACCAGCATAACTTCGCGAGTTTGGCCTGGCTCAAATCGCACCGCAGTGCCCGCCGGGATGTCCAGCCGCATACCCAAAGCTGCATACCTATCAAAATCCAGAGCCGGGTTTGCTTCGGAAAAATGGTAGTGGCTGCCGACCTGTATTGGTCGGTCGCCGGTATTGGCGACAATAACAAGACGGCTGCTGCGCCCTGCGTTCAGCGTCAGTGAGCCTTCGGCCGGAATGATCTCACCCGGGATCATTTCGGCAGCTTCAAAATCACGGTAATGGCGATGACCGCGATCAAAGCCAACCCAACTGCGAGCGCGGCGTAATCACTGCCATGGGCGTGAACTTGGGTATCCGAATGGGCCATGGCCGGACCAGCCAGAATGAGAGCGGGAAACAGCATACGGTTCATGGGTGACTCCTTTGGAAATTAGCGAATGGGGTTGTGGACAGTCACAAGTTTTGTGCCATCCGGGAAAGTGGCTTCAACCTGCACCTCGTGGATCATCTCGGGCACGCCTTCCATGCATTGGCCCCGGGAGATCACTTCAGCCCCGGCTTGCATCATGTCGGCGACCGAACGGCCAACGCGCGCGCCTTCGACCACGGCGTCGGTTATCAACGCAATGGCCTCGGGGTGGTTCAGCTTGACGCCGCGGGCCAGTCGTTTTCGAGCGACCTCGGCTGCCATGGCGACCAGCAATTTGTCTTTTTCACGAGGGGTCAGGTTCATGTCAGAGCATCCAGCATCGGGGCAATGTGTCTTTGTTCAGACGGTGTAGAACTGGTATCAGCGTTCGACGCAGTGCAAAGCTGTTGTCTGCCAGAATGCGAATGACCAATAGGTCTTTCCGGATCACGGTTGCCCCTGCGGTGTCCGGTAGCATTGCCCGCACAGGTTTCAGATGACCTTCGGCAGAACTCGACGCTAAGACGATTAGCGCCATCGCCCCTGCGCCGTTTGTAATATGCGGCTTGGATACGTGCGTATGCCAATCACCAGAGAACCTAATCGCATCGAGAAACACTGGCGTGTCCTCGCGCCGAATCTCGATTCTATCGCGCAAGCGGATGCCGGTCAGCGTCTCGCCCATGGCAGCGCGCCCAAAGACCAGCGGCTCGACCATCAGCATTTCAGCATCAAGCCCCATGTCGATCCTAAGGCGTCGGTCCAAAGCGCTGCCGTTGTACAGAATGGTTTCTTGCGGCAACCAGTTCAGCCGGGCACCAGATTCAACCGTCAAATGATTTGTAATCTGGCCCCATTCTTGGGGCTGGGCTTTGTAGGCGCGCTCGCAGGCTTGTGTCGTCAAGGTCAGCGCCGTGCTTTTTGCTGCCTTGCAAGAAAATCGGAATGAATCGCCTCCGGTCACACCGCCCGCCGTGTTCAGAAGAACCGCATCAAGATCAGGTGTGATCGTTCTTGGGAATAGGCATTTAAAGGACCCAGACTGGCGAAATCTGTCCAGCACAGTCCTGTTGCCCAATTGTTTGGTACTTAAGCTGACGGTGCCTGCAGCACGTGGCGGTACCGTGCTATGCGTGGGCAATATGGCTGCAACTTGTGTAATAGGGCACCTTTAGCGCGTCGTTTGGTGCCACCTGTTTCTCTGTTGAAGTGTCGGAACACTAATCCGCAGTGTCGGAATCAGCTTATTTTCACATCGTGTGTCTAAATTTTAGACAGCAACCTTCGACTTAGATGAAAAAATATGCGCTTCTCGCCGATTTCCCAAATTGGGCTAAAGGTAAGTTGCCAACCTTGCTGCAATGCAGAAACCGTATGGGTGCCACCGCGGAAATGACCCGGGGGTGTGTGACGGCTGCGCGAATTGGACCTCGAACACAGCCGCCACACGGAACGCAACAACAGTTGCGGGGATCAGGTAGAAGAAGAGTGTGCCTTTGCGCAAGCCCTCTCTCCCGGCCCCGCCAGGAGGATTACATGAAATCGCTCAAATCCACGCTCGCCGGATCGGTTGTCTTTGCTGCCATAGCCACCGCTGCGTTGTCGGACGAAGACACGATCAAGGTCGGAGTGCTGCATTCGCTGTCGGGCACGATGGCAATCTCAGAGACTACTCTGAAAGACACCATGCTGATGCTGATCGACCAGCAAAACGCCAAAGGTGGTCTTTTAGGCAAGCAGCTTGAGGCCGTTGTTGTGGATCCCGCATCGGATTGGCCGCTGTTCGCGGAAAAAGCGCGTGAGCTGCTGACCGTCCACGAGGTGGATGTAATATTTGGCAACTGGACTTCGGTCAGCCGCAAATCAGTACTGCCTGTGATCGAAGAGCTGAATGGTTTGCTGTTCTATCCGGTTCAGTATGAGGGCGAAGAAAGCTCAAAAAATGTCTTTTATACCGGTGCGGCCCCGAACCAGCAGGCTATCCCTGCGACCGATTATTTCCTGGAGGAACTGGGGGTCGAGAAATTCGCTCTGCTCGGCACGGACTACGTCTATCCCAGGACCACCAACAATATTTTGGAAAGCTACCTTAAGCAAAAGGGTATTGCGGACGCGGATATCTTCGTCAACTACACCCCCTTTGGCCATTCTGACTGGTCCAAGATCGTATCTGACGTCGTTGCACTGGGCGAAGATGGCAAAAAGGTTGGTGTGATCTCGACCATCAACGGAGACGCCAACATTGGTTTCTATAAAGAACTGGCTGCTGCCGGTGTTTCGGCAGATGACATTCCGGTCGTGGCCTTTTCGGTTGGTGAGGAAGAACTGTCCGGTCTCGATACCACCAACCTCGTCGGCCATTTGGCGGCTTGGAATTATTTCCAGTCGGCGGATACTGATGTGAATGCCGAATTTGTCGAAACCTGGAAAGCCACCATGGGTGACGAACGGGTGACCAACGATCCTATGGAGGCGCATTACATAGGCTTCAACATGTGGGTGAATGCCGCGACCGAAGCCGGCTCGACCGAAGTAGACGCTGTGCGCGCCGCCATGTACGGGCAGGAATTCCCGAACCTGACCGGCGGTACTGCTGTGATGTTGCCGAACCACCATCTGGCTAAGCCGGTTCTGATTGGTGAGATTCAGGAAGACGGCCAGTTCGATATCATCAGCGAAACCGACGTTGTGCCGGGCGATGCATGGACCGACTTTCTGCCTGAATCGTCAGTGCTGAAATCGGATTGGAAAGATCTCGGCTGCGGTATGTACAACACCGAGACCGAGAGCTGCGTTCAGACTTTGTCGAACTACTAAATCGTATGCAAGGCGGGTGCGATCGCCCGCCTTGCCCAAAGACACGCGGGTTTCAACACATGTTAAGACTATTCCTTGCGGGCCTGGCAATTCTCTTCGCCTGCCTGAACGCCAACGCGCAAGAGGGTGGCCTGCAGCCGATCTTGCAGGATCATCAGGAGATCATTGTCAAAAGTTCGCGCAAGACGATCAAACCGGCGATTGATGCGCTTGCCGCCAGTGGGCTGCCGCAAGCGCAGGTGATGCTTGAGACATGGGCCGCCAAAGACATGTGGATGCGCAAGTCTGATGGTCTGTTCTTTGCCGGAAGAAAGGTCGAAGGGCGTTTGTACGACCTGATCGATTTCGACACGGGCGAAGTGGTCGGTACCTTTGAGAAATCCGACCTGAAGCAATTGAAACCCAACAGCGGTATCCGCGCTATGATCGGGACAGCACTGGTGCAGTTCCAGTTGACCGACCCGGACCGAAAGAAGCGCCTGGCCGCACTAAAATCCATTCAACGTGATCCCGAAGGCGCGCTGCTCGAACCTCTTCGTGCCTCGATCGAGGACGAGCCAGATGTGGATTTGAAGGCCCAGAAGCAACGGCTCGAACGGCTGCTGACTATTGGATACGACGAAGACATTGCGGCCCGCGTGGCTGCAATTGAAGAAATGTCGAACGATCTGGGTGTCGACGTCCGCGCGGCGTTGAACCCGTTACTCGTGACCTCACGAAAGACCGCTGCGGACCTGCCATCGGATGTTAACGTCGCCATCGTTCTGGAACCCGGATCAGACGCTTTGTCGCGGGATGACGCATACCACCTGTTGGTCGCGAGTGACTTGGCTGCGCCCCCTGTGTTGCCTGACGACCTCCGCCTGGCTTTGGCTGCGAACATTGATGGTGGCCGCGTAGGGGGCATCCCGGTCGCGCAACTGAACGGGAATACTGCGCGCGCGCAAGCCTACAGCACTCTGGCCGAAGCCGGACTTGTTCCTGAGTTGGTAACTGAGGCCGATATCGACACGGCGCTGGGCGCGCATGTGTTTTTTGAGACTTATGCCGAACCTTCCACCGAAGTAACCGCCGCTGCCGAAAAAGCGTTAGAGAAGATCGAACTGAAAGTTGGCCTAAACCAGACGCTCGACCTGACGTTGGACGCAGTCTCTCTGGCCTCGATCTATTTCCTTGCCGCAATTGGGTTGGCCATCACTTTCGGAGTGATGGGTGTAATCAACATGGCCCATGGCGAATTCATCATGATGGGTGCCTATACGGGCTATGTCGTTCAGCAGTACGTCCCCGACCATACGGTATCGATCATCGTTGCCATCCCAATGGCCTTTGCCGTCACGTTTGCCATGGGCGTCGCTATGGAGCGCCTGGTGATCCGTTGGCTTTATGCCCGCCCGTTGGAAACACTGCTGGCGACCTTTGGTATCTCGATTGCCTTGCAGCAACTAGCAAAGAACATCTTTGGTACACAGGCTCGACCTCTGACAGCTCCGGGTTGGCTGGACGGAGCCTGGGTGATGAACGATGTGGTCTCGATCAGCTATATCCGCATTGCGATCTTCGTACTGGCGCTGATCTTTCTGGGGCTGTTCCTTTATATCATGAAACGGACAAGGCTGGGGCTTGAGATGCGTGCGGTCACACAGAACCCGCGCATGGCCGGATCAATGGGGATCAACCCGGGGCGGGTGAATATGCTGACCTTCGGTCTCGGCTCCGGCATTGCTGGCATCGCGGGTGTCGCCATTGGCCTTTTTGCCAAGGTCACATCGGATCTGGGCAACGACTACATCGTGCAAAGTTTCATGACCGTAGTTGTCGGTGGTGTCGGCAACATCTGGGGCGCTCTGGCAGGCGCGGGGATGATCGGGTTCCTGCAGAAAGGGATCGAGTGGATGAACCCGTCGAACACGCTCGCGGCGCAAACCTACATGATCATCTTCATCATCATTTTCATCCAATTTCGACCACGAGGCATTATTGCCCTCAAAGGTCGCGCGGCGGGGGATTGAACCATGGAACGTAGTTTTGTTGCTAAGAACCCATCTGTACTGGTCTTTCTGGCCATCCTGTCGCTGTTCACGCTGGGTGTAACTGTCCTGTCCGAAGGGTTCGGGATCGGTGTGATCTCAACCAGTTTCGTCAAAACGCTGGGCAAGACCCTGTGCCTGTGTCTGATCGCGGTCGCGATGGATCTGGTTTGGGGTTTCACCGGCATTCTATCACTAGGCCATTTCGCTTTCTTCGGGCTCGGTGGCTATATGATCGGCATGTGGCTGATGTACGAACGCACCCGGCTGATCGTGGTCGAGTCATTGTCACAAGCCGACATCCCGCCAACGCCTACCGAAGTTGTGGACGCCATCGGCACTCAGATTTTCGGCGTAGTCGGATCATCCGAATTCCCGCTGATCTGGGCGTTTTCGCACAGCTTGACGCTGCAGTTGATACTGGTCGTTGTGGTGCCTGGCCTGCTGGCACTGATCTTTGGCTGGCTGGCCTTCCGCAGTCGAGTGACCGGCGTCTATCTGTCGATCCTGACGCAAGCAATGACACTGGCTCTGGCTTTGTATCTGTTTCAGAACGACAGCGGTTTGCGCGGCAACAATGGCTTGTCAGGCTTGCAGAACCTGCCCGGTGTCACTGTCTCTCAGGACGTCGTTTCGCTCTGGTTCCTATGGGCTTCGGCTTTGGCGTTGGGGCTGGGTTACATGCTGGCGGCATGGATCGTGTCGGGCAAGTTCGGCTCAGTCCTGCGCGGAATTCGCGACAACGAGGCGCGGGTTCGGTTCCTCGGCTATTCGGTCGAAGCCTACAAGTTGGCTGTCTTCACCCTGACGGCTTGCATCGCCGCAATCGCGGGTGCGCTGTATTATCCGCAGGCTGGCATCGTCAACCCCGAGGAGATGGCCCCCATCGCCTCAATATATCTGGCCGTCTGGGTCGCCATCGGCGGGCGGGGCCGGCTGTATGGTGCGGTCATCGGCGCGGCTTTTGTCAGCCTGCTGAGCACGTGGTTCACGGGCGGGCAGGCCCCGGATATCCTGCTTGGCTTTTACACGATCAAATGGGTCGACTGGTGGCAAGTGCTGCTGGGTGTGTCCTTTGTGCTGGTCACGCTGTTTGCTCCGCAAGGTATCGGAGGTTTGTTCGACTTGTATACCAACCAGCGTCATCCTGATCGGCATGGTGCTAATCTGGGGCCGGATGAAGGCGCTTTGCGTGAGAAAGAGGCCAGCCAATGAGCACCTTGTTAGAAGTAAGTGGCGTATCGGTTACCTTCGACGGGTTCCGCGCTATCAACAACTTGTCCTTCCAGATTGGTGAAGCGGAGCTACGTTCCGTGATTGGCCCGAATGGGGCTGGCAAGACTACGTTTATGGACATCATCACCGGCAAGACCCGGCCAGATGAGGGGCGGATCATATGGGGTGAAAAGTCCGTATCTTTGTTGGATATGACCGAGGCAAAAATCGCGCAGGCGGGAATCGGGCGGAAGTTTCAGAAGCCCACGGTTTTCGAGGATCAGTCCGTGCGCGATAATCTACTTATGGCGCTCAAGAAAAATCGTGGCTGGGTTGGTGTGCTGCTTTACCGTCCGTCCAAAAGTGATTTGCAGAAGGTCGAGGACCTAGCCACCGAAATTGGGCTTTATCTGGAACTGAGCCGGAAGTCAGGTGAACTGAGCCACGGGCAGAAGCAATGGTTGGAAATTGGTATGCTGCTTGCGCAGGACCCACGTCTGCTGTTGGTTGACGAACCCGCCGCAGGCATGACCCCGCAAGAGCGCGAACATACCACAGACTTGCTGGTTCAAGCTGCAAGGACCCGCGCGGTTGTGGTCGTTGAACATGACATGGAATTTGTCAGGCGCCTGAACTGCAAAGTAACGGTTTTGCATGAAGGATCCGTATTAGCCGAGGGCAGTCTTGATCACGTGACATCAAATCAGGACGTCATCGATGTCTATCTGGGGCGCTAGAAAATGTTGAAGCTGACCGATCTGACTTTGCACTATGGGCACTCGCAAATCCTCAATGGGATTTCCATGGAAGCTTTGCAGGGTGAAGTAACGTGCGTCATGGGGACCAACGGTGTCGGAAAAACCAGTCTGATGAAGGCAATCTCAGGGACGCATCCCCGTTCCGGTGGCGAACTGGAGCTTGACGGAAAGCAAATGGGTATCTTACCTGCTCATCAGATGGCCTGGAAAGGTGTGGCATTTGTCCCCCAAGGTCGCGAAATATTCCCATTGCTCACGGTTCGAGAAAATCTGGAAACAGGTTTCTCCTGTCTGCCTGCCAGCGAACATTTCGTCCCAGATGGTATTTTTGATATGTTCCCGGTCCTCAAAAAAATGCAGAACCGGCGCGGGGGAGACCTTTCCGGCGGGCAGCAGCAACAGTTGGCCATCGCGCGTGCACTGATCACAAAACCGCGCCTGCTGCTGCTGGATGAGCCAACCGAAGGTATTCAGCCGAACATAATCCAACAGATTGGCGAAGTGATCCGGCACCTCAGAAAGACGAGCGGAATGGCAATTGTCTTAGTCGAGCAGTATTTCGACTTCGCATATGATCTTGCCGACAGGTTTGTTGTGTTGCGACGTGGCGAAGTCATGGTCAAAGGCACACGAGATGACCTGACGCGCGATCAAGTGTTGCGGGCCGTAACAGTTTAGCAATGCTCGGTGTAGTTGGCTTTGGTATGGGTGCATCAAACCCAAATCATGTTCTGCATTAAGCCTCGGGACATGGTTTGATCCTACAAAAACGTACAATTTGAGAAGTGCTTTTTTTTGAGATACGGCCCTTCGGTACCTCTTGCCGTGATATGTGAGTACTTTCGGACAGATCGACAGGCTTAGTGTTGTATCAAGGTTCGGCTTGAGCTCGAACCTTTCCGCAACGTTGCGCTCCACGATGGTCAGTGCTGACTGCAGTGAACGGGCGGTTTGGACTTTACCGGTTTATGCCCGTGCAAACGCTCGCAAATAGATGTCCGCTGCATTGCCGAAAACACATTGCTGCGGGCGCGAACGCTTTCTGCGTCACCAGCATGCGAAATCCCAAAAGTCCGGTTTGTCCCGCAAGGCAGACATTCACTGAATTCTGCCGAACGTCTGTACCGAGCCCAAACCAACCGATGCTGTTGAAAGCACCAATGTCAGCGATGCGCAGATAGCTGACTTTGCAGATTTTCGTGAGAATTCAAATCCGAGCCCAGAGCCTCGGCGCAATTTCCATCACTCTGTCTGCCTTGAAAAATGGTTTCAGATAAGTTTTGCAAGGAATACATGGGTTCCTCGGTTTTACGCTGGTCCCGTCAATTAGTGTTGTTTTCATTGACACATTGCCTTGCATGCGATCCGCTAAACTACGTCATTTGTTTCAACGCAAGGATTTGATGTCATGCCAGAATCGCTCAACCTGCATAAATTTGAAAACCTAAGTCCTTTTCAAATCAAGGACGAACTTATCATGTTGGCGCAAAAAGAGGCGCGGCAGATGGCTCTGCCATACCTTAATGCCGGTCGAGGGAACCCTAACTGGATCGCCACCAAAGCTAGGGAGGCATTTTTCCTTTTGGGGCAGTTCGCCATGACAGAAGCGCTGCGCCATCGGAATGAGCCGAAGGTCGGTTTGGCTGGGATGCCGCAAGGGCCAGGTTGCTATGACCGGCTAAAAGCATATTGCGCCAATTCGGTTGAAGGAAACGGTCCTCCAGGTGCGGAAACTTTGGTGGCCGTAGTGGATTTTGCGCTTGAGAGATTTGGTTTTACACCGGACGATTTCGTGCTCGAGCTGACCGACGGTATTGTTGGCGACCACTACCCGATGCCCGACCGGTGCATGGAGCACAACGAGGCGATTGTCCACGAATACGTTATGTGGGCGATGTGCGCGGGGCACCGACCGGATGCGAAGTTCGAGATCTACGCTGTTGAGGGTGGAACCGCTGCGATGTGTTACATCTTCAAAGCACTCAAGAACCAGCGGTTGCTGAATGCCGGCGACACCATTGCGTTGGGTACACCGATTTTCACGCCCTATCTGGAAATGCCGGTACTTGAAGACTATGGGCTGAACACAGTGGATGTATCTTCGAAAGAAGAGGACCACTTTCAACTGAACGACGATGATTTCGAAATTTTGTCCGACCCGAAAGTCAAAGCACTATTTCTGGTCAACCCGGGCAACCCCTCTTCAGTCGCTATCAGCCCCGAGGTCACGACCCGACTTGTCGAGTTCGTAAAGAACCGCCGCCCGGACCTGATCATTCTGACTGACGATGTTTACGGGACCTTTGTTCCAAACTTTCAGTCCATCTTGGGGCACCTGCCTGAGAATACCATCGGGGTCTATTCGTACTCCAAGTATTTCGGTTGCACCGGGTGGCGTTTGGGCGCGATTTTGGTGGCCGAGAACAACATCTTCGACAAGATGATTGCGGAGGCTCCGGACGAAACCAAGGCCGTTGTCAACGCACGGTACGAAACGTTGACGCCTGATCCATCCTCGTTCAAGTTCATTGACCGGATCGTCGCCGACAGCCGCGATGTTGCGCTGAACCACACTGCAGGTCTATCGCTGCCGCAACAGGTGATGATGACCTTGTTTTCACTGGTCGAGCTTATGGACGAAGAGAAAGCCTATCAGAAATTCTGCTGGGGTATTCTGAAACATCGCTTTGACGAGTTGGTCGAAGGGATGGGCATCGAAGTTCCCGATAACCCGCTATTCGACAAATACTACGGTATCATCGACTTCGAATTCTGGCTCCGAAAATACGTGGGCGAAGAGGTGGTCGAATGGATCAAGGAGAATGTCCACCCGCTAGATATATCCTTCAAACTGGCTCAGGACCACGGGATCGTTTTGCTGAATGGATCGGGCTTTGACGCGCCCAATTGGTCGGCGCGGGTATCGTTCGCCAATTTGGATGATAGTGCTTACCGCCAGATCGGAAGAGCGGTGCGCGCAGTGGCCACCGGTTACGTGCAGGCCTACCGTGCCTCGAAAGGACTGCCTTTGCACGGTTGAAATCTAACCCTAGTAATGAGGAACGGATCAGCGTGATGATTGCCACACACGCTGATCCCACCCTTCCAAGTTAGGATCCCGGTTGTCGTGCCCATTTCCGGTTTGACTTACGGAACAAAAGCCACAACCAACGGCCCCCAGAGCGTCAGGAAGATGTTGGCCACAGCATAGGTCATGGTGAAGGCTGGTGTGGGAGTCGAGTTCCCGGCCTTTTCCAATAGTGTCGCAAAACCGGGATTGCCCGAGCGTGATCCGGTCACAACCGCACAGGCCTCAATCGGGTTTTTAATACGCAGGGCGAAATAGTTGATTGGGAACTGCACGATCATGGGCATCAATGTAACCACCACACCCAACAGCAGCAGCGTGATCCCATATTCCTGAATCGCCTCTAGTGCGGGCTTGCCTGCATTGAGGCCAACGACACCAACAAACACAGCTAATCCAAAGCTCTGAAGGAAATTAGCGGCTCCACGGTTAATACCACCGATCTTGGGTCGCCGGATGCGCATATAACCGATGATCAACCCTGTAACCAGGCATCCGAGGCCGGACCCTAAAGCCACCTTCGTTCCTGCGATGACAAAACTGATTTCTCCTATCAGATAGCCGATGGCCACGCCGATCCCCAATGCAATGAAATTGGTTACCGAGGCCGAAGGCGGAACGTAGCCCGCTACTTTCGCAACTCGATTCAGATCGTCCTTGTGTCCGACAATGCTGACCTCGTCACCTGCGTGGATCTCAGTGTTGTGCAGGACAGGGACATCATGGCCCATGCGGGTGATCTTTGAGATGTGAACACCGCGCCTCTGATCCGCTGTCAGAGCCTCGCTCAATTCTGCCAAGGTTTTGCCAGTCAGTTTGCGGTTGGTGACCACTACGTTACGGCGTTCCTCTACAACCGTCAGTTCAGGAGGATACTCTCCGATTTCACCACTGGCGCTAACCTCGAACTGGGTCAAAGTCGCTACGAGGCCAGAGACGACCACAACGTCTCCTGCATTGACCACTGTTTCAGGATTCGGATCCACAGGAGCGCCATCGTGGAGTAACCGTTCAACGATCAGATCACCATCATAGCCGCTTTCGATGTCTTTAACGGGTTTTCCGGCAATGGTTGCATCGGCATTTACCTGATAGGCTCGGGCGTCAAACCGGTTCATAGGAAGGAACTCACCTTCCTCTAGTTTGCGACCGCCGCCGCTGAGTTTCTGAGCCAGCTTAATCGCTTCTTGCCGCAGGTCGACACGCATGATGATTGGAATGACACTAACTGCCAAAATTGGGCCGATCGAGCCGAAGATATAAGTAACCGAGTATCCTACGGCGATGTTGGTTTTCAACTTTTCCGCCTCATCTGCGGCCAACCCAAGCAGATCTATGGCATTTCCAGCGGTGCCGATGATTGCAGATTGTGTCAGGCCACCAGCGGCCAATCCAGCCGCCAACCCTTTATCCAAGCCGGCCAACCGAGCAACAACAATAACAAAGAACAACCCCCAGAGGGTCATCATAAACGCGGCAAGTAACTTGGTCAGCGCAGTTCGGTTCAAAGCCGCAAAAAATTGAGGCCCGCCATTATAGCCAACCATAAAAATGAAGAGGGAAAAGAAAACATTCTGAACATCGGTGCTAAGGTTGATACCGCCGATTTGGCCAATGAAGACCGCCACCAACAACGTACCAGCGATGCCCCCCAGTTCGAACTTGCCGACCCGAAACTTCCCTACGCCGTATCCCAGACCCAGACAAAGAAACAGTGCCATGATCGGGAAGGCGCGCAGCTGTTCTGTAATCAATTCCATTGTAAAATCTCCCGGGGCCAAACGCTGGTCCTTTCTTCTCAAGATACAGCGCCTTACTGTGCTGAAAACAAGAAAATTTTGACAACCGGCGCCATGCGGAGATTTCGAAACTACTCGGAACAGACTTTTTTAGGCAGATGCGCTTGCAACCTAAAAACTACTTTTTTAGAATCTAGGTCACTCCATTCACTCTTTGTTTCTTAAGGGGGTCAGTCTTGGCTACTTCAATGGATTCTTGAGTTCCCTTCGGACATGCCGCGGATATTCACGTAGGTTGCAGCGCGTGGCGGTTGGTTTCATGACCTGACCTGCAGGAATGAAGCCATAAGATTGGAGCTTGGGCAACCGTGTACCGGACAGTGTCTTCATAGACGCAGTTAAGTCTTCAGTCTCTTTCTCAGACACTTTCGATTCCGAGAGTATTGCAGTGTTTTTGGCGTGCAGCTTTTCTTGGTTCTATTAGAAAGCCACTAACAATTTTGCGCTATAGAAAAGACGATCATCCAAGCTGACAGCTTTTTCCGCTGACCCGACAAGTGCGCCTCAAATCCAATGTCCACTTCGGGCTGAGACCGGTCCTCAGCAACCAAAGAGCCAACGGCAAACTTGTCCGCATTGCGGTCGCTCGCGATATTTGGGCGAACGTCTGCACCGAGCCCGGAGCAGTCGTTACAGCGGGCAGATATTTTGCCTAAGTCTTCGATCTCATGAGGTAGTGAGTACCGGTTGCGACCAAAATTTGACCGTCAATTACGGGGTTCGTATTTCGATGCTGTCGCATTTGCCTCAGATGCCCTTGGCGGAGCCGAGTCCACCAATCGGGCAATCAAAAAAAGAAATTTACCAGTCATCGATATTAAAACTCACCCGTTCTGTCACGGACCTTGAAACCACTTTCCATGATAAGCGTTGTAGGCTCTTTTATCGACGACACAGCTTTTTTAACGTCAATGCTCTCAACGCTTTGGGTCAAATACGTTTTATAAAAGTAACGCGCGTTGGTTGTGTCAGCTGCTGACGTCCATAGTGTGTAGTCAGTGTGTATGCCATCGCCAACTGCCTCGCGAATAGAGCCCTTTGGAATGTCAAAAACGTTCAAGATGTGGAATGCTTTAAATATTGCGTCGTCAACGTCATCAGACGGAAGAGATGTGTTCGCGAAAGCAACAGCTCGGACAAATCGAGCTGGAGATGAATGGTCACCCGGCAAGCCCAACAGGCCGCTGCCTTGTCCGAATGGCGCGATGTTTTCTGAGCCTACTGTCATCAAACCGCGATTTTCACTTTGGAGGCCAACATAATTTCTGAGATTGGTCAGGTGCCAATCGTAAGATGGGTTGTTTGTGACAGCATTAACTGTGTTGTCATAAACTGTAAGGCCGCTCTTGGTGTACTCAATAACAATTGAGGCGCCCGTTGAGTCTGTCACCGCATAGTGAAACGGCGCAAATCCGTCAATTTCGGCCACGTACGTACCCACGACGTCAATGGATGGAAGTGCCGCTTTAACTTCAGCGACTGTGGAGAACTGGCCAAGAATCCAGTTTCCCATTTCTTCGGATGAAACGGCACGGTCGCGATTTTCACCCGTCAATTCAGAGAATACCGCGTCACCGGCAAAGTAAAAAGCGCCAAAGTATAAGCCTTCTGTGTTAACGCCATCAAACACAATTGGCATGTCCAATCCGTTTGCACCTAGAAAGCCGTATTTTGCCTCGTACGCGAAGCCCGTCACATCAGGATTCAAACCGAGTGTTTCAATCGATGTCCCGGATGGAACCGCAAAAATATTTGACTGAATGTCAAAACCAAATTCCATGGTCCGCGCAGGCACTGTTGTGCCGTCTGCCGACTTAAGAACGATTCCTGTGCATGCCAAGGCGCATTGAGTCGTTATAGCCACGGCCAACAACGCCGAACTCACAAGCTTACTTAGCTTCAGAACACTAACTTGTTTCATTGGCCTACTTCCTTTTTTAACCTTGCGCTGTTTTAGTTACGGTAGCGAAACTGAATCGGATCGAAATGACAGCTGACATGCAAGATTCAAGTTCAAAGCCATCATTCGCTGCGATGATCGTGAATGACAATGTTTTGGCCATTCGGGTGGATAAACACATTAGGTGCGAACGTCGGGCAAGTCCGCATGGCAGACATTCATCGCAGATACAGCGAAGGTCCACTTTGAGCCCAAAGCAACTGATGCCGCGCGTTGGGTGAATGTCTGAAGTTGTTAAGTAGCTGTGCACAGATTGGGTAGAAGTAGCGCTGATCGCTACTGAGTATTTGGCTTTCTAAAGTGATCCATATTCCCATTTAAGAAGCTCAGCGTGGCCTCCAGAAATGCGTTCCAATCCGGGCTTTTGGGCATGGGACCGTGATTTGCCGAATCCAGAACCAGTAGTTCAGAACTTGCGATGCCTGCGGCCAATTTGCGGGCCTGGGACAGCGGGTGGATTGAATCGTTGCGGGCATGAACGATCAACGTTGGGCATTGCACCATGGGCAAGAGGTCAGCCACCGACGCATCGCTATGCGATTTCCGCATGCGCAACATGTTTTCTGCCGGACAGGACTTTTGCAGGATCTCGACGATATCCTTGGCCAGATCCAGCGGGCCTTCTGGGAAGTAAAGCAACGAATAGGCCTATAGGAAGCTGCTATCCGGCTTATCCCACCCTTCGGAGATCATGCCCAGCATTTCTGGGGTGCCAGTGGTATTCTGCCGCACATTCCGGCCTTCAACATAACCGCCATTCAAAACCATGGATTGAACCCGGTCTGGATAGTGCGCGGCCAGAAATACCGCGGAAAGGGCCGAGCCCGATTGGCTGAACAAGCTGAACCGGTCCAGCCCGATGGCATCGGCAACACTCAACAGATCATAGGCGACGGCCTCGACCCCTGCGGAGTCCATTTCAAGATCAGAATGGCCGCTGCCCATTTCGTCGAAGCGTACCAGCGTGTTATTCGCGCGGATTGCGTCGAGCAACGGGCGAAAAAACGGGGAATTCCAGTCGGCTTCGATACTGGTTCCGCCAAAAGTCGTGTAGATGATCGGAGGCCCTTCGCCTGTTACGGTATAGGCGAGAGACTTGTCTTCGCGGTTTTTCGTGAACTGGAGCCGTAGCGAAAGCTCTCTGGATTGGGCATCATCAGCGGTTTCAACAACCTCCACCTCGGCACAACATAAAAAGCCGCGCCGCGCCACGGTTCGGATTACTGCCTGAGATTGCCCGTCATCGCCGACCGCGCGTCGCGCTGCGGCAACGCAGGCGCTGATCGCAGATTCTGAGACAATACGCCCTTGCCAGATGCGTTCGATCAATGTGTCGCGGCTGATCAACTCACCTGCGTTTTTCACCAAAAGCAACAAGAGATCGAACACCTTCGGTTCAATCGAAACCGGTGCTCCTGAATGCATCAGACTGTGCTGCTCGGGGTCGAGAACAAAACTGCCAAACTTGTACTTTTGCATAGCTCGCACTGTGTCTTCTTTCGCAATTGGGTCAATCACAGGAAAATCCTAAGAGTTTCCCAAGGTCTTCCTCAAGCGCAAACGTAGTGGTTCGGTGACATTCCTGAGACAACTGAAGTCACAGAGGAAGTTAAGATGGACACCATGAAAATCGCGCAAATGGCACAGGATTACACAAATGCCTGGAACTCGAAATCCGCTGAGGCCGTTGCTTCATTTTATGCCCAGGACGGCGAGATCGTGATCAATCTGGGTGAGCCGTGGTCCGGTCGGGACCGGGTGCAGGATATGGCAGATGGCTTTTTCATAGATGTGCCAGACCTGACGCTCACCTGCGATGACGTGCGCATTTCCGGGCAGCACGCGCTCTTTCTGTGGACTTTCACGGGGCATGACGCAACCAGTGGCAATCCTCTCAAAATCCATGGTTGGGAGGAATGGGATTTGAACCATGAGATGGAAGTTCAGGCTTCACGATGATGGTTTGACGCAGATGCGTACTCACATCAAACGGGGAATGGATGACAGCCTGGCAAAAGCAGGCCTTGGCGCAGCCGCAGCGACTTGGTGCTTCGTCCGCAATTCGGTCTCAGCCCAAATTTAGCCGACCGTCCGCAATTTGGTGTGAAACTGCAGTTGAAATATGCTTGTTTCTAGGTCTAGCCCCCAGAGTGCACAAAAATTGTGTCGTAAACGAACCGAGCCGCAGCCGATCTAACCGCGAAGCTGCACGACCTTTGCCTCAGTCTGGCTCACGTAATCGGCCCACTATTGCATGAGGATGCGCCGCTTATCCAGCAGATCCGAGCGCGCATAGGCCCGCTCGACCTTGTTGCCGACTATATGGGCCAGCGCAGTTTCAGCGACTTCGAACCCTGCCGCCTCGGTATCCTGCACCCACGTCCTGAACGACGTGTGGAAGCCATTGACACGCCCGGCTTCATTCAAATGCTTCAATACCATTGACACTGCTACGTCGCTTACACCGCCCGCAGCGCGGGGGCTGGGAAAAAGGAAGTCGTTTCGGGCCGTGGATCTGCATTGCTCGACGACGTTCAGCGCTTCGTTTGAGAGCGGAATGCGGAAATCTTGCACCTTGCCCCGTTCTCCCTTCATCCGTTCTTGCGGGGCAGTCTACACGTCGCCGTCAATCTCACTGAAACGAGCCCCGCGCACCGGCATTCCCCGCGCCGCCGTCAAAATCGTGAAGCGCTGATCCAGGTAAGAGGGGTGTTCTTTGTCGAGCCTCGAATATAAATCAGGAACTTCTTGCCATGGTGTCGCGGGAAGGGGCTGTGAAACCCGATCTGCATATCCGAGCATATGACGAGCTTTGTCACAGATGAACGGTTTTGCCTCGTAGTCCATAAGCTTCGCCTGACGTAGCACCATCCGTTTTCGATAGAGGGCTTTGTCTGCGGTTTCGTGTTTGATGCGCCAGATCGGTTTCAGCGCGTCGTGAATGTCACGCGCAGCTAGGGTGCTGACACGGCGCTTGCCAATCTTGACGTTACATAGAGCTTTCAGGGGGAGAACCAGCGTCCGCACACACCATCACCGCGAAGACTTTCCTTCCGCGCCTCAAACACTACTGCCGCCACTTCCTCAAAGGTCGGGTCGTTTTGGCTGTTCTCCGCTTCAAGTCTCTGACGCTCACGCTCTGGAATCGGATCTTCGCCGCGCTCAGCATAAGCGGCCCACTTTGAACGCTCCCTGCGCGCGTCCGATAGCGACATGTCAGGATATGAACCCAACCCCATGTCCCGACGCTTGCCGTTGATTTGGAATCGGTAAAACCAGCGCCCGCCATTCTTTGACGTTTTTAGGGATAGCCCGCCGCCGTCTTGAATGACGCTGCCGGAAGGCACGTTCTTTACTTGAGTTACGGAAAGCCAGTTATCGCCTCTTGCCATATCTGCCCCACACTTGCTGTGGGTTGATTTGCAACATGGTGATACAAGTTGCTACAAGTCAAATTTGCAAAACCCAACACTAGCAACAGAGTACGTCTTTATTTGCACTATGTTGCAACAGAAACATGGTGCTCACCGCCCGCACCACACAAGAATTCCGAAATTTTGCAATGACTTACATGTGCTTGGCCGAATGCGCGGCGGCGATCTTGCGGGTGCTGCGATGACCCCACAAAACTCCGCTGTTCAATTGTGCCATAATGGTTAGCCTAAACCGGAAACCCCAATTGTCGGATCAGTTTCCAAATGTCCCTGTTTGCGGCTGACAGCTGTTCAACGACTGCTTCGATCTGGCGCAGGGCATTCTCGTCGACGGTGTCTTCACGGCCGAGTTTTATGTCGGTTTTGCGGTCAGCAATCCGCATTAGGATTGTTTTCGGGTTTCCGCTTTCAGGGTCGAAGGAATAGATGCAATGGTTGTACTTGTTGCGAATACTAGAAAGCTTGGCCAGCCGTTGTGTATGCTCAAGGATCGGATCGCGGATCAGGGCCGGACGCCCTTCCATTTTTGCAAGTCTTTCAACCAGATCGATTCGCGCCCGGGTGGTGTTCAAAGTCAGGAAAATGATGACGGCAACGTCCTTCGACGTGTCGGTCAGCCCGGCGATCAGGTGGATCAACAGGCTCTCGGTGTTGGTCCACATATAGTTCAGCCTGCCGACCAAAAGGATCAGGCGGTCGAACCGGGCTTCAAAAGGATCAGTCAAAGGCTGTCTGCTGCGCCTCATGAGGCGCAACCTCGAAATAGAAATGAGCCGCCGCCGTCCGGTTGCTGACACCGATCTTGCCGACAACATTATGCATGTGCAGCTTGACCGTGTGTTCTGTGATGCCCAGCTTGGCCGCAATCAGTTTGTTGCTTTTGCCTTGTGAGACCAGTTGCAGAACCTGCTTTTCGCGGCGTGTCAGCTTGGAGTATTGTGCATGCCGATCCACGCCGTTCGATGCAATAGTTTCCCGGCCCCGAGGTCTATCAGTCGCTTGTTGACAGGGGGAAGAGACACAGTCAGCCAGAAAACTGGGAAGATATAGTTCTTCATGCATCAGCAATCTGAGGATGGCGCGCCACGCGTCCGGTGCGACATTCATCGGCAGAAAGCCAACATCTCCAAACTGCGCACGGTTCCAGCTTTCGAACATGTGTCTGGCCGAATCCTCCTTGCGATAGGCAAAGGCAAGGCAACCGGAACCTGTACTATTGGTATATGCCCTGGGACGCGCCAGCAGGTCTTCGATCAACATCTGATCCACAACGACGATCTTGCCGCTGTCCGGAACATGTTCGCGCATGGCCTCGAGTGTTTCGAAGCGAAAAGCGCAGATCCCATATTCAGTTTGAACGCTTCTTAGAGTTTGATTTGAATAGAATAGTTCTTTTCCGAGGAAGATAATCGGAAAATCTTCTGAACAAATACCGTGACTGCCAGTTTTATTGATCAAAGACTCACTCATTACACTCCCTCACAAAGCGGGGTTAACCGGAAATTGCGTTATTGAAATCTAATTACCGGAGCAAAAGTAGTTAACAAATCAAAGAATTACGTATGTTTAATTGTAGCAGAAAGCGTGAATTTCTACAACCAGACGGTATAGTTCGTGTGTCCGGGATATAGAACTATTGGTTAGGTTTTCCTGCGCGAATTTGTGTAACTGGCGGAAACAATTACACTTATTTTTTGTTACTTTATTCATATAGAACTTTTGGGCGTGGTTTGGCCGCAGCCTCAAATTCTTACAAAATAAATATTAAAAACAACAAGTTAACCGTATCAGAACTTTCAGTTAGCTAGTCGCGAACGCATACCGCTGCAAACATGGGCGGGCTTTAATTGTCAAAGCGTCTGTCCCTGTCGTGTCCGTTCCTTGCGCATTTCAGCATTGATTGAGAACGGTCGCGTTTTCGGCTTAGCCGGGAAAGGAGGTGGCCTCAGGAAAACTAATGTTTACCGCATTCAGTGTGTTCGAACGCTGTGTGGGGAATTTTGTTTCAATCACGCCCGTTGCCGCTTTGTAGATGAATGGCGGTCAGGCGTTCCAGAAATGGGAATTAGTTATGAGACGCAATGTAAATAATACCAATGTAACGACCGTTGACGAAATTAATGTCGAAAACCTGGATGCTCCGGTGGATGTTGAAATTCAGGTTGATGAGGCCCTTGTCGAAGCCGACGTGACTGCGCAACAGCAGCAGCAGGACCAAAACGTAGAAAACGCCAACGAACAGGGTCAGGACCAGGGCCAGGATCAGGGTCAGGACCAGGGCCAAGACCAAGGTCAGGACCAGGGTCAGGATCAGGACCAAGGTCAGGATCAAGATCAGACGCTTAATGCCGGAGACAACACCAACGACAACTCCAACAACAACGAAATCAACATCGATTTCGGCGGCGGCGAGTGGATTCCGCGCGACGACGATCAGGTTGATCTGGATCTCGGCGACTCGGCGACAGTGGGTGACGTGATCACGGCTAACCGTGATCTGACCTATGATCCCGGCGATGACATGAATCTGGATGTCTCGATGGATGGCGCCGGAACAGCGATGTCATCCGTGAACAGCCAGGTCGCCAGTCTGAGTGATGATGACACGTTGGATTCACCGAGCGTATCCAACAATGCCGACTTCTACCAGAACGGCGACGCCAATGGTGGCACGGCAACTGCGGCTGAAGGCATCAGTTCGGATGCTACCGGCGGTAAATCGGGTGACGGCGGAACCAGCTATGGTGGTGCGGCCGATTCATCAACGCTGGGTAGCCACGCGTGGGCTGACGGTGGTGACACCGGCAGTGCCGATGCCGATTCCAGCGGCGGCCGGGGCGGATCGACCGGTGACGCGAGCAATGCCAGCAATGGTGTTGGTATGGCGGGCGCAGGATCCGACGGTGACAGTGCCGGTGGAGATGGTGGTGCCGCGGATGGCTCAGCGTCGTCTGACAACGATGGCAGCACAAGTGCCGATGGTACGGGAACCGGCGGAGCCGGCGGCAGTGCGGATTCGTTTGGTCTGGGTCTGGGGCTGGGTCTGTCCGGTTCGAATGCAGCCGGTAACGCAAACGGCGGCGACAGCGACTCCGACTCGACTGGAACGGGTACCGGGACGGCGGATAACGCCGCGGACGCGTCCGGAGCGGACGGTGGTAATGGTAACGCTGCAGCAGATGGTTCGGCCTCGAACACCAGCGACAGCAACACCGACGCAAATGATGCCACTGCTGGTGACAACACAGCGGATGGCACTGCTGACAGCGGCGCGGACAGCTCGGCTGACGGCTCTGGCGGAACCGGAACCGGTGGTGACGGCACTGGCGGTGACGGCACTGGCGGTGACGGAACCGGCGGCGACGGCACCGGCGGCGACGGCGAAGGTGGCTTCGGCGCGATGGTCGAAGCTGCGATCATGGCTCTGCAAGAAGAGCTAGGCATGATTGACGCTGAAGCAGGCGAAGGCGGTGACGGAACCGGCGGTGATGGAACCGGTGGCGACGGAACAGCCGGCGACGGTTCCGGCGGCGACGGCTCGGGCGGCGACGGTTCTGGTGGAACCGCTGACGCGAATTCCGATGCTCAGGGCGTTGGTGATCAGTCGGCAAGCGGGCCGGATATTGACCAGAGCCCGGGTGACGTGAACGGCGCAGCCAGCAATTCGCAAGATACCGACGGCAGCGGCGGTAACGGAGGGTCAAACGCGGCCGACGGCGCTGCGGATGCGGCCGGTACCGGAACGTCAGCTGCTGACGGCGACGGCGGCGCGGGCGGCAGTACAACGCCAACATCGACGTCTACCGGAAACGGAGCAGGGTCTGCCGATGCCGCAAATACCGCGGGCGATGGCGGAGCAGCGGACGTCTTCGGAGATGCCGATACAAACGGCGCGGCTGACAGCCTGGCCGAGGCAATTGCCGGATACGGTGGCGAAGGCAGTTCCGACAATGATGCTACATCGACCGGCTCCGGCGACGCGACCGGTTCTGCCGACTCGGGCTACGGTGGTGCCGGTGGCGCATCCGCCGCGGACGGCGGAACCAGCGGAGCTTCGATGGGCAGCGCAACGTCAGGCGATACCATGGGTGGCACGATCACCGGTGGTAACGGCGGCGGCGCCTATTCAGGCGACGGTGGTGCCGGCGGCAATGGTGGTGCCTGGGGCGCGAACAACGGCGGCGATGGTATCGTAACCGGAGAGTCCTATGCATCGGCTGCAGCAGTCGTTGATACGTCTGCGTTCAACCAGTCGATCATCATGGGCGCCAACGTTCTGGGCAACACGGTCGATACGACCATGGTGGGTGGTTCGATGACCATGTCCCACGCCAGCGACGACACAGACGTTTAAGTCAAACGGCAGGGCTCGCATTTTCGGGCCTTGCATCTTTCGAAAATGCCGGGGCCGCAAAACGCGGCCCCGGCCCAACTGAACCCAAAGCGGAAATTTCGAGCCGTTGCGGGCATAAAGGATAACCGACATGGCACTTGACGGTATTACAGAAACGATAGCGCATTTTGTTGGAACATTCGAAATTACGATTGAACAGGCCCGACTGAGGGATCAGTACGAGGAGTTCAGCGCGCTGAGGCGGAAAGCTGAAATAGATGGGCTTGAGGACCCGACCTCGATTCACATCAAAGCTGATCTGGATATCCCGTCGGGCGAGTATAAAGCCCTGCCATTCAATTTCCTTCCCTCTCAACCAGAATTGCCATTACCACAAGCACCTGATGGACCGGTGTATGAGTCAGCGGTCATCCTTAATGGTGACACCGCGGTGTCTCAGCGATTTGTTCCGGACAGCATATCCGGCTCGTCTTCTGCGCCGGAGTTGATTGTTCTGCGGCCCGAGACAGTGCCATTGGGTTCGGCAATGACCTTCACCGTGCAAAAGGTGGTCATGCGCGACAACGATACGGTGGGCGAAGGAGACTTTCGTGATACCGAGGCGCTGATCGCTCAGGGCGAAGAGTTTCTGGACCTGGCGTTGTCGTTTCATGGCGTGGCAGCCTCATCGTTTTCACTCGCGGATTACAAATCAACCGAGATGGTTGAGGCGCTGGCCCAGCAGATGCTGACCCCGGTGAGCGCGAACGTGGACGGCGTTACCGTGCATCAGTTCCATGGCGATGACGCGTTGGGTGTGATCGTCAATGGCAAGTATGTTGACGAGGCCCCAGTCTGGACGGACATTCTGCCTGAGTTCCATCAACAGGACGAAGAAGGCCTGCCTGAGTTCCATCAACAGGACGAAGAAGGCGAGGACGTGGCAGAGGCCATGCTTCCGGACGAGTGGGATCAGTCGAAGGATCCTGAATTTGACGACGGACACCTTGTCGTGACGGGAGGCAACCTTGCGATCAATGCCTTCTCGGCATCCGTAGGTTGGGTTGATGCCCCCTATATCGCCGTCGGAGGGCAGGCGATCAGCCTTACCGCCATAAGCCAGGTTGCGCTTGTATCTGATTGGGATGTGGGGGCGCCGGGCGCGGGCAGTGGCACCGATGTGATTCAGTCCTCGAAGATCGAAGTCGAAGGCCGCGTTGCCCCCTGGCTTGATGACGCCGCCGGAACCTCCGGACAACCCGAATTCATCTTTGTGGATTGGGTGCACGGTGATCTGGTTGTGGCAAACTTCATCAAGCAGGTTATCGACGCCACGGATATCGACAACATTCAGACAGAGATTTCGGCCGCATCGACGTTGTACGCGATGGGCGATAACGAGATGTTCAATGTCACCGACATAGTACAGCTGGGCAGCTTTTATGACCTGATCATGATCGATGGAAACATGATTTCCGTGGATATGTTGTATCAGACCAGCGCCCTGATGGATGATGATATCATCAGCGGTGGTATGCCCGGGGCAATGACCGGAGATGATGAAAACCTGATCATGAATGACGCGTCCGTCAAAACGATAGGCGAAGATACTCATCAGGATTTGCAACAGAACCTGTCCGACGCCATGGCGCTTGAACAAACGGATATGGATGCGCTGGAGGATGCGTTGCTCAACGATCCCATGTTCGCCGGGATGGAGCAGTTGCGCGTGCTCAAGATCGACGGAGACCTGTTGCAGGTGAACATCGTTGAGCAGGTCACCATGATGCTGGATCAGGATCAGATTGACCTGTCCGGTCCAAATGCAGCCGATACCGAGGTCGTCGCTGGCAGCAACGCCCTGTTGAACGCCGCGAACCTGACCAAAATGGGTGTGGATTCAACTGTTATGGCCGCTGACGGGTCTTACTCTGACCTGCTGCTTCATCAAGCCAGCCTGATTGACGTTCCAAACAACGAAGAAATCACAGAGATGACCAATGAGGCAATCGCTGCAATCATGGACGACATGTCCATGCCGCAACCGGATGCCGCACTGGCATTGAACGCACCATCCACTGACGCAACGACACCAGATGACGGCCTGCAAACCATGCTGGCCTGACCCTCCCGAATTTTTACCGAGTGACCAGAAGGTTTGTAAATGTCGATTGTTTTTTCGTCGCGCCGTCCATTCTTATCCAGTCCATTGGACAGGCAGGGCGGTTTGGGTCCACAGCGTCAGTGCGCTGGCGATGGCCCGGATCCTACGACACGGGCACAAAAGGTCAAAGCCCGATTGCACCTGACGCAGGAGATGCGTGTGCCTGAGCCTGATCAAAATGCGACGGTTGAGACTGAAGAGTCGCAGCAATCCGTAGACCAAAAACACGCACGCGAACAACGGCGCGCTGATCCTCCCCATCAGCGTGCACAGCCGCAGCCCGCGCAAGATGAAGACCCGGCGGGTGGTGGCAATGGGGTGGCCGACGCCGACGGCCTGGATCCGACATCCGCCGGGGACTCGACTGCGCGCAAGACCCCCTCTGCACGCGCACCCGGTGAGAGCGGCATAGGCACCACGATCGAGGCCAAGGCAAACCAGCCACTGTTGCAAACCAAGACCGGCGGCGGTGATGGGAACGGGCCACCCCAAACCTTCCACAAACGCACCCCACCCGAGGATTTCCAGCGCACCTTACGCGTTTCGACACGGGCAATCTGGCGCAATCTTGCGTTTGTTCTGGTCCTGACCTGCGCCACGAATGTCCTGATCCTGGCGATTCCGATTTATCTGTTCCAAATCAGTGACCGGGTCCTGACCAGCCGGTCGCTGGACACGCTGATCATGCTGACGGCTATCGTTGCGGGGGCGGTGGTTTTTCAGTCTGCCTTCGATGCGGTGCGGCGGTTCATGCTTATGCGCACGGGCGTTGAGGTGGCGGCCAGGCTGGGCGCACCCGTACTTAGCGCGGCGGCCCATGCGTCGTTGCATGGAAACGGGCGCGAGTATCAGACGTTGGGCGATCTGCAACAGCTTCGTGGTTTCCTGGTGTCCGGTACGCTGATCTCGTTTCTGGACGTGCCGTTTGCGCCATTGTTCATCCTGATGATTTTCCTGGTGCATCCGGAACTGGGGATGATCGTAGTGGTTACTGCGCTGATCCTGATGACGATTGCGCTGATCAACCAGAAAATGACTGCCAAGCCGTTTGCCGAGGCGAACAAGGCGCAGTCCATGGCGAACCTGCATCTGGATTCGATGTCGCGCAACAGCCAGATCATTAACGCTTTGGCGATGATCCCCGAAGCAGTGCGAATCTGGGGGCGGGACACAGCCCAATCCCTGACTTGGCAGGTACGGGCACAGGACCGAAACGTGATCTTCGCTGCAATTTCGCGCGCCGTTCGCCTGCTGACGCAGATCGGAATACTGGGCTGGGGCGCGTTTCTGGCCCTGCAGGGAGAGATCACGGGTGGTATGGTGATTGCGGCCTCGATCATTGCCGGGCGCGCCTTTGCGCCAATTGAAGGCTCGATTGAAGGGTGGAACAGCTATCTGCTGACACGCGGGTCTTATGGGCGGATCAAGGCGCTGCTATCGACCTCGGCCCTGCAATACGAAAAACTGCGCTTGCCTCGCCCCGAAGGTCGTCTGGATGTCGAACGTCTGCTCTATGTGCCGGGCGGAACCAAACGTGTGGTTCTGAACGGTATTACGTTCTCGCTGGTTCCCGGCGAAACACTGGCCATTATCGGCAATTCAGGTGCGGGGAAAACCACGCTTGGGAAAACTCTTGTCGGATCCATTCTGCCCACATCGGGTAGTGTTAGACTTGACCTGATGGACATCCGCAACTGGGACCCGCGCCAGTTTGGCGAAAGCATCGGTTACCTGCCACAGGATGTTCAGCTATTCCCCGGCACGATCAAGGACAATATCGGACGGATGCGGGTGGATGCCACAGACGAACAGATTCACGATGCCGCCGTTCTGGCCGATGTTCATAACATGATTGCGACTCTGCCGCAGGGATATGAGACCGTGGTGGCCGCTGATGGGTCGCCCTTATCCGGTGGTCAGAAACAACGTATCGCACTGGCGCGGGCATTCTTTGGCAACCCCAGAATGGTTGTGCTGGATGAGCCGAACTCAAACCTTGACGTCGCTGGGGACAAGGCGCTTGCGCGTGCCATTGAGCAGGCGCGTGCGAGCAAGATCACCGTGGTTGTTATCACGCAGAAACCAACGCTGTTGAACGTTGTCGACAAGATCATGCTTTTGACCGACGGGCGCGTGGCCCTGTTCGGTCAGCGAGACCAGGTTCTTCAGCAGCTCAATGGGCCGCGCAAACAGACCGGCATTGAAGGCCGGCAGGGGGGCTGACCATGAATGACCTCGTACCTGTGAACAACTCCGAAAATGATCCAGATGTGTGGTATGCTGAGGTTCCACGCTCGATCAACAGGTTCATTGTGATCGGGCTGGTCATGCTTGTCGTGTGTTTCGGCGGTTTCGGGGTTTGGTCTTTCAGCGCTCCGCTGGCCGCTGCGGTCATCGCGCAAGGCAGCTTCGTCGCCACGGGTCGGAACAAGATAGTACAACACCTTGAGGGCGGCATCATCGAAGACATCAAAGTTGTGGAAGGTCAGTCGGTTCAGGCGGGTCAGGTGCTGATGACGTTGGATCAGACTTCGGCCCAGGCCAATGAGCGTGAGCTGTTTATTCGCAAGCTGCGCCTTCAGGCTATGACCGAGCGGCTGCTGGCGGAGTACGGGGAACGCGACCGCCTCGTGTTTTCGCCGGAACTGATCGAAGCCGCCAAAGATGTTGAAATAATGGCCATTCTTGACGGGCAAAAACTCAGCTTCGATGTGTCGCGCAAGACTCTGCTGAATGACTTGGCGCTGTTGGAACGCAACATGGAAGCGCTGAAAATCCGGGCCAGCGGATTTGAGGCTCAGTTGGACAGCATGACCCGGCGAGCCGAGATATTGCAGGAGGAGTTTGAGGCCAAGAGCCAGCTGTTCGAGAAAGGCCTTGTTCGCAAAGGGGATTTGAACACCATCCGTCGTGTTCAGGCCGAAGCCGAAGGGCAGCAGGCCCGGTTGCAGGCGGAAGCCGCCGAAATCAACCAGATGCTGCTGAAATATGACGAACAGATTACGCGTACGCGGTCCGCCTATCGTGAGGCCGCGCTGGACGAACTGGGCGTTATCGAAGCCGACCTGGAAAGCGTCCGTGAAAAATCCCGTCAGGCCCGCAGCGTTCTCGACCGGGCCGTAGTGCGCGCGCCTGTGACCGGAACGGTGGTGCGATTGCACTATCATACGCCGGGCGGTGTGATTGAAACCGGGGAACCGATAGCCGAGATACTGCCCGCAGATGCACCCCTGATCATCGAGGCACAGATTCCGCGCACCGAGATTGACAGTGTTGTTACGGGACAGACCGCCACTGTACGCCTGATCGCATTGAATCAGCGCACGACGCCTGTTTTGTACGGAGAAGTCTTCTATATCTCGGCCGATTCACTGCTTGAGGATTCGACCGGTGTTCCGCAAGAAGTCTATCTGGCGCGGATCTCACTCACTCCGGATGAGTTGCACCGCGTCAGCGGCTTTGTTCCGACCCCGGGGATGCCCGCTGAAATCATGATTCAAACCGAAGAACGCACCTTTGCGGCCTATATCGCCAAACCGGTATCAGACAGCATGTCGCGCGCGTTTCGGGAACAATAACGCGGTCGCTCTCCTTCACGCCTACACCTTCTAATTCTCGCATGTTAACCTCTGCGCGGCGACGTAGAGGAGAACTTGCATGCCGGTGACGGTCAAAGACATGATGGAGGCCGCCAATGCGGTGGTAGAGCGTATCGATACAGCCCAGGCAAAGGTCATGATCGAACAGGGGGGGCTGCTGCTGGATATTCGCGATGCGAATGAGCTGGAAAACACTGGCCGCGCCGCCGGGGCGCATCATATACCCCGTGGCATGCTGGAATTTCGGGCAGACGATGCATTGCAATCACATGACCCCGAACTGCGCAAGGAACGCCCCATCGTGTTGTACTGCGCATCAGGTGGGCGCGCGGCTTTGGCCGGAAAGCTTTTGAAGGATATGGGATATCAGAAGGTGTATAATCTCGGTGGGTTAGCCGACTGGGTGAATGGAGGTGGTGAAACCGTCAAATCCTAGGTCCGGAACAGTCTGCATCTGACACAAATCAAAGTGCAACACATTCGAATCGTGAAACATTTGGCGGAAGTCATCAGAAGGAAAACCCGGCCATGTTTCGTCTTGCCGCTATGCTGTATTCACTGATTGCAACTGCTCTGTCAGGTTCGGCCATTATCGCCGTGCTGTCGGCTGGAATGGTGTCTGTCAGCGCGATCGTTGGCGCCGCAGCCGCAGGGGCTGTACTCGCCGCTCCGGCATCCTGGATGGTGGCCCGGCGGCTGTATCAAGGCGCGTGATCAGGCGTTCAGGAATGTCCTGACGGCAGCTTCGAACTCACGCGGTTTTTCGGCATGCAGCCAATGTCCGGCACCGGGGATTTTGGCAAAACGCGCTCCGGGAAACAACGTGCGGATTTTATCGCGATGCTCAGGCAGGACGTAGTCTGACGCGCCCCCTGACAGGAACAGCGCGGAACCTTGCCACAGGACGTCCAGATCTGGAAAGCCCATGATATTTGGCATCTGGTCTGCCAACACATCCAGGTTCAGCAACCAACGCTTTCCCTTGATGTCCAGCGATTGGGTGAAAAAGCTCTGCAATGCTTTTTCAACGCCCTGCTCGGCCAATTGCTGCTCGGCATCCGAGCGGCGTGCAATGCGCGAGAAGTCCACGGCACGCATGGCTTCGATAAACTGAATTTGGCTGTGCGTGTATTTCACCGGCGCAATATCTGCGATCACCATTTTGTTCACCAGGGCGCCGTGTTGCAGCGCAAGTGTCATCGCGGCCTTCCCGCCCATTGAATGCCCTAGCACATCTGCTGTCCCGCCAATCTGCTCGATGACCTCGGCAATATCCTGCGCCAGATGGGGATAGTCATGGCAAGGATCCCACGCACTGTAGGCGTGGTTACGCATGTCGACTGCAACAACTTGCCGCTCGTCCGATAACCGTCTGGCAATCACGCCCCAATTTCGGGCCGATCCATATAGGCCATGGGCAATCACAAGAGGCGGTCGGGCGGTTGGTTCACCAAGTACTATCGTGTTCAGCATGTTTCGCGTGATACAAGTCACCGCTGGAAACGACCAGCCCCATTGTAGGTCTTTGAAGCTGCCGTTAGATTGCCCCCGCAGGAGGCAACATATGTCGCAGGACCCAGACATTCAAACCCGGATCGCCGAGACGGTTGTTTTGCTGCGCGCAAAAATTGGAGTGCGCGACAGGACGCTCGAGGCGTCGATCCGCAAGGCCAAACGCCGACTGCCGCGCCGCGTCTACAAGCAGGCGCTGTTTCTGGCCCGGGCCGAGGCGATGGCATCTCATCCCAAGCTGAGGCTGGTTCTGGATAATCCCAAGCTGATCAAGGCGTCCGATGTGGTTCAGGATCATCTGGGGTCCATCAACCTTGCCGACCGCAGATGGGGCTGGTTCCTCGGCCTGTTGGGAGGGCTGGCTTTCAACATGCTGGCATTGGCGACACTGCTGCTGGTCTTTCTGGGGTGGCGCGGCTTGATCTGACCTTGCATTCTGGACTATGCGCTGAGTTCTGAACGTGGTTCAATCCCGAGGGCGCGATGTCAACGAAAGCACAGATCCGGCGTGAACTGCTCCGCGAAAAGCTGGTCGAGGCGGCAGAAACCCGCATTGACCAGAATGGCCTGAGCGACCTTCGGGCACGGGATCTGGCCAAAGATGCCGGATGTGCGCTGGGCGCGATTTACAACGTATTCGAGGATCTCAACGCAATTGTCATGGCCGTGAACGGGCGTACGTTCAAACGTCTGGGGCAGGCAGTCGGTACGTCTTTTGACGGCAGTGAACCTCCGGTGCAGCGGTTGATTGTCATGAGCACGGCTTATCTGTATTTCGCCGATGAAAACGCGAACCTGTGGCGGGCCTTGTTCGACTTGCAGATGTCCGATGATGGCCCTGTCCCCGACTGGTATCGCAACGCGTTGAAAGAGTTGTTTTCCTTCATTGCTGAGCCGGTCAGCGAACTGTTTCCCGAACTGGATCGGGTTGAGATGGATCTGATGACGCGCGCGCTGTTCTCGTCGGTTCACGGGATCGTCACCCTTGGGCTTGAAAACCGCATTTCAGGTGTGCCGCCAGAACAGATCGAACGCATGATCGCGCAGGTTCTTTCACGTATTGGAAACAAATAGTTTCCTGAACGATGTTCATAAAAATACTTGAACGGCGTTCATTGGGTTGTTATCTCCGTGTTGTGAACGATGTTCATGAAATGGAGGAACACATGTTCAGTACCCTGAAGACTTTGATTGATGGTGCAAACGCCAGGGCCGAAAACCGCTTGAGGGACAGTTTTTCTATTGAACTGATTGATCAGAAAATCCGCGAAGCAGAACAGAACCTCAAGGCGGCAAAGCTGACGCTGGCCAGCCTGATTCAGAAGCAGCGTAGTGAAATCCGACAGGTCGAGACCCTGCAAGCCCGTATTGACGACCTGATGGCGCGGGCGCGTCAGGCGTTGGAGGACGATCGACAGGATCTTGCCCAAACCGCGGCGCAGGCGGTTGCAGATCTGGAAAACGAATTGGCGCTGCGCAAACAGACCGAGGGCCGGCTCGAAGCGCGCATCCTGCAATTGCGCCATTCAGTTCAGGCGGCGAGCCGCCGCATTCTGGATCTCAAGCAAGGTGCAATCTCTGCACGCGCCGTAAAACGAGAGCAAGGGCTGCAAAAGTTGCTGAACCGACATCTGGGTGGCGACAGCCCGATAGACGAAGCTGAGGCGCTGATTGCTCGCGTGATGAAACAGGATGACCCGTTCGAGCAATCCGAAATCTTGCGAGAGATTGACGCCGGGATGGACCACTCAAACCTTGCTGCCCGAATGGAAGAAGCCGGATATGGCCCCAAAACGCGGGCAACCGCATCAGATGTTCTGAAGCGCCTCAAGGCGCAAACAGACAATTGAAAATCGACCAATATCAACATGCTTTGACAACAGGAGACTTCCAATGACCAATCGAAACGAAAATGCCCTTATTCTCATGTTGAACGGCGCAGGCGTTGCTGTTGCCTACGCTTTGCTGACTATTTCACTGTACCTGTCGACCGATGTTCCGCTGGCTACCAAGGGCTATTGGGGCATGGGTATCGTTCTGCTGACGCTTAGCCTGATAAACGTGGTCAAATATCGCTTCGACGCGCGCTCGGCCGAGGATCGCATCAATCGGATTGAAGAGGCGCGAAATGAAAAATTGTTGGAGGATGTACTTAATGAGCCGTCATCTGACGGTTGATCAAAGCCGCGCCGTGTAACCACGGCGCTTGGCCCAACGGTATCTCTGACGCCAGCATTCAGTCATATGGGCAAGTGGTCTGAAAAAAAGAACGGCGCCGCCGGGACGCCGTTTTTTGTTAGAAGATGGGCCGATTACAAGTTCGGATAGATCGGGAATTTGGCGCAGAGGTCTGCGACTTCGGCCTTGACCTTGGCTTCGACAGCGCTGTTGCCGTCTTCGCCATTGGCGGCCAGGCCGTCGACCACTTCGATGATCCAGTCGGCGATCTGGCGGAATTCGACCTCGCCGAAGCCGCGGGTGGTGCCTGCCGGGCTGCCCAGACGGATGCCCGATGTGATGGTCGGCTTTTCGGGATCAAACGGCACGCCGTTCTTGTTGCAGGTGATATGCGCCCGGCCCAGAGCCTTCTCGGTGGCGTTGCCTTTCACCCCTTTGGGGCGCAGGTCGACCAGCACCACATGGGTGTCGGTCCCGTGGGTCACCGTGTCCAGCCCACCCTTGATCAGCTGATCCGACAGCGCCTGCGCGTTGGTGATCACCTGCTTGACATAGTTCTTGAACTCAGGCCGCAGGGCCTCGCCAAAGGCCACGGCCTTGGCTGCGATCACATGCATCAGCGGGCCGCCCTGAATGCCAGGGAAAATCGCTGAATTCACTTTCTTGGCGATATCTTCATCATTGGTCAGGATCATGCCGCCACGCGGGCCACGCAGGGTCTTGTGCGTCGTGGTCGTGGCCACATGCGCATGGGGGAAGGGGCTGGGGTGTTCGCCCGCTGCCACCAGACCGGCAAAATGCGCCATGTCCACGTGCAGATAAGCGCCGACCATATCGGCGATCTGACGCATGCGGGCAAAGTCGATCTGGCGTGGGATCGCCGAGCCACCCGCGATGATCAGCTTGGGCTGGTGCTCTTTCGCCAGCGCCTCGACCTGATCGTAATCCAGCATGTTGTCCTGCTGGCGCACGCCGTATTGCACCGCGTTGAACCACTTGCCCGACTGGTTCGGCCGCGCGCCGTGGGTCAGGTGGCCACCGGCATCCAGGCTCATGCCCAGAATGGTGTCGCCCGGCTTGATCAGGGCCTGAAACACGCCCTGGTTGGCCTGAGAGCCGGAATTGGGCTGCACATTGGCAAACTCGCATCCGAACAGCTGTTTGGCGCGGTCGATGGCCAGGTTTTCGGCAATATCAACAAACTGGCAGCCGCCATAGTAGCGGCGCCCGGGATAGCCTTCGGCATATTTGTTGGTCATCACCGAGCCCTGCGCCTCCATCACGGCGGCAGAGACGATGTTCTCGGACGCGATCAGCTCGATCTCGTCGCGCTGACGACCCAGTTCCGACGTGATCGAGCCAAAAAGCTCAGGATCACGATCAGCAAGGGACTGGGTAAAAAATCCGGTGTCACGAAGATTGGCGTTCATGGGCGCTCCACATGGCTGGGTAAAATTCTTGCGGATTTCCTATCGGAAACGCCACATTTGCAAAAGGCTTAAAGCGACGATTTGGCCCGCTACGGCGTCAAGACTGGCCTATCGGGGAAAGGTATGTTTGTTTCGGAACCAAATGTGCAGCACCGGAAACCGGAAAACATGAAAAAAAGAATCGCCTTTCTTGCCAGTGAGGTCAAAGTGGCGCAAACAGCCCGTGACACTCTGGTGGCCAAACACGGCAATGCCGCTCCTCGCGACGCAGATGTTGTGGTTGCTCTTGGAGGGGATGGCTTCATGTTACACACCCTGCACAACATGCAGCATCTCGATACACCGGTTTATGGTATGAACCGCGGCACGATCGGGTTCCTGATGAACGAGTACCACGAAGACGACCTGATGGCACGGCTGGAGGAAGCCGAAGAAGAGGTGATTAATCCATTAGCAATGCGGGCGATGGATCAGTCCGGAAAATTACACGAGGCGCTGGCGATCAACGAAGTATCGCTGTTGCGCGCTGGGCCACAGGCTGCTCGTTTGAAGATCAGTGTTGATGGCCGCGAGCGCATGGATGAACTTGTCTGCGATGGAGCTCTGCTGTCTACTGCGGCGGGGTCAACGGCATATAATTACTCGGCGCACGGGCCTATTCTGCCGATCGGCTCGGACGTTCTCGCGTTGACACCAATCGCCGCATTTCGCCCCCGCCGATGGCGTGGTGCCTTGCTGCCTAAAATCGCAAAGGTGCGGTTTGATGTGCTGGATGCGGACAAGCGACCTGTTATCGTTGCGGCTGATTCCATAGC
The DNA here is from genome assembly GCF_003443535.1 of Ruegeria sp. AD91A. Taxonomy (GTDB): domain Bacteria; phylum Pseudomonadota; class Alphaproteobacteria; order Rhodobacterales; family Rhodobacteraceae; genus Ruegeria. The sequence goes on along the minus strand of NZ_CP031946.1, from coordinate 1,768,353 downwards.
CTTCCCAGACGTTGATTGGGTCGAGATCCGATCCGAGCCAGCGATCTCACATCGCATTCTTTTCGATCCGGGACACGGGTTGGAGGAGCGGCTGATATCCGAGCAATTCACTTAAATTTACGTTTCTGCGAGCTTTTTTGAGCCTGTGTGAAGCAGTTCACAGGGGATTCGCTCACAATTGGATAGTGTGAACTTGCTCGGAGAACACGCCAAGGTGGGAGTGAGTGGCCACCTGAAAGGCGTTTTCGAATGATTGCGCAGATTTTGCGCTGGCGAGGGTGGGTGGTGCTACGCTCGTCATCAGAAATCCGGGCTTATTTTAGCAGTCGGGCCCCGGGTACAATGTCCCGGGGTCTATTTTTTCAGCCACCCTGCAACTCTGTCTTTTCCCATAACGGCAGGCACATTTGCCCCACGCGTGCTTCGATGGCCGCGGCCGCATCCACCGCCAGATCTTCGCGCCAGCGCTGAGCGGCAATCTGAACATTGATCGGCTGAGGACCCTTCGGCAATTCAGCCAGCCGGGCCGGGACACATGCCGCAGGCAGGCCTAAAAAGTTCATCGCATAAGAATATACGGCGCACCCCAGAACCTCGTGCACACCTTCAGCGCCTTCGGTGTCCCGGTCGGGTTTGAAGAACGGTTGTGGCAGGAAAGGCGACAATACCAAAGGGAAATCCTGCAGAAACAGGGACCAATTGCGCGCGTAGTGGCTTCGTTTGGCCAGCATCTGGATCATCTCGGTTTCGACAATTGGCGGGAATTCCTGGAAATAGACCTCAAAGATATTCTGAATGGTTTTGGAACCAGCGGCTTCGATATCTGATTTCATGAGCGTCAGCACTTCGCCCATCAGCGTACGATAACCGATCCGACCACATTCAAAAACATCAGGCGGGTCAACCTCTTCCACAACATAGCCCGCATCAACCAGCGCCTCTCGTGCCGTGTCGAGCGCTTTCTCGACCTCGGGGTGCAAGTCATAGCCGAATGTGTTTTTTGTAAAGGCCACTTTGACTGGTGCGTCGAGGTCAGGACCACGCCAGGGCATTGGCACGTGAAACGGGTCACGCGCGTCTGCGGCGATCAGGCTGGGCATGGACAGATGCAGGTCGGCAGCCGACCGGGTTAACAGGCCCTGAACGGACATCGATTGCGCCAGCAAGCCGCGTTCGGCTTTCTGGCTTGGGTTCCACGCCGGGACACGCCCCAGCCCGGGTTTCACTGTCACGGCTCCGTTGGCTGCTGCGGGAAAGCGCAGGCTGCCGCCGATATCGTTGCCGTGGGCCAACGCGCCGATTCCGGCCATGACCGCGACGCCAGCCCCGCCGGAAGAGCCGCCGGGAGAGATATGCCGCCCCCAGGGGTTGTGCGTACGCCCATAAAGCGGGTTGTCCGTGTCGGCGCGGAACGAGAACTCGGGCGTGTTGGTCCGCCCGATAACAATTGCCCCGGCCTTTTGCAGATTGCTCACAACCGGGGCGTCATCCGGTGCCAATACATCTTTCAGAGCAACAACACCGTTGGTTGTGGCATGGCCTTTTTGGTCAACATTCACCTTGATCGTGACCGGCACGCCATGCAGCGGCCCCGTCGGTTGGCGGTTCGCCCGCGCATGGTCCAAGGCCTTGGCACGTTCCAACGCCTCGGCGCGCAGTTCTTTCACCACTGCATTCAGGTCGGGGTTGACCGCATCCATTCGCTCGATCGAGGCCTGAACCGCCTCGGTCGCACTCAGGTCCCCGCGTCTTGTCAGGGTGGCCAGGTCAGTGGCGCTGAGACGCCAGATATCGGTTTGTGTCATGGGTCCTCACTGTCTTAATGCGACAGTAGGGAGGCTGCTTCCGGTTGCAAGAGAAGACACGACAAAGGGCGGCTTGCGCCGCCCTCAGGTTACTTGGCGTAACCGATTGTCTGTAAGGCTTCTTTGATTTCGTCAAGAATGGCAGGGTCGTCGATTGTTGCAGGCATTTTATAGTTTTGGCCGTCTGCAATCGACACCATCGTACCACGCAGGATTTTACCTGAACGGGTCTTGGGCAATCTGTCGACGACCACAGCCAGCTTGAAGGCCGCCACCGGGCCGATCTTTTCCCGAACCATTTTGACGACTTCCTGAACCACGTCGGCATAATCCCGGTTTGCGCCGGCATTCAGGCACAGGAACCCAACGGGCATCTGACCCTTTAGCTGATCCGATACACCGATCACCGCGCATTCGGCCACATCCGGGTGAGCGGCAAGCACTTCTTCCATCCCGCCGGTCGACAGGCGGTGACCCGCGACGTTGATGACATCATCGGTGCGGGCCATGATGTAAAGGTATCCGTCCTCGTCGATCATTCCGGCGTCGCCGGTTTCATAATACCCGGGGAAGTGCTCCAGATAGGATTTCTTGAACCGCTCCTCGGCGTTCCACAGGGTCGGCAGGGTGCCCGGAGGCAGCGGCAGCTTGACAGCGATGGCCCCGAGTTCGCCGGCTTTCATGGGGTGACCACCTTCGTCCAGTATTTGTACGTCATAGCCCGGCATCGGTTTGGCAGGCGAACCCAGCTTGATCGGAAGCTCTTCAATGCCCAGCGGATTGCCGGCAATGGCCCAACCGGTTTCGGTTTGCCACCAATGGTCGATCACCGGAACCTTCAGCGCATCCTGTGCCCATATGATGGTATCAGGATCAGCGCGTTCGCCTGCCAGATACAGAGCCCGCAGATGAGACAGATCGTATTTGGCGATCAATTCGCCCTTTGGATCTTCACGTTTGACGGCGCGGATCGCTGTGGGCGCGGTGAAGAAGCTTTTGACCCTATGCTCGGAGATTACGCGCCAGAAGGTGCCCGCATCAGGGGTGCCGACCGGTTTGCCTTCGAACACAATCGTCGTGTTCCCGTGGATCAGGGGTGCGTAGCAGATGTAGGAGTGCCCAACGACCCAACCCACATCGGACGCCGCCCAGAATACATCACCCGGATTGACGTTATAGATGTTCTTCATACTCCAGTTCAGCGCCACCAGATGCCCGGCAGTTGGGCGCACGACTCCCTTGGGCGCCCCGGTGGTGCCCGAAGTGTAGAGGATATACGCCGGATCGTCTCCGTCGACGGGGACACATTCTGCCGGTTCAACGCCGTACTGGAACCCGTGCCAGTTGTAGTCACGCCCTTCGATCAGCTGAGCAACTTCTTGTTCGCGCTGGAAGATGACGCAGAAATCCGGCTTGTGTTCAGCAAGTTCAATGGCGCCGTCCAGAAGCGGCTTGTAGTGCACCACCCGCCCAGGCTCCATTCCGCAGGACGCGGCTATGATCGCTTTGGGTTTGGCGTCATCGATACGGACCGCCAATTCGTTGCTGGCAAATCCACCAAACACCACGGAATGCACAGCGCCCAGACGTGCGCAGGCCAGCATCGCCTCAAGCGCTTCGGGGATCATCGGCATGTAGATGATGACGCGGTCACCTTTCTCGATACCTTTTGCCCGCAGCGCACCGGCAAGATTGGCCACGCGGTTGCGCAGTTCAACATATGAAATCTCGCGCTTGGTGTGGGTGATCGGGCTGTCATAGATGATTGCGGTTTGTTCGCCGCGCCCGTTTTCCACGTGGCGGTCCACGGCGTTCCAGCAGGTATTGACACGTGCGTCGCTGAACCATTCGTACAAGGGCGCATTGTCGTCGAACAGCGCTTTGCTGGGTTCCCTGACCCAATCGATCCCCTTGGCGGCGTTCATCCAGAACGCCTCGGGGTCCTTCTTCCAGCTGTCATAAACGTCCTGATACGCCATCTCGTCCTCCTCACAACGACTTGGTCTTTGTGTTAGGACCCAGAAAACTTTCGGGCAAGCGCGTCAAATGACGACGCGTCAGTTTATCGCAAAATATTTGCAGGAAATCGCACAATAGCTTGCAAATTTTTGCAAACCTCTTTTCCAGCATTGAATTTTCCGCGCCGAAAATGCCATTTTGCAAACTTGCAAATTCGACAGTGCAAAAGATCATGCGAGAGGCGACTCGGCGCAACGCCAATTCGCCACTCATCCGCTATCGTCACCACGGAGGTGAAACGACATATAGCAGTTAAGGTGTGAGTGTTTTATTAACCGCACCCCCGCGAGGATTGCGGTTCACGTCGACAGGAGACCAGCTTACCCGTAATGCGCCACCGGGGTCCCCGCTATGGCAGCCATGTTCAGCAATCCGCGTGCGGTAATGGACGGGGTGACGATATGCGCTTTGTTGCCCATTCCCATAAGAATGGGTCCGACTTCGATCCCGTCCGCTTTCATTTTCAGAATATTTCTCACGCCGCTGGCTGCGTCCGCATGGGCAAAGATCAGCACATTTGCCGCTCCCTGAAGGCGTGATCCCGGAAAGATCCGCTCGCGAAGGTCCGCATCAAGGGCGGCATCCAGGTTCATTTCCCCTTCATAGATAAAGTCGCGTGGTTTCTGGTCCAGGATTTCCAATGCGGCGCGCAGGCGTTTTCCGGAACCTTCTGCCTGATTGCCGAATTGCGACTGCGAACAGAATGCGATCTTGGGCTCAAGCCCAAATCGACGAACATGCCGTGCCGCGCCAATGGTCGATTCGGCCAACTCCTCCGGTGTCGGCAGTTGCCGAACGTGCGTATCGGCTATGAACAAGGGGCCGTCTTCCAATATCATCAGTGACAAAGCGCCGTGCGGGCGCAGGTCGCCGTCGGCCAGCACCTGTTCAACATAGTTCAGATGCCAGCGATATTCGCCAAACGTGCCGCAGATCATACTGTCAGCTTCGCCTCGATGCACCATGATCGCGCCGATGGCGGTCGTATTTGTGCGCATGATTGCCTTGGCCAGGTCAGGCGTCACACCTCGGCGCTGCATGATCTGATGATACGAGTTCCAGTAGTCGTAATAACGCGGATCGTTTTCCGGGTTCACGATCTGGCAATCTGTGCCCGGGCGAATAGTCAGGCCCAGCTTTTCGCAACGGGATTCGATTACTTCGGGTCGCCCGATCAGGATCGGCGTTTCTGTTGTTTCCTCAAGAATGGCCTGTGCAGCCCGCAGCACCCTTTCGTCTTCGCCCTCGGCAAAAACGATGCGACGGGATGCGACAGCCGCAGCCTCGAACACGGGGCGCATCAAAAGGGCCGACTTGAAGACAGTCTGGTTGAGTTTTTCCTTGTAGGCCTCAAGGTCCTCAATGGGGCGCTTTGCGACGCCGCTTTCCATGGCTGCCTTGGCAACCGAAGACGAGACGACGCCCACCAGACGCGGGTCAAAGGGTTTCGGGATCAGGTAATCCGGCCCAAAGGTCAGTTGTTCGCCCTTATAGGCGGCTGCGGCTTCGGCGCTTGTCGTCGCGCGGGCCATATCCGCAATGCCGTCAACGCAGGCAATCTGCATCGCATCATTGATCTCGGTCGCGCCCACATCCAGAGCCCCCCGGAAGATAAACGGGAAACACAACACGTTGTTGACCTGATTGGGGAAATCGCTGCGCCCCGTGGCGATGATCGCGTTCGGGGCAACCTCACGCGCGGCCTGTGGCAAAATTTCAGGCGTTGGGTTGGCTAGTGCAAAGATGATTGGACGATTGGCCATTTTCTTGACCATTTCGGGCTTCAGGACATTCGGGCCGCTAAGGCCCAGAAACAGATCTGCATCGCCGATTACATCGTCCAGAGTACGCAAGTCCGTTTTCTGCGCGAACTGCGACTTATGCGGGTTCATATCCTCGGCACGCCCCTCGTAGACGAGCCCGTGAATATCGCACAGCCAGATGTTTTCCTGTTTCACACCCAGCTTCACAAGCATGTTCAGGCACGCAATCCCGGCAGCCCCGCCACCGGTTGATACGACCTTGATGTCTGCAAATGTCTTTCCGGCTACATGCAGAGCATTCTTCGCAGCGGCCCCCACGACAATGGCCGTTCCGTGCTGATCGTCGTGGAAAACGGGAATGTTCATGCGTTCGCGGCACAGCTTTTCGACTATGAAACAATCCGGCGCCTTGATGTCTTCCAGGTTGATGGCCCCGAATGTCGGCTCCAGCGCGCAGACGATATCCGCCAGCTTTTCCGGATCGGGCTGATCGACTTCGATATCAAAACAGTCAATGCCTGCGAACTTTTTGAACAGGACGGCTTTGCCTTCCATCACCGGTTTCGAGGCCAGCGCCCCGATATTGCCTAAACCAAGAACCGCAGTGCCGTTGGACACCACGGCGACAAGGTTGCCGCGCGCCGTATACTTTTCAGCGTTCGCAGCGTCGGCTTTGATTTCAAGGCTGGCCTCGGCAACGCCGGGCGAATAGGCGCGCGCCAGATCGCGACCATTTGCCATCGGTTTCGTGGCCTTGATCTCAAGTTTTCCAGGTTTCGGATGGGCGTGATAGTCAAGCGCGGCCTGTCGCAGGCTGGGGGTGTCAGACATTGGAGATTCAGTTCCCTCTGAGAATTTGATTTAACATTAAACTATTCGTCCGAGCTTGGCTACGTTGCGTAATTTTGCCGACGTCTCGCAGTTGCGAACCGGAATTGGGTTGAATTTTGACACATTTTTTTTACATCTAGGTAACTTTGCGAAACGAACAAACACTCAGGCAAGACGAAGCAGTAATGACTTTCAAGGCAAATGATCAGGTCGATGGCCTGTCCTCTGGTCCTGTGGCGGATACTGGAGTTGCGCGGCTGACCATATGGTTTGCGGTGCTGTCGGGTGTTGTGCTTCTTGGTGCTGTTGGCATCTGGCCAGAACAGGCACTGGTTTTCAATCAGGAAGGCGGATTGTTTGAAACAATTTCCGCGGCGTGTTTGTTTGCAGCGGGTGTGGCGGCTTTGTGGCGATACCCGGGTGTCACCCGGCTGTATATCGGGCTGACATTCCTATTGTTGGCCGAGCGTGAGCTTGAGGAAAGCGTTTACCCTGAAGGCAGTTTGCCGTTCCTGATCCTTGACGGTCTGGATGCCGTGCTGGACGTCACTGTGGTCAGGGTCCTGCTGGCCTGCGTTGTTCTGAGCGGCGTCATCTGGCATGGGATCCCGACGGGATGGCGTGCTATCAAGCAACGCGCGTCTTTTATGATCGTGTTCATAGTGGCCGGCTGTCTTGCCGTCATCGCCCAACTTCTCGAGGAATTCACCGGGCTGCACAGCGACGCTTTGTCGTCAGTTATGAAAACGCGCCTTTTCGTGATGGAAGAAACGCTCGAGATGTTCTTTTCGATTGGCATTTTGGCCTCTGTTCTGATCGGATGGCCAAAATCGAAATCTGATGAGACATCTCATGACAAAGACATCCGAGCCTTCCCGGACCCAAGCTGAATTTCGTTTGCCTACCCAGGAAATTCGAAACGACATCCCCTTTTATACCAAGGTGTTGGGGATGCAGATGGACATGATCTATCCCGCAGACGATCCGCGCGTCGCAGTGTTTTCAGGGCACGGTCTGCGGCTGCGGATCGAAAAAGACGCGCCCGAAGGTCCGGGAGCATTGCGCATCCTGACAGATGACCCGGAAAGCTTTGCAGATGGCCAACGCGTTCTTGTCGCGCCGAATGGGACCCGGATCGAAATCGAAGAGCGAAATCCGCCGCTGGTGATGCCTGAAACAGTTCATTCCTTCGTGGTGCGCAGGCTTAAGGATCAGGCACCCTGGATCATCGGCCGGGCTGGGATGCACTATCGCGATCTGGTGCCAGACCGTTTGGGCGGATCGATCATCGCAAGCCACATCCGTATCCCGGACGGTGGTCCGGTGCCCGACATGGTGCATTTTCACAAAGTTGGGTTCCAACTGATATTCTGCATCCATGGCTGGGTGGATGTTGTCTACGAGGATCAGGGAGAGAAAATGCGCCTGAATGCAGGGGATTGCTTTATCCAGCCGCCGGAAATTCGTCACCGTGTACTCGAAGCGTCAGACAATGTTCAGGTCATCGAAATAGGGGTGCCAGCAGAACATGTCACGGAAATCGACCATGACATGCAGCTTCCAACGCCGCATTTTCGCCCGGAGCGCGAATGGCAAGGGCAACGCTTTGTCTATAACCAGGCCAAGGACGCTGAATGGGTACCGTTCCGTCTTCCGGGTTACATCTGCCGCGACACGACAATTGCCGAGAACACCAAAGGGGTCGCAGGGGTCCAGGTCGTCCGCAAAGGGCAGGGCGACACCGAATGGGCCAGCCACGATACGGACATTCACTTTACCTTCGTGATGGACGGAGCGGTCACGCTGGAAGGCGAAGGGCGCGAGCCCTACCGGCTGGAGCAAGGAGACGCCTTTGTCATCCCGCCCGGGATGTGCACGCGGTTATCTGCCCCATCGGACGACATCGAGTTGCTGGAAGTCACCTTGCCCGGTACCTTCAACACAACACTGGGCTGACTGAAAAACATCGGCTGGGGGCTTCAACTTCTCCGCCTTTTTACTTTACGGTGCAATTTTCTGACCAGACGATCAAAAAATGGGGAATCGCCATGTCGCTCAAAGACGCTGCTTTGTCCGTCCGGGAAAATGCCTATGCGCCTTATTCGAATTTCAAGGTTGGCGCGGCGCTTCGATCCTCCTCGGGTCAGGTCTATTCCGGGTGTAACGTTGAGAATGTGGCATATCCCGAAGGCACCTGTGCTGAGGCCGGTGCAATCGCCTCGATGGTTGCTGCGGGCGAGCAGGAATTTACAGAAGTCTACGTGGTTGCCTCCAGCCCTCAGCCTGTGCCGCCCTGCGGTGGGTGCCGCCAGAAACTGGCCGAGTTTGGCAAGCGCGATGTGAAAGTTACTCTGGCAACCGTGGACGGTGCCGAATTTGAGACAACCATCGGGGATCTGTTGCCGGGCGCATTCGATGCTTCACACATGGAGGATGTCTGATCGCATGGACGCCCGCTCGATCATAGCAAAACTGCGCAGGCAGGAGGTGCCGGGTCGCGAGGAACTGATCTGGTTTGCGCAGGGACTTGCGGACGGAAGCGTCAGCGACGCGCAGGCCGGGGCTTTTGCCATGGCCGTCTGCATGGGCAGTTTGGGCGCTCAGGGGCGTGCGGATTTGACGATCGCGATGCGCGACAGTGGAGACGTACTGACTTGGGATGTGGACGGACCGGTGATCGATAAGCACTCGACCGGAGGTGTCGGGGACAGTGTCAGCTTGGTTCTTGCCCCGGCGCTTGCGGAATGTGGGGCGTATGTCCCAATGATCTCGGGCCGGGGCCTGGGGCACACTGGTGGAACGCTTGACAAGCTTGAGGCTATCCCGGGGGTCAACACTCAGATCGGGCAGGACCGTCTTGCGCAGATTTTGCGCGAAACCGGCGCCGCCATCGTCGGAGCGACGGGCCAGATCGCGCCGGCAGACAAGCGCCTTTATGCGGTGCGGGATGTGACCGCGACAGTTGAGAGCCTGGACCTGATCACAGCGTCGATTCTGTCCAAAAAGCTGGCCGCCGGCCCGGACGCGCTGGTTCTTGACGTCAAGGTCGGCAGCGGCGCTTTCATGAAAACGATGGAAGATGCCCGCAAATTGGCCACCGCATTGACCGAGACCGCAAACGCAGCAGGGTGTCGCACGTCGGCGGTGATCACTGACATGAATCAGCCATTGGCCCCGGCGTTGGGGAATGCTTTGGAGATCGCTGAGGTGATGAAAGTCCTGACCGGCTCGGATATGTCACCTTTGGCAGACATTTCTGCCGAGCTGGGGGGCGTCTTGCTGACCGATGCAGGAATGTGCGGTTCGGTCGATGAGGGACGTGATAAAATCTTTGAAATCATCCGTGACGGACGCGCCGCAGAGCGATTTGGGCGCATGATGGCAGCGGTTGGTGGCCCCGTTCAGTTAGTCGAGACCTGGGCTCGGTTCCTTCCTGAGGCGAATGTCATCCAAGAGGTTCCGGCGCCGCGGGACGGCTTCATTTCTGCTATCGATGGCGAAGCTCTGGGTCTTGCCGTGGTTGCGCTGGGCGGTGGCCGTCAGGTCGAAAGTGATGAGATCGATCCAGCCGTCGGAATATCCAATATTCTCCGGCTGGGGGATCGTGTGACCAAAGGTTCACCGATTGCCGTGATCCATGCTGCTCGGGAAGATGCCGCGCGCCGAGCCGCAGAAACCGTGCTGAGCGCGATTGAGATCAGCGATACGACTCCGATGCTTCCGGATCTGATCCACGAAAGGATTAGCGTATGAGCCGTGCATTTCTCGCCGTCATGGATTCCGTTGGAATAGGCGGTGCGCCTGATGCCGATTGTTTTTTCAATGGGGACGTCCCGGATAGTGGGGCAAATACGCTGGCTCATATCGCGCAGGCTTGTGCCGAAGGGCGGGCCGAAGACGGTCGCTCGGGCCCTTTGAACCTGCCGAACCTCGACGCGATGGGTTTGGGTGCGGCTGCGCGACTGGCGTCTGGGGACGCAACCCCCGGATTGGACGCCAGACCCATTGGGCTGTGGGGCTGCGCGCGCGAGCATTCGCCCGGCAAAGACACGCCCTCGGGCCACTGGGAACTGGCAGGTCTGCCGGTACCCTGGGAATGGCACTATTTCCCGGATACGGTTCCAGCTTTTCGTGCGGACCTGAGCCGGGCAGCGGCCCGGGCCGCCGGGACCGAAGGCATCCTTGGCGATTGCCATGCCTCGGGCACGGCGATCATCGCTGAATTAGGTGCCGAGCATATGCGAACCGGCTGGCCGATCTGCTACACCTCAGCCGACAGTGTGTTTCAGATCGCAGCCCATGAAGAGAGTTTCGGGCTGGACCGTTTGCTGGGTATGTGCCGCGCACTTGCACCGCGCTTGCACGAGATGAAAGTGGGCCGTGTCATTGCGCGCCCCTTTGTCGGCACGCCAGAGGCGGGATTTGAACGGACAACCAACCGCAAGGATTTCGCCATTCAGCCGCCCGCTCCGGTTCTGACCAATTGGGTGCAGGATGCCGGGCGGAAGGTGCACGCGGTGGGCAAGATCGGCGACATCTTTTCCATGCAGGGTATCGACACGTTGCGCAAAGGGTCGGACGCTGAACTCATGCGGCACCTTTCAGATCTGGTGGATGACGCCGAAGAGGGCAGCCTGACTTTCGCCAATTTTGTTGAATTCGACAGTCTTTATGGCCACCGTCGGGATATCAGCGGCTATGCCCGAGCATTAGAATGGTTCGACCGGGAGATCGGTGAGATTCTGGCCAGGCTCCGCCCCGGCGACCTGTTGGTGTTGACCGCCGATCATGGCAATGATCCCAGCTGGACAGGAACAGATCACACACGTGAACAAGTACCGGTTCTGATTTCCGGGTCTGGCACGGGGCAGATCGGCCAGGTGGACTTTGCCGACATTGCCGCCAGCATCGCCCATCACCTGAACATTCCGGCGCAAGGGCCGGGAAGGAATTTTCTATGAGCGTCGCCGACCTGCCGAAAATAGAACTGCACCTGCATCACGAAGGCGCCGCGCCACCGGCATTCATCCGCCAGCTTGCGCATGACAAGCGGGTGGACCTGAGCGGTATCTTTAAGTCCGACGGTTCTTATGATTTTCGCGATTTCGCGCATTTCCTGAATGTGTATGAGGCCGCCTGCGAAGTCCTGAAAACGCCTGAAGACTTCCGGCGGCTGACATTGGCCATTCTCGAAGAAAGCGCCCGGAACGGCGTGGTCTATTCGGAGACCTTCCTCAGCCCGGACTTTTGCGGGGGTGGTGATCTGCACGCGTGGCAGGACTATCTGAATGCCATTCAGGACGCTGCGGATGAAGCCGAACGCAAGTTCGACATAACCCTGCGGGGTGTCATCACATGTGTCCGCCATTTTGGCCCCGAGCAAGCCAAGCGGAGCGCCTATTGTGCAGCAGAAACAGCGGGCGACTGGATTACCGGTTTTGGCATGGGGGGAAATGAATCCGTTGGCACACAGGGTGACTTCAAATGGGCTTTCGACTGCGCGCGCGAAGCCGGGCTTCGCCTGACGACACATGCGGGTGAGTTCGGAGGCCCTGAAAGCGTGCGTGATGCTGTGCGCGATCTGGGGGTCGAGCGCATCGGGCACGGAGTTCGCGCCCTCGAGGATCCGGACCTTGTTCGCGAACTGGTCGACCGGGAAATCACTCTTGAGGTCTGTCCTGGATCGAATGTGGTTCTGGGGCTTTTCCCCGATTTTGCGGCCCACCCGATTGCGAACTTGCGCGATGCAGGCGTGAAGGTAACGGTATCCACAGACGATCCCCCGTTTTTTCACACGACCATGCGACGGGAATATGAGATGTTGAACGCAGCCTTCGGCTGGGAGGCCGAAGATTTTGCGGCCCTGAATCAGGCCGCCCTGGAAGCGGCCTTTTGCGATGATGATACCCGCGCGCGGGTCAACAAAAGACTGGAGAACACATGAGCGAACATCTGACCGTCGTCGATCACCCGCTGGTGCAACACAAACTGACGCTCATGCGAGACAAGGGTACCTCGACCGCCGGGTTCCGGCAGTTGCTGCGCGAAATAACGTTGTTGTTGGCCTATGAGGTCACGCGCGAAATTCCGTTAACCACGCGCCATATCGAAACGCCGATGGAAGAAATGGATGCCCCCATTCTTGCGGGCAAGAAAATGGCGCTGGTGTCGATCCTGCGTGCCGGAAACGGGATGCTGGATGGGGTGTTGGAATTGGTTCCTTCTGCGCGCGTCGGTTTTGTCGGTCTGTATCGCGACGAAGAAACGCTGAAGCCCGTGCAGTATTACTTCAAAGCACCCGAGAGCCTGAAAGACCGTTTGGTTATCGCGGTGGATCCGATGCTGGCCACTGGCAACAGCTCGGCTGCGGCCGTTGACCTGCTGAAAGAGGCGGGGGCGACGGATATCCGCTTTCTCTGTCTGTTGGCCGCGCCGGAAGGGGTCGCGCGTATGAAAGAGGCGCACCCGGATGTACATATCGTCACTGCTGCACTGGACCGCGAGCTGAACTCGAAAGGCTATATCATGCCGGGTCTGGGCGATGCAGGCGACCGGATGTTTGGAACCAAGTAACCCGGATTATTCGCCGCATATGTTTTGCAGCCGGACCCAATCGCGGTCTGGCAACACCTGTTCCAGGGTTCGGCCGACCATGGGATCAGCCTCAATCAGACCCAGTACTGATTCACCGGTAATGTCCTGAGCATAGGCGTAAGGGGTAGAGGGCAGGGCGCTTTGTGAGAACATCGCCAACAAGTCTTCGTCCGGAAGGGATGGTCGGGGCTGCGAAAGGACCTGTTCGGTATACGTGTCAATGATCTCAGGGGTCAGTTCCCCGGTCGTCAACAACCGAAAGGCCGAGGATGCCCCGGTTCTGTCCAGCAGATCATCCAGCGGGTCGTTGAGCGCCGTACGCGCGCGCTCTGCGATAATGTAACCTGCTGCGACGGCAGGGTCTTCATGGTCTTCTACCAGGGCACGATTTAACAGAACGGTGCCACCGGGCAGGCTGAGGCTGTCCTGAACACCTGCGGGCAGAATAATGATCTGCCGGACGCCTGTACGGTGGGCCAACTGATTCAGCGAAGCCTGCGCATCCACAGACGTGCAGGCCGGTCCCGAGACGCGCTCGATCCGACGCAAAATCGTGTCTCCGATCTCCTGTCGTTTGACCTCGGGCACGACCGAGACAACGTGGTTTCGCAAAGCACCGGGGAACCAGAACAACAATACCGCCAGAACCGCTGCCACAACGCCTCCGACGCTCATCCAGCGCAAACGGCCGGGACGGGGACGAGAGCGTTCGATGGCACGTTGCAGCCGATCGATCGCTTCGAGCATCGTGGTTTCGGATTCTCCCAGTTCCAGTGTCTCATCCGGATCACCATCGGGGTTGAAAACAGCCGGAAAGGCACCGGGATTCTGCCGTTCCAGCGCCGCCAAGGACCAATGAGTCAAAGCCCTGTCATTGAAATCGGAAATTGTCAGGGTTGCTTTGCCAATCGATACCACAACTTCGCGCCGCTGTTCATCGGGCGAAGGGCGCCACAGACCGGTGGCTTCGATCCGCTGGTACTTTTTCAGGGCCGTCATCTGGTTGAGGTCTGCTCGAAATTGTTTTGCCGCAGCTTAGCATGGCAAAATCCCCGGGCGCAAACCTGTTGCGCAGGCATTCCGATTTGTGCTGGATACCCGTCAGGAAAAAGATCGCCGATCTTTGATCGCAACAGAGGCGCGAAAATGCAGGCAGACACGACCACCGCCCCGGTGCTGGCTTCGGCCCTGATGGTAGCTGCGATGGCGATTATCGGCGTGATCGACAACGTTGTGATCCTGCTGGCCGAGACGGTCGGGCTGTGGCAATTCCATTTTATGCGGGCACTGTTGATGCTGCCGCTGATTGTTGGCCTTTCCTTTCTGGGGCTGGGTGGGCTGAGGCCGCATCGGTGGGGACCTGTCATCTTACGCAGTTTGTTGATCACAACGGCTATGTTTTTCTATTTTGCGTCTCTGTCGATGATGCCGATTGCGCAAGCCCTGGCAGGGTTGTTCACCTCCCCGATTTTCGTGCTGTTGATTTCGTCCATTGCGCTCAGACAAAAGATAGGGCCGTGGCGCATTCTGGCTGTACTGATCGGTTTTTCGGGTACTCTTCTGGTTTTGCAGCCAAACCCGGTCGAGTTTGATATGCGTTCGGTTTTCCCGATTGCCGCTGGTTTTTTCTATGCCTTGAGTTCGATCATGACGCGGACATATTGCGCGCGTGAAAGCACGGTTGCGATGCTGGCGGCCATGGTCATTACCCTTGGCCTGTCAGGGGCCGTGGGGGTTATTTTGTTCACGGTCTCGCCTGTTGCCACGCTGGACGGGCCCGAAGGCTTTGTCACGCGGGGATGGGTCTGGGGCGTGGGGCCCGCATTGCAATGGATTTCAATTCAGGCAGTCGGGTCGACGATTGCGGTCTTCATGCTCATCAAAGCCTATCAGGTAGGCGAGACCTCTTACGTGGCCGTGTTCGAGTATTCGGTGATGATCTTCGGGCCGCTCTTTGCATTCGTCGCACTGGGTCAAACCCTCGATCTGATGCAGGTGTCCGGGATCGTCCTGATCGCGACAGCAGGGGTTTTGCTGGGCTGGCGGGCCAAACGGTCATCCACCCAGCAAGAACTTGCCTGACGCGTGCAATACCGCACTCTGTCAACGGTTTTAAAACGCTGCAATCTGAATAAGCGACTTCATTTCGTCTGATCGGGGGCAGGTGGATTCGAACGATCACAACATGGTGCCCGTTTCGAAAATGGCACAAAAGCCGGTTTGTGGCCTGTCAGTGTTTACGGAATCTCTGCAAAAACCCGTTGAGGCGGCCCAAATTGGGCATAAATATGTCTGAAATAAGACAGCCTCGATTTTTGATGTTAGCTGTTTGGCATAGTGAGTTTGTGCCAAAGGGGGTTAGGCACGTGTCTGAAGTTACGAGTATTTCTGTATATCTTGATCAGTCGTCCGAAACTGGTCCATCCACTTTGAACCACGCCGTGAATGCGCGCCGTGGCGGATTTTTGAACGGCACGAAGATTGCGACAACCAGCGGGTGGAAACCGGTGGAACGCATTGCAGTTGGCGATCTGGTCCGAACACTGGATCACGGGTTCAAAGAGGTGCGCCGCATCTCGACCAGCGTCGTGGTCATTCCTGCCGAAGAGCGCCGTTCGGAGTATTTGCCGGTTTTTGTACCTGCACGCGCCGCGTATAACGGGCGTCCCGTCTGGCTGATGCCCGAGCAGGGCATTGCTCTGAACCTGACACGGTCTGATGTCAGGGCCAGCGTGTGTTCCGTAGTGTCCGCACGATTGCTGAACGGCGTGGGTCGGTTTATGTCGCAGGCACCGGGATCGTCGTTTGAGGTCCGTTCCCTGTTTTTCGACGAAGATCAGGTGATCTTTGTTGAAGGCGGCCTGCAGGCTTACTGCCCTTCCGGCCTTTTCAACATGCGCGGCACGGCCAGCGGGCCTGGTTACGATGTCGCTGATGAAGAGACCGGTACAGAACTGGTCAACCTGATTGCAAGCAGGGGCGATATGTCAGCCCTTGCCAACCCATTGGGTGCCCTGCCTGCACCCATTCCGCAGGAGCCGATATTTCCGATCCGTCCGCCCTCTGGGGTCAGGCGACCGGGTCGACCGGGGCGTCCAAACGCGCCGGTGCTGTTTCTGCGGCCCGAATGGCAGATCTAACCAAACACTGACAAAAAAGATGCAGGCGCGTGATCTCACGCGCCTGCATCACTGTTTCAGGCAGCCTTTGCTTCGGGGTTGAAGCGCCCGTAGAAGGTTTGACCCTTCTCGGCCATCTCACGCAGCAGCGACGGGCAGGCAAAGCGTTCGCCATATTTCTCGGCCAGCTGATCACATCGTTCGGCCGCATAGGGCGTGCCGATGATGTCGAGCCAGCTGAGCGGACCACCGGACCACGGCGCAAAGCCCCAGCCCAGAATGGCGCCCACATCGCCCTCACGGATGTCTTCCAGCACGCCTTCTTCCAGCGCCCGAACCGCTTCCAGAACCTGCGCGAACATCAGACGCTCCTGTACTTCGATCAGGTCGGGCTGGTCTTTGGCAAGTGGATATTTTTCCTGAAGACCCTTCCAGTATTCGACACGTTTGCCCTTTTCGTCATAGACGAAGAAGCCGGCATTCGCCTTGCGCCCCAGACGGCCCTGTTCTTCCATCCAGAAGATCAGATCGTCCGAGGGGCTTTCCGGATAGGCATTGCCCATGGCTGCCTTGGTCGCACGGGCGATCTTGGCACCCAGATCAATCGAGGTTTCGTCGGTCAGCTGTATCGGCCCCACCGGGAAGCCCAGCTGACGCGCCGCGTTGTCGATCAGCACAGGGTTTACACCCTCGGCGATCATCCGCACGCCTTCGTTGATGTACGGAATGATGCAGCGGTTGGCGTAGAAGAAGCGGGCGTCGTTGACGACGATGGGTGTCTTGCGGATCTGGCGCACATAGTCCAGTGCCTTGGCCACCGCGCGATCACCGGTTTCCTTGCCCTTGATGATCTCGACCAGCAACATCTTCTCGACCGGCGAGAAGAAGTGGATGCCGATGAATTGTTCCGGACGCACGCTTGCCTTGGCCAGATCCGAGATCGGCAGGGTCGACGTGTTCGAGGCAAAGATGCAATCTTCCGGGATGATCGCCTCTACCTTTTTGGTCATCTCGGCCTTTACGCCCATGTCTTCAAACACGGCTTCAATAATCAGGTCACACCCTTTCAGATGGTCCAGATCCGGTGTCGCCGTGATGCGCGCCAGCATGGCCTCTTTCTTTTCAGCCGTGACCTTGCCGCGCTTGATACCCTTGTCCAGATAGGTTTCGGTATAAGCTTTGCCTTTGTCGGCCGCTTCCTGATCGCGGTCGATCAGAACGACTTCCATGCCAGCTTGGGCAGAAACCAGTGCAATACCGGCCCCCATCATGCCAGCGCCCAGAACGCCGATTTTCTTGACGCGCTGATCGGGCACACCTTTCGGACGGACCGCGCCTTTTTCAAGCGCTTCCTTGTTGAGGAACAGTGTCCGGATCATCGCCGACGAGGAGGGGTTCATCAGAACGTTGGTGAACCAGCGGGCTTCAATTTTCAAAGCGGTGTCAAAATCAACCAGCGCGCCCTCATAGATCGCGCTCAGAAGGGCTTTGGCCGCAGGGAAGGCGCCTTGAGTTTTTCCGTGAACCATGGCGCTTGCGCCCACGAAGGTCATGAATCCGGCAGGGTGGTAAGGCGCGCCACCGGGCATCTTGTAGCCCTTCGCGTCCCAAGGTTTCACCAGATCAGCGTCCTTGGCATTCAGAACCCATTCTTTGGCTGCGGCAACCGGATCGTCTGCAACTGCATCGATCAACTGTGCGCCCTTGGCTTTGGCCGGGTCCATCATCTTGCCTTCAAGCAGTACGGGGGCCGCCGCCATTGCACCAACCATGCGGCTGTAACGGATGGTGCCACCTCCGCCGGGGAAGATGCCCAGCAGGATCTCAGGCAGACCGATCTTGGACTTTGGGTTGCTGGTCATAACTCGGTGATGACAGGCCAGTGCGATCTCGGTCCCGATCCCGGCGCAAGTTCCGTTGATCGCGCAGGCGATGGGTTTGCCGCCTTTCTTGGTCTTGGGGTCCATGCCCGCCAATTCCAGCTTGCGCAGGATGTGGTGCCCGCCCATGACGAAATCAAACAATGCCTGTGCGGGTTCGTCACCCGCTTCCTGACGGATAGTCGCCAGTGTGTTCAGGTCCATGCCGCCGGCAAAAGAGCCTTCCTTGCCCGAGGTGATGACAATACCTTTGATCTCGTCGTCGCTTAGGGCCTGATCAATCAGTTGGCTGACTTCTTGAAAAGCTTCGCGGGTCAGCACGTTCATGGATTTTCCCTGGGCGTCCCAGGTAACAAAGGCGACGCCGTCCGCGTCTTTGGTCAGAGTGAAATCAGTCATTGTCATCTCCAATCTGGTCAGCCGTCAGCGGGCTGCCGTCCTTGCGGGTGAAGGAGAAACCGTTCTCATCATCCTTCACCATCATGTCTATGTCGCTGTAAAAGCCGGTCTCGGTCGGGGTTCGCGTTCCCACAACCAAAAAGGTTGCGGGCGCATCGGATTTGTTCACCAGATGATGGCCATTGGCCTCACCTGCGGGCCAAGCGGCGCAATCGCCGGGCAACATCACTTGCTCACCATCGTCATCGATCAGCACGCAGGTGCCACTGAGCATGATGGCAAATTCGTCCTGCTCCATGTGGTAGTGGCGCAGCGAAGACAGGCCCTGCGGTTCAAGCCGCACGATGTTGACCCCGTATTGGGTCAGGCCGCCCGCATCCCCGATCCGCTGAATGAAACGACCCGCAGTCGCCTCGGCCAGCCTGCCGGGGTAGGACGAGCCGCCCTTGAACGGTATCTGTGAAAGATCCAGTTTGGGCATCATACGCGCTCGATAATCGTTGCCGCACCCATGCCGGACGCAATGCAGAGCGTGGCCAGACCGGTTTCCTTGTCCTGACGCTCCAGTTCATCCAGCAAAGTGCCGATGATAATCGCACCGGTTGCGCCCAGCGGGTGTCCCATCGCGATCGAGCCGCCGTTGACATTGACCAGGGCGGGATCGACATCGAATGCCTGCTGGAACCGCAGCACGACCGAGGCAAAGGCTTCGTTGACCTCGAACAGGTCCAGATCGCTGATCTTCATGCCGTTGTCAGCCAGGATCTTCTCGGTCACTGGAACCGGGCCAGTCAGCATGATGGTCGGGTCGGTGCCGATCTTGGCGGTGGCCTTGATGCGGGCGCGCGGTTTCAGGCCATATTTCTCGCCGAATTCCTTGTTGCCGATCAAGACCGCAGCCGCACCATCCACGATGCCCGAGCTGTTGCCCGCGTGGTGGATGTGATTGATCCGCTCAAGATGCGGGTATTTCAACATTGCTACCTTGTCGAAGCCGGGCATCTGTTCGCCCATCATCTGGAAGGACGGGTTCAGTGCGCCAAGGCTTTGCATGTCGGTGCCGGGGCGCATGTATTCGTCACGGTCCAGAATGGGCAGGCCGTTCTGATCCTTGACGGTGATGACCGACTTTTCGAACCGGTTGTCGGCCCAAGCTTCGGCCGCGCGCTTTTGCGATTCAACCGCCAGAGCGTCTGCGTCATCGCGGCTGAACCCATATTCCGTCGCAATGATGTCGGCCGAGATACCCTGCGGCACGAAGTAGGTTTCCATCGCCAGAGAGGGGTCAACGGCAATCGCCGCGCCATCGCTGCCCATGGGAACACGACCCATCATCTCAACGCCACCTGCGATGTAAGCGTCGCCTGCGCCGCCTTTGACCTGGTTTGCCGCCAAATTCACTGCTTCCATTCCGCTCGCGCAGAAGCGGTTGATCGCCAGGCCGGGGATCGACTGGTCCAGATCCGAGGCCAGGACCGCCGAGCGTGCCAGACAGCCGCCTTGTTCCATCACCTGCGTGACGTTACCCCAGATCACGTCCTCGACGGCGTGCCCTTCAAGGTTGTTGCGTTCTTTCATCGCGTTCAGGGTCAGGGCGGACAGGCGCACCGAGGTTACCTCGTGCAGGCTGCCATCCTTGCGGCCCTTGCCGCGCGGTGTGCGCAGGGCGTCATAAATATATGCTTCGGTCATGGGTCTTCTCCTCAAGCTCGATCCGACGGGTTGCCGGGCATCAGGTCATAGGGGTGTTTCCAGCCGGGCTGCTCGGACAGGCGAGAAAGCCAGGCGTCGATATGGGGCCAGTCGGCACGATCAAAGCCGAAAGGTTCTGGGTAATAGAGATAGCCGCAGCAGCTAAGGTCGGCGTTGGTCACGCCGTCACCAACGATCCAGTCTCGGCCTTCCAGATGCGCGTTCAGCACCTGATAGGCAGCCTTCAGGCGGCCCTGGTTGAAGGCGATCACATCCGGGTTGCGATGCTGTTCGGGCAGAAAGTTGATCAGGAACCGGGTCAGGCCCGCCATCGAGCTGAGCTTGTGATTGTCCCAAAGCACCCAGCGCAGAATGTCATAGTTCTCTTCCTGGTCCTTACCGCCGAACTTGCTGGACTTCTCAGTCACATAGGCCTGGATGGCGCCGGATTGGCTGGTGCGAAAATCGCCGTCGATCAGAACAGGTACTTCGCCCATTTCATTCACTTCGGCGCGATACTCAGGCGTGCGGGTTACACCTTTGAAGAAGTCGACGAAGACCGGTTCCCACTCCAAACTGGACATTTCCAGTGCCAAAGCAGCCTTGTAGCTGTTCCCACTTTCTCCGAAGCAATGAAGTTTGATGGACATGTGCTCGCCCCTCCCAAGGCGCATGGTACGAAATCGACATTCGCGTATTTCGAGAAAGACCAACCAATAGGCAGCGCCCTTGGAGTTCGTCTTTCTGAAAAAACGCCCACCCGAGATCAGGTGGCTGGTTTTGTTAACGTTTCCGCGCCTCAAGCTCGGAATTGAAGATGCGTAGGCGGTGGGTCAGGTTCTCCTCATCAATTACACTGTTGAAATTCTCGAACAGAAACGAAAGTGCCTCGCCTTCGTCCAGACCAGCCTCGCGCGCGAACGCTTTGAGCTTGCGGTACCCGTCCTCGGTCATTGCGATCGGAAAGCGGCGGGTCAGGCGAAAACGTTTCGGCATGTGGTTTCCTTCGAAAGGCTGGGTCCGGGCAATGTTACCCGAACCCAGACTGTGATCAGAAATTCGCAGCGTCCAGTACCATTACCGTGTCCGCGCCGGTCTGGATGCGTGCAAGATGCATCGCTGTGGCGGGCAGACGGCGGGCCATGTAGAAGCGGCCGGTGTCGATCTTGGTTTCGTAGAACGCTTTGTCCGACGCACCACCGTCCAAAGCCTCTTGCGCGGCTTTGGCCATCTGCGCCCACATCAGGCCCAGGCAAACATGGCCGAACATGTGCATGAAGTCATACGAACCGGACAGAGCGTTGTTGGGGTTCTTCATGCCTTCCTGCATGAAGTACATGCCAGCGGCCTGAAGATCCTTTGACGCGGTTTTCAGCGGTTCGATGAAGGCCTTGTCATAGGCTTCATTCTTACCGGAGTTTTCCTTGCAAAAGGTTTTGACCATGTCGAAGAAGGCCATGACGTGCTTGCCGCCGTCCTGCGCCAGTTTGCGGCCCACCAGGTCGAGCGCCTGAACGCCGTTGGCGCCTTCGTAGATCATGGCGATCCGGGCGTCGCGGGTATATTGCGACATGCCCCATTCCTCGATGTAGCCATGGCCGCCATAGACCTGCTGGGCCTGAACGGTCATGTCATAGCCTTCGTCTGTAAGGAATCCTTTGATGACCGGGGTCAACAGCGAAATCAGGCCGTCTGCATCCTTGTCGCCCGACCGGTGCGCCTTGTCGATCATCGTGGCACCCCACAGAATGAATGCGCGTGCACCTTCGGTGAAGCTTTTCTGGTCCATCAGGTTTCGCCGGATGTCAGGGTGAACGATCAGCGGATCGGCGGGGCCGTCCGGGTTCTTTGCGCCAGTAACATCGCGGCCTTGCAAGCGATCCTTTGCGTATTCGACAGCATTTTGATACGCAGCTTCGGCCTGAGACAGGCCTTGCATGCCCACACCCAAACGCGCTTCGTTCATCATGGTGAACATGGCGCGCATGCCTTTGTGTTCTTCTCCCAACAGCCAGCCGGTGGCCTCGTCATAGTTCATGACGCAGGTCGAGTTTCCGTGGATGCCCATTTTCTCTTCGATCTTGCCGACCGAGACTCCGTTGCGCTCACCCAAGGAGCCGTCTTCGTTGACGATGAACTTGGGAACGATGAACAGCGAGACACCCTTGATACCCTCGGGGCCGCCGGGAATTTTTGCCAGCACCAGATGGATGATGTTGTCTGCCATGTCGTGATCGCCCGACGAGATAAAGATCTTTTGGCCGGTGATCTTGTAGCTGCCATCGCCCTGCGGCTCGGCCTTGGTGCGCATCAGGCCCAGATCGGTGCCGCAATGCGGCTCGGTCAGGTTCATGGTGCCTGTCCATTCACAGCTGACCATATTGGGCAGGTACGTGTTCTTCTGATCGTCCGTTCCGTGCGCCAGAATCGCCGAGGCAGCACCGTGCGTCAGGCCCTGGTACATTGTGAAAGCCTGGTTGGAGCCCGAGAACATCTCGCCCACGGCGGTCCCCAGCACATAGGGCATGTTCTGACCGCCATACTCTTCCGGCATGTCGAGGCCAGTCCAGCCACCTTCCTTCATCTGCTCGAAGGCGTCTTTGAACCCGGTCGGGGTGTACACAATGCCGTTTTCCAACCGGCATCCTTCGGTGTCGCCGACAACGTTCAGCGGATGCAGAACATTGGTGGCAACCTTGCCGGCTTCTTCCAGAACCGCACCGGTAAACTCGGCTTCCAGTTCGTTGTAGCCGGGGATATCCGACTGCGAGACATTCAGTACGGTGTGCAGGATGAACTGCATGTCTTTAATTGGCGCGTTGTAAACGGGCATGTGAAGCTCCCTTAATTCATATGTCCGGATGACAGGTCGAGGTTACTCGGCTGCCTTCTTTTCCTGTTTCATCGAGGCGATGACTTTCTCGCCCCAGCGCAACTGCTCTTTCAGATCGTCGATGGCTTGTGTCAGCTCTTCGCGGCGCGATTCCATGTCCTCCAGACGCTCGCACGCGATTTCATAGGTGCGGGTCATCTGAGTGACCTGCTGGTCGCCGACATGGTACAAATCCAGCAGTTGCCGAATTTCTTCTAGGCTGAACCCAAATCGTTTGCCGCGCAGGATCAGTTTGAGCCGCGCCCGATCACGCTTGGTGAACAGACGTTTCTGGCCTTCACGGATCGGGAACAGAAGTTCCTTGGCCTCATAGAACCGCAAGGTGCGTGGTGTGACATCATAGGTCTCGCACATCTCGCGGATGGTCATCACATCTTCGGTCATTCGTCATACTCTCGTCACTGGCGTCATGAGATATGAGTTGCGCAGTTGGTGTGCGCTTTACAACATGAGAGTGACGTTTACGTAATCCAGACGCTGCGTCATTTCCAAGTTGACGTAACATCCGGTCACGTAAGCAAGGTTTGACGCAATTTTCTTTCCGCAACGTCAAGCGGGTTTTCCCGCCAAAACCTTCGCAATGGCGGAACACTGCGCACATGCTTGCGCGGGTTCGGAGTGATCATTTTGGATATGCGGATTGGGGGCGGCGGCTATCCCAAAGATTTGGCCGTCTGGTCGCGCAGACGCTTGAGCTCGTCCATGGCTTCATCCAGTTGCTGGCGCTGCTGCTGAAGCTCGCTCATCTGGCGGTCCGCCATCTCGACGAAAGTAGCCATTTGAGCTTCATTGCCCTGATCCTCGTAGATCAAAAGCCATTGGCGAATCTCTTCCAGAGGAAATCCGAACTTGCGCCCGCGCATGATCAGCTTCATCCGCGCGCATTCTCGCGGGCCGTAAAACCGCGACCGACCTTCACGGTCCGGTTGCAAAAGTTCGATGTATTCGTAATAGCGCAGAGTGCGCGGTGTTACGTCGAACTCGGCGCACATCTCTTTGAATGACAAACGGTTGTTGGACATTCCCGATCTCCTTGTCAGCAACCTAGGCGGTCCCGATCCCAAGCGCAACAGGTGGGCTTGCCCTTTGCGGAAACAGCGGCTCATAAAGGACGGGCAGAGAACAGGACGCAAACATATGGTCGACAAGACAGTTTTAGCCCGCCAGTTTATCGAGGCGATCCCCCACGCGCGGGCATTGAACCTCAAGCTCACGCAGATCGGCGATGGCGAGGCAGAAATCACGTTGCCCTACAATGAGGATCTGATCGGTGATCCGCGCACAGGGGTGATTCACGGCGGGGCGATTTCCACAATTCTGGACACATGCTGCGGTGCTGCTGTGATGAGCCACCCGTCGGCCCCCGGCGGGACAGCCACGATCGATCTGCGAATTGACTACATGCGCGCGGCGACACCGGGTCAAACGGTCACAGCGCACGCCGTCTGCTATCACATCACGCGGAACGTGGCTTTTGTACGAGCGACGGCTATGGACGACGACAAGGACCTGCCGGTGGCCACTGCCTCTGGATCCTTTACGGTTGAGGGGAAATAACATGGCAAGACCTCGTCCCGAACCAATGCAGGTGGTCAAGCAGCGACGCGATGCAGCGTTGCGTGCGCTGGTTGACGGTGTGCCTTACATCCGCTTTCTCAATATCAGCTTCGACCGGCGCGGGGATGAACTGACCGGTGTTCTGAACTTCGATGACAAGTTGATTGGCAACCCGTTCCTGCCTGCGATTCATGGCGGTGTAACCGCGGCATTCCTCGAAGTGACCGCTGTCATTACCCTTAGTTGGGAACATTTTTTCCCGCGCATCGAAAGTGGCGAGATCGACGGAGAGGCCATTGTGACCGACCCGAATATCCGCTTTCCCAAGACCATCGACTTTACCGTCGACTATCTGCGCTCGGGCCTTCCTCGGGACGCATATGCAAGGGCCTTCATCAGCAGATCCGGGCGGCGTTATGCCTCGGTCCGGGTTGAAGCCTGGCAAGACAATCATGCGAAACTGTTTGCGCAGGCTTCCGGGCATTTCCTGATGCCGCAACCCCCCAGAGATCAGAGCTGACCATGCAGGACGCCTCGGCGCCCATCACGCATAGACGGGTGTTGAAGATCGCGGTGCCGATCGTCCTGTCGAATGCCACTGTTCCCATACTTGGTGCGGTGGATACGGGCGTAGTCGGTCAGATGGGCGAGGCGGCCCCAATCGGGGCGGTCGGCATCGGCGCTGTGATTCTGTCCACTGTCTATTGGATCTTCGGTTTTCTGCGGATGGGAACCACCGGGATGGCGGCGCAGGCACGCGGGGCAGGTGACATCGTTGAAACCCGGGCGTTGCTGATGCGCGGCCTGATGCTGGGTGGCGCGGCTGGGCTGTTCTTCATCCTTGCGCAAGTGGCTGTTTTTGCGGGTGCGTTTGCGCTTTCCCCGGCAAGCCCCGAAGTCGAAGCCCTGACCCGATCCTATCTGGAGATTCGCATCTGGGGGGCACCTGCCACCATTGCATTATATGCTGTTACCGGCTGGCTGATTGCCGTCGAGCGCACGCGCGGCGTGTTCGTCCTTCAGGTCTGGATGAATGGGGTGAATATCGTTCTCGACCTGTGGTTCGTTCTTGGACTTGGCTGGGGGGTCGAGGGAGTAGCCATTGCCACCCTGATTGCAGAATGGACAGGATTGGCATTGGGGTTATGGCTTTGCCGGGATGGGTTCGCAGACGGAATCTGGCGCGATTGGGCGCGGGTTTTCGATGCTGCCCGGCTGCGGCGCATGTTGCAGGTCAACGGTGATATCATGCTGCGTTCCGTTCTGTTGACCGGATCGTTCACCACATTCCTTTTTGTTGGCTCGGATCTGGGTGACGTGAATCTGGCCGCCAATCAGGTCTTGCTTCAATTTCTTGAAATCACGGCCTTTGCACTTGATGGGTTTGCCTTTTCCGCGGAAGCGCTGGTCGGAGGCGCAGTCGGGGCCAGAGATAGGTATCAGGTGCGTCGCGCTTCTGTCATGGCCTCACAATGGGGTGTTGGGGGGGCGCTGTTGCTGGGAGCGTTTTTCTTCTTAGCCGGCCCGGCGCTGATCGACCTGATGTCAACCTCACAGCAGGTACGCGAGGCCGGGCGTGAGTTTCTCTTCTGGGCAGCGATTGCTCCGGTGATCGGAGTGGCAAGCTGGATGTTCGACGGTATCTACATCGGTGCCACCTGGACCCGCGCCATGCGCAATGCGATGATTCAGTCAGTGGCGATCTATGTGGTCGCACTTTTCATACTGGTGCCGAGTTTCGGCAATCACGGCCTGTGGGCCGCGTTGATGGTGCTCAATATTGCACGTGGGGTGACAATGGGCTGGCGCTATCCCAAGCTTGAGGCACAGGTGTCCTAGAGCAGCGTCAAAAGGTTCTCTGGTGGACGTCCGATGGCGGCTTTGTCTCCGGCAATTGCAAGAGGCCGCTCGATCAGGATCGGGTTTTCGGCCATGGCACGGATCAGGTCTTCGTCGGGCGAGGTTTTGCTCAGCCCCAATTCCTTGAACCGTTTTTCGCCTCTGCGTATCATTTCGATGGGTGACAGCCCTAGGGCGGATTGTGCGGCGCGAAGTTCGTCGATTGAAGGCGCGTCTTCCAGGTACTTTCGAACGGTGATCTGCGCACCGTTTTCTTCCAACAGTGCCAGTCCGGCGCGGGATTTGGAACAGCGGGGGTTGTGCCAGTATTCGATCACAGCCAATCCTCTCGTTTGCTGCCGACAGCTTGCGATACGGTGTCAAAACCGTCACGAGCCAGCAAGTCATCCAGCCCTTCAGCGATGTCAGCCGCCAGGGAAATGCCGCCATACACCATCGCAGTATAGAACTGCACAGCCGATGCCCCGGCACAGATCTTGGCGTAGGCCTGCTCGGCATTGCTGATGCCGCCAACGCCTATCAGGGGGATATCCCCGCCCGTCAATTTGCTCAGCCGAGCCAGTACGCAGGTGGATTTTTCAAACAGCGGGGCGCCCGACAAACCACCGGTTTCGTCTTTGTGTACGCTGCGCAAACCGTCGCGGGACAGGGTGGTGTTGGTGGCGATCACAGCGTCCACCCGGGTTTCGCGGGCGACCTCGGCGATGTCCTGCAATTCCACCTCGGTGAGATCCGGTGCAATTTTCAGGAAGATCGGCAGCGGGCGCGGCAGCGCATCACGCGTCTCGATCACACCGCTCAACAATGCGGTGAGTGCGGCTTTGCCCTGCAAATCCCGCAGCTTTTCCGTATTCGGGGATGACACGTTGACGGTTGCAAAATCCAGGTGTTCGGCACAATGGGCCAGCACTTTGACAAAATCGCCGGCACGGTCTTCGCTGTCCTTGTTGGCCCCAAGATTCAGGCCGATGACCGCGTCTTTGGGGCGGTCTGCCAGCCGTTTGGCCATCACCTCCATGCCTTCATTGTTGAAGCCAAAGCGGTTGATGGCTGCCCTGTCCTCGGTCAGTCGAAACAGGCGGGGTTTGGGGTTCCCCGGCTGCGGACGCGGCGTGACCGCCCCGACTTCGACAAAACCGAACCCGGCGCGGGACAGCGGGGTCAAAACCTCGCCATTTTTGTCGAACCCGGCGGCCAGCCCAACCGGGTTCGGCAGGGCCAGCCCGGCAACGACGGTTTTCAGGCGCGGTGTTGTCACTGGCCCTGGCGCGGGTGCGAGTCCGGACTTCAATGCCTTGATCGACATCCCGTGGGCGGTCTCGGGGTCCATGCGGTGCAGGGCGGCCAGCCCCAGTTTTTCTGTCAGTTTCATCCGAACGCCGTCCCGGCTTCACCTGAACCGCATCGGATCAGGCGCGACGTTTCCACAGCAGCCTGACGATGGATTACGGCCGCCCGATAGACCGGGTCCGTTACCATTTCAAGAAACGCATGTGCAGTCGGGTAGCGCGCAACAAAGACGGCATCCCATGTTTCATCCGATGGCCCGATGAGGGTTGATTCAAACACCCCACGCCAGAGGATGCTCGCCCCGATACGTTCAATGATCGGAGCGGTTTCAGCCCCGTAGTTCTGATAGGCTTGCGCTCCGGTCAGCCCGGCATTCGCCAGTTCATGGGCGGTTGGGTACTGCGCCTTGGCCCGAAACTTTACCAGATTGAGCATTTCGATCGGGCGGTCTCGATCCAATGCCTTGAAGGCCTCGAACTGGTCGCGGTCCGGGTCGATATAGGATGTCATGACATGTCCTCGGGGAACTGGTGCGCGGTGCCGTCAAAAGCCAGAGGGCGTGACCAGACAACATCTCTCATCCGGATCTGGCGATAGAGATGCGGGAACAGGGCACCGCCGCGCGAGACCTCCCATTTCAGGTCGTCGCCCATCGCATCTGCGTCACAGGCCAACACAGTCAGCCCATCGACACCGGCAAAATGCTTGGCTGCGGTTTCAGCGGCTTGTTCAGCGGTGGAAAAGTGGACAAACCCGTCAGCGACATCAATCGGTGCGCCGTCTGAGGCGCCCTGGTTTTGCAGGGCGGCCCACTCTTCGGCTCGGAAAATCTTGTAAATCAGCATACGGACCTGATGCCCCGCGCCGAAGATGGAATCAAGTCGGATTTCTTCTTTGACTCTCTGTCGTCATGCGCGCACGATCACCACAAATAACAACTGGGAGTACCATAATGCAGACCCGAATTTTGACTTCAGTTGCGGTTCTGGGCCTGACCGCTGGTGTTGCGGCAGCCGACTACAAGTTGACAATATTGCACACCAACGATTTTCATTCGCGTTTCGAGCCGATCAATAAATACGACAGCGGATGCGACGCAGAAGACAATGCCGAAGGAAAGTGCTTTGGTGGATCGGCGCGCCTGGTCACTGCCATAGACGAAGCACGTGAACGTGCCGACAATTCGATTCTGGTGGACGGTGGTGATCAGTTTCAGGGGTCTCTTTTCTACACGTACTACAAGGGAAAAGTCGCTGCCGAGTTCATGAACAAGCTGGGCTATGACGCCATGACCGTGGGCAATCACGAGTTTGACGATGGCCCGGAAGTGTTGCGTGGCTTTATCGACTCGGTCGATTTCCCGGTCTTGATGTCCAATGCCGATATTCGCGACGAAGAACTTCTGACCGACCACATCAAGAAATCTACTGTGATCGAGGTGGGTGGCGAACAGATTGGCCTGATCGGGCTTACGCCGATCGATACGCATGAACTTGCGTCGCCCGGTCCCAACGTGACCTTTTCAGACCCGGTACCGGCGGTGCAGGCCGAGGTCGACAGGCTGACGGGCGAAGGTGTCAACAAGATCATCGTGCTCAGCCATTCAGGCTATGGCGTCGACCAGCGTGTCGCGGCAGAGACAAGCGGGGTCGATGTAATCGTCGGCGGCCATTCGAATACCTATCTTTCGAATGCGTCAGACAAGGCTGTTGGCCCGTATCCTACGGTGGTCAACGGTGTGCAGATCGTTCAGGCGTATGCCTACGGCAAATTTCTGGGCGAATTGAACGTCACGTTTGATGATGACGGCAATGTGGTCGAAGCCGTTGGTGAACCTTTGATCATGGACAACACTGTGACCGAGGATCAGGCCGCATTGGACCGGATCGCGGAACTGGCGGTGCCTCTGGATGAAATCCGAAACAAGGTTGTTGCAAGCACGGCTGAAGCCATCGAAGGCGATCGCGCTGTGTGTCGTGTGCAGGAATGCCAGATGGGCAATCTTGTTGCTGATGCGATGCTGGCGCGGGTTGCCGATCAGGGTGTACAGATTGCCATTGCAAACTCGGGTGGTTTGAGGGCGTCTATCGATCCCGGAGATGTGACCATGGGCGAAGTGCTGACCGTGTTGCCGTTCCAGAACACCCTGTCAACTTTTGAGATTACCGGACAGACCGTGACCGACGCGCTTGAAAATGGTGTCAGTCAGGTGGAAGACGTGAAGGGTCGTTTTCCTCAGGTCGCCGGCCTGCGCTTTACTTGGGACCCCAGTGTTGCGCCGAACGAAGGGCGTATCATTGATGTGATGGTCGCCGAGGGCGACGGTTTTGTTCCGATTGACCCGAATAAAACCTACCTAGTCGTAACCAATAACTACGTCCGCAACGGTGGTGATGGGTACGCGATGTTCGAGGGTGACGACAAGAACGCCTATGACTTCGGTCCGGATCTTGCGGATGTAACTGCCGAATACCTGGCGGCAAATGCTCCGTATCAGTCTTATGTTGATGGGCGCATCAAGCAGAAGTGACTCTGCTTTCAGGATTAACAAAAGCCGCATCGCTATGGTGCGGCTTTTTTTTGTTTCCTAACGGATCAGCTGAAGTCGTATTCCGGCCAGAGTTCCGGGCCAAGCCGTCAAGTATCGGTTTGATCTGATCCGCGACCTCGCGCCAGCCCCTGATTGAATTGGGCGAACCCCTAGAGACAGTAAGCCTTTGCACGTTTTGCAGGCACTTTCGGGTTGTTGGGGTGTGAGGCCAGTTTGTGGGTGGTGAACCGGGCAATTGACCTCCAGTTTTCCCCTCAGTCCTACTCTCGCCCATGACCCGCACAAGGTGCCGGTGGACTGGGAATTGTTATTTCCTTTTCGGGTATTAGCCAAATCACGCGTTACCTGACCCGTGTGTATCAGCGCGCTCGCCAATTTCTGGGCAAGCAGCGGATCATCGGGCTTTGTCCACGAAGCTTCAACGAAATGTGGATAGGGCTTTCCTTACTGCCTCACCTCGGTGAAAACGAAGCCGGAAAAGGTTTGATAATCCGAGGCCTTCGGGAAATTTATGAGTTCCCGCGGGGTCTTTTCAGTGCCTGTGGACGCTTGCCAGCCTCCCAAAAGGCCACCGCTTTGCTCTTGTGGGATCGCGTTTTCTGGTTTTCCATGCGACCCAGTAAGATCCTGTGTCAGAACCAGGATTGTAACGGTGGTCCATTACCATGTGCGGACGGTTTGCAATAACTCTTCCCAATGACGCGATGGCGCAGCTGTTTTCCGCGCGCCCGGCTAATGCGTTGCCAACCGTCCCGAACTTCAACGTGTGTCCGACAAATCAGGTGCATGTGGTGCGGCGCGGTGAATCAGGCCGTCATCTGGATGCGCTGCGCTGGGGGTTTCTGCCACATTGGTACAAGACGGAAACTGCCGGGCCGTTGCTGATCAACGCACGTGCCGAGACTTTGGCGGAAAAGCCCGCCTTTCGCGATGCCTGCCGATCACGCCGCTGTCTGATTGTCGCAACAGGGTTTTACGAATGGACCAAGACGGACGAGGGAACGCGCTTGCCTTGGTATATCCATCGCAGGGATGGCGCCCCGATTGCCTTTGCAGGGATCTGGCAGGACTGGGGGGTGGATGAAAACCGTCAGGGCACCTGTGCCATCGTGACAACGGCGGCCAACGAAAACCTCAGCACGATCCACCATCGGATGCCCCTGATCCTTGAGTCCCCACACTGGCCATTATGGCTGGGTGAAGCTGGAAAGGGGGCCGCACGTCTGATGCAGCCGGGGGAAAGGGATGTGCTGGCTTTTCATCGCGTCGGTCCGGCCGTCAACTCAAACCGGGCCAGCGGGCCTGATCTTATTGAGCCTTTCGACGCGTGAGGGCGCATGACCTTTCCTTTGGAAACGCGGCAAGCTAGACCTTCGGCATGGCTCTGAACTTTCCTGATCTGACACAGCTTTACGCGCATGACTATGACACAGTCATTGATGTGCGCAGCCCTGCCGAGTTCGCTGAAGATCATCTGCCAGGTGCGATCAATCTGCCGGTTCTGAATAACGAGGAACGCGCCCGTGTCGGAACCATGTATGTACAAGAGAGCCCGTTTCTGGCGCGTAAACTTGGGGCTGCTTTGGTGTTCCGCAACGCGGCCAACCACATTGAGCGGCATCTAAGCCATCACGAAGGCAGCTGGCGCCCCTTGGTCTATTGCTGGCGTGGCGGACAGCGTTCCGGGTCGTTCACCTGGATGCTGCAACAAATCGGCTGGCGGGCGGAAGTGATTGAGGGCGGCTATCGCACCTACCGCAGGTTGGTGAATGCGTATTTGTATGATGATCCGTTGCCGCATCGGCTGGTGGCGCTGGATGGCTATACCGGAACGGCCAAGACAGAATTGTTGGCCCTGTTGCGCGCACGTGGAGTGCAGGTTCTGGACCTCGAAGCACTGGCCAATCATCGAGGATCATTATTGGGGGAAAGACCGGGCGGGCAGCCCAGCCAGAAAGCCTTTGAATCAGCTTTGTCGGGAGCGCTTTGTTCGATGGACTCGGCGCACCCGGTTGTGGTCGAAGCGGAATCTTCCAGGATTGGGAGCCTGATATTGCCACCCAGCCTGTGGAACGCTTTATGTGCAGCCCCGAGGGTGAACATCACGGCGCCACTCGAAGCGCGTGCCGCCTATCTGGTTCAAGCCTATGATGACATCCTGTCAGACAGCGACCGGTTGCGAGAACGGCTGTCGCCGCTGCGGTCTCATCGTGGTCACGAGGTTGTTGATGGTTGGATGCAGCTGATCAATGCAGGTCAAAAACAGGTGCTTACTCAGGCCCTGATGGAGCAGCATTATGACCCGGCATACGCAAAGTCGCGGCGGTCCCGTTCTGTTGAGGAACTGGCCGATATTGAGATCGCTGTTCTGAACGACGCCGGCCTGAGCGAGGCAGCGACCCGGATCGAAAGCCTGCTGGATCAGCTTTGAAGACGCAGCCTCGGTGCTTCGGTGAGTTCGCCGATTGCCATGGCTGGATACCCATCGTTCTTGAGGTCTTCCAGGACGGTATCGGCATCCTTCGCCGCGACCGCGGCCAGCAGGCCGCCTGCTGTCTGCGGGTCGAACATCAAGGCGGCTTTGCCCTCGGCGGGCAGGTCAGGTGCTATTGCCCGGTTGTCTGCAAATAGGGTTGACCGAACACTCTGGTCCGTCAGCTCCTGCGCGCCTTCCATCACGTCCACAGCACCCAGATCCATCATGGCCCCGCATCCGGAAGCGTCGCAGATGCCTTGCAGGTGTCCGGCCAGACCAAACCCGGTCACGTCGGTCATCGCATGGGCCCCGGCCAATATGCGGGCCGCCTTGCCCTGCGGCTGCACCATGTGCTGGTAGGCTGCGGCGACCCAGGCACCGTTGGCCTGGCCGGCCATCTCAGCCGCCATAAGAACACCGCTTCCTATGGGTTTGGTCAGGATCAGACAATCGCCCGGTTGCCCGCCCGCCAGTGTGATCGGGGCGGTTTCGCATAACCCGGTCAGTGTGAAGCCAATCGTCATCTCGTCACCCATGGAGCTGTGCCCGCCCACAATCTCGGCACCGGCGTCCCGCATGACGGCTCCTGCGATTGACATGATTTCCGACATGGTACGGCTTTGCAGGGCAGAAGACATGCGTGGCAAGATGATGGTTGCCGTGGCTGCCTGAGGCGTGGCCCCCATGGCCCAAATATCGCCTAAGGCGTGAACAGCCGCGATACGGGTCATAAGCGCAGGATCTTTGGTGAAAGCCCGCAGGTGATCGGACGTCATGACCTGCTGAACTCCGCCCGTCTGAAGCAGAGCCGCGTCATCGCCGGGCAAGGGGGTGATGTCCGGGCGAATGGGAGCGGGTTGCGATTTCAGTGCAATGTGCAATGCACCCCGCCCGACCTTGGCACCGCATCCGCCACACATCGGTTTTTCACCCAGCGCCTCAACAAGTCCGGCCGCACTTTCGTGAGGCAGCACAGGGGGCTTCATCTGCGGCAGTTCCCGGAACTTGTTCATGAAGGTCTGGTCAATGTGGTTCTTCCATGTCCACATCATCGCTCCGCTGAAGGATGCTCCCAACCGTTCACCCAACGCCGATTTGCCGCCCAGTGAAATCAGTTTCAGGTAGTCCTTCTGCGGGACATATTTGCGCATCCGTCCAGCCCCCAGCGCCGCGCGCAGATTGTCGAACAGAATCGGTGCTTCGCGCACTGCATAAACCCCGGCTTTGGGTCTGGGATTGTCCACCAGATGGGCGCAATCACCGGCGGCAAAAACCACTGGATCGCTGGATTGGAGGTAGCTGTTCACCCGGATGAAGCCATCCTCAAGGTCCAGCCTGGTCTTTTCGATCCAGTCATACGGGCGGGCTCCGGCCGCACCTGTTACGAAATTGGCGGGAATTGTGCGCCCATCTTGCAATGCGACGTGATCCGAAGCGATCCGGCTGATGGCTGCGTTTTCGATCACTTCCACACCAAGATCCTGCATGGCTTGCCGGATCGTCGCTGCCGCTTTGGGTTTGGTGGCCGTCAGGGCAAAGGCATTGTCGATCAGTGTAACCTGTGCTGTCCGACCTTTGGCCTTTAGCGCGTGAGCCATCGCCATGACCAGTTCAACCCCGGCGACTCCACCGCCGATTACGGCGACCGAGGCAGCGCCGCTGCCTTCCAGATAAGCAGCCCACTTTGCCGCGAATGGCCCCAGTGGTTTGGCCGGTACCGCATGTTCCGAAAAGCCGGGCATTGCGGGCATGTCCGACGAAATGCCAACATTGACCGACGCCACGTCGAAACCAACCGGAGGATGCCCGGGAACATGTATTTCCTGACGATCGGTATCGAGTCCGTCGACCGAGCCCAGAATGACCCTCGCGCCTGCAAAACGCGCCAGTTTGACCAGATCGATGTCCAGCTCCCACCGGTCATAGTGTCCGGCGATATATCCTGGCAACATTCCGGAATAAGGGGCCGTTGGGCCGGGGTTGATCACTGTCACCCGTGCCCCGGGCAAAGGGTTCATCCCCCATTTGCGCAGCAGCAGCGCGTGGGTGTGACCTCCGCCAACAAGAACCAGATCGCGGGTCAGGGGCAGAGGAGGAATGTGCATAGGTTTCAATTCGCGCTATGGTCCGGGACGTCCTCGACCTGCTCGACGGCGTGGGTGGCCCAAAGCTCATCCTCGCCGGCATCCGGCAGGTCTTCTGGGTTTTCATGACGGTGTATGTGCCATTTTGCAATGAACAGGGCCGTGATCGGAGCGGTCAGGAACAAGAACAGAGTGATCAGCAGCTCGTGCAGGGACAGCTTTCCTTCCAGAAGAACAGAATGCACGATCGAGGCCAGAAGCACGCCGCCCACCCCCAAGGTCGTTGCCTTGGTCGGCGCGTGCAGGCGGGACATCGGGTCTTTCAGCTTGATCATGCCAAAAGACCCGACAAAGCCGAAGATACCCGAGACGATCAGGAAAAAGGCGATCAGCAGTTCTACGATGAATGTCATCCCGCCCTCATTCGATAATGTTGCCGCGCAACATGAAGCGCGCATAGGCCACGGTGGAAACAAAACCGAGCATGGCAATGATCATGGCGGCTTCGAAGAAGATCTCTGTCCCCTGATCCAGCCCATATAGGATCATCAGGGCGATGGTGTTGATCACCATAGTGTCCAAGGCCAGAACCCGAGTACCGACCCCATCAGCGGAGATGATACGCCACAGACACATCATGATCGCCGCACCGAAACAGGCAAATGCAAAATAAATCGCGTAGTCGATCATTCGAAAATCTCCTTCAGGCGACGTTCATAGCGCTGTTTGATCTGGTCCCGCACGGCCTCGGGGTCGGGGGCATCAAGACAGTGCACCAGCAGATTATGCCCCTGAGCTGACAAATCACAACTGACGGTGCCCGGAGTCATCGTGATGGTGCCCGCAAGAACCGTGATCGCTTCGGGTGTGCGCAGTTCAAGCGGGACGCAGATCCAGTTGGGCTGGC
Organism: Ruegeria sp. AD91A; assembly: GCF_003443535.1. Taxonomy (GTDB): domain Bacteria; phylum Pseudomonadota; class Alphaproteobacteria; order Rhodobacterales; family Rhodobacteraceae; genus Ruegeria. Next base: position 1,732,633 of record NZ_CP031946.1, on the reverse strand, counting down.
GGTTATCATTGCGTTTGAACAGGATGATCCGGGCCACTGTCACGTTCGCAACCACGATATCCCAAAGCACCACCAGCATGTATTCCACAATCATTGGCCAGTTGCGAAGTTTGGGACGATCCGGCCAGTAGGGTTGAGTGACGAATGGAATGATGATCCCGAGAATTAGGCCAAAGACCAGAGAGTTCAGCGAAGGCTTGTTCGCCAGCAGTACCCAGACCAGCGTCAGCAAAATAGTCAGGTGGGGGTGCGGGAAAATCCGGCGCAGCAGTTTCATCACTCTTCCCTTCCCAAGACGGCAGAGATGTAGTTATCAGGTGCAAACAACTGCTCTGCGGTTTTGCTCGTGTACTCCAGAGCCGGACCTGCGAACAGGGTCAGCAGGATCAGACCTGCCACGGCCCCGAACACAGCCGTAAAGGCAAGGCCGGGTTGCGGTTCGGGGGCGGTGGGGGCAGACGCCTCTTCGCCTTCGACGGTTTCTTTGGTTGCGACAACTTCAGCGTCATGGCTTTTCCAGAAGATCAGCGACCCGGCGCGGGCCAGCCCGACGATGGTGACAAATGATCCGATCAGGATCACTGCCCAGACTGCGGTGGCATCGGATGCATCACGCGAAGCGTCCAGAACCAAAAGTTTGCCTACAAAGCCGGACAGTGGCGGCATCCCGGCCATGGCGATGGCGCCGACAAAGAACAACGCGGCTATCAACCCGCTTTGTGGCATTGGCGGTTTGGGGGCGATGGTCCCTCCCTGTCGTTCCATGATCAGGTCCGCAACGAGAAACAGCAACGCCGTCGCAAGGGTCGAATGGAAGACGTAATAAAGGGCGGCTGCCGTTGCGTCGGGCGTGAATTGCGCAATCGCGATCAGCAAAGTGCCCATGGATGCAATTGCACAGAAGGCAACCATGCGGGCAATATGCTGCGACCCCAGAATGCCGACAACGCCGACCGCAAGCGTTAGCAGCGCTGCAGGTTGCAGCCACTCGCCAACCAGACCCTGCGTGGCTTCTACTTCGGGACCGAAGGCCAGCGTATACATCCGCAGGATCGAATAGGCACCGACCTTGGTCATGATTGCAAACAGGGCCGCAACGGGCAGGGGGGCGTTGGCATAGCTGGCCGGTAGCCAGAAGTGCAGGGGCAGAACGGCAGCCTTGATACAGAAGACCAACAGCAACAGCACCGCGCCAACGCGCAGCAATGCGGTATCTTCGGCCGGAATTTGCGCAACGCGCACGGCGATGTCCGCCATGTTCAGCGTACCGGTCACGCCATAGATCGTACCGAGGGCAAACAGAAACAGGGTCGACCCCAAAAGGTTGTAAGCCACATACTGCACACCCGCTTTCAACCGCACCGCGCCACCGCCATGTGTCATCAGGCCGTAAGAGGCGATCAACAGAACCTCGAAGAAAACGAAAAGGTTGAAGGCGTCGCCAGTCAGGAAGGCGCCACAAACGCCCATGAGTTGGAAATGGAACAGCGCATGAAAATGCTTGCCCCGGTCATCCCAGCCCGAGGCAATGGCATATAACACAATCGGCAGGGCCAGCAGGGCAGTCAGCAGAACCATCATTGCGGACATGCGATCCAGCACCATGACAATGCCAAACGGGGCGGGCCAGTCGCCAAGCTCGTACACCTGAATATCCCCGCCCGAGGCCTGAGCCGTGATCGTCAGCGCAATCCCAAGCAAAGCCACAACACCGGCGACCGAGAAGATGCGCTGCAGGTCCAGATGGTATCGCAGGACCATGATGATGAACGGGGCCAGAATCGCGGGCAGGACGATCGGCGCAACGATCCAGTGGTTCATGCGTCATCTCCCGGTGCGTCAACACTGTCCTGGGCGGTCATGTCGATATGGTCGTCTTTGGCGGACAGGTATGCGCTGAGTGAGATCATCACGATCACGGCAGTCATCCCGAAAGAAATCACGATAGCGGTCAGAACCAGCGCCTGCGGCAGCGGGTCGGTATAGGGGACGTCCTTGTACTTGTTCAGGACTGCCGGTGCGTTCAAAGCAAGTCGCCCGGTCGCGAATAGAAACACGTTCACCGCGTATGTGATCAGAGACAGGCCCAGAATGACAGGGAACGTCCGACGGCGCAGGATCAGGAATATCCCGGCGGCAGTCATGATGCCGACGGCAGAGGCTACGAGCGCTTCCATCAGGCCTGCTCCTTCTCTTGTTCTTCTTCCAGAAGATCATCCCGCAGTGGGTTGATATCCATCGGGAATTCCTGTGCCATTCCCGGCTGCCACGCAAGTCGCGACAAGCTGTCCAGCGCCAGCATCACCGCGCCCAGAACCGCCAGGAAAACACCTGTATCGAACAGCATGGCGGTGGCCCATTCGAACTCCTCCAGCGGTGGCCAGTGAAGATAGCCGAAATCACTGGTCAGGAAAGGACGATCGTTGAACCATGCACCCAGTCCGGTTGCTGCGGCGATCAAAACGCCCCAGCCGATGGTGCCGTGGTAATAGAATCTCTGCCGCTCGATGGCCCAGGTATAGCCGCTGGCCATGTACTGCATCAGGTAAGCGATGGCGACGATAAGCCCGGCGATAAAACCGCCACCGGGCTGGTTGTGTCCGCGGAAGAAGATGTACGCCCCGACCATAAGTGCGATCGGCATCATCACGCGGGTAACCACAACCATCATCAGCGGATGCGAGTCCCCGGATTGCGGCCAATGCGGTTTGCGGTTCAGCAGATAGCTGCGGACATTTGTACCGAGAACGGATTCCGTCAGCGCAAAGATGATCAGTGCGGCGATGCCCAGAACGATGATCTCGCCAAAGGTATCAAAACCCCGGAAGTCAACAAGGATCACATTGACCACATTGGTGCCGCCGCCGCCTTTGTAGGAATTGGCCAGATGGAACTCTGAAATCGTCGGGAAAGCGAAATCGCGCATCATCATCGCGTAGATCAGCGCACCGGTGCCAAGGCCCGCGACGACGGATATCGCGGCGTCCCGCCAGCGTCGGGCCGCTGAACTGTCCCAGGGCGTTTCGGTCGGCAGGAAGTTCAGCGACAGCAACAAAAGGATCATTGTCACCACTTCGACCGAGATTTGCGTCAAGGCGAGATCCGGGGCCGAGAGATAGTTGAAGGCAATCGAAACGATCAGGCCAACGACTCCGATCAATACCAGCGACAACAGGCGGTTGCGGTGGAACCACATGATGCCCAGCGTCGCGCCAACCAGACAGATCCACCCGATGATCGGAATGATCTGTGCCGGCAGTGGAACGCGGGTCTCAATACCAATTGTCCCGGTCGAATACGCGTAATAGCCGAGGCCAACGGTAAAGGCGACAAAGATGATTGCATAGCGGCTGAGAATGCCGTTGTGCATCTCATCGGTGATCCAGCGGCTCAGTCTTGTCAGCCCGTCTATGATTGCTTCGAAGATCTGCTTGGCCTCGGGGCGGGGCAGTGCGTTCCAGATCTGCTCACCCCGTTTGTGCAGCGCCAGCAGGAACAGGCCGCCCAGCGTGGCCACAACCGACATGTAAAGGGCCGGTGTGAAGCCATGCCAGAGTTTCAGTGAATAGTAGGGCAGCTTTTCACCGCCAATCACCGCGCTTGACACCACTGCAACCAGAGGTCCGACAATGGCAGCGGAATAAAGGCCAATCAGGATGACAAGCATGACCAGGAATGCCGGTGCGATCCACAACCCAACGGGCGGGTCATGCGGATGGGCCGGATAATCTTCCCGCTCTGGACCAAGGAAAACATGACTCACAAAGCGGAAGGAATAGGCGGCAGAGAACAACGCAGCCAGCAACGCCAGGCCCGGAACCAGGTAATGAGAGTGCAGCCATGTGGTGTGCACGGTCTCCTCAAGCATCATCTCTTTGGACAGGAACCCGTTCAAGGGCGGCAGCCCGGCCATTGAGAGGGCGGCAATCGTGCCGATGGTGAAGGTGATCGGCATCAGGTGGCGCAAGCCGCCCAGCCTTTTGATATCGCGCGTGCCGGTCTCGTGATCCACGATCCCGGCGGTCATGAACAAGGCGGCTTTGAACGTCGCGTGGTTGATGATGTGGAACACGGCAGCGACGGCGGCAATTTTTGTGCCGAAACCCAGAAGCATGGTGATCAAACCCAGATGCGAAACGGTCGAAAAAGCCAAAAGCGCTTTGAGATCGTCCTTGAACAACGCGATTGACGCGCCGATCAGCATGGTGACCAGACCCGTGGTGGCCACGATATAGAACCAAGCATCCGTGCCAGCCAGAACCGGCCACATCCGTGCCATCAGAAACAAGCCGGCTTTCACCATGGTGGCAGAGTGCAGATATGCCGAAACCGGTGTCGGTGCTGCCATGGCGTGCGGCAGCCAGAAATGAAACGGAAACTGTGCCGATTTGGTGAAACAGCCCAGCAGGATCAGGACAAGCGCAGGCATATAGAAGGGTGAGGCCTGAATAAGCTCTTTGTTCTGTAAAATGACGCTGAGGTCATAAGATCCAACGATGTTGCCAAGGATCAGCATCCCGGCAATCATCGCCAGGCCGCCAGAGCCAGTGACCGCCAGTGCCATACGCGCACCTTGGCGGCCTTCGGGCAGGTGTTTCCAATAACCGATCAGCAGGAATGAGCTGAGCGATGTAAGTTCCCAGAAAATAAGCAGAAGTAGGACGTTGTCTGAAAGGACGATCCCGACCATCGCGCCCTGAAACAGCAGAAGATAGGTATAGAACTGCCCCATTGGATCTTCGCGCGACAGATAGAACCTTGCATAGAGGATGATCAGCAATCCTATGCCCAGGATCAGCAACGCGAACAAAAATCCCAAGCCGTCCAGCATGAAATTCGCGTTCAGACCCAGCCCCGGTATCCAGTCGAACCGGGCGGTTACGACTTCTCCGCGCATCACTGCGGGGATATGGATCAGCAAGCCCATCAGGGCCAGGAACGTGGTCAAACCGGCGGAGGAAGCGGCTGCGTTCCGGCCTGCACGGATCAGCAGGGCGGGAAAAACAGCGCCAAGGAAGGGAAGGGCCGCGATAAGGAATAGGGACAAGTGCGATACTCCGATCTGGGCGGTCAGTGTGAAGCCAATTTTGTAAAGATATTTTGCCGACTGTCCAGATATTGTAACTTTTTTACAGAGTCCTAATGGTTCGGTCAGGTATTCTGCCACGTTGCGAAAAAATGACACGATCTTGATGTGGGTCGGGGTTTTTCAACGCCCCCGTTTCACCCCACCTGTGATAGAACAAATCTCAGCGAACAGGAGGCTGAATCTTGGCCGAGAAAGTGAACCGAATCCGAAGATGGATGTTGATCGGCGTTTGTGCTGCGATCGCAGGTGGGTTTGCGATCAGGGAATACCGTTTGATCCCCGAAGACCACGGTGGCGGCCGGATCAGCGTAGCCGTTGCCCATGAACAGGCAGTAGACGGGCGCATTCTGCTGGTAGATATCCGCACCCCGCGCGAATGGCGGGCATCCGGAATTGGCGAGGGTGCTGTGCCGCTGGATATGCGGCGCGAAGATTTCGTCAATGCACTGACGGAATTGACCGGCGGCAATCAGGCAGCGCCAGTGGCGCTGATCTGCGCGCGCGGTGTGCGTTCAGCACGCCTGAGCAACCGCCTGATCGAGGCTGGATTTACCAATATCATCGACGTGCCCGAGGGCATGCTGGGTTCGGCCGCAGGGCCGGGATGGGTTCGGGCCGGATTACCGGTTCAAAAATTTGATGAGGATGCAGGATGATCCGGGAATTCAGCCTGGCTATAGCCGTTACAGTGACCGGGCAAGCCGCTTTGGCGGGGTGTGCCGGGCAAGAGGATACATGTGAGACGCCCATGGGTGCCTATCACATCGAACTGCCCGATGCCGACAATGCGCCCATGGTGGTTTTCCTGCATGGGTATGGCGGCAGCGGGTCGGGTACGATGCGCAATCGCGGGATGGTCGAACCGCTGTTGAAACGCGGTTACGCGGTGATGGCCCCTGAGGGGCTGGAACGGCCCGGCCGGGGCGGAACCAAAAGCTGGAATTTCTATCCAGGCTTTGGGGATCGGGACGAAACCGCTTTTCTGACCGAATTGGTGCAAGACGCGGCAAAGCGGTTTGGTATCGACGCCGACCGTGTCTTGCTGGGCGGGTTTTCCGCTGGTGCTTTCATGGTCAACTATCTGGCTTGCGAGGCCCCCGATACGTTCTCGGCCTATGTTCCGGTTTCCGGTGGTTTCTGGCGTCCGCATCCTGAAACCTGCAATGGACCGATCCGCATGTTCCATACGCATGGCTGGACAGACAATGTGGTGCCGCTGGAAGGGCGCCTGCTGGGCGGAGGGCGCTATCAGCAGGGGGATATCTACGCGGGCCTGGAAATCTGGCGTGATGCCAACAGATGTATAGATCACAAACCAACCGGGTTCAGTACTACAGGTGGTTTCATGCGCCGACGCTGGACCACCTGTGCCGAAGGCAGCGCGCTGGAATTTGCTTTGTTTCCCGGAGGGCATACCGTTCCCGCGGGCTGGGCCGACATGATGGTCGATTGGTATGAAGGGCTTCCCGGCAGTTAATCACTCGGCCGGGGTCATGTTGCCTTTGCCTTCGACCAGTCGCTTCAGTTCATCGCGATAGCGGCGCGCTGACCGGGTGATGGCGGGTTCGCTGAAGTCCTCCCGCATTCCGACCATTTTGCGCGCGGCACCTGCCGAGACACCGCTGAGCGCAGATAATGGGATAGCCAGAGCCAGGCTGATGGCAATCGGGGCCAGCCAGATCGACACCAGACCGGACAGGATACCGACGCTCAGCGCCACTCCACTGACGGTTTCAAGTGCATGGCACAGGATCAGCGTTCGCAGACCATAGGTGCCACCGTCGCGGGCCTGAGGCGACCAACCGCGCTGAATGCCGAAAGCCGTACGGAAAACAGCGATCATCTGTTGCACCATCAGGATCGGAGCGTAAAGGATCGACAATAGAACCTCTGCCAGGAAAGAGCCAAGGAATTTCCGCCCGCCACCGAAATCCGCGTAGCGTACACCGCTTAGCGGCAGGGCCAGAACGCCCAGAACCTTGGGGGCCAACAGCATCGCGTACATGACCAGAATGATCAGCGCGTGACGGGTTTCCGACATCTCGGGCCATTGCGGGAACAGAGGATTGTCGGGGCTGAAATAATGCAGGACAGAGGCATCCTGACCCTGACCGATAAGCGCCCACATCAACAACAGGGCGAACCACAATGGGGACATCAGATAGCCGACTGCGCCATGGAACATGTGGAACCGCGACACGGCACGGAATCCGGATGAACCCAACAGTTTCAGGTGTTGCAGGTTGCCCTGACACCAGCGGCGGTCCCGCATGGCGTGATCGATGAGGGTGGGCGGTGTTTCTTCATATGATCCGCGAATGCGCGGCAGAAATCGCACGGCCCATCCGGCGCGGCGCAACAGGCCAGCCTCGACGAAATCGTGGCTCATGATCAGTTTGTCCTGACCGCTGAACGAACGCAGCTTGGGCAATCCGGCGCTTGCGGCAAAAGCCTTGGTGCGGATAATCGCGTTGTGGCCCCAATAGTTGCCTTCCTGCCCGCACCAGCGGGCCAGACCTTCGGCAAAGGCAATGCCGTAGACGCCGTTCGCAAATTGCTGCATCCGGGCAAAGACAGACTGCGCGCCGATCAGTTGCGGATAGCTTTGAATCAAGCCCGCACCCGGATCGCATGCCAGTGCATCGGTCAGGCGATGGATCGCGCGCCCGGTCATCAGGCTGTCGGCATCCAGCACCAGCATGGCATCCCAATCCGCGCCCCAGCGGCTGACCCAGTCGGCAATGTTGCCCACTTTGCGATCGGTATTCTGTTCGCGGCGGCGATAGTACAGCTCAAGCCCAGGTGCCAGCGTGGTGCGCAGTGCCTCGACGCTGGCCTGTTCCTGTGCCGCAATCTCCGGGTCGCGCGTGTCCGACAGGATGAACATGGCATAGTGGTGCTGCCCGCCGCGCGCCTGAAGATCTTCCAACATGGTGCGGGCATTGCCCAGTACGTTCCAGGGGACCTCGTTGTAGACCGGGGTCAGCAGCGCCACCCGCAGGGGTTGCGCTGCGGTCCGGCGCTTGGGACGTTCCTGTTTTGCCAGCGACACCATGCCCAGCAAAACGGTGCAGACGGTGAAGGAAATCCAGAAGAAGTTGAACGAGATCAAGGTCAAAAGGATGCCTTCAATCACGTTGATGCCCGCCGCACCGAACCAATCGCTCATGACCCATAGCAAGGCCAGAGTGGCGGCCATTGCAGGCGAAAAGGCAAGCGCGCGCCAGAATCCGGTAGATGATCTGTTCTGACCGGAAGGTGCGTCCGCATCCCGGAAACGTGCGCCAAAGTTCTGCGCAGGCATCGCCAGAGGGGCTTCGGGCGGCATGATATGCAGATCGCGGTTCATGTGGTCCATCGGTATAGCCAGACCTCTGAGGCAGGCTGTTTGTCTTTCAGCAACTGCGCCCGCAGTTCCACATGGTTACGATCGCTGGGCTGGAATGAGAACGCCAGACGCAGGCCACCGGTATCCGGGTTGCGTTGCAATACCCCGTCCGAGGTTTCCGCATGGGGGGAATCCACGAAAACCGTGATCGCGTCGATATCCGCGAACAATTCGCTGTCTTCAAAGTCGATGACGGCCAGCCGGCCTTCGCCAAAGGTGTTCTCGCCCATCGCGGTGTTGACTACGCGTGGCATCGGTGTGCGTTGGGGTTCTTCCCCCCAGATCAAGCGATAGGACAGGTCGACCTGACTGCCGGCCGCAAAGGGCTCAGCCGGACGCCAATAGGCGACGATGTTGTCATAGATTTCCTGATCTGCCGGGATCTCAACCAGCGTCACCGAGCCTTTGCCCCAGTATTCCTGGGGCTCGACCCACAGGCCCGGGCGCTTGTGGTAATTTGCCTCGAGATCGGCGTAGTCCGAAAACTCTCGTTTGCGCTGTATTAGACCAAACCCGCGTGGGTTTGTATCGACGAAGGATGAAACCTGCAGACGGGTCGGGTTGGCCAACGGACGCCACAAAACCTCGCCCGCGCCATTGCGGATCAGCAGGCCGTCACTGTCGTGCACAGCAGGGCGGAAATCGTCGAACCGGCTGTGGTTGGTCTGGTCGAACAGGAACATCGAAGTTCCCGGAGCGATGCCCACATGGGGCAGTTCTTCGCGCGGGAACAGCGTTGCCTCGACATCCATGATGCAATCCGTGCCCGCCGTGACGTTGAAACGATAGGCTCCGGTCACGCTGGGGCTGTCCAACAATGCATGCACGACCATGTTTCGTTGGCCCGGTTCGGGACGCTCCAGCCAGAAACGGATGAATTCGGGGAATTCCTCACCATCCGGATCGCCGGTTTTCAACGCCAGACCCCGCGCGGACAGTCCGTAGACCTCGTGCAGACCGATGGCGCGGAAATAGCTGGCCCCCTGCCAGACGCAGAATTCATCTGTTTTGCCGGGGCGGTGCATTTCAGTGCGCAGGCGCAGGCCGGAGAAGCCCAGCGTGTCATCGATTGGCAGTTGCGGCACGTCTTCGGACTTGTCGAACATTTCCAGATCGAAGGCGACCGGCTTGGTCATGCCGTTCTCGACCGTCTCCACCTTTACGGTGCGGGGGAAATACAGGCCGGGGGTGAAGAAATCGACATTGAATGGCGTCTCGGTTTCGTACCACAGCGCCCGGTCAAGCCGGAACCGGATGGAGCGATATTGCTGATAGCTCAGGTCCTGCCATTCCTGTGGTACCATCTCGCGTTCCACATAGGGGCGGCTGGCCAGATCGCGGGCCATTTCAATTACGTATTCACGGTCAAAAGGCGTCTCACCGCCCGTCGCGTACGCGGTCGGGGCAAAGGCCAAAGCAGTCGTCGAGACGAGGAATTCGCGGCGTGTGAATTTCATTTCTTCGACTTCCAGGGTTGTGACTTGAACCAAGCTGCCAGATAAGCAACGCCGATGATCATCGCAAACCCAATCATGTTGGCGACAAAGACAGTGGCGACATCCCGCCCAGCCTGATCCAGCGCGACGCCGATCAGCCGGGCCGCGGCCATGGAAAACACAAAGACGGCAAGGGATTGCTGGCCGACCTTGGTGATAACGGCCAGCAGAAATTGCCAGATACGTGCGCCCACACCATGACCTGTTGCGATCAGACGGTGGCCGTGCTCGCCCGCTGCAACCCATCCCAGATAGGCCAGCGACAGAAAGTGGACATATCGCAGAAGGCCGAACTCGGTTTTACCGCGCAGCTCTTCGGTCAGGGGCCAGCCCTTGCGGATCACTGCGCCTAGCTCGGGCGCAGCCGTATTGATCCAGGTGAAGACTTTCCAAGATCCGAACGGAGCCGACAGGACGACAAAGGCAATTGCCACCCAGATCAAAGACTTTGACACGGGCGGGGCCGGGATCCAACCGCGCATGAATGCAAAGCCGGTGAAGAACAGCAATTGCCAGCCAAAAGGGTTGAAGAACCACTGGCGCGCGGACCAGGGTTCAGCGGGAAGGGCCAGCGCGCCGGTTTGTGCGATGAACCAGATGGCCACGCAAACTGCCGCCATCAGCCAGAAACTGACGCGGTAGAGCGCCATGTAGAGCGGCATCAGCGCCAGTACGACCAGATACATCGGCAGGATATCGAAGTAGTTCGGAACATAGGTCAGAGTGAAAATCCCGACCATCTGCGGCGCGGGGTCATTGAAAAAATGCTGTAGGTTCAGCGACGAGACATAGGTTTTCTCGAACGTGCCAGTCTGATCCAGCGCGGCCATCGTCATGGCAACAAAGAAGAACAAGGCAATATGCGCCCAATAAACCTGCCAAATGCGGTACGCGACACGTGCGGTTCCCATCCACCAGCCTTTGCGCAGAAATGCACCTCCAAAGGCGATGGCCGAGGCCATACCCGAACAGAACACAAAGATCTCGGTTGCATCGGAATAGCCAAACCGCGCGGGAATCCATTTGGCCCAGGGATCATTGGGGATATGTGCAATCAAGATGATAAACATCGCAATGCCACGGTAGAAATCCAGCCGCGGATCGCGCGTGCTGGCAGAGGCTGCGGCGGGGGCCGCAGCGGGTGCAAAATCAGAAGCGGGCGATATGGTCGCCATACGTTTTCTGTCCTTCTTGGTCTTCTTGTTATTCGGCGGGGACGCTTTGTGCGTCGCCACTGTCACGGGCTGCGTCGATCAGGGCGCGGCGCGCGATGGCATAATTGTCTTCACCTCCGGCGCGCTTGGCCCGGCGATCATCCAGAATGCGCTCGACTGCATCGAGGCGCCCGGCCCGAAGACCGGAATCGATGGTAATGCGTTCAAATACATCGCGTTGAGCGTGGCTGCCACCGGCCAGTTGCATGGAACCGCGTGCCGTCAAAAGATGATCAAAGGCCGTGGCGTAATGACCGTCACCAAAGGCCTCGAGGCCCATGGCAGCGGCAACACCGGGATCCGCCATTCGGCGGGTCATGTCGTCATTGGCGCGCGCTGCATCCTTGTTCATGCGGCTCAGCATCTTGGCCGTGGCGTCGGCGCGGTTATCACCGGTCAGCGCCAGCAAATAGTGTAGATCCGCGAAGATCAGGCAGCCGTCTTCAGTCCGCGCTGCACTCAGATCAGCCAGTTCTTCCCAGCGGTTCCCAACATCTACGCCTTCGAGCTCAAGCCGAGTCAGAAGTGAAGTTGCGTTCGAGATGTCCCGGTAATCGTCGGTTTTGTCCTTGCGAATATGGGCGTCATACAGCTCCATCACATGATCAACCTGACCCAGATCCAGATGCATCAGTGCCTTGTGCCACCAGACGTGGTAACGGAAATTGTTGCAGTGGGACCAGGCGGCCTCACGCCCGGCCAGCCAGTCAAGGCCAAGTTGCGCGTTGCCTGTCATCTCATGAACGTGGGCCACCGCGTGAAGGCCCCAGGCGTCGTCGGACACCATCCACAGCGCCTGTCGGCCTGAGATCTCGGCCTTCTCGTAAGCGCCGGTTTCCTCCAGTGCGAAGGAATGACAGCCCAGCAGATAACCGCGCCCCGGATGATCCGGTTCATAAGCGGGCATCACCCGCTCGATCGAGCGGCGCATCCCGCCCGCATCACCCAGAACGAAGCGGGTTGCGTGGCTTAGTTTCATCGCCAGAGTGTCCTGCGGATGGTCACGCAGGATTGTTTCGAATGTCTGAACCGCCTGCGCCTGTTGGCCGGCCAGATACAGGGCCAGCGACTCCACATACAGACGTTCGCGCTCAGTTACGGGCTGACGTTCCATCGCCGCATTGGCGGCAGCCAGCGCTTCGACGGCAACCGCCATCATCTCTCGCCGTCCAAGCAGCGCCATGAACAGACCTTTGATCGCATGACCCAGCGCGAAGTCGGGCTCAAGTTCAAGCACTTTGCCCAAATGCTGAGGCGTGACAGCGGCATGAGCCATGAACCCAAGCTGAACACCATTCCACGCTTCGACGGCCGCCGGCTGGGTCAGGGTGTTCATCTGTCCGAAAACGTCTTGTTTCATGCTTGGGTCCAATCTGATTGCGATATTTGACACTGTTCGATGTAACAGAGTGTGCGAGAGCGGCGTAACAGTATCGACCCTGCTCTCGAATTGGTGAAATGACGTGTGCGTAAAAGACGAAAAAAATCGCCGATTCAAGGGCATGTTTCAGCAACTTGCCGCCTAAATGTGCAAGTATTTCAATCCTCGAACGGGTTTTCAGCGCTCAGAACGGCCTCGGTATCGGCTCCACAGACCGGTGGAGCATTTCGATATGTTACAGGCGTGCGAGACAGGTTCAGAGGATTCCCTATCAGGTTGACCTGACCCGGATGGGCCTGCATGGCAATCTGCATTTGTCTTGCAGCCACTTGTTCCGTGTTGAACACCTGATCCAGCGTCTGCACCGGGCCGACGGGCACTTTGACAGCTTCCAGGCCGGAAATAACGGTCTGGGTGTCCAGCGCCTGCACCGCAGGACGAAGGATGGAATTCAGTGCGTCACGATGCTCCAATCGGGCCGGGTTGGTCGCGAATCTCAGATCGTCTGCCAGTTCAGGAGCATTGATGAAGCCGCAGAGCTTTCTGAACTGGCCGTCATTTCCAACCGCGAGAATCACGTGCCCATCGGCGGTTTCGTAAACGTCATAAGGGACGATATTCGGGTGCCCGTTGCCGCGTCTTTGCGGAACATTGCCTGACGTCAGATAGTTGACGCCTTCATTGATCAGCCAGGCAATCTGAGAATCTACCAGCGCCAGATCGATCTGTTGGCCCTCGCCGGTCAAGTCGCGGTGGCGCAGTGCGGCCAGGATACCAACAGTCGCATACATCCCGCACATCACGTCGGCGATGCCAACGCCCACTTTCATGGGGGCGCCCTCGGGGTCGCCGGTCAGCGACATGATCCCGCCATAGCCCTGCGCCATCAGGTCGTAGCCGGGCTTGCTGGCATTCGGCCCAGTTTGACCGTAGCCCGAGATTGAACAGTACACGAGGCTTGGAAACTCTTGCGACAGGGTGGCGTAGTCCAGCCCATACCTGGCCAAGCCGCCCGGTTTGAAGTTCTCGATCAGGATGTCCGCGTGTGACGCCAACCGTCTGATTTCCGCCTGACCCTCGGTCGAGGAGATATCCAGCGCGACGGATTTCTTGTTGCGGTTGGCCGACATGAAATAGGCGCTCAGATCCGAGCGGTTGCCCTCGGCATCGCTCACGTATGGCGGGCCCCATTGCCGCGTGTCATCGCCCCCGGTTGCCGGGTTTTCGATCTTGATGACGCTTGCACCCAGATCGCCCAGCAGTTGCGTGCAGGTGGGGCCTGCCAGGATCCGGCTAAGGTCCAGAACCTTGACACCCTTCAATGGGCCTTCAGATGCGGCCATCATAGCCTCCACGCTCAACTTCAGCGGCAATCACTGTAAATGTCTCAGCCTTTACAGCAGCTTCCAGTGCGGCGCGCAACTCTGTCCTGTTATGAACCGTATGGCCATTGCCGCCAAAGGCCCGGCCCATGGCGGCAAAGTCATGATGGCCGAAATCGACGCCCGTGCTACGCATCTGTCGCTGGCGTTGTTTCAACTCGATCAGGGCAAGGCTGGCATCGACGAAAACCAGAAAAATCGGGTTGCCGCCCATTTCAGCAGCAGTCGACAATTCTCCTGCAACCATTAGGAACCCGGCATCGCCCGAGAAGCTGATCACCGGGCGGTCGGGCTCTGCCAGTTTCAGGCCAATGGCCATAGGAACAGCGCAGCCCATAGTGCAGAGCGCCGAGGATTGGATCAACCCGCGTTCTTCGTTGCACGCCCACATCTGGCTCAACAGAATGCGGTGAGCGCCACTGTCGGCGGTGGCCAGTGTTTCAGGCGGCAGGACAGAACGTGTTTCGGAAATTACGGCAGCGGGCCCCCAGCTTTCATCGGTGGAGAAGGCCTTTGCCAGCGAGGCTTTAACCTGCGCTGGCTCGTTGCCTGGCCATGTTTCACGGGCCGGGTTGCCTTTGGCAATTGCCTCCAATGTCTCGCCCGTGTCGGCGACAAGGTTCAATCCAGCCTGATGCATGTAGTGGTCGTTGACCACGGCAGAGATATCGATGACGCGTTTTTCTTCCGGATCCCAGATCTCACGCCAACCGGTGCGCATTTCGATCGGGTCATATCCCAAACACAATACCAAGTCCGATTGTTCGATCAGAGGCACGAGATGCTTGTCAGCCAGCGGCGATAGTCCTGCGCCGCCGAGACACAGCGGGTGATCCTCGGGCACGACACCTTTGGCCTTGTAGGTCGTCACGAAAGGAATACCAAAATGTTCCAGGAACGCCTGTACCACACTGCGCGAGTCGTCATAGAGGACATCCAGGCCGATAATGGCAATGGGGCGTTCGGCCTCGGCCACCCAGCGGCGGGCCTTCTCAAGGCATTCACCGCCGGGGCTGACCGGCGCGACCTTGGCCAGCCGGCGGCGTTTCACGCCGGTTACAGGCGTGTCGGCCACTGAAATCGGAACGTCGATATGAACCGGGCCCAGTCGTGGCTGCATGGCCAATGACACCGCCTTGTCGGCAATGACATCCGCGCCCTTGGCTGTCAGTGTATAAGTGCCCTTGGTGATCGAGCGATAAACCCGGCTGTGATCCATGACCTGATGGGTATAGGTCAACGCTTCGTCCGCGTCGACGCATCCGGTCAGAACGACCATCGGCACACGATCCTGCAAAGCGTTCGCCACCACATTGATCCCGTTCATTGCACCCGGACCCAGCGTGGCCACCAGAATCGCAGGTGCACCGTCGCGATGATGCACGGCTTCTGCCATGAACCCGGCAGAGTTTTCGTGCTTGGTCAGATGAAAGGTGATCCCTGCCTTTTCCAGTGCGTCGACCAGCGTCAGGACCTCGCCCCCCGGCATCCCAAAGGCGTGACGACAGCCCGCTTCATAAAGACGTTGGGCCAGAAGATCCGCAGCGCGGGGCGAGGAGTCCTGCATCAGTCATGCTCCGAGAAACTGTTTCGAAGCAGATTGCGGAGGACGCCTCTGGACGCAAGGCGGTTCACGGCAGTGTGACTATTTGACTGCGCTTTCAGCGATCGATTGAAACTTTGTGTCAAGTTCTGTGGCAATATTCACCAGGTCTTGCCCACCTTCCGATGCGTAAGGCGTAAAGACAAAGCTGGGGGTCTTGTAAGACAGGGTCGCCGTCCCGTCTTCGTTCTCGGTTACGTAAAACCGGATCGGAGCCTCGATCATCGCGTGGACCGAGGTCTCCAGAACCCGCACGGCGTAGTCATTGTTGAAGGCCCCGATCACGCGGTTTCCCGGAAGGGTAATCCCACGTGCTGCCGCCGCTTTGGTCGGGCCCGCCTGAGTCACGACGATCAGTCCGTTTTCCTTGATCGCGGCTTTGGTTGCGTCAACCAGCTCGGCGTACGGCTTTTGGGATGGGTATACGGCCCAGCCCTCGGGCGTGTCTTGAGCCCAAAGGGGTAAAGCGATCAGGCAGAGCAGGGGAATGAAGGTTTTCATCAACGCGTCTCCGGTATCTTGCTTTGACCTGTGTGCCAGACTTGAGAGTTCTGCGCAGTCACGAAACCGTGTTCGCCGAGCGGCGCTGCACCTCGCGTTTCTTCAGCACGTAGATATCCATGATCCAGCCATGATCGGCTCGGGCGCGGGCGCGCGTATCAAGGATCCGCTGCGCGACCTGATCCAACGGGCCACTTATCAACAGCTCTTCTTTCATACCCACATAGGCACCCCACCAGATGTCATACTCTGCCCTTTCAAGGGATTGGAACGAGCATTCCCCATCCAGCATGACGGCGACTTTTGAAGCGGTTTCAGGCCAGCCTTCATCCCTGATACGGCGCCCGGTGGTCACGACATAGGGTGCGCCCAGATCATTGATCGGGATCGCATGAGCCGCGGTCAATGCCTGCAAGGCTGTGATGCCCGGAATCACCTTGGTGTTGGGCTTGGGGTCCAGCCGCGCCGCAATGCGCAGCGAACTGTCATACAGGGACGGATCGCCCCAAATCAGCAGCGCAATGTGCTGCGCCTCCGGGTGGGCCTCGATCGCCTCTTGCCAGCGCAGTGCAATGGCGTCGTGCCATTCGTCTACGCCATGCAGATAGCCGTCATCCGCGCGGCGCTTGGGGATGTCAAAATAGGCAATCTCCGGCGGTGTCTCGGTTACCCGATCAATGATTTCCTCACGCAGCCCGGCCAGATCGGCCTTGTTCTCACCTTTGCGGGGGATCAGGATCAGATCGGCCGACCGGATCGCCTGCGCACCCTGAAAGGTCACATGATCCGGATTGCCGGTGCCGATGCCAACCAGGCTCAGGTCAATCATCTTCGCACTCAGCCAGCGGCCCATAAAGGATTAGGGCCGGAGCTGTGCCGATCTCGGATTTCAGCTGTTCGGCCAGGGCGCCGATGGTGGCGCTCGTCAGCTTCTGATCCGGGGTCGAAACCGATTCAGCCATTAGGGCAGGCGTATCCAAAGGCAGGCCGCGGGAATGCAAAGCTTCTGCCAGAAGCGGGAAAGTACGTTTGCCCATGAATACGACGGTGGTGGCCTGAGAATCGGCCAGTGCTGTCAGGTTCAGATCGTCCGGCAACGCGCCACTGACATCATGTCCTGTCACGAACTGCACCCGCCGTGCGGTCAGACGACGCGTCAGCGGAATGCCAGCGGCAGCTGCGGCAGCGACGGCAGACGGGATGCCGGGAATGATCTCGAATTCAATGCCTGCATTACGCAGGGCAACAAGCTCTTCTTCCAGGCGCCCGAACATGCCGCCATCGCCGGACTTCAGCCGCACGACATGCTGGCCGGTCTGGGCGTAGTCCACAAGCAACCGGCTGACATGGTCCTGCTTGGGGGACGGTCGACCGGCCCGTTTGCCCACGCCCACAAGATCCGCGTTTTCGCGCGCATGGCTCAATATAGGCCCGCTGCTGAGGTCATCGAACAAAACCGCATCGGCCTTTTGCAGGCGATCTACGGCCTTCAGTGTCAGCAATTCCGGATCACCAGGGCCGGATCCGACGAAAGAGACAAATCCGCTCATTCAGATGCCTCCGCAATCAGGTGAAAGAACGTACCGGTGACATTGCCGCGAACAGAGCCGGTCTGAGGCCCTTCTGCGCCTTCGGCATCAAACACACGGGCGAGTGGCGCGTCAGGCTGATCCACGATCGAGGAATAGTGGAACTCATGCCCGCGCAACGCCGCATTCTGTGCAAATCCCGGCATCGGGGCCAAAAGTTCGGCCTTGCGATAGCCCAGGTTGAATTTGCGTTTTTGGTACGACGTCACCAGCCCCAGCAGGCCAGCCATTTCATGCCGCACGCCATCCTTGTCGATCAGCGCATGACCCAGCGCCATATACCCACCGCACTCCCCATGCACAGGCCTTGTTTCCGCGTGCTTGCGCAGACCAGCGAGGAACGTTCCGGCAGCAGCCAACGTCCCGGCATGCAGTTCCGGATATCCGCCGGGTAGCCAGACCAGATCGGCATCCGTCGCCGGAGCTTCATCGGCCAGAGGTGAGAAGGGCAGTATCTCGGCCCCTGCTGCGCGCCAGCCTTCCAGCAAATGCGGATAGGTAAAGGAAAATGCCGCATCGCGAGCCAGTGCAATCCGCTGGGCCGGAGGGCGCGGCAGCGCGTCTGACGATGGCCCAATGGGGCCTGAGGAAGCCACCCGTTTGATCGTTTCCAGGTCCACATGTTCGCGCAGAAATGTAGCATATCCCACAATGGCACTTTCCAGATCCGGGTGTTCGACGGCTTGAATCAAACCCAGGTGACGCTCGGGGAGGGTAAGGTCGCCTCGGCGCGGCAGAACACCGAGTACCGGCAAGCCTGCACGTTCCATCCCCAACCGTGTCAGGCGCTCGTGCCGGGGGCTGGCGCAGCGGTTCAGGATCACTCCCGCAAAGGGCAGATCGGGGTTGTACATCTTGAACCCCAGCGCTGTGGCCGCAGCAGATTGCGCCTGACCGCCAACATCCAGAACCAGTACGACCGGCCAACCCATCCGTGCGGCAGTCTCGGCGCTTGACCCATGACCCAACTCGCCCGGCTTGGCCACGCCATCGAACAGGCCCATCGAGCCTTCGGCCACCACGATGTCAGCGCCTTCGGCCTGAGCTGAAATTGCGTTCAACAGCGGGTCACCCATCGCCCAACTGTCCAGATTAAACGAAGCCCGCCCAGCCGCTGCTCGGTGGAAGGCGGGGTCAATATAATCCGGTCCGCTCTTGAACGGTTGAACGGTCAGGCCATCCTCGGCCAGCGCTCGCAACAGGCCCAGCATGACCGTTGTCTTGCCTGTGCCGGAGGACGGTGCGGAGATCAGAAGGCCCGGAGGGTTAATCATCACCATGGCTCCAGCTCGACCAGGGGCTCTCGGCACTTTGTGGACGATAGCGGCGGTCGTAATCTTTCGAATAAAGGCAGCTTTCGTCAAAGCCTTCGCCCGCCAATGCCGGACCAACCATGATCAACGCAGTGCGCGAGATGCCGTCGTCCAAGGCTTCCTTGAGCGTTTCCAGCGTCGCGCGGATGATCCGTTCATCCGGCCAGCTTGCGCGATAGACCACGGCAACTGGGCAGTCAGTGCCATAGGCTGGGATCAGGTCAGCAATGACCTTGTCCAGATTGCCGATCGACAGGTGAATGGCAAGTGTCGCCCCTGTGCGTGCGAAATTCTCCAACGACTCGCCTTCGGGCATGGAAGATGCGCGGCCCGGCGTCCGGGTCAGAACCACGGATTGCGCCAGGCCGGGCAAAGTAAGTTCAGTTCCCAAAGCCGCCGCAGCCGCGGCAAAGGACGGAACGCCCGGGGTTACGCTGACCGGGATGCCCATTTTTTTCAGGCGGCGGATCTGTTCCCCCATCGCCGACCAGACCGACAGGTCGCCGGAATGCAGACGGGCCACGTCCTGGCCGGCCTGATGTGCGGCCTCGATCTCGGCCATGATCTGATCCAGGTCCATTGGAGCGGTGTTCACGATCTTTGCACCTTCGGGGCAGTGGTCGAGGATTTCTTCCGGAACCAGGGAGCCTGCATAGAGGCAAACGGGGCAGGATGCGATGATGTCGCGTCCACGCAGTGTCAACAGGTCGGCAGCGCCCGGTCCGGCGCCGATGAAATGAACGGTCATGTCTGTCCTCCGATGGCTATGGCACAGGTCGCCAGCCGGTCGTCTGAAATCTGTCTGGGTGAAAGCAGCCGCGCGCCC
Organism: Ruegeria sp. AD91A; assembly: GCF_003443535.1. Classification (GTDB taxonomy): domain Bacteria; phylum Pseudomonadota; class Alphaproteobacteria; order Rhodobacterales; family Rhodobacteraceae; genus Ruegeria. The sequence continues at coordinate 1,712,851 of NZ_CP031946.1, read as the reverse complement.
AAGCCAAAAAGCTTTCCGGCGGCGGCCAATGCGGATGCTTCGGCCACGCTTCCGGTGCCATAGGTGGCGCGGCTGCGGGTCGAGCAGGTAAGCGTGCGTTGACCGGCCAGATCGGCGGCACCAACGAAATGCAGTGGAAGGGACAGTTCTTCGGCAAAAACTGTCAGGGCGAAATGACCTTCCTTGTCGGCAACAGTTGCCAGGGCGGTCACATCCCGGCTCGCTGCCGCCGCATCATATGCGGCGCGCAGGCTGTCGACTGTGGCGGCAGACGAGAATCCCAAACCGGCAACGATCATAGCGTTACGCTCCACTGCACTACCGGGTAGGCGGATTTCCAGCCGCGGCGTGGTCCAAGCGGCGCAGATTGTGCGAGTTCGATCCGCAGGAGTTCACCGCCCAGATTCTCATGCCAATGGGCAAGTGTGGCCTCGCTTTCCAAAGTCACCGCATTGGCGATCAGACGCGTGCCAGAGGGTAGATTCGTGTGCACCCAGTTCAGCAGGTCTGCACTGAGCCCCCCCCGATGAAAACCACATCAGGCAACTCTAACCCGTTCAGCGCAGCGGGCGCGGTGCCATGGATGACGTTCAACCGATCCTGTCCCAATGCAATTGCATTCCGACGAATGCGATCTGCTCTGTCAGCGCGGGGTTCTATGCTGGTTGCGGTCAGGGTTGGGTCACACATCAGCCACTCGATGCTGATCGAACCAGTGCCCCCTCCGATATCCCACAGATGCTCGCCCCGTTGCGGGGCAAGCGCCGAGAGTGTCAGCGCGCGGATCGGGCGTTTGGTGATCTGCCCGTCCGTCTCAAAGATGGCGTCCGGTTTACCAGACGCTTTGGACAGGGCGGGTCCTGCACCGGAGACTTCCAGCCCGACGCAGACCGGATGGTCGAACGTACCCAACAGCGCTTCGGTTAAGGTGACTGTTCGGGTGTTTTCGCGCGGGCCACCTAGGGCCTGCATCACATGCAGGGCCGAGTCGGCAAAGCCTGTCTCGGTCAGATACGTAGCCAGTTCCGCCACGGCTTTTCCGTCGCGCAGCAACAGGATCGCGTGCAGTCCCGGGGCCAGATGCGGTCGCAAACGGGTCAGTGGGGCGGCATGCAAGCCGAAAGTCAGAGTGTTTTCCAAAGGCCAGCCGAGCCGGGCAGCGGTGAGAGAAAAGGTGGATTGGCCGGGCAGGGCGGTCCATTCACCGGCATCGAAATTGCGCGCAATGACGGAGCCTGCGCCAAACCAAAACGGATCGCCCGAGGCCAGAACAACGGTCTGCCGGCCACGCAATCCTTTCAGGATCGGCAGCCCATCCGAGAACGGCGCTGGCCATTCGACACGTTCCGCCCCTGTTTCAGGCAGCAACGACATGTGACGGGGCGGCCCCATGATCACTTCGGCCCGGTCCAGCACTTGACGGCTGGCAGTCGACAGGCCATCAAACCCGTCTTCGCCCAATCCAAGAACGGTCAGCCACGGAGATTCAGACATGACAAACCTCCTGATCCTTGGCGGAACGACCGAGGCCAATGCGCTGGCCAAAGCTGTTTCGGAACAAGGGATTGCGGCTGTGTATTCCTACGCTGGACGGGTCGAAAACCCGCGTCCGCAGCCCTTGCCGGTAAGGGTTGGCGGTTTCGGCGGTCCGGAAGGTCTGGCCGCCTATGTCAGTGACAATGCCATCACCCATGTCGTGGACGCGACCCATCCATTTGCGGCCCGGATGAGCCGGAACGCGATTGAGGCGTGCGCCGCGACGCGGACGCCATTGGCCGCGTTGACCCGGGCGGCCTGGATGTCGCAGCCCGGCGATATCTGGCATAACGTGCCCGATATCGCTGCCGCCGTCGACGCATTGTCCGGCGATGCTCAGCGTGTCTTCCTTGCAGTTGGCCGAATGCATCTTGAAGATTTTTCGACCCAGCCTCAACACAGTTACCTGCTGCGCCTTGTGGATGAGCCCGACACTTTGCCCTTGCCGAACGCAGAGGTGGTCGTCGCCCGAGGGCCGTTTGCCGAAGCTGACGACCGGGCGCTGATGCAGCACCATGGGACGCAGCTGGTCGTGTCCAAGAACGCAGGCGGCTCGGGCGCGCGCGCCAAGCTGGATGCGGCGCGGGCGCTGGGCCTGCCCGTGCTGATGATCAATCGCCCGGTTCTGCCGAAGCGGACCGAGTTTTCGCAGGTCGGACAGGTTCTGGACTGGCTGTTTCATCCCTGATCCTCATCAGGGGTGAAGCGAGGAGTGTAAATGATGGGTGCTCCATCGCGCTCGATGACACGCGTGCGGGATGAACCCACGATCACCACGGTCTGCATATCAGCCATGTCGGGCGTGGCTTCGGCCAGTGTCGAAATACGCATCTCTTCATCTGTCCGCGATACGGCGCGGGCGAACAGGATCACACGCTCGGGCTCACACTCGTCGCGCAGGACTTCCAGCGTCTTTACAAAGCCTTCCGGGCGGGACTTCGAGCGTGGATTGTAAAAGGCCATCGAGAAATCCGCCTGTGCAGCAAGACGCAGGCGTTTTTCGATCAATGACCATGGTTTGAGATTGTCGCTGAGGTTGATGGCGCAGAAATCATGCCCCATTGGGGCGCCCGCGCGTGCGGATGCAGCCAACATCGCCGTGATCCCCGGCAGCACATCGATCTGAAGGTCGCGCCATTCTGCGGGGCCGTTTTCCAGCGCTTCGAAAACGGCCGCCGCCATGGCAAACACGCCGGGATCACCCGAGGATACAACGACCACGCGTTTGCCATCTGCGGCCATTTGCAGCGCGTGTCGCGAACGGTCTATTTCGACCCGGTTGTCACTGGCATGCAGTGTCAGGCCCAGGCGCTCGGAAATACGCGCCACATAAGGAATATAGCCCACAACATCGGTGGCTTCGGCCAGTGCTGCCGTTACTTCTGGCGTAACAAGCGCCTCGTCACCCGGCCCAAGACCGGCAATCTTGACCCAGCCGCTCATGGTCGCCGCCCCTGACCGTGCACGACGATGATCGAGAAATACGGGGTGATCTTCTCGCCGGCTTCAGGCAGCTTAGTCACCGTCTGGTTTGGCATCTGCGCATATTCCACGATCCATGCCCGGTCATACAGGCCAGCGGTCTTCAGAGCGCGTTTCACCTTGTCGATGTTGCGCCCGATTTTCATCACGACCAATGCATCGGTTTTAGCCATGCGTTCAGCCAGCGTGTCTTCGGGCAGGGTGCCAACCAGCACGGTCAGAACATCATCACCCCAGGTGATCGGGTCTCCTGTCGCAGTCCAGGCTCCGGACATGCCCGTAATGGCGGGTACAACTTCAACCGGCGCGTCTTCGCGCAGACGACTGTAAAGATGCATGAACGAGCCATAGAAGAACGGATCACCCTCGCACAGAACAACCACGTCCTCACCCTGTTTGGACAGGGACTTGAGATGCTTGGTGCAGTCTTCGTAGAACGCAGCCAGCAATTCGTTATAGCGCGGATCTGTCACCGGGATCTCGGTGGTCACGGGATACTCCATAGGGAACTCGATCGCACCTTCGGGGATCATCCCGTTGACGATCTTGCGTGCCTGGCCGCTGCGACCGGGTTTGCGGAAGAACGCCACATGTTTTGCATTGCGCAGCAGGCGATCCGCCCGGACGCTCATCAAATCCGGGTCGCCGGGGCCAAGGCCCACGCCGTATATGGTGCCCATCTTCATTCTGCCCGGCTTGCGATGGCGTTGACGGCCGCCACTGTGATGGCGCTGCCGCCCAGACGACCTTTGACAATGCAGGACGGCACCGGTTGGGCTTCCCAAAGCGCATCCTTGGATTCCACCGCACCGACAAAGCCTACCGGGCAGCCGATGATCGCGGCAGGGCGCGGGCAATCCGGGTCTTCCAGCATGTTCAGCAAATGAAAAAGCGCGGTGGGCGCATTGCCGATGGCGACCAGCGCGCCCTCCAGATGCGGCCGCCACAGCTCCAGCGCAGCGGCGGAACGGGTGTTGCTCATCTCGGCGGCCAGCGGGCGTACGCGTTCATCGTGCAGGGTGCAGATCACCCCGTTATCGGCGGGCAGGCGGAAGCGGGTGACGCCTTCGCTGACCATGCGCGCATCACACAGGATCGGTGCACCGTTTTCCAATGCAGTACGGGCCGTTTGCACGAAGCCGGGCGAGAAATGCACGAACTCTTCCAGCCCGACCATACCCGCGGCGTGAATCATCCGAACGGCAACCTGCTCTTCATCGGCATCAAACCGGTCCAGATCAGCCTCGGACCGGATGGTGGCAAAGCTTTCCTTGTAGATCGCTGCGCCATCGGTTTCGTATGTATAGGGCATCAGGTGAAGTCCATGGTCATGAGTGTTTGGGGGTCAAGCCCGCGCTGGCAGGGCTCATCCCCCGCGCGGCCCTGTTTGACAAGATCAAATCGTCCGTTATCGCCTACCAATGTGATGTCAGCGGGGCCCATGCGGGCGCATCCCTTGCTACAGCCTGAAACATGGAGACGTCCGGAAACACGCGAAGCCAATGCGCGGGCTATGTCGCGCGTCTCTGCCTGTGCCTGCGGGCAGAACGGTGCGCCGGGGCAGGCGTCGGTGGTCATCAACGGATCGGTTCCATCTTCGACAAACGCCGAGGCAGGTGTCGCCGCCCCGCCTTCCAGCAGGATCAGCCGCCACGGTGTGACGCGCAGGGCGCAAGCACCGCTGTCCTCGATCAGATCATACAGCTTGCGCGCAGGCAGCGACCCAAAAGCCGCGCCGTACAGAGCACCCAGTTCACAGGGGCCGGGTTGAAGCTTTGCGCCAACAGAACCGGGCGCACACCCTTGCCATTCCTGCGGCAGGGCGTCGATGACACGCGCCATGCGGCGTGTCTCGGGTGTGTAGGTTTTGGAAAACCACATTGCCAGCGCGATCACGTGGTCAATGGCGTCGGTCTCGGTCACGCTCCGCCCGGTTTCGCACCCGTCAGCGCGCAGGATCAGGCCGTCCGCACCGGCTTCCAGACGAATATCCGCCGAATCCGACTCCAGCAGACGTTCGGGGCCTGTGTCGATTGCAAAGCCGAACTTTGCAGGCAGGGCCGGCAGCTCCGCAAGCCGGTCAATCAGGTCACGGGTCAACCGAGCGGTCAAATCGCCCGCCTGATAGAGCGGTGTAACCAGAATATTGCGGCGTATTTCGATGCCGGGTTCCGCATCCAGCAGGTTCAGCGCGGCAAGCTCTTTGAGCAGAGACTGGTGGTCTTCCTCGTCCACGCCCCGCATTTGCAGATTGGCGCGATTGGTCAAATCGATCGAGCCGTTGCCAAAGCGGTCCGCCAGATCGCACAGTCCCAGAGCCTGATCGGCGTCCAGACGCGCCAGCCGGGGCCTGACCCTGACGACCAGACCGTCACCGGACATCATCGGACGATGGGTGCCGGGGCACCAGCCCTGAACAATTGGTGCACTCATCTCAATTCCTCCAAATCGGCCCGGATGGAATTCCGGCGCGTGTTCCAAAGCCCGGCCTCCAGCAGCGCGCGGAACCGGTCCTGCATGGCCTGACGAGCTTTGGGATTGGCCTCTTGCAGGAACGCGTCCACCTCTGTGTTGCCCAGCGTGGCATCGTGGTAGAGGTCAAATAGATGTGGTGCGACCGTGCCGGACAAATGCGCGAATGAGGCCATATGATCCAGCGTCGCTGCGATTTCAGCGGCTCCGCGGAAACCATGGCGTTGCATTCCGGCGATCCAGCCGGGATTGGCGGCGCGGGCATGGACGACACGGCTGATTTCTTCAGGCAAGGTGCGGGCACGAGGATTTTCCGGATTTGTGTTGTCCAGATGGTACAGCTGCGCGGTTCCGCCGGCGATCTTCTTGGCGGCGGCAAAACCCGCCTCGTGTGTGGCATAATCGTTGGCCAGAAGAAGATCGGTTTCGGTCAGGTCCTGCAAGTGGACAAAGCTGTCCGCATTTGCAACGCGTTGGGTGATACCGTCCTTGTCCTGCGATATGTGTTCGCCTTCCAATGCAAAAGAGCTGGCCTCAAGCCACGCTTCACCGGCCTGTGCACGGGCCTCGTCGGTATACACCTCGGAAAGTTCGGTCATGTTGACGCCATAGCTTCCGGGCGCAGGTCCATAGACCCGCGCCACCGGCTCCTGCCCGGCATAGGGGTTCCAGTCCGCCGCCTCATCACGCGCGGCCAATGCGCGAACCGCTTGGCCAAACAAAGCGGACAGCGTCGGGAAAACATCCCGGAACAGGCCTGACACCCGCAAGGTCACGTCCAGGCGCGGGCGGCTCAGGTCAGTGATAGGCAGAACCTCGATGCCGGAGACCCGCTCGGACCCTTTGTCCCATACGGGTTTGACGCCCAGCAGGTGCAGCGCCATGGCAAATTCCTCGCCCGCCGTGCGCATGGTGGCTGACCCCCACAGATCGACGATCAGCCCCTTTGGGTAATCGCCTTCTTCCTGAAGATGGCGTCGCACCAGTTCCTCGGACAGTTTCACACCCTGCGCATAGGCCGCACGGGTCGGAACCGACCGCGGGTCAGTGGTGTAAAGGTTCCGCCCGGTGGGCAGAACATCTGACCGACCACGATAGGGTGAACCCGAAGGCCCGGCATCGATCCGTTTTCCCCCGAGCGCTTTGATCAGCGCGTCGCGTTCAGCGTGGGCCGACGGGGCCGGATCGAAATTGCCCGTCACCTCGGGCACGCGCCCGAAGATGTGCAGCCCGTCGCCAAACTGGCTTTCCTTGATGTCACAGACAAAGCGGTCGATACGTGTGATCGCTTCGGCGGTGCAGGTTGCCTGATCAAGGCCGAGATCGCTTTCCAAGCCAATGGCCTGAGCTTCATCACGGATATCTTCCTGCAAGCGGTCACGGCGTTTGGGGTCAAGCCCGTCGGCGTTCGAAAACTCATCCAGCAGCGATTCAAGCCGGACCATCCGATCCGGCGTGCCACTTTCCTTCATCGGGGGCGGGATGTGGCCCAGCGTGACCGCTCCAATCCGGCGCTTGGCTTGCGCGGCTTCACCGGGATCATTGACGATAAAGGGATAAATCACCGGCAGATCGCGGATCAGCGCCTCGGGCCAGCAATGAGCAGACAAAGCGACCGATTTTCCGGGCAACCATTCCAGCGTTCCATGTGCCCCGATGTGGATCAGCGCGTTCACGCCCAACCCTTTGCGCAGCCACAAATAGAAGGCGACATAGCTGTGGCGCGGGGTGCGCGAGAGGTCATGATAGTCGTCATCACGCAGCTCGGGCGTGCCGCGTTCGGGTTGCAGCGCGACCAGCGCCTTGCCGCGTCGCAGTGCGGTGAAATAAAAGACCCCATCGGCACAGGCCGGATCATCTTCGGGCGCGCCCCATGCGGTGTGCAGATCGGTGCGCAGGGTCTCGGGCAAATCCGCAAGCGCATCCAGATAATCCTCGAGCGCCCACGAAATCCGTGCGTCCAGAAGAGTGTCGGCAATCGGCTCGCCAGTCGCGATGTCATAGCCTTCTTCGCGAAGATCGGACAGCATCGCTTGGGCCGAGGCCAGCGCGTCAAGGCCAACCGCATGGGCCATCTGCCAGTCTTTGCCGGGATAAGTGGACAGGACCAGCGCGGGAATCTGATCTGCCTTGGGTTTATCGTTCAGTGCAAGCCAGCCCGAGACACGGTCGATGATCGCTTCGATCCGGTCCGGTTCGGGCCGATGTGCAAAGCGCGCGTATTCCAGATGAGGATCGCGTTTGCCGGGTTCCTTGAAAGACGCGACTCCCGCCGAGATCCGCCCATCCACCTCGGGCAGTACCACATGCATGGCCAGATCGGCGGGGGACAGCCCGCGTTCTGCTTCGGCCCACGCTTTCCGGCGCGAGGTGGCGAGAGCGACCTGAAACACAGGCACATCTGCTGCGTCCAGAGGCGATGTTCCCGACGCACCTTTGCCCGAGAAGGCAGTGGCATTGACAATTGCCGATGGTTTCAGCGCAACAACCTGTTCCCGCAACCAGTCGGCGGCCACAGGCGCCTTGAGCGACGGGGCAAACAGGCCCATCGCCTCGAATCCACGGGCCCGCAGGCTGCGGATCAGGGTGGCGATCGGGGCGGTGTCTGCCGAGGTCAGGTAAGCGCGGTAGAAGGTGACGAGGATGCGTTTAGCGTTATCTTCGAACGCGGTTTCCACCGGGATTACGCCGCGACCCGGACACCACGCGCCACATTCGGGCAAGGTCTTGGCGCCCATCACCGGACCGGCATAAAGCCCTGCCGCCAGAGCCATCTGTGCCAGTGCGGCCTGTGCCGCGACCTCGCCGCCGGTATCGCACAGATGCGCCAGCCGCCGCAGGGTCGAGACGGGCAAGGTGGAATAGTCATCCAACCGCGTATCCTCGCGCCCGTCCGCTGGGAGGACGGCCAGAGCGATGCCTTTGGCCTGCGCCAGTGCCAGAACCTGCTGCAGGCCGTAGGACCAGTAGGGCACGCCACCGATCAGACGGATCAGAATGCCCTTGGCGCCCTCGAGCGTCTGCTCGACATAGGTGTCAACGGACAGCGGGTGTTTCAAAGCTGTCAGATTGGCCAGCCGCAGGGTCGGCATTCGCCCATCCGGTCCGCCACCACGATGCCAGCCCGCCGCGAAAGCACCCAGGTCGCTGTCCGAGAAAGACAGCACCACCAGTTCTGCTGGGCTCTGGCCCAGATCGGTCGGGGTCTCGGTTTCCTCGAGCCCGTGGCTTTCGCGGAAGACGACGTGCATGGGTCTTACTCGGCAGCCTCACGCACACCCACGAGGATTTCGCGGATTTCCGCCTCTTTGATGTCGTCATGCTCGGCGATGACGACCAGACGCGAACGGCGCTCTTCGCCGGGTTCCCACGGACGGTCATACTGGTGACGTACCCGCGCACCCACGGCTTGTACCAACAGACGCATGGGCTTTCCCTGAACGGCGGCATACCCTTTGACCCGCAGGATGTTCAGCTCATTGGCGAGGCGCTCGATTTTGGCCACCAGTTGGGTCGGATCGGCTTGCTCGGGCAACTCGACGATGATGCTTTCGAAATCGTCATGCTCGTGATCATGGTGGCCGTCGTGATGCGAAGGGCGGGCGTCCATGTCATCCTCGGCGGCGGCTTCCAAACCCAACACAACGCGAACGTCCACCGCACCTTCGGCCACTTCGACCACGGGCAGGGGACGCGGCGCCTCGGCGGCGATGATCTCGCGTGCTTTTACCACGCCTTCAGGGCCGGCGAGGTCGGGCTTGGTCAGCAGGATGATGTCGGCGCAGGAGATCTGATCCTCGAACACCTCGGACAGGGGCGTTTCGTGGTCGATCGAGTCATCGGCCATGCGCTGGGCATCCACCGCTTCGACATTGGGCGCGAAGCGACCGGCGGCTACAGCCTCGGCATCGGCTAGGGCGATCACGCCATCCACGGTGATTTTCGAGCGGATGTCGGGCCAGTCAAACGCCTTCAGCAATGGTTTGGGAAGCGCCAGTCCCGAGGTTTCGATCAGGATGTGATCCGGGCGCGGTTCCAGAGCCATCAGGGCCTCGATGGTGGGAATGAAATCATCTGCCACGGTGCAGCAGATGCAGCCATTGGCCAGTTCCATGATGTTTTCCGCCGGGCAATCGGGAATGGCGCAGGATTTCAGGATGTCGCCATCGACGCCTACATCGCCGAACTCGTTGACCACGACAGCAAGGCGCTTGCCCTGCGGGTTCTGCATCAGATGACGCACCAAAGTGGTCTTGCCCGAGCCCAAAAAGCCGGTGATCACTGTAACGGGGAGTTTTTCGAGGTTCGACATGTCAGGCTCCAATCGGGGGAATGCGCGAGGCACAGTTTTTTCGGAAATGTTCGGGGCGTTCGCGCCATTTCACCAAACCATCTTCAGTGGCCAGATACTTGGTCGCACCGTCGACAATGACGTCGACATGATCTGTTTCGCTCAGGTTTTCATAGACGAAGGTCCAGCGGCCCGGCCCGCCGCGCAATACGATCGAACAACCTTGATCGCAGTTTGACAGGCATTCTACGGCTTTCAGGGTGACACCGTCGGGCAGGTCAGCCTGTTTCAGGGCCTTGTGCAACAAAGCGCCCGGGCGTTGCGCGTCATCTTCGACAGGCAGGCCGCGACGGCAGGTGGTACAGACCAGCAACTCGACTGGTGTGGTCTCGGTCATGTCTCTCATCCCCCCAAATCCTCTTCGCGGGGGACGGGGTTTCATGCGGGCCACGATTGGTCACGGACCCGACACCGGAACACCCCGCCCGGTTTCAACTTCGGTTGTTGGCAGGTCTCCCGGCTTGCGGATGCCAGAGGAGGGCCTCTGTCGGATGTCCCGCCTTCCCGGCCTTTGGGCCAGTGGCATTGGGCATCCTCTCCGTTCACGGTCGCGGGGGCGGCTGCGTTTGGCGGCATGACCGTTGACGCATTCCCTTTTCATCGGCTGTCACCGACACCAACGAAAGGGACATGCGGCACCGCTGGCCTGCTTGTCAAGCGAGTCGCGCGTAACAATGATGCGGAGGAGTAGAAAGCGACCTGTGGGCGTCGATGGGCGGCATGTCGTGCGGGGTTCAGCCTGAGATGGGCCCGGCGACGAACGGTATCTCTGCAAGGGTCGTACACTGTGTTGAGCTGATGCCTCGACAGAACCTGTCCCGATGATGGGAAAAGACCGCCGAACACCCCGGATCCTCTCGCGCTAATAGATGACGTTGATCATGAGCAGCGAAACGACCAGAAACAGCACAGTCATGATCCCGCCGGAACGCACGAAATCCATCACCTTGTATCCTGCCGGACCCATAATCAATGCGTTTACCTGATGGGTTGGGATGATGAAGCTGTTCGATGTGGAAATGGCGACGGTCAGTGCAAAAACCGATGGATTCCCACCAGCCGCTATCGCAATCGATACCGCCAAAGGCACCAGCAGGACAGTGGCCCCGACATTTGACATGACCAGAGAAAAAGCAGTCGCCAGAACAGCGATTCCGGTTTGCAGCGACCAGAGCGGCCAGCCGTCCAGAATTATCATGATCTGCTGGGCGATCCACGCAGCCGTGCCTGTGTTCTGTACAGCTTGTCCCAACGGTATGAGGCAGGCGAGCAGGAATACGGTGTTCCACCCGACCGCGCGGTATGCCTCATCCACGCTGAGCACACGGGTCAACATCATGCCTACCGCTCCGGTAAGAAGGCAGAGCGAAAGCCGGACGTCCGTGAACAGGATCAATGACAGCGAAATGGCGAAAAATGCCAGGGCCCAACCGACTTTTTGCGGCCTCAGTTCGTCCTGGGGAAAGTCCGTTGTCACAACGACGAAGTCCGGGTCGCGCTTGATCCGCATCAGGTTGTCCCATCTGGTATGCGCCACGAGCATGTCACCGGCCTGAAACTTTTCGAGCCCGATCTGAGTGGATTCGTGATCCTCGGTCTCGACATGGCTCAGCGTCTCTTCGCCGCGGTGAATGGCCAGCAGCGACATGCCATAGGTCTTGCGGAACAAAAGCTCGCGGGGGCATTTGCCGATCAGCTTGCTGTCTGGCGTGACGACCACCTCGGCCACGCCTGCATTGGTGGGGGCGAACTCTTCGACAAAAATGTCCAAATCCGGAAGAACGGTAAGCCCGTATTTCTTGGCGAACGTCTCGACCTCCCAACGGCGGCCGACGATGGCCAGCCGACACGGGGCCGCAATTTCGGCTGTCAAAACCTGAACCATCGAGGTTTTGCCGCGATAGAAGGTGGAAATGATGTACAGGTGGTTTTCGTGGTTGATGTCGGCCAGAATCTCTCCGACCAAGGGGCTGTCCTCGGGCACTACGACTTCGAACACGTCGGCTTTGAGGCCATAGACCCTTTGCAGGTATTCCTGTGTCCCTTGTCCGGTGCCCGTATTGTCAGGCCCTTCAGCCACGGGTAAAACCCAGCGTCCCAACAGCAAAAAGTAACCAATTCCCGTCAGGATCAGAACTGCACCGATCGGTGTGACCGAGAACAGGCTGAAGGGCTCCATTTTCTGAGATGACGGCAAACTGTCATTTGCCGTCAGGATCAGATCGTTCAGCAGGATAAGTGGAGACGACCCGACCATCGTCATTGTGCCACCCAAAATGGCGCAGAATCCCATCGGCATCAGCAGGCGTGACAGCGGTATACCTGACCGCGAAGAAATACGGCTGACAACGGGAAGAAACAGAGCAGCGGCGCCGACATTCTGCATGAACGAAGAAATGACGCCAACGGTTCCTGAGATGATTGGAACAACCCTGCCTTCCGATTTGCCACCATATTTGAGGATAACGGCAGCAACCTTGTTCATGATCCCCGTCTTGTCCAGACCAGCACCGACGATCATTACCGCAATGATCGAGATGACGGCATTGGATGCGAAGCCGTCGAACAGAAGGGTTACATCCGCCAGATTTCCCAGCCCGGGCGCGTAGCTGAGCAAGCCTATGAGAACCAGAACCAATATGGCGGAAAGGTCGATCCTGATGATCTCGGAGACGAACAAAAAAACGGTGAAAGCCAGAAGGGTACAAACGACCCCCATCTCAAAGGTAAAGGCAATGTGTTCCACAATACGTCCAGAACTTTTTCTTTGTTAGATTCCTAGTTCATCCTTCTCGCCTTGTCATGAAGTTTCGTTTTTCACTCACTTCGAGACATAATATTTCTCTAAGAATGGCGGTTTGAGTAGTGGTAAAAACCTCGTTTGACGAACACCAAACCCTGTGGTCGTGGTGTCCCGCACGCGGTTCAGCGCGTCGAACGTTTAAGCGGGCGGTATGCATGGGTCCGACGGTTCAACACAAACGGAATGCTGGCAAAAGTTCTGTTGGAAAACTTAGAACTGGCTGGTTGAACAGCGCCCTCAAATGCAGGTGAACGCAAATTGCAACAGTTTGATCCAACAAGCGACACGACCCGTAACACACTTGCCCCATTTAGTCTGGGCAGTCCCATGACCAGACTAAGTCCCCGCGTTGCCTATCATCCCAGATTAGGGCGGCGCGGGGAATTTTGATCCAAAGTGCAATTAACGCCGTACACAATTTACCCCTAACTGTCTGCCCGCGTTGTTCACTTGGTTTCCCTCCGAACAACGCGGGTTTTTTGGGGGATGAGGGGGTAACGAGTGACCGCCCCGCCATAGTGCGGGGCTTTTTCTTGGTTAGACATGACACGAAATTCTATCATATTGTGACTAAACGACATTGCGGCACGGGTTTCGTCATGGACAACACTGTACTCTATTTTTTGGTTGGCATCTTTGTCGTCGGGCTACTGACGATGGGTTACTACTCAAGGGGCAGCGGTGCTTTAATCTCAATTGTGATTGTGGTCGGCGTTATAGGTGCAATAATAGCTTACCTGAGCGGCTATTTCGGTGAACTGCCACAGTAGGTGCATGCATCCGGTTGAGAGGCAATGGATGATGTGACTGATCGAATTTGGTCCAAGACGACGATTGTGTTGCCAAGAAAAGAACCAGCTTCGCAGTTCCTGTGAGTGAGTTTTGCGAAGCTGGCTAATCCCAACGGCACTGGGATGGTGGCCGCAGGAGGGGTTCGCATAGGACTATGCAACTTATGTCTACCACGAAATGACTGACACCGATAAGCGGGCATAAGAATAGGGGACTATCCAAAAGTATAGCTAATTGTAACCGACTGGCCCGCGTAGTTCCGGTTCGGTCGGCAAAGCTTGGTCTGGTGGTTCAATGCCGTGCTGAATCAACCACTCAAAGACAGCGACCCAATCGTCTTGTAGCGACGGTTTGCTGCGATACTCGCGCAAACATTCCAGTTTGCATTTCAGGTCATAAGGAGTCGTCCGCGGCCATTTTTTCATGCTGCATGTTCTAATTTTGTTCCGCGTCGGGTCAATGCCGCTATGCACCCTTAAACAACAACCCTTCCCACAGGTTCATGATTTCCCGGCGCTGTCTCAGGCGTCGGGATCGGTTGTAGGTTCGTGCAACCACGCGTGATGTTGCTGCGGCCTGATGGTTCAATATCCGGTCTACTTCGTTTTCATCCGCGCCGTGTTCGCACAGATGCGTGGCGAACGATCTGCGTATGTCCCTGATCTGGAACTTCCTGACGGGGATATATGCGTCAACGAACCAGCGTCGTTTGACGTGTGCGGTTGTCTTGAAATCCTGAAACTGGTTCGGCTGCATCGCGGCCAGAACGAAAGCTCGACCGGCCAACGGTATGACGTGGCTGGTGCCGTTCTTAGAAGGCGGGATCACCATGCACTGATCGCGCACCAGAGCCGGGTTGAACTGCATCAGATCGCTGGGTCTCTGGCCAGTCAGGATGAGCAATTGCAGGAAGTGGCGCCACGGCTTGCCCTGATACTGTACGGCCTCATACAAGGCGCGTAGCTGGTCCAGCGTCAATGTCTGTTCGCGTGGTGTTGGAAGGATGACTACGCGCAACATCGTTCGCAGGTCGCTTTGTTCGACCTTGCTAATGCGCAAAACAAGCTCTCGAGAGATGTACTCCAACTACTGAAAACTGACCAGGTCCAGGAAGCTGCAACAGCGGCAAAGCTGCCATCGCCTTTGGAAGCTATGAATGACATTTTGGCATTTAGCTCTTTGTCGGTCCAACTTTCCATAAACGATGACGGTGACATTCTCGCAAGCCATGATGGCCAAGCCACTTTCAGTATCACACAACTTTCAGACGGCGAACGAAATGCAGTTATGTTGGCTGGACAAGTGCTTACTGCTAGGCCAGGCACTTTGTTCCTGATAGATGAACCTGAAAGGCATTTGCATCGCGCAATAACGGAACCGATGCTATCCGCCCTCTTTGAAAGGCGTAAAGATTGTCGTTTCGTAGTAGCTACTCATGAACCTGAACTCCCTAACAGCACTCCCGATGCGAGAGTTGTCATCGTGCGTAACTGTAGTTGGAATGGATCGGCTGCTTCTGGTTGGGATGTCGATATTCTAGAACCTGGCATCGAAGTACCTGACGACATTAGGAGGGCACTCCTTGGCGCCCGGCGAAGACTATTGTTTATAGAGGGCGACGAAGCTCGGAGTTTAGACTTTCCGCTTGTTTCTGCTTTGTTTCCCAACTTGTCAGTCGTTCCACGCGGAAGTTGCCGAGATGTCGAACGATCAGTAATCGGGCTGGCAGGATCGAAAGAACTACACTGGCTCAGCCCCGTCGGTTTAATTGATAGAGATGACCGATCCGACGAAGAAGTTTTGGCCCTCGAAGCTCAGAATGTATTCCCGCTTGATGTCTGTTCAATTGAATCCATTTTTTACTCGTATCGTTCGATAAATGAAATGGCTCAAGTTCAAGCCGAAATGTACGGCGGTGACGCTGAAGAACTTGCAAGTCGTACAAGGGATGCAGCGTTGGCCGTTCTTGACCAGAACACCAAGGAAACACTTGCTGCTCGCCGTGCTGAAAAAACGGCAAGAAACAACCTGCTTAGCAGCCTGCCTGATTGGCGTCAGATTAGGGAGACAAGAGGCGGTACAATTGAAATTGGGGCCGAAACAACTTTTCACGCTGAAATAGATAACCTAAACACTGCACTTGAAGCCAACGATCTTGATGGAATTGTCGCACGGTGGTGTCCTTTGAACAAGCGCGAGAAGCGTTAGTCCAAATCTACGAAGCAAATCTGAGGGAGTTAGAAGATGCCCTCGAGAAAGATCGGTACGGTAACTATGACTGATTATGAACTTATTCCCCAAGCGGCCATCGATAAGCTGGTCGCCAACCCGACAGTGGCCCCCGCGTTCAACTCTGTGTTCGGCGCGGGTCGCGCTGAGGAGGTTCGTAGAGTTCACGCTGAGAGTTTTTAGGCGGCAAAGTGCTAGTCATTCGGAAAGGGATGCTATGCCAGTCACATCCTCCAGTAAATCACGTTCAGATATACTGCCATCACACCCCATAACTCTACCTTGGAACGCTAATACCCAGGAGGAAGGGAGTTCTGATAGAATAAGTTGATCATCTATTGCGGCACCGAGCTCTTCTGCTTCGTTCAACCATGATTTTGCAGTTACCTCGTCTTCATCCACAATGTCACCATTTAGGTAAAGATAGGCAAGCCAAAGTGCTGCTTCAGCTGACCCTAATTCGACTGCGTCTTCGAGTGCTCTAAGGCCGTCCCCTGGGTTGCGGCGCTCAAAAATGTGTCCGGTATTCAGGCGACCATAGTTGTACTTACCTGAGAGTGAACCGAGTGTTGCCGATACTTCGTACCAACGATTGGCTTCGGACAAGTCAATGCTTTCTAAAAGCTCACCTTTTTCATATCGCTTACCTAGCGCGTTGGCCGTGCAAGCGGACTGCAGAGCTTTAGATTTCAGCCTTTCAAGGCCTTCGTCCCGTATCTGATAAAGGCGGTCACGTGTTAGATCGTGCCCGCTCTCAGTTTCAAGAACTTCGAATAGGTGCTTCAACGGGGGGACGAGGCCCTCTCTCGCCGCGGCTTCAAGGTAGGGGATCGCAGCCGCAACATCTTTTTCCGTACCGTTTCCCTTGAGCAAACAGAAGCCAGTGTTACAAGACGCGACTGGTATACCGTAGTCAGCCGAAATTCTAAAATGCTCGTACGCAAGTTCTTGGTTGTGTTGAATTCCAGGCGGTCCTAGCTCGTAGAGCCAAGCCAAATGTAGGTGTGCATGAGCGTGAGTTGGCACTTTCTCAATCGCATCGAGAAGAACAGTAAGCCTCTCTTGATTTGCAGATTTGTCGTTCTCTCCTGCGCGGACCTTGATGGCATTGCTTAGTGTAACTGCACCAAAAACGCCGCCTGCTTCATATTCTTCGCGAGCAAGAGCCTCTGCTTTACCAATGTCTTTTGGCACCCCGAGACCTTCCAAGTTGAGCCAGGCCAAAAGCGCTTTGCAGCCCATTGAGTACTTGGAAGAACTGTCAATGCACTTTTGTGCATGCTCAGCGGCCAACGCAAAGTCAACGGTAGTGCTTGAATGCATCCCTGAATAGATTTCTGCCAAGAAAACGTGTGCATTATTTGAGGTCGGCAACGAACGTTCGAAGTAAGTTGCAGCAAGTTTCGGATCGCGCTCGATGTCAAACGTTTGTTTGGAGTTAGTCAGGTATCCATTAAGCCAGACATGGCCGAGCAAGAAATTTGCTTCTGCAATTTCCTGATCGGCAAACTCACTAAGTTTTTTTAGTATGACTTCCGACGGCTCATCAGTTAGGCCCAAATCGAATTTTATTCGTTCCGCAAGAACGGAGCTTAACGCATCTCCCATAGATCCGGCTACTTCAAAAATACTTACTGAAGCACCAAGCCCACCTTCACCTATCAAACCTTCAGCAACCATTTCTCCGATCTTTCTCTGACTGGTGGATGAGCCGGCTGTTGAGGCGCGTTCATACCACTTTCGTGCACTGGAAGGTGAGGGGTCGGTGCCTATTCCATTTCGAAAGGCGTCCCCAATGGCTTCCATGGCTAAAACATGCTCTGCCTCTGCTGCTACCAACATGTTGTCAAAGAAGCGATCACGACTGGCCTTGACGGCTCCGCCATTAAAGTATTGCACCGCTACTACATAACTGGCGTGAGAAAAACCGCGGGAAGCAGCTTCTCTTAACTTAATAAAGTTCTCTAGACTCAGTTCCGGATCACCATCCAAAAAGTGTTCAATTGTCGCCTGCAAAAAAAGTTGCTGCCCGTTTTCCGGCTCTCCGGTCGCGAGTTCATTTCTTACGCTCTTTGCAATCTCTCTTGCAGCGTCCAAATCGCGCTCTAATCCAGAAAAGCCAGTTCCTTTGATAAACGCAACCATCCCAATTGCGATGGGGTGATCGTCTTCTGAAAGCTGCTGGAAAAGAGCAAGTGCCTCATTTCCGCGGCCCTGCTCAAACAGGAGTTTATTGGCCTTTCGAAGCTTCTCCTCGTTTGCCCGAAGCTTGCACGGCCCATAGTGCTCAAAGACACCATCCCATTTGCATACAGAGTCGAGTGACCTTTCATAGAGCGCAGG
Source organism: Ruegeria sp. AD91A (assembly GCF_003443535.1). GTDB lineage: Bacteria > Pseudomonadota > Alphaproteobacteria > Rhodobacterales > Rhodobacteraceae > Ruegeria. The sequence continues at coordinate 1,694,843 of NZ_CP031946.1, read as the reverse complement.
GAAATATGCCACCGCTAAACCGGCAAAAAAACTTATTACAACGCTGACAGTGATTATATCAGCTACGTGGCTCGCAAAGCCACGTAGAGAACCGTAGCATTTGAGAAACAAGGATCGTATTTGAAATCCTACGCTAAGTCTGTTTTTGTCAACCGTCACACTTTCCCTTTTTCGCATGAGGACATGTTGGGCCGTTAGAATATTTCTTAGCAAAGGTATCCAAAAAGTCAAAAACCTCATTCCGTATCGCAAGGCCGCTCAGGGTGAGTTCAAGCAACTGCAGGAGATCATCAAGGCCGAAAAGAAAGGTCAGGGTGAACTCTTGAAGGAGCAGGTCAGGCGGAACCGTGAGTTGTTCCCGGTGAAGGCTGGCGGTGGAACTGTGCGGGTGAAGCGCAGGACGTTCGAGGATTTGCTGAAAGAGTGACGGATGAAGAACTTGGAGGGAGCCGCAATGGCTCCTTCCTTTTTCGATGAACAGCCTCACATTGACCATCCACCCGATATGACTACTCTGTGGAGGTGTTTACTGGTGAGGATATAGATGTCTCAAGGGTCTGAATTTGAGGAAGAATTTGAAGCGGCCTGTGCAAAAATTGAACTCGTTAAGCTTTGGCAGAACCGAATGTGGCGAGCAAGTTTAGCGCACTATGTAGCGTCAGATAAATACCGTCGTTGGCACGCTGCACTTACGATTTTCAATATGGTTGCCGCCATCAGCGTACTCTTTCTTTCAAACAACGAATTGATAAGGAACGGTATCGACACAGCTGACCTGGCTTGGTCCGATTATTTACTTCCCATCGCAAGTCTTTTGACGGTGTTGTCTTCAGCTGTTCATTATCTAGTTCGTTTTCAAGAACGCGCAGAACAACACAAACAGGGTGGTAATGAGTTCTCATCCTTAAAGAGATCAATTGAAAAAGAACTTACTAATAAGGAGATTACAAAGGGCTACATCGAAGAAATTTCAATGAGGTACGATGCTGCTGCACAGCGTTATCCTCACGTCCCAAGGGGAATTTGGAGAGCGTGCATGAAGCGAGCCACTACAGAAATTGAGATGTCTGCCGACACGAAGAAATTCTGGCAGGTGGTTGGGAGAAAGCGATAGGCTTGAATTGGGCTCTCTGAACCCCGTCCTTGGACGTTATCGTTCCTCGCTCAGTCGCCTGCCTCTACGATGTAGTCAAAATTCAATCGCTCGATTGCTTCTTTCCGAACCTTCAAGCTCGGGCCTTCTCCGTAGGACCCGGCCACGTCGCCCGAACCGTGTCCAGTGATGAAGTCGTTGATCTCCTTCGACACACCAGCATCCCTCAGCATGTCCTTGAAGTTCCCTCGAAGTGAGTGAATGACCTTTGTCGGGTCCTCAGTGACCCTGCGTACCCACGGCATCAGTGCCTTGGAGGCAGGACCCTGTGTCTTACCGTCGCGGTCGCGCGAGAACTCAGGGAACATCTGGCCGACTTTACCCGTCTCGATCCATGTTAGGGCAGGGTGGACCGGTACCCTTCGCTTGGACCCCGAGTTCTTCACGATAGCACCCGTCAAGTCGAAATAGAGAACACCTTGTTCCTCATCCTGTTTGACGTCCTCCCAAGTCAATAGAGCGGCCTCGTCGAGCCTCATGCCGGTGGTGGCTAGGATCGACAGTAGGGATCGCAGATGAGGCTCCATACGCTGCGCAAAGAGAGCCTTGAGTTCTCTCGTGGTGAACGGTGTGTAGCTTTGCTTTTTGGTTCCGAGATTCTTGTCCAGCTTGATCCCGGCGAACACGTTGTGAGGGACCCAGCCTTTGCGTACTGCGTGGTCAAACATTCGCCGGACGTAGCCGATCTTCTTGTCGATGGTCTTTCGGCTTTTTGATGCACCCACATCCTCCGCGAACTCGTGAACCATCACCGCAGTGACGTCAGATAGGGCAATATCTCCCGCGAAGTCCTTGAACTGCTCAAGGGCGTGTTCTGCTTCGCGCTGAGTCTTGATCGTGCTGTACGGATTGGTCTCAAGGTACTCCTTAGAGGCGCTGGCGAGGTAAACTGTTCCCGATGCCGCCGTGCGCTCGGCGCCGCCTGCCTTCCACTCTTGGTAGACCTTGAGAGCTTCTATGGCCTGCTCGTTGACCACCTCGACAGCAACGTCGTTTTCTTCATTCTCACCGTATTCGAGGTTCTTGTGGTACTTGATGAGGTCCTCAAGTTCCCCGATGTCCTCCATGCGTTGAACCTCGTCGGCGTCACCGATCCAGCCGAGTAGATCACTGATCACGTCGCGCGGATCAGGCTTGCAGCTATCCAGTTGGGCATAAAGATCAGCAGATATGTTGTGCTGCCTGCGCTTGGCATCAGCCAAATCACTTGTACCCGTGGACTTCTTGAGTTGCTTCCTGCCGTTGAAATGCGGGCGAAGCTCGGAGGGGATCGTCAGGAGAACGTAATACTTGCCTTTGTTCTTCGCCAAGGTCGTCGCGGGGTAGTCAAGCACTTGTATCCTCCAAAGTATCCTCCGTGAGATACTCCAAGTGTCTAATATCTTGAGAAAAAACACAATGAGGATGTGTGGAGGCGAGTACCGGAATCGAACCGGTGTACACGGATTTGCAATCCGCTGCGTCACCACTCCGCCAACTCGCCTTTTCAAGTAAAATCAAATACTTGCCGTGGTGTGCGTGGGGTTTTAGCAGCTTTCCGAAGGGGCGTCCAGAGGATTGCGCGCAATTTTGACGTATGGATTCAAAATTTACCAAAACCCGCGACGGCAAACGCGCAGGCGCAGGCGAGTTGCGTCAACAGGGCCGTTGCTGGCCGCTTCAGGATGTGGCACAAGCCGGGTAACTTTGGGAATGACACGAGAGATCCTATGACAGATTTCGCAGCCCGGCGCCGCACTATGGTTGACACGCAAATCCGACCTTCGGATGTTACAAAGTTCCCGATCATTGAGGCGATGCTGAATGTCCCGCGCGAAAACTTCGTACCTGATGCGCAGCGTGAGGCTGCTTATGTCGACGGCGTAATCGATCTGGGTAATGGGCGCTGTATGCTAGAGCCGAGAACGTTGGCTAAAATGCTGGACGCGCTTAACATTTCAAACGATGAGATGGTTCTCGATATCGCTCCGGCAACAGGGTATTCCACGGCGGTTGCCGCGCGTATGGCCCAATTGGTTGTGGGTGTGGAAAGCGACGACTCGCTGGCGTCCGAGGCGCAAAGCCTTCTGGCTGAGGCGGATGTGGACAACGCCATCATCCACGTCGGTCCGTTGGAACAGGGCGCGGCTGAGCATGGTCCTTACGATGCAATTATGGTGCAGGGCGGTATCGAACGGGTTCCCGAGGCCCTGCTGGATCAGCTCAAGGAACACGGCCGGATCGCTTGCCTGTTTGTCGAAGGCAGTGTTGGGACTGTGCGGATCGGTCGAAAGGCCGGTGGCCGCGTCAGCTGGCGGGATGCCTTCAACGCCAGTGCACCGATACTAGAGAGTTTTTCGGCGGAGTGTGCATTTTCGCTATAGTTCGCCGATAGATTTTTCTGGCGCCTTGAATAGTTGAAAAGAAGACCGCAAACTGCCTTCAGGGCAGTGTAATTTCGTTTTGAGAGGATTTCGGTATGCGTGGTTCAGCGACAGGCAAGCTGGTCAGGGCATTCGCAGTGACCGCAGGACTTGCCATCAGCGTTATGCCAGGGCGTCCGGTGTGGGCTGACAACATAACAGACGCCTTCATCGGCGCATATAACACAAGTGGCTTGTTGGAACAGAACCGGGCGCTGCTGCGAGCGGCAGATGAAGACGTGGCGATCGCACTTGCTGCATTGCGGCCGATCATCAACTGGACCGTACAGGTCAGCCAAGACTATACCCGGTCAAGGACCAGCAATGTGGTCACGACGACCGAGCCGTCCCGGTTTTTCACCGGGCTGGGACTGACCCAGCTTCTGTATGATGGCGGTGCTTCGATTCTGGGCAAGCAATCGGCGCAGGAAACGGTTCTGTCGACACGGCAAACCCTGATCGACATTGAACAACAGGTCCTTATCCGCGCTGCGAACGCGTATCTGGGCGTGCTGCTACAGGAAGAGACAGTCGCAATTCGCCAGAACAACGTGGATGTTTCGGCGGAAGAACTTCGCGCATCGAATGATCGCTTCGAAGTCGGCGAAGTGACGCGCACGGACGTTGCGCTTTCCGAGGCGCAGTTGGCAAGCTCGCAGGCAGATCTTGCGGTTGCACGTGGTGAATTGAGCATTGCGCAAGCTGAATATGTCAACGCGGTTGGCAAGGCGCCAGGGCGGACGGCTGGTCAACCAAGTCTGCCCAATCTGCCGCGGAGCGAGGCAGAGGCGATTAGTCTCGCGCAACGCAACCACCCGGCGATTCTGTCGGCGCAGCATCAGGTCCGGGCCTTTGATTTGATTGTGCAGCAACAGCGGGCCAACCTTGGGCCGAATGTCAGCTTGAACGCCGATGCGGGCGTGCGGGAAAGCTATGACAACAACGACTATGTAAATGACGCAACCGTTTCGCTGGACTTTACACAGCCGATTTACGCCGGTGGCCGGTTGGCCGCCAATGTGCGGCGCGCTATGGCAAACCGGGATGCGTCTCGTGCGAACCTACTCAATGTACAGAAGAACATCACGCAGGGTGTAACGGACCGGTATGCGGCTTTTCAGGCGGCCAGTGCCAGCCTCAGGGCATCTACGGAACGGGTTCGCGCCTCGCAAGTCGCATTTGACGGCATCCGGGAAGAAGCGACCTTAGGCGCCCGGACTACGTTGGATGTGTTGAATGCTCAGCAGGATTTGCTGGACGCGCAGTTGGCAGAAGTGGCATCCCGCACGGAACGATCCCGCGCAGCATATCAGCTATTGCAGGCGCAAGGTCTTTTGACGGCAGAACGTCTGGGGTTGGCGGTTCAGATCTATGATCCGACTTTGTACTACAATCTGGTCAAAAAAGCCCCCGCGCGTGTCAGCAAACAGAGCAAGGATCTGGATCGAGTCCTCAAAGCGTTGCGTCGGGACTAACCGGCAATACTATTTGTTGTAGGGCTCGGATTGTTTGGCTACACTCGATCCAACGATAGAGCGGTAGAGAACAATGTCTGATAATGTCGTGAAAGCAGGGATCGAAGACGTTCTGTCTTCGGTCAAACGTCTGGTCAGTGAAGATAGTCGTGGTAAACCCGCCCCGGATCAACAGGGTGCAACGCGTAAGCCGGGGCGTCTGGTGTTGACGGACGCGCTCCGCATCAGCAAACCCGCTCAGCCCGAGGTCACATCAGCCAAGCCGACCCCTGATGTTGCCGACTCGGCCAAGCCGATGCTGCTGCGCACCTGCGACATTGTCAGGGCAGGGGATCCGGCCAACACTTCGGATGACGAGGTGGAGGCAAAAGCTGCAAAATCCGGCTCATCTGATGACCCTGCGATCAGTCTGAGCGCCAAAATCGAAGCACTGGAAGCGGCAATCGCGCAAACCGAGGATCAATGGGAGCCGGATGGCGACAGCGGTGATGCTTATTCGGGTACACCGACTCAATCCCTGCCGTGGAATGTCGAAGAAGAGTTTGCCGCCGCAAGGTCCATCGTTCTGACTGACGAAGAAGATGCAGGCGATCCGCGGCCTGAGGCCGATACGGCCCAACACGTTGAGTTCATCCGATCCGCACAACCGGTTGAGGCCGATCCTGCCGCTGATGTGGCAGAAGACGTCGCGACAATGGACTTGGATGAAGAGACATTGCGCGACCTGATCGCGGAAGTTGTACGTCAGGAGCTGCAAGGTGCAATGGGTGAGCGGATCACGCGAAACGTGCGCAAGATGGTCCGACGGGAAATCGCTCGCGCGCTGAGCGCGAAAGATCTGGGATAAGATTCAGCCACGCTGCGGTGGCTGAGCCAGACTTAGCAGCAGGTCAAGATTCATGTGGCGTTCCAGATGATCCGCAAGATCGTTCAGCGCCTGCTCTACACCGTCTTCGTAAGCAATGTCCGACGTCACGCCCAGCGTTGACAAGTAGCGGGCGCGAAATGCGTCTGACGAGAAAATGCCATGCAGATAGCTGCCTTTGACCCGGCCGTTGCTGCTGGCCGCACCTTCTGGTCTGCCTTCGACTTCCAGCCAGGCGCGGGCGCGGTCCGGGCCGTCGGTGTGACCCATGTGGATTTCGTACCCGCTAACCGGTTCCAGGTCGGGCAGGGCATGGGCCGAACGCAGAATGACCTGTTTCTGGCCGCCCATGACGGTATCGACGTTCAACAATCCCAATCCATCAATCTTGCCTGGCCGGCCATCCACGCCATCGGGATCGGAAATGGTTTTGCCCAGCATCTGATAGCCACCGCACAACCCCAGGACATGTCCGCCCCGGCGAACATGGGCATAGAGGTCGATATCCCAGCCCTGTGCCCGGAAATAGGTCAGGTCTCCGATTGTGGATTTGCTTCCGGGCAGCAGAACCAGATCGGCGTCGCCGGGCAGGGGGCGTCCGCCAGGGATGATCTCGACACTTACGCCGGGTTCGGCGGACAACGGATCGAGATCGTCGAAATTCGCCATTCGCTCAAGCTGAGGCACAACGACCTTGCTCACGCCGCCGGTATGGGAACGGATGTCCATCATGTCCTCGGCGGGCAGTTTCCATGCGTCGTGAAACCATGGCACGACTCCCAGACAAGGCCATCCGGTGCGTGCGGAGATGTCTTCGCGCCCTTCGTCAAACAGGGACACATCTCCTTTGAAACGATTGACCGCAAAACCCTTGATCTGCGCCCGGTCTCCTTCGTCCAGCACGACCTGAGTGCCAACGATCTGCGCAATCACCCCGCCCCGATGAATGTCCCCGACCAGAACCACTGGTATCTCCGCGGCACAGGCAAACCCCATATTGGCGATGTCACCCTTGCGCAGGTTGGTCTCAGCCGGGCTGCCAGCGCCCTCGATCAGAACCAGATCAGCGTCGGCGCAGAGCCTGTCAAAGCTTTCCAGCGCTGCTCCCAATAGCTTGGATTTGTCCTTGCGGTAATCTCCGGCCTTCATCATGCCAGCGCGCTGCCCCTGAACGATGATCTGCGCGCCGGTATCGGTTTCAGGTTTCAGCAGAATAGGGTTCATGTCCGTGTGGGGTGTCCGCCGTGCCGCACGGGCCTGAAGGGCCTGCGCGCGGCCAATTTCGCCCCCGTTTTCGGTGACGGCAGCGTTGTTCGACATGTTTTGCGGTTTGAACGGCGCGACCCGAAGCCCCCGACGCGTGTAGGCGCGCGCCAGCCCGGCCACCAGAACTGATTTTCCGACATTGCTGCCGGTGCCTTGAATCATGATGGCGCGAACCATGTTTTGTCTCCTATATGTCAGGGCGCAGATGATCTGATTTGAGCCGAAAGGGAAAGCCCCGGATGAACACGCCAGCGCATCTTTTGATCGGGGCTGCCGCGTTTGCCCGGCCGCCGCAAGGACGTATCCTCTGGGCTGCGCTCCTGGGAGCGTTAATGCCGGACATGTCCCTGTATGTGATGGCGGGCGTGTCCCTTTTTGTTCTGGGCATTCCCGAACAGGTGGTCTTTGGGCAGCTCTACTTTTCCCCGGCCTGGCAGACCGTATTCGCCATAGACAATTCCTTTATCCTCTGGGGGTTGGCATTCCTGCTGGCAGTCTGGAGAGGTTGGCATGTTCTGGCTGTCGGTGCAGCGGCGGGTCTGTTGCATCTTGCGACAGATTTTCTGCTTCATGCGGGCGACGGACGGCCACAGCTCTGGCCTGTCAGCGACTGGGTGTTCCACAGCCCTGTCAGCTATTGGGACAGCGACCATCATGCCTTGTGGGTGGCGCCGGTGTCAGCCTTTGTCTGTCTGGCTGCATATGTTTTGTTGTGGCAGCGTGGATTGCCTGTTTGGGGCAAAGCTCTGTTCGCGACCATGCTGGCGGCTGAATTCTGGGTGGTGCGGCAATGGCTGTTGTTCTTTTGATCCAACAGCTTCATGCCTGACGATCGGGCATAGAAAAACGCGCTCTGATAGGCAGAGCGCGTTTGTTCAATCCAAATCCGCCCTGGTTCAGGCAGCTTCGGCCTGCTGTGCAGCGTTGCGGCGTTCGCTCTCTTCACGCGACAGGGCAACCGACGTGCGGACGCCGCGCCCAACGAATTCCATCAATCCGCTGACAACCCGTTCGTTCGGGTCAATTCCTGCGCAGGACAGCACTTCGCGCCCATCGCGCGAACGCGCCCAACGGGCGATTTGTTCGGGGCCATTGCCGTATTTCTTGTCATCGGCGATAGCATCATCAAGTGCAGCCAACACAACGGCCGCGAAAAGTTTGCGCGCACGATTGCCTTGCTCATTGTTAAAGGCAGTGCCGTCAACGAAATCTCTCATCTCGTTTTCCTTGTTGTTCTTGCTCTTGCATTTTCGGCGTGAGGGTCCTTATGACCGATTAGGTGCGATTCGGATACAGCTAAAATGCATAGTTGCGTTGCGTCACTTGCATGGCTTGCTGCAAGTGCAGCACTAGGTGTCGTTGTCTTGTCAGGTGTGGTCCCGCCAGATATAGGGACCGCAACTGATGCATCAACCGTTTGTGAAGGATTTATGTAATGCCCAAGATAAATGGGAACGAAATTCGCCCCGGCAATGTGCTTGAGCATAACGACGGCCTTTGGGCAGCGGTCAAGGTTGACCATGTAAAGCCGGGCAAGGGCGGGGCTTTTGCACAGGTGGAACTGCGCAACCTGCGCAATGGCTCGAAGCTGAACGAACGCTTCCGCTCTGCGGACAAGGTCGAACGCGTGCGTCTGGAGCAAAAGGATCAGCAGTTCCTGTACGAATCCGACGGGATGCTGGTGTTCATGGATTCTGAAACCTACGAACAGATTGAATTACCTGCAGAATTGCTGGGAGAACGCCGCCCGTTTCTGCAAGATGGCATGACCATTGTTGTCGAGTTCTACGAAAGCGAGGCGCTGAACGCGACGCTGCCGCAGAAAGTGACTTGCAAAATCGTCGAGACCGAGCCGGTGGTAAAAGGTCAAACTGCGGCGAACTCGTTCAAGCCCGCGGTGCTGGACAATGGCGTGAAAGTCATGGTTCCACCCTTCGTCGGTCAGGACGAAATGATCGTCGTGACCACTGAAACTATGGAATATTCCGAACGCGCGTGACGTTTCGTCACGTTTCGCATCAGACCGCGCAGGCACCCGCCGCGCGGTCTTTTCTTATGCGTTGGGTCGATGGCGATAGCGGGTTGGATCCGGGCCAAACAATTCCAGCATCAGTTCGTACTTGATACGATTGGCACTGACCTGGCGATAGAATGCGATCAGAAAGGCAGTGGGCCCCTGAATGCGGCTGAGCCCACTGGTGGCAGCCACCACGGTGCCGACATCCGTTTTCCCTTGCAGGACCAAGTAGCCACCCAGCATCAGTATGCCGACGGTGCCGGCCCCGTTTATCACGCTCAGCAGGAACTTTGCCGATAGTTTCCACAGGAACATCCGCCGCCGCGTGTCGTAAATGTCATCGAACATGGTGTTGATGTCGCGCTCGACGGCTTCGATATCCTCAGTCGTAAGCCGGTCCGTGGCACCGCGCAGAATGCGAACGCGTTCCGCCACGAAAGTGTTCACTTTGCGCTGCGAGGCCAGTACGATGATGATCTGCGGAACGATCATTGAAAGCGCAATCAGCCCCAGACCTGGTTGCGTGGATGAGATGTAGCCGATGACGCTGATCAGCGTTCCGATCTGAACAACCGGATCCGAGAAAGCACCGCCCGCGAATTTTCCCAATTCTTCAGCCTCAGCCGAGATGGCCGTGGTCATGGTGCCTTTGCGAAGGTCTTCGCCGGTTTCCTTCAGGTCAGTCGAGCGCCAAAGCAAGCGCTGGCGGATCAGGCGTATCATGTCTTCGCCCAAGGTTCCTGCGCGAAACCCCAGCACCCATTTCAATGCCAGGCTCAGCAGGATGACCGCCATCATGCCAATGCCCAACTGGATCAGTTTCTCGACCCCGACATCATCGGACGTCAGGTGGTTGACGATGTCGCGCTGAAACTCCAGCGGCACGGCGGCAAGGCCCGCAATGGCAATGGACAGCAGGATAAGTATGATTTGCCGCCCGGCACTGGCGCGCCAGATCGCGGAGTAAAGTCGAAACATGCAGGTATCCGGTTTGCCCCGTTTACCTATACTGTGGCAGCGCTGGACGACAGGTTCAAACTTTACGATACAAGCTGCTGTGCCGGACGTGCCGTTTAGGCAACAAGGTTGGTTTAGTCTTCCAGGCGAACGGTGGCGTCACCGGCCTGCATCTCTCCGCTTGCGCGATCAAATCGCAGATATGCAATCCCGTGCCCGCCTGACTGTGTGTACAAAGTTCCGACAGGTTTGCCATTTGCCGTGATTTCGGTCCCTACTGGAGCAGAGCCCTGAACGCCGACGCGTCGCAGACCTTTGCGCAATTCGGTTTTGTGCTTCATACGCGCAGTCACTTCCTGTCCGACGTAGCAGCCCTTTTTGAAATCCACGCCATTCAGTGCTTCGAACCCTGATTCCAGGATATAACTGTCCGGAGACAGCTCAATGCCTGACTCGGGAATGCAGTGCCGGACGCGCAGCGCATCCCAGTCGGATCCGTCATCGCCCTCTGGTTCGGTGGAATAGGTTCGCCAGCCCATGTTCGGGTGGCGGGGATCGGGCAGGGCGTTTTTCGACGCGGCCCCGGTGCCGCGTTGCAGGTTCAGATCAGCTCCCTCGATCACCACATCTGCACGCAGTTTGTACATCGTCAGACGTTTGACCAGATCATCCGCAAGGTGCTCGGCCACATCCAGAAGAACGCCATCGCCATCTCGTTTCAGGAAGAAATCCGCCAGGTACTTTCCCTGCGGTGTAAGCAGAGCGGCGTAGACCAGCCCGTTGCCCAGCCCCTGAATGTCGTTGGTAATCAGGTCCTGCAAGAAGCTATCGGTATCCGAGCCGGTCAGGCGCAGTATGCGGCGGGTGGGCATGGCTTGGTCCTCGTCATTTCCTCAGGCCTCGTGATATAGGAAGTTCCGATGCCAAGACCAGAGGTTATCAGACGTGCCTGCACCCATTTCCGTTGTGATTCCGACCTTTGATGCCGCTGACGCATTGCCGGCCTGCCTCGAGGCCCTGATGGAAGGGCTGCATGGCGGATTGATCCGGGAGTTGATCGTCAGCGACGCATGCTCAACCGATCATACGCTGGATATTGCAGAAGAGGCCGGCGCGAAGGTTGTGACCGGCTCGCCATCACGAGGTGGTCAGCTACGCCGAGGGTGCGCGGAGGCCAAAGGGGATTGGCTGCTGATCCTTCATGCGGACACTGTGTTGCAACAGGGATGGAGCGTGACCGTGAGCGCCCACCTGCCTTCGGGCAAACCGGCAGCTTTTCGGCTGGCGTTCCGCGCGCACGGTGTCGCTCCAGCGTGGGTGGCTGGCTGGGCCAATCTGCGCAGCAGGGTGCTGGGTTTACCCTACGGAGATCAGGGATTGCTGGTTCCGCGTCACGAGTATCAAACGGCGGGCGGGTTTCCGGACCAGCCGTTGATGGAAGATGTGACTTTGGTACGCGCGCTGCCACGGATTACGATTTTGGAGACCCACGCCTCTACGAGTGCGGAGCGGTATGAGCAGGTGGGCTGGTTTCGGCGCGGCGCTCGGAACCTGTGGACTCTTCTGCGTTACTTTCTGGGGGCTGATCCGCAGGTTCTGGCGCAGGCTTATCGACGCTGAACGTGGTGCGCAGCTCGACCACGGATTTCCCGAGCCGAAAAGGTGCCGCAAAACTGACAAGGCATAGGGCCACAATCTGCAGGACAAGAATATGGGCATTGTCCTGTAGGTATTCCCATTCTTCTTTCAGCTTCCCGACCTGCGCGATCAGGTCGTCATAACTTTGCGCAAGTATCAGGTAGTCGCCCGCAATTGCGGGAACCTTGCGACGCATGTTGTCTATGGCGGTCTGCGTGCTTTCGTCCAGTGAAGTGAAGACAAGGAACTGGTCGATGTCAAATGCATCGGCCTTGGCGGCCATGTCACGTATTTCGTCCATTTCGTCCTTGGACTGACCCCCAACGAGGAAGTGAAGCCCCTGCAAGGGCGCCACCTCATTCGTGACTGCGATGAACAGGGGCAGTTCCGAGTTGCTGGCTGTCGAGGCTGAAAGGAATTCAACTTTTTCACATAAAACGGCGGTGTCCGGGTCAAAGGCCGGATCACAGAACCGCAGACGGAACCGGGCAGCATCTCTGTCAAATGCCAGCGTCGCGGCATAGGCCACGTCGATTTGTCGGTCCAGTCGCGAACTGTCCGACGTGTAAAGCCCGGCCAAAACAGCAACAAGTGCCCCGATGCCACCCAGCACAACCCATACCAGATCAGCCAGTTTCCACGCCCGGTGCCCCGCCGGTTTGCGAAACAGAAACGCGGTGCCGATTGTGCCTATGACAAAGAACAGGATCAGCAGGAGCAATTGATTGTCGGTCACAAAACTCATGGGCCCGATCTTAGGACCTGTGAACCGTCCTGCAACAGGGATCACGGGCAGTTGTAACATCTTGCCACATGCCCATACTCGGTCTTGCGTTGAGGGAGATTGTCCATGCCAAATGAAATTGTACTGATCCACGGGGCTTTTGCTGGACCATGGTGCATGCAGAATTACGCTTCCTTCTTTCGTGATCGGGGTTGGACGGTACATGTCCCGGCTCTGCGCCACCACGGTGGTGATCCCAAGAGCGATCCCGACCCGGAACTGACGAACACCAGCGTCATCGACTACACCGATGACATTGCGGCTTTTGTGCAGGGATTGGACACCAAGCCGGTCATACTGGGACATGCCATTGCGGGTGTAGTCGCGCAGCAGGTGGCCGCACGGGGATTGGCCAGCGCCATTGTTCTTGTCAATCCGAATGCACCTTGGGGAACGTTGCCTGAAACCGACGACGAGCGCGCCGTGCCACGAGCATTGATGGAGGGAGGCGCGTTTTGGAAACAGCACATGCGGGTCGAGTTCGACCTGATGGCTCCGTTTGCTCTCAACAAAATGCCTGAAACGCAGCAGCATGTTGTATTTGATCAACTGGGGCCGGAAAGCGGGCGCGTTATGTTCGAGATGTTCTTTTGGATGTTTGATGACCACCACGCGATTAAAGTCGACTTCGACAAGATAGATTGTCCGGTACTCGTGGTCTCTGGCGCGGAAGATCGCGCCGTTAACCCCAACACCTGCCGGGCCCTAGCTGATCAGTATGGACAACGCGGAACTTTTCTTTTGGTTGAAGACCATGCGCATTTTCTGTTCATGGAGCCGGGATGGGAGCAACCTGTCACAAAAATTGAATCCTGGATAAACAGTCATGTGATCTGAAACAGGCTTGACAACAAACCACCCATTGGAGACATCGCGCCAAGTAATCAGGGCCACAGACCCTTTTTGCGCAAACTCTCTGCGGGAAAGGTTTTGGAGTGACCCTGTTCGTCATCCCTATCATTTTGTCGGCCGCGTTGTTGCATGCCGTTTGGAATGCCATAGTCAAGACAGCGGCGGATCGAACCACAATGCTGGGTTTGGTCGCTTTGGGTCAAGTCCCGCCTGCGGCGGTTATGGTGATGTTGCTGCCGCTGCCAAGCCCAGAGAGCTTTGTCTACATCCTGCTCTCGACCGTTGTGCATTTCGGCTATTACTTCATGCTGGGTAAAGCCTATCAGCATGGTGATCTGAGTGTGGTCTATCCCATCGCCCGCGGTATTGTCCCGGCGCTGGTCTCGCTCTGGGCCATGCTCTTGGTCGGAGAAGTGCTGCCTTTTCAAGCCTGGGGTGGGATCGCCCTGATTGCCGTTGGCATTCAGTTGAGTAGCTGGAAAGCGCTGCGCTCGGGCGTTGGGCGCAGCACACTGCAGTTTGCGCTGGGCACCGGGTTCTGCATTTCGATCTATTCGGTCGTAGACGGGATCGGGGTTCGGCTATCGGGCAATACGCTAAGCTATTGGGCGTGGGGGGCATTTCTGCACCTGTTCATAGCCGGTTTTGTAGGCGTTCGGAAACGAGCGGCCCTCAAAGACCTTCCATCCAAAATATGGATGACAGGTATTCTTGGCGGGCTGGTATCTATGACGGCCTATGGTCTGGTGTTGTATGCCAAGAACTTCGCACCATTGGGCGCGGTTTCGGCGCTGCGCGAGACGTCGGTCATCTTCGCAGCACTGATCGGGTTCATATTCCTCAAGGAAGGCAATTGGGCGCGACGGCTGGGTGCCGCGGTACTCATGGCTGTTGGCATCGCCCTGATAGGAATGGCTGTCTGATCCGGCTGAAAAGCACTGGGTGGCGGTGATATCTCTGGCTTAGCGGCCGACCTGAAACGTGCTTTGTGGTTTCCAGTGCATGTTGCCCTTGTCGTTGCTCACACATCGCAGCAAGCGTTCTTCACGCGTGTTGATCGTTTCTGTGACGGTATTGTCGCCAAAGATCACGATGAAGGAATCCGGGGAATAAGCCAACCCTTTGTAATAGCAAAACCGCGTTTCCGCCCCGTCCGGGATCGGAGAAGCCAAGCTGAGCGTCTGTTGCGCCAGCGTCTGGGTCGCGAGCATGGCTAAGGCCAGCCCAAAAGTCAGTGTTTTCATGTCGTCCTCCCGTCCTGCAAATCTGTTGTCGATCAAAAGGTTTTGGACGCCCGGACCTCAATCATTGTTTTTGTTGCCGCAAGTTTGAACGGGATCAACGGGTTAGGCAACGAAAATCCGACAAGCACAGTGGCAACGCCGTGGGGCGATTTTTACGACCGGTCGTTTCTGTGGTAACATGACCGCATTGTTTTAGGAGAATTGAGAGATGTTCAGACCCTCTGTGGAAGCGATTATGGATGTTATGTCCCAAAAGGATTATGTGGTTTTCGATACCCCTACTGTCGATTGGAACCTGAACATAGTAGGCATTCGCGCCCACCCTGTTTCACCCAAGAAATTCGATGATGTCATGACGGTGTTCCACCGGTTTCTTGGCGTTTGGGATATTGCCTATTACCCGATGACGGCCGATCCAAGCGATCACTACCTGAAGAACCCGATAAACCCGGATGGGACGGCCATTCTGGCGCCGGGGCAATATCGGTCCTGCTACAAGATCGATATTCATAAAAGAGGCCGGCCCGGAGGCCACAAAGCGCTGTGTCAAAGGCTGGGAAACGTTACCGTGTTTCGGGACAACAACGAGGATGGGAACCTGAACCTTGAAAATCCTCAAAGTGGGATGTTTGGCATAAATCTGCACAAGGGGCCAAACAACGGTGATGATGACACTGCGAATACGATCTATTCCGCCGGGTGTCAGGTATTCGCGGATCAGCGTCACTTTGCCGAGTTTCTGCTAAAATGCGAAGCCGGGCGCGACGCGTTTGGCAACAAGTTCACCTATACGCTGCTAGATCAGGCAGATTTCGAATAAGGCGACGCCTTGCGAAGGTTCTTCAAGCGCCGGGGCAGGTCAGGGGCTTTGGTCGTGCCCGGTTCCAAAACCGGGCGTTGGTCCTAGGTCTCGACTTCGGCCTGAAGCTCGCGGAAATACCGGATGGTTGCGTTCAGCCCTTCTTTCAGCTGCACTCTGGGTTCCCAGCCCAGAAGGGTCCGCGCCAGAGTGATATCGGGCTGACGCTGTTTCGGGTCATCCTCTGGCAATTGCTTGAAACTGACGGGGGTTTCGGCCCCCACAAGGGCCTGCACTTCGCGGGCCAGTTCGTTCATCGAGAATTCATTGGGATTGCCCAGATTGACCGGGCCAGTGACGTCTGTGCCGGTCTCCATCAACCGGATGAACCCTTCGATCAGGTCATCCACATAACAGAAAGACCGGGTTTGCGTACCGTCGCCAAAGATCGTGATCGGCTCGCCGGTCAGCGCTTGCATGATGAAGTTTGACACCACGCGCCCGTCGGCGGGGTGCATTCTGGGCCCGTAGGTGTTGAAAATCCGGGCGACCTTGATCTCAAGCCCCATCTGCCGGTGGTAATCGAAGAACAGCGTCTCGGCGCAGCGTTTGCCTTCGTCGTAGCACGAACGCGGACCAACCGGGTTGACGTTGCCCCAATAGTCTTCGGTTTGGGGATGGATGGTGGGGTCACCATAGACTTCGGAGGTCGAGGCCTGAAAGATCTTGCATTTCAGCCGCTTCGCCAGACCCAACATGTTGATCGCGCCATGCACGCTGGTCTTGGTCGTCTGCACCGGATCGTGTTGGTAATGCACGGGCGAGGCCGGGCAGGCGAGGTTATAGATCTCGTCCACTTCCACAAACAGAGGGAAGGTCACATCGTGGCGCATGAACTCGAACCGCGGGTTGTTGTGCAGATGGTCGATATTGCGCTTGGTGCCGGTGAACAGGTTGTCGACGCACAGAACCTCGTGCCCCTGATTCAGAAGCCGGTCGCACAGATGCGAGCCCAGAAACCCGGCCCCACCGGTTACGAGAACACGTTTTCGACTGTCATAAAGGCGGGCCATTGCAAATCCTTAATCGTTAAATCCAAGCCAGCATGTCACGGGGAAGCCGGTTCTTGGTTTGATTTGTAAACCGAAGAGGTTTGAATTGCAGTATATTTTGGTTTTTTGAGGGCGCGTGTGGTGTCGGTGCGTTTCTAGTTCACGCAAGATATTAGGAGCGGCTTCATGCACGTTTGACCCGCTCACATGGCTTTGCGATAGGTTTGTACCGCGGCAGCAGAAGAGCTGATATCCTATTTACTTCCCAATCGTATGCGGTGAGAAGTTGTTTCACCCTCGTAGTGGAGAGTATTGAAAATACTGGTTCTTCTTACAAGTTTTCACGTTTTATCAATTTAGATACGCTTTCAGTGCGTTGCTGTTCCAAAACGCTACAAAGGCCAGTGCTATCGGTGTAAGTACTTGCGCAAAGAAAAAGTACTGCATGTCGGCATAGCTGGCGATATTTCTAATCCTCCTGAAACGCTTGGTTAGACTATGTAGAAGCTCCTCCGAACTAAGGTTATTTGGCCTCAACATAGCTGGTACCAAGTCAGTTTCCGCGACGGTGTAAGTCTCTGATGAGGCCATGTCATCGTAGATTTTTTTCAATCGCTCAGATGGGGTTCCAGACTCATAGCGAGTCAGTAAAGTGCTTTCATAAACCGAAGCTCCCTCTGCCAGCAATTTCAATAAGAAAACAGAGAAAAAATAAAGCAAGCTCAGCTTTAGAAGAACAATTAAATTCGCAATGTCGAACTTTGCTTCAAGTCCCAGAATTTTCAGTGTTTGGTTGGAGAACTCAAAAGTCGACGCTAACAAAATTGACACCGAAGTGATGATCACTGCTTTTCTAGATTTCTTAAAGTCATCATGGTCTAAATATTGTACCATAACTACTGTTTCCTAAACATCCAACTCCTCCACAAACCGGGCGTTCTCCTGAATGTATTGGAACCGCAGTTCGGGTTTTTTGCCCATCAGGCGCTCGACCAGATCGCCGGTCTCCCCGGGTTCGTCCTCGTCAATGGTGACCCGGATCAATTTCCGGGACGCGGGGTCCATCGTGGTCTCTTTCAGGTCCTTGGCGTCCATCTCGCCCAGACCCTTGAAGCGGGACACGTCGATCTTGCCCTTGCCGCCCAGACCTTTTTCAAGCCATTCGTCACGCTCGGCCTCGTCCAGACAGTAAACGCGCTTGGCCCCCTGGGTCAGGCGATACAGAGGTGGGCAGGCCAGATACAGGTGGCCCGCGTCAATCATGGGCCGCATCTGGGTGAAGAAGAACGTCATCAGCAGCGCGGCGATATGCGCGCCGTCCACATCCGCGTCGGTCATGATGATGATCTTGTCATAGCGCAGGTCATCGACGTTGAACTTGGTGCCAAGCCTCACACCCAGCGCCTGCGTCAGGTCGTTGATCTCGGCATTGGTGCCCAGTTTCGAACTGGCCGCGCCCAGTACGTTCAGGATCTTGCCGCGCAGGGGCAGCAGGGCCTGCGTTTTGCGATTCCGGCCCATTTTGGCAGAGCCGCCCGCAGAATCGCCCTCGACGATGAATAATTCCGTGCCGTCCCGTGTTGAACTACTACAGTCCACCAGCTTGCCGGGGAGACGAAGTTTTTTAGTGGCGGACTTGCGTTGTGTTTCCTTCTCGGCCCGTCTGCGCAGGCGTTCCTCGGACCTCAGGATAAGGAAGTCCAGAATCGCGCCAGCTGATTTATTGTCCGCGGCCAGCCAGTTGTCGAAATGGTCGCGGACCGCGTTTTCGACCAGCCGCTGTGCCTCGACCGTCGCAAGGCGGTCTTTGGTCTGGCCGACGAATTCCGGTTCCGAGATGAAGCAGGACACCAGCGCGCAGCCGCCGGTGATCAGGTCCTCGCGGGTGATTTGCGCGGCCTTTTTGTTGTTGATCAACTCTCCGTACGCCTTGATGCCCTTGAGGACAGCAGCCCAGAACCCGGCCACATGGGTGCCGCCTTCGGGGGTGGGGACGGTGTTACAATAGGACTGGATGAACCCGTCGCGCGAGGGCGTCCAGTTGATCGCCCATTCGACCTTGCCGGGGGTGTTGAACTTTTCCTGAAAATCCACGGTGCCCGCAAAGGGTTGGTCAGCATAGGTGGAGGAGCCGTTCATCGTCTCCTTGAGGTAATCGGACAGGCCGCCGGGAAAGTGAAAACTGGCCTCTGTCGGGGTTTCACCGTCATCGATGGCGGATTTCCAGCGGATTTCTACGCCTGAGAACAGGTAGGCCTTGGAGCGGATGGATTTGAACAGGCGGGCGGGTTTGAACTTGTGATGGCCAAAGATGTCGGGATCGGCATGAAACGTCACCGTGGTCCCGCGTCGGTTTGGGGCCGCGCCGATCTTTTCGACAGGACCCAAGGGAACGCCGCGCGAGAAACGTTGTTCATACAGCGTCTTGTCGCGGGCAACCTGAACGACCATCGAATCTGACAGAGCGTTCACTACGGACGCACCCACGCCGTGCAGGCCGCCCGAGGTCTGATAGGCCTTGCCCGAGAACTTGCCGCCCGCGTGCAGGGTACACAGGATCACCTCAAGTGCCGAT
Source organism: Ruegeria sp. AD91A (assembly GCF_003443535.1). Lineage (GTDB taxonomy): Bacteria > Pseudomonadota > Alphaproteobacteria > Rhodobacterales > Rhodobacteraceae > Ruegeria. The sequence continues at coordinate 1,675,764 of NZ_CP031946.1, read as the reverse complement.
TTGTCAGGAAACTTGGGGTGCGGGTCAATCGGAATGCCACGCCCGTTGTCGCGAACGGTCAGGGCATAGTCCGCATGCAGCTCAACCTCGATCCGGTTGGCATGGCCTGCCACCGCTTCGTCCATCGAGTTGTCGAGAATCTCGGCCACCATATGGTGCAGCGCACGCTCATCGGTACCGCCGATATACATGCCGGGGCGTTTGCGGACCGGTTCCAGACCTTCGAGCACCTCAATTGAGGAGGCGTCATAAGTTGTGGTCGCTTCTGGCGTCAACAGATCGTCGGGCATGGGTGCTGCTCTTGTTTTTGAGTTTCCCCCATTATGGCAGGTGATGTGGTCCGGGGGAAGGGGGGCGCGAGGTGTTGTGGATGGATTGAGGGCGCTGAGCCGTTGGCTGCCTGTACATTGTGTCGAACACCAAGATTGGCCACCACGCTGCCTGCCTCCACGACGCGAGCTGGTTCCGCAGTGCCGTTATCGACCGAAGAAAGGCCGGCATCCCTTGCTGAACATCGCGCGATAAACCCGTCCGATACGACAAGCGCCGCGGCAAACGCTGTACGCATCGGGTTCTTGTTCGGACGCCGGCAGGGCTGGCGCCACGCCGCAACCTGCTGGGATAAATGTCCGAAGATCTTCCTGTCGGCCATCGCTGTCGTGTCGGATAAACTTCCTTCTTTCGGGCGGCAAGAGAGTTGTAACCGGTATGGCATACACATTTGGGTTTGGTGGAATCGTGTCTAGATTCAATTCGCTGTCTGGAAAACTCAATCCTAAAAGCTCAAGCCAGCCGAGGTATTTTCGAGAGAATCCTCTTTGGTGATTTTGCCAAATGAAGCAGTGTTTGCACCAGATCAAAACCCTTTCTCCAGCTGTCGATATCGGTTCAGTGCAGCCAAGTGGCGCCTCCGGATCATTGACGGAATCACTGGAAAAATATAACGTGAACGCAGACTCCCAAATTATCCATTTATGAGTACCAAGCGTTCATGAGTTACGATTTTTCGTAATTGGAAGGCTGCTATGGCTACGTTTCAGGACGTTCAGGCAGCAGTGCACGATATTGCTGCGCGTTTGAATGTTACCCCAGAGCTTGCTCGCGCTGCGCTAATTAACCCGCTGTTGGCGCTTGAGGAACTTGGGTTCGATCTGGATCTTTCAGGTCGGCTTGAGCTGGAGGACAGGGCGCGGTTTTCCAAGAAACAGATCGTTGAACGCAAAAGCTTGCGGAAAAAAATTTTCGTCGCGGCCGGGCATGAATTTGACCCCGGGCAGGAACACGACCTAGCAGCGGTGCTTTTCGATGAGTTGAAACTGGGCGAGGAAAATTCAAAACGCCCTGACCTGTCCCCCTTGTCCATGCCGAAACGAAGAGTGCGTTCTTCCACTTCCAAAGTGAAGATTGCGAGGGTCAAGGCATCGGAAATCGCCCGTCAGTTTTCTGTGAAAGCCAAGGGCAACTCAGTCGCCGGGCTGGATCCAAGCCTGATCGGAGCCGCGAAAATTCCCGACCCGCTGGAATCATTGAACAAGGCTCACAAAATCATCTCTCCATTGCTTGCCTACAGGCAACTTGATGCAACGGTACCGCGCTTCGCGCCCGCGTCGCTCTATCATGCCGTGCGATCCGGAAAACGCAGGCTTGTCAATATCACGCCCCGCGCCGTTGTCACCGGCACTGCTTGAAGACACCCGGGCGCGATTCCGTCGCGTCGATAGACCGAGGACGTCAGGATGGCAAATACAAGAGGATATGAAGTCGTCGTTGAAGCCTCGGAAGAGGTCCTGCGAAAGGTCATACGGGGGGCGTGGAAGTCTGCAGAATGCGACGATGACCCCGGCGATGAAGGCCGCATTCCCGAATTCATGGATGTTCCCGCGGGTGAAACCTTTGGTGGTTTCGTCGTAGCTGACGGATCTGTTCAGATTCCCGAAGACCAGTTGGACGCAAGCCTGCGCCCGGACATCACCGGTGCCGAAATCCAACTTGGTGTTTTGATCGAGATCGAGATTGAAAACCCACCGGTTCCTTCCGCGCAAATGCTGACGATGACGGCTGATCTTGCTGCGGCTGCGCCCATTGGTCTGATTCCCGGGCGACAGGATGTGGGATGGCTGTTGGACGGTATGCCCCGCAATCAGGTGTCAGCCACTCTGACCAGCGGCGACCCTATTGCCGCCAACATCGATTTGTATGCAACCGAATTCGTGGACAAAGCCTATGAGAACGGTGGCCCGGGTGGACCGATTGACCCGGCCTTCCCATCCATCCCCCATGTTATCGATGAGACCGCGCTGCCATTTGCCTTGGGAGCGTTGACGACGGATGTCCATGCCGAAATATTCAACGACGACTCGGTCGCGGCGCACGATATTGAAACCACCGTGTCCGGCGGTGACATAACAATTTCGCTGCCGGTCTATCTGCGGATGTTCAACATTGTTGTCGGCCCGGCGGTACAGCTCTTTTTCAATCCGCAGGATCCAATGGGGATCGAAACGCGGATCAACATTACGGCACCTTTCAGCCGGGTTGGTTCAGAGTTCCGTACAGATTTGAATGCGGCCATCGTCACCGTGGACGCGATCAATCCGGCCGGTCCGGAGTATGGGCCAGAGGGTGACAACTATATCGATAACCGCGATCAGCTTGCGGCAATCCCGTTGGTCGCGATTGACCTCGACGCCCAGATTTCCAGCGAACTGGTGTCGCGCGGGCAGGAACTGGCCAGTGGCCTGGGCGAGATTTCCATTGCTGCCCCGACCGTAGCCGAAATCGAAGAATTCATCGGCGACTTCTTTCACCGGGATCTGGAAGCACGCGACTTCGTTTACATCTGGGGGCCGGAGGCAACGGACGAAGAGTTTCAGGTCGACAGCATCACCGTCGGAGTGACAAACGAGTTTCTGGCCATCGCCTTGAACGATGATGGTGGCGGTGACGTAGGCGGGCTTGCCAATTTCATTCCGGCTGACAGGGATTTTGCAATTGCCATCAGCGCGGCCCAGGTCGAAGCGTCGATTGAAGCTGCTCGCATTGAAGCCGAGTTGTCGGATGATGACCTTCCGAAGACGTTTACGCCTGACGGGCGCGAAGTCCGGCTGACTGATCTGGACGTGAGCCTCAGGGCAGGGGCGATCAGAATATCGGGCAAAGTGACTGTTGTAGACGCGATCCTGGGCAGCATTGATGTGGACGCCGACTTTTTCAACGACGTCGGTTTGCGCTGGCAGCCGAACGGTTCGCTGGGCCCAGACGGCGGGCAGCAAATGGATCACTTTGAAATCGACAGCGATGTCGATCCCGAAGAGTCCGTGCTGCTTTGGGTGCTGACGGCAATCGCCGCGATTTTGTCGTTCGGAGCTTTCGGAATTCTGGGCGCACTGGTTGTTGTGATCGTGGCACTTGTCGTTCGCGGTATTGCCGAAAGCATGGGCAGCGAAATCCTGTCTGATGAAGTTACGAATACGGTTACGGGCATCACCGGCTGGCCGGAAAACCTTGCCAGGATCGGAAGGGTCGAGGCGGTTTTTTCGGACCCGATCGTCATTGATACGGACGGCCTTGAAATCGCCGGAGATTTCACTGTTATAAGCAGCTGTGAGGCCACGGATGTCGTCCCGGCGGATTCGGGTGGGGCACGGTCGGGTGCTGCGGCGTCCTCCATGTCGCTCTCGGCTGTGAATGAACACCCTGACGCAGGCTACGAATGGTTGCCGGGTGACGGAACTCCGGCCGCAGTTTTGCCTTCGATCCAGCATGTCTATGCGGCAAGTGGTGTCTACACCGCGAAACACGCGCTGACGATCAACCAACCGGGCGGCGCGCGCAGCCGCAGCTTCTCGCTTGTTACCGTCGAAAACGTGCCGCCGACAGTGGATGCCGGACCTGATCTGACGGTGCAAGAAGGCGAAGAGGTCGCGCTGATTGCACGGTTCAGAGATGTCGAATACCCCGACACGCACGAATCCATGTGGTATTTCGGTGATCACCACGCGCCCAAACCTGGTGTGATTTCTGAAACAAACACACCTCCCAAGGCGACAGGTACCTCGACCGTGACCCATGCCTGGTGCGACAATGGTGAATATACTGTCACGGTGCGCATTCGCGACGTCAATGGTGGCGAGGCCATCGACACCTTGCGTGTCACCGTCACCAATGTTCCGCCCGAGGTCGAAGCTGGCCCGGATCTCTTTGCATATGTCTGCACACCGATCACGTTTGTCGCTGATTTCCGGGATCCCGGCTGGTGCGACACGCATACAGCCAAGTGGGATTTCGGCGATTGCAGTGAACCCCGCACGGCCTTGATCGAGGAAACGAACGAACCGCCAGCGGCCGAAGGCACAGCGACCGCCACGCATGTCTATAACAGGTGTGGTGATTTCCGGGCCATCTGTACAGTCATGGATGACGACGGCGACTTTGGTCAGGACGAGCTGACCGTCCGCGTCGTGCATTTGTTGAACCCCGGCTTTGAAGACGGGTTCCGTTCTCTGCCAGCGGGCAATGTTGGCCGTTTCTGGACTCCTTATGCATGGCTGACCGATTTGGCTGCCTTCCACGCTGGTAAGGGCAATCCCGTTCCGAAATTGGCCCCGATCCCTGCCGATGCCTTTGACTGCGAAGGTTGCATCGTCCGGACCGGTGACAGGTCCCAACGGGTCATCGCGCAACGCGGCCTTCGCGTCGGTATCTGGCAATCACTGGGCACAAACCCGGGGTGGGACTATGAGTTCTCATGTTGGTTCACAACAGAAGCCCGCAGAGCTGGCGGCTATGCTCTTGGGTTGGACCCGCGCGGTGGTGACGATCCGCGAGCGCCCTGGGTGGAATGGTGGACCGACGACCTGGACGGTGCCTGGCGGCAATTGCGGGGTCGTGTGACGGCGGAAGCCGAAGCCGTAACGGTATTCCTGGAATTCAGCGGAGATGATCCGCGCAACAATGTGCTTGGATACATTGATGATTGTGCGTTCATCGCGATTCAACCGCATTGCCCGGACCAGCCTAAACCCGATCCGGAAATTCCCCCGCGTGAACGTTGCATTGATTTCCGCGGCCAGAAAGTGCCTTCCCGCCATCCTGTTTTGAATGTCGGCGGTGTACGGTTCTTGCCAGCCAAGGGCGGCATTCTTCAGATCATTGGCGGTTTTCAGCCGCAAGGCACACCCAAACTGTTGCTTTCCATCGCCGGTGTCTTTGCCCATCTGCCGGTCGTCGCTGACTGGGCCCGCTTCAAGGTGAGCTTTGGTGGCGGAAAGCCGATAACGATTATTGCACTTGATGCGGACGGCAAAGTCCTGATGACGCAGACAGGAACGCAGCAGCAGGGTGTACAGGTCATAGAGGTTCAGGCGAGCGGGATAGTGACCCTCGTCATGCGGGCGCAGGAAGGAGCGTTGATCGAGCTGTGCTTCCGGCCGGAACAATCCCGCAGCACGCCTTCGGCAGAGCCTGTACCGGGGCCCGGCATCATCGTGAATCCGCGTTTCGACCGCGCCGTCGCCCCGGCTATGTTCAGCGTGGAGGCGATCGAGGAGGATAGCACCGTGACCGGAACTAACAGCAACCGTCCGTTTGGATTGTCCGAGGCGGCGTGGGGCAAGCTGGACACTCAGCTTCAATCCAAATTGGCGCAAGCCGTAACAGACAGTGATGATCAGGATGCGGTACAAGTCATCTTGCGTCTGGCTCCTGACGCGGGTCGCGATGCGCCTGTTTTCCGGCGTGCTGAAACAAAGGCGCGCGAAGATTACTTCCGCCGGCGCACACAGTCTCTGGTTGATACGCTTGAAAACCTGGGCGGCACCGGGGTCAGGGAACTCTGGCTTGTTGACAGTATCGCAGTTGAGCTGTCGCCCGGAGCCATTGCGACAATCGCCAATGATACCTCTGTCGTGATGATCACCCATTCCACCGAGCGTCATGCCATTCCTGAAAATCCAATTAGACCATGATCCAAAGGAGCACAAAATGTCCGAGTTAAGCCAGGATCACGTTGATCGCTTCGAGAGAGCGGAACGTCGCGAAATCGAGAAGCTTCGTGCCGAGTTTGGCAGCGAGTCCATCTCCAAAATGGACAGCATTGTTCTGCGCGACCTCTTGGCCAACAGAAAGGAAGCGCACCTGAACGCTTTGCTTGGCCATACAGAAACGGCCCAGCTTCCCCGGCATCGTGTGCTGGTCTTGCTGCGCAGCGGCAGGACATCACCTGATCGCGCACCACGCGCGTTCGACAGGCGTCAGCGTCGTCGTTTGATCATGCAACACCGCCGCCATGGCGAAGACGTGGTGGGACAGATTGCCAAGAGCTTTGGCGAGCGTGAAATCGAGGTCGAGCAGACCTTTTGGCTGAACCACAGCCTGGTGGTCTGGGCCGATGACCAGCGCCTGACTGACATTGCCGGGCGCGCCGATGTTCTGAAGGTGGCTCATTGCAAGAATCAAATCCTGATTGATCTGGATAACAGCCGTCCGCTTATCAATGCCGATGCCGTTGAAGCCAGCGGAATCACCGGTGCCGAAGTGGACGTCGCAGTTCTGGACACCGGCGTGGACCAGACACACCCTGAGCTTGCTGCGAACTTCGGCACACAACAGGATTTTACCGGCGAGGGGTTGGGCGACCTGAACGGGCACGGGACCCATTGCGCGGGCGTTGTTGCCAGCAATGGCGCGACCTTCCGGGGCGTCGCTACAGGGGCGGTCATTCACGATTACAAGCTTTTGAACCAATTCGGCAGTGGGAACGCCCCCAACTGCGTGTCGGCAATCCAGCAGGCCGTCGCGGACGGAATGGATGTACTTTCAAACTCCTGGGGCTTCACCCATAGAAACGGGAATTGGGTCGATCCAGACGGGACATGCGTTTTATGTGTCGCCGCGGACGCGGCTTCGACAGCCGGCGTGACCTTCGTGGTGGCCGCAGGCAACGAGGGCAATGACAGTTGCGGCACCTATGACACGCGCATTCGCTGTCCGGGTATTGCGCGGACCGTGATTACCGTCGGCGCAAGCGATGACAGTGACAACATGGCCGGCTTCTCCAGTCCCGGACCAACGCCGGATGGGCGCGACAAACCGGATGTCACCGCCCCTGGCGTGGATATCGTTGCGTCGCGATCGGCGACCGGCAATGACATGAATGGCGGCGCGACTGTAATCGATCCGCTTCATCTAGAAGCCAGCGGCACCTCCATGGCGTGTCCTCATGTCGCCGGGGTCGCGGCACTGATGCTGCAACAAAACCCGACACTGCTGCCAGCTGACATCAAGGCAGTACTCATGGCTACCGCCGTCGACATTGGCGCGCCGACCACGCAGCAAGGTGCCGGGCGTGTGGACGCTCGAGCAGCTGTCGGCTCGGTCTGATTTGGAAAATTTGGAACGGAGGATACGAACGTGGCAGACTATGAACAGCGGATGCAGCCGGAAGAGGGTGCAAAGGCAGTTGAAAAACTGGCCGAAGATGCTTTGGCGGGTTTCAAGGCGGACGCCAAGAAGGAATATGCTGAACTGGTCAAGCAGTACGAGGGGGCCAGTGCAACGGTCGGTGTTTTTGGTATGGGGTCGGTCGAGGTCTCGGTCATGAGCGGCGAAGTTCATATCAACCCGAACCAAAAGCGCAAAGGGAAGGGCCGGGGAGTCGGCGCGATCTCACCGGAAGCTCTTGTAGCTATTTACGAAGGCAGGATGACCGTAATGGACGCCTTCCACCGTGGTGAGATTGTTGTTCGCGCCGAGTCCGCAGCATTGCACGAGGGCTACGACAGTTTCATCAGGAACTCCGAAGCGGCGCTCAGGTCGAAGCGTTTGCAGAAGACGCTGGCGCAGTTCCGCAAGATTGCGGATGTCTGACTGGTTGCAAGACGAACAGGTCCGGGCCACGATACCCCAAGTTGAAGCATCAATGTTGGATGCCGCCGCCTCGGACCAGCCGGGGTTCGAAGAGATTGCAAACTGGCTTATCGGGGCCGGTGGAAAACGGTTGCGACCAATTCTTCTGCTGCTTACAGCGCGAAGCCTCACCGACAAAGAAGGACGCAAACGCGCAGTTCAGGCGGCGGCGGCCGTTGAAATGATCCATGTGGCGTCGCTCTATCATGACGACGTCATGGACCGGGCCGAACTTCGGCGTGGAGCGGAAAGCGTGAATCGTCGCTGGTCTTCGCCCATCGCCAGCTTCGCCGGAACATTCATTCTGGCCCGTGCAATAAACCTGTTGGATTCCATCAGCCCCAAGGCCTCTGAGCTGGCTGGCAAACACTGTGCAGCGCTGTGTCTGGGGCAGTTGCGCGAAGCAGAAAACGCTTACAACGCAGATTGGACCATTGAAGAGCATCTTGAAATGCTTGAGGGCAAGACGGCCGAACTGTTTGTCCTCGCAGCATCGCTGGGGGCGATGCTGGCTGACGTAAGTGATCAGGATCGAGATTCACTGATCACGTATTCAAAGTGCCTCGGCCTTGCGTTTCAGCTTCGTGACGATGTTCTGGACTACATTGCAAGCAGCGCGGAGCTTGGGAAAGGGTCCACCTCTGATCTGCGCGAAGGCGCCTATACGATGCCGGTGCTCCTGTGCCTGGGCCAGAACGGTCAGGCCGCCGATGAATTGCGGGCCAGGTTGAGGCTGGCCGACATGCAAGATGCGGACATTTCGCGTGTTGTCGAGATCATTCGCAATTCGGGCGCGGTCGAAGCTACCGAAAAGCTGGCGCGGGACAAATCCGAGGCAGCCGTACAGGTCATCTCGGGGCTTGAAGATCATGTGCTGCGCGACTCGCTGGCAAACCTCGCCCGGCTCTCTGTCGAAAGGAGGGCCTGACATGGACGGTCACGGTCCTCTTGCGGACGATCTGCCGCTTGCGACACCTTCGGAGGCCGCGGCCGAGACATGGGACGCCATCATTGTCGGTGCGGGGCCCGGCGGCAGCGCCGCCGCCATCGAACTGGCGCGAAGAGGTCGAAAGGTCATTCTGATCGACCGTGAGGATTTCCCTCGGGACAAAAGCTGTGGAGACGGCATCACCCGGTCCGGCATCTCTCAGTTGAAACGCCTCGGCATTCTGTCCGCGCTTACCGATCAACAGGAGGTCGAAGGTGTGCGCGTCCATATGCGCAACAGGGGCCACAGGGACTTTCGATACGAAGGCGAAAACGACTACGGGTTGGTTGTGCCTCGTTTGATACTGGATGACTGTCTTTTGCGTCAGGCCCGGGCGGAAGGTGCGGCTTTCATGCCGAAATGCCGCGCCGACGATCTGGTAACGGATGAAAGCGGGACTGTCACAGGCGTCAGCGCGCGCATGCAGGATGGCACGACAGTGGTTCTGACCGGGTACATGGTCATCGCCGCAGACGGGGCCGCGTCTCGATTGGCGAAAGCTGCGGGATTGCGGGAAACACCCGAACAGGGCTATGGCACGGCACTTCGCGGCTATGTCGACGGCTGCGGTGACACTCCGCCACTGCTCGAAATAATGCTGCCGTTGACTGATGTTACGGACCGGTACCTGTTGCCGTCCTATGGCTGGGCGTTCCCAACAGGGAAGGGAACTGCAAATGTCGGTGTCGGACTGTTCTGTCGGGCGTTTGACACCAATGTCAGGACACTTTTCGATCAATTTCTGGACGTGCTTCGAAAGGATTATCCAGAGTACTCGGGCATTCAGTTGTCCGGCACGACCTTGGGGGCACCGCTGAGGTTCGATTTCGCACCAGAACGTGCCGCCAATTCGGGTCTGTTGCTGGTTGGTGACGCCGCAGGTCTTATCAGCCCGTTTACAGGCGAAGGAATCAGCTTTGCACTGGAATCCGGTGCGCTTGCGGCTCAAACTACTGATCGGTGCCTCCGCACAGGGGCAGGCCCCTGGGTGGCGGCGGATGATTATGCGCTTCTGCTGGGTGATCGCTTTGCCGGGTACTTCACGCTCGGGAACCGCGCAAGCCGCCGATACGAATTCATTTGGCGCGTGCTGGACGATACGTTCGAAAGCGAAAAGCCGGTCCACAACATGCTGCGCCGTGCCGTTTTGGTACCTGAAGGCACAGGCAATGATGTGGAAAGCGCCATGTTGGACGACGTATCGCCACTTGTGCGTGTGCCTGAGATGCCGCTGGGTGACGACCTGCGTGATGTCGGTGCGCGCCTCAATCGCATCGTGCGCACCGATTGGCCGTTTCTGACGCGCATGTCCTTCGCGGGCAAGCGGGCTGACATGGTTGCGTTCCGACCTTCGCTGTTGCTTTTGCTGACGTCCTATCTTGGTGATGTTGAGGCAAAAAGACGTCGGGCCGCGGCCACGGCACTGGAGCTTGCGTATCTTGGATTTCTTGCCCAAAGCGGCATACGAGGAATCGAGGTTGCCGCTGTAACAGCCGACGCCACAGCCAACTGGGGCGACAAGCTTGGGATACTCACAGGCGACTACTTGTTGGCGAAAGCACACGAAGTCGGCGCACGGGACTGCCCGGATCTGGTTCCAGAAATTCTGAGTGCCATGGCCTCGGCGTGTGAAGGCCGAGTGTCCGAGCTTCGGACCGCATGGCAACCGGATCTGACGGTCGAAATGCGCATCGCGCAAATGCGGCAATGTATGGCTGCATTCTTCAGACTGCCCTGCGAACTCGGCGCGATGCTTGCAGAAAAAAACGATCTTTTGAACGCCCTCTGCGACTATGGCGAGAACCTTGGTCTGGCTTACCTGTTGACCGAGGATGAACTTGCCCTGGACCGCCCTTCGGGCAGCACACCATTTGCGTCAGACCTTTCCAGCGGCCTATTCAGCGTGCCCTTTCTCAAGGCGGCCCAGGGGCAAAAAGGGGGCGCGGCAGCCCGTGCTTTCATCAGTCACCGCGACCCCGCGCGGTTTTTGGCAGAGATTTCCCAGACCACGCGCCATATCAAGAGGCAGCAATTACCTGAAAAATACCGCGATCAGGCAATAGAGGCACTAAGCTTCTTGCCACAGGGCGGCGTGGCAAAATCGCTTTCGGCCCTCGCAGGTTATGCGGTAAGCCGACAGGTCCCAAAACGCCGCGTGCTGTGAAGGTGTGATCCAGGTTCCGAGGTGTCCCGCTGCCAGTCAAAAGCGCAGTGATCCACGTTTCCTTGACCCGTGCGCCGGGTGCTTCATTCGGGGGCAGGTGGTATTTGTAGACAGCCCATGCTTCGGAAGGACGGTTCAGGTTCCATTCTGCTGCCATGAGCATGCCGCCTAGGACGATATCCAGCCGTGGTTCAATTTGGTTCGATAATGTCGACAAAGCGCTTCGTGGATAACCGCCTCTTCTGCGGCAGTTCCCCAGTGGAGGATCCGGTTGACGGACATATGAGCGAGGCTTCCCAGAATGTCGGCCAAACTGCTTCCCAGCCGGCCATCCTGTTCTTCTCGTTGGAGGCATCTGAGATCCGGATGAAGCCTGGCGGCACGTGCATTCCAGCGAGATGGTCGCGAATGAATGCCCTTTCCCACACCTAGTTCATTCAGCACAACGCAGGCACTCTTCCATTCCTTACCCGTGGCCCGACGTGCCTTTCGGCACGACGCCGGGCCGCCGCCGTAGTTTTCCGAGCACCGCTCGGAGATCGCCAGCCGAACCCCTGTTGGGAGTTCGAGATCTTCAAACAGGGCATCAATACTAGCGACTGACGCCATCCATCGCCGGGATCGACTGATCTCTGGATCGTTGAGCACGTGAAGCGCAGCGATCGAGTCGGCGCCGAATATTCTCTCGCAGGCGCCGAGCCCCAGTTCTCCGCCGTATCGCGCCGTTTCAGGCAGGTACTCATCAACAAGAAACCTGTCTACCAATCCTCCGGCTGTTTTCTGCAAGTGAACAAGCACCCGGTTCCTCAGAACTCTGTCATGGTCGCTTGGGAACTTGAGGCGGAGGCGCAGTTCAAGCTCTGGGTCTGCGTATCTAACGAAGAACCAATTCTCGATAAGGTTGCGTTTCTGCCACAGCGCCAACCTGTTAGATTGCAGTTTCAGGAACTGTTCCAGCTTCATGGCATCCCCGAATAGCCGCAGATACAACCATGTTCCGGCCTCGTCAGCGCCGTATCCCCGCGGTTGCCATGCGGCCGGGTTGGCATCGTATTCGACATAAGGTGTATCAACTGGCTTTGCAGGGGCAAAAACCAGTTCAGAGGCCAATCGACCATGCGGTGAGTCGATCCACCAATCCTCTGGCGTTGGAAGGTACTCGCAGATCGAAAGCGGCCCTTTTTTCAACGTCTTGATCAGGTTCGCAGTGGAAAAGGGGTTGTCCAGATCCCATGGCGTGGCCATGTCACTGGCCTCATCTGTGGGGACTATGTATCGCGGCAGCTCCAGTTTTTGCCGCGTTGTTTCCAGCCAGCTTTCCTCTTTGCCCGATCTGATCACCTCTGTCGGAACACAAAGCCGCCACCGCTCCGGAGCAAGGATCACATTTCCAGCTGAGACCCTGGGCAAACGGTTTCGATTGCTTTGCGATTGCCATGACCAGATCACCGTCGGTTGCCTCATGTGCATCGCGATGTCGATGAGCAGAAGATAGACCGCCGGAGCCCCGGGAGGGCTTTGGTGGGCAGCATGCAGCTGTGGACTGACCTCGACGCTTTGGCGGCCCCAGAAAAGTCGGAACCGACTGCCATCGTGACGGATCCACAGATCGTGAAGCGGTATCTTCCTTTCCGGCGGCAAACCGCTGTCGCCGAGAATTTCGATTACATACCGGGAAAGGCTGGCGCGTCGCAGGATGTTGGATGACCGGGGGTCGGTGGCACACAGGATGTCTGCTTCGACAATTGTCGAATCCTTTTCACGCGTGGGGCTGTGTTGCATCAACGCGTCTGCGATCAACTGATTTCGTCTTGAGAAACGACCGAAAATCGCCTTTGGCCCGCCCGGAAAAATTCCCTCGGGATAGGCTGTCCAGACTGGCTTGTGCCCGGAACTGCGCCCTACCTTGCCCAAGAGAACGCCATCCTGGATGGCGAGAGGGGCCTGACCTGTGTTGTGGGCATGCAGGATCTCGATATCCTGCGCGGAAAGCCCCCATTCGCGCGCCTCCCAATCGGTTTCCAGCGGAAATTCCTGATGGTTGTGCCTGGGGGCATCACTTGACGATCCCGTACCTGTAACGAAATCCATTCGCAGCGGCATGCCGAGATATGCAAGCCCGCTTTCGGCGTCCACGGCCTGGCCGAGCAATACGGCGCGGTCGCTGTACCGGTCGAGGAACCGCCGTTCAAATTCCAGAAAACGGTTCGGCTTCGGCACGCGAAAGCCAATATTTTCCAATATGTTCCATGCGCTGGCCAGCGCTTGCTCCGCGCGCAGTGGTGTTTCCAACGTGTCGACGCAATGCGCATCGACATGAAGAAAATCACCCGTCCAACCCGGCGCAAGAGAGCCCGCTGTTCGCCCCAGTTGCTTTAACGCGATCATTGAAGTGTTTTCACGTGCGGCATCAAGAGCAGTCCCGATCTCCGTCAAGCCTCTCTTTTGAGGGGCGGTCATATCTCTTTCCAGCCGCTTCAGCGTTCTGGCGGTTGCGTCATGTCCCAGAAGTATTGGATCTCTCTGTGGTATCAGAGCCTCGGACCGACAGAGATCCGAGATCGTCACAGCAGATTTGAAAGCGCGATCCTTGAGGGCCGTTTCCAGATCGGAAACCGTGACAGAATCGACGTCAAAGATGAACTCTGCCAGATTGGAATCCGCCGCTGCAATGATCTGTTCGTGGTTCCAGGGCCCGTCGAGATCACCGTTGGTTATCCAGTGCAGAACGTCCTGTTCCCACCAGGCCGATGGATTGCATCGCACCCTCGTGCTTTGCGTCTCGGCGGTTCCGGCGGCAATATGTGCCAAAAATCCACAGTCCAGATCTATGTCCAGATGGTGGTCTGACACGGTAACGATGTCCTTGCCTGCAACAGGTATTGCCGCGCCCACTGCTGCGAATGCACCGAACGGCGTTGGGCGAAAACACATTCTGTAAATAAACCGAAACAAGGTGCCGAGAACTGCAGGTGAGAGGCGTTCGTCTTTTTCGAATTCGCGCATGACCATCGAGAAGAAACCGGGTCGCGCAATGAATAACGACAAGGCAAAGGCCTGATCGTGAAGTAACTCTGAAGCACGCTTTTCCAGATCCTTTTTTCCGGTGCTTTTAGTTACTCCGCTAAGATCATGCTGCGGCGAACGCAAACAAACACGAATTCCGAGAAAGGGACGAGAGCTGGGCAGTTTCGGTTGAGAATGACAATGATTAGGCTCCTCGACATCCAGCCCCATGAACTTCAGGTAGCTGAGATAATCTGCGTCGCTTAAGGCAAGCAATGCTAGCAAAACGCCACTCGAACCGGTCAGAAGGTCCGTCGATTGAAACGTTTTCCAGCCTGCGCCGATCGCGGGAAGCCCGTCCGGGCTCAATTCGCGTTCCACGAGGCTCAGAAGCCGTTCGGCGTGCTTTTCGATCAGGGAATCGACGTCTGCTTCGGGATTGAGAGACCGAATAGCGAGGGCCATCACCACAATTCCGGCATCGCCATGACATAGCCCTCCGTCATTGATGCCCGTCTCGCTGAGAGGTCTGGCAACGCAAGATGTCAGAACCCGTGATGTGATGTCGTGTATTTCGTCTTCCATCCCAATCAGCGCGGCCGCCGCGAGTGCGGTATAGATGATCCCAAGATCGCCGTAACACCACGCAAAACGTGACGGTACTTCCCACGCGTGGCTGAGCGCTGACATGCAGGGGAAGCAGGATGACAGACCGCTGTCCGAAAACGCGCCCCGATGCGAAAGAAGGAACAGGACCGCGTCTTTGAGGTCTTCGATGTGTCGTGGCGTGAACGCGTGCCGCCGACCCAAACGGGCCAGAGCCAGAACGGCACCGGGTGAACCGTGGGCCAATCCCATATTGACGAGGTAACGCGTTGTCTTCTGGGAACCAGCCTCGTCTTCCGGAGAGGAAAAGGGTTCTGTCCACGCCAATCCCCGCTCTGTTCGGGCCGAGTGCCTCCAAAGCTCCTCTGCCAAACGCAAACACAGCGTCTTCCCCCCAAGACGGGCCGTTTGGGATTTCGGTTCGCAAAGAAATACGGATATGCCTGCAAGCCCCGAAACGTGATCGAAATGTCCCATCCACG
Organism: Ruegeria sp. AD91A; assembly: GCF_003443535.1. Lineage (GTDB taxonomy): Bacteria > Pseudomonadota > Alphaproteobacteria > Rhodobacterales > Rhodobacteraceae > Ruegeria. Next base: position 1,660,613 of record NZ_CP031946.1, on the reverse strand, counting down.
GAGCTTCGAGAAGGCGTTGCGCAACCGAACGCAGGGCACGGTCGAGCGCCAGTTGCGCTTCAGGATCGTTCGGATTGGCGTCCAAGGTATGACAGGCGAGCAACCCAAGACCGGCTCGGCCATCGAACAGTGAAACAGGGGCTCCGCGCAGTTCTCGGTCGCGAACCCAGATGGTAGAAAGGCGACGTGACGCAGCGTATCGCACCCGATCGTCATCCAGAAACCTGTCTGCCGCCAGCAATGCCAGCGCCTCTCCGGCGACAGCGCTTCCCAGCCCGATTGCATCAGTTCTGATCGGAGCCACAACGAGCGACCCTGCAATAGACCGTATGGCCGCATCAATCCTCGTTGATGAAATAGACATTGACTATGACAGTTTCCCCGCCAAACGGGATTCATCATTCAGCAGGCGTTCGGATGGCATCCTTTGCTGCTTGCACGGATACTGCACCAATTTGCGCAACAATTCTTCGCCCAACTGAACGTTCGGCGCGTCGGACCGCCAACGCTGCCGGCGTCGACGAAGCCGAAGGCAGGACCGGTGGAGGTAGGATTGAAGCCAGAATAATGATCCCCCAGTTCGCCCAAGGATTCGATGGATGTCAAAAGCGCGTCTACGCGGTGTTCGACGGTTTCCAGCCTGTCTTCCGGGCCGGGTTCCATGACGCGCATCAACTGGTCGAGACGTTGCTCGATCGCGGTCAGCCTGTCATCGACAGACCGGCATTCCGGATCTGTCTTTTCGCTTTCGGTGTAATCGGGTTCTTTGCGATTGTCGTTTTCGTCAGCACTCATTTCTCTCTCCAGAATCTGAGGTGGTCGAATAGTCGACTTGGGACCGCCTGTGGAAAAACGTGTCGTTCAAATATCAACTCCGATGGAATCGGAGAGTCTTTGTGATGAGAGATTTCAATAATATACGAAAACGAGCATTTTGTCATGGAGCAGGCAGAGCAACGCACAGTTGTCCCAATGGTACTTTCAGCGACCATGAGCTGGTGTCAGGCAGGCGAACCGGCACGGTCAATCTTGCCAACGGTTTTGTGCATCACCCGTTGTCCGCTTCTTTCAGCCCCTCGATCTGCAAATCGAACCCGGCCTGAATATGGGCAGTGAAGGTTTCCAATGCTTCTGTCACGTCTCCGGTTTCAATCGCGTCGACAAGCGCCTGATGATCACCGAGGGATTTTGAGATGTCGACATTTTCAATTGCGGAAAACAGGTGAAAGGCCATGGCCTTGCCCCAGATCATGTCAAACATGTCCAGCAGGAACTTGTTTCCCGCTTCGACCATAAAGGCGCGGTGAATGCGTCGGTTGGCAATGAAATAGTCGCGTGTCGTAGGGTTGGTCAGGTTTTCTTCGCGCCGAATCAATTCGCGCAGACCGTCCAGAACCGTGGGTTCCGCATGGGCCGCGAGAATCCGCGCAGCCTGACCTTCGATTGCAGCGCGGGCCTGATACAGTTGCCGGACTTCGGTTTGATCCATGCGTGCGAGCCGGAATCCACCGCTTGCGGCGACTTCCAGAACCCCTTCGGTTTCCAGCCGCATCAGAGCCTCGCGAACCGGGGTGCGGCTGATATTCAGCTCTGCTGCCAGTTTCTCCTGAACCAATCGATCTTCTGTAGATATTTCGCGGCTCATTATGGCTTCGACCAGTTGATCATAAACCTCGTCCGCCAGCCGTCTGCGCTGTGTCTTTATCTGTTTCAGAGCCACTCGGAGCCTCTCTTTCCGTGTTTTGTGAATTCTGTATTCAAAAAAGCATCTGGTGCCAAGGCGAATGGGCTTGCTATTGCTCGTGTACTGTATACAGTATACAGACGCAATTGAACAGGGAGCAATTCATGTGTGGTATCGCTGGAAGGATTCTAACCGCACCCGGGCAGGTCGGGGCGGATCTGGTGGACCTGATGGATGCGCAGGAACACCGTGGCGCAGATAGCACCGGGTTTGCAGTTTATGGGCCACCACGAGACACCGGATACGTTTTGCGGGGGATGGGTTTTGATAAATCCCGGCAGGATGCTGACCTGGAAGCGTTTGAGGCGGTTTTGAAAGATCACGGCTCTGGCTTTCTGTCTGACCCGAAGATCGTAGCTGATGAGAACCGGCATTATTGCTTCCGGGCGGAAATCTCGGACCCGGCTGATCTGCAGGCCTGGGTGCGGGATGCAGATGAACTGACGGACCGGTTCGAAGTGCAGTCCTGTGGCCGTAGCCTTGAGATCATCAAGGATATCGGCGGGGCGGAAGCGGTTGCCGAAAAACATGGCGTGCGTGACATGATCGGAACTCACGGTCTGGGTCATGCGCGGCTTGCGACGGAAAGCTCGGTCCTGCCCAACGCTTCGCACCCGTTCTGGGCACGTCCCTTCTCGGATGTGGCGATCGTGCATAACGGCCAGATCACCGACTATTTCACATGGCGCGATAAGCTGAGCCGGAAGGGCTATCGCTTTTTGACCGAGAATGACAGCGAGTTGATTGCGGTCTGGGTCAGCGACCAGATGAAAGCTGGCCTGACGATGGAGCAGGCGCTGAAGAAGTCGATTACCTCTATCGACGGGGTATTTACATACATGATCGCAACGCCGGACGGGATCGGCTTTGCCAAGGATCGGTTCGCGATGAAGCCGCTGGTTGTGGTCAATCGCAATGGGGATCTGGCCGCCGCGACCGAGGAACAGGCTGTTCGTCGCGTGATGGCCGAGGAATGCGACGTGATCAACTATGATGGCCCTTCGCTGACCGGCATCTGGGGTGTCGGCAACCGGAGCCTGGCAGCATGAGCGAGGTAGCAAGACAGATGGATGAAATCGTCATCGAAGTCGGCAAGCGGCATATTCGTGAGGTGAACCGGGATATCATGGCCGCCTGCGCATCAGGACAGCCGATCCGGGTTGTCGATACGCTGTCGCGGCACAATCTGGGCGTGGGTCTACCGGACAATGTGGACATCACCTTCGAAGGCTCAGTGGGATATTATTGCGGCGGTTTGAACACTGGCGCCAACATCTCCATCGAACGCAATTGCGGGTGGGCCGTGGGCGAGGGGATGGCCAAGGGTCACATCACTGTCGGCGGCTATGCGGGCATGTCTTGCGGGGCGGCGATGATTGGCGGCACCATCCATGTCAAAGGTGATGCGGGGCCACGGGTGGGCGTCGCCATGAAGGGCGGCAACATCGTGGTCGAAGGCAGGATCGGCTATCAATCCGGTTTCATGGCGCACGCGGGACGGATCATTGCGCTGGGCGGTGCAGGTGAATCCTGTGCAGACGCGCTGTGGGAAGGCGAGGTTTGGGTCGCAGGCGAAGTTGACAGTCTGGGCGTGGACGTCGACGTGATCGAACCCACTGCTGAAGAGGTGGCCGAGGTCGATGCGATCCTTGATCCTCTGGGGCTGGTCGACAGCTCTCGTAACTGGCGCAAAATGGTCTCTGGCCAGCGTCTTTGGTATTTTGAAAGCAGGGACGCAAGCGCATGGCTCATGATCTGAGTAAACCCTATGAGTATCCGTTCGAAGTCGCGTCCGAGGAAGAAATAAGGTTCCGCGATGCGGGTGCGGTCGAAGGTCGGCCGGCCGGTGTGCCTTCGTCCTATGATGAGGGGGGATCGACCCGCTGGACACCCGAAGCGATATCGGAAGTTCACGCACTGGCGCAGCTTGGGCGGTATCAGGTGCGTGGCTACAATACGTTCAATAAGCAGTTGCCGACATTCGACGATTTGACATTTGTCCCGGCGACAATGACCCGCCTGCCGCTGGAAGGGTACCGCGAGAGCTGCGATACGACGACAGTTCTAGGTGGCGGGCGCGGATTGGTGGAACGGCCACTGGAACTGAAAATCCCGATCTATATCGCATCGATGTCTTTCGGCGCGCTCTCGGCCTCGGCCAAAGCGTCGCTTGGTTATGGGGCCTCGAAGGTGGGTACCATGACCTGCACCGGCGAAGGCGGCATGCTGGAAGAGGAGCGCGAAGCCTCCCAGCGCCTGCTCTACCAGATGTCGCCCGCCCGCTATGGAGTCGATCTGGATCACCTGCGCCGGGCCGATGCCTTGGAGATTGTTGTGGGGCAGGGGGCCAAACCGGGCACCGGCGGTTTGCTGCTGGGTATGAAAGTCAGCCCGCGCGTCAGCGAGATGCGCACTTTGCCGGAAGGGGTCGATCAGCGATCCACCATCCGGCATCCGGATTTTCTAGGGGCAGACGATCTGGCGGTCAAGATCGAGGAACTGCGGATCGCCACGAACTATCAGGTGCCGATCTTCATCAAGATGGGGGCGACACGGCCCCGGTTCGACGTGGCCGTGGCCGCAAAGGCCGGTGCCGATGTGGTTGTGGTTGACGGGGCCGAAGGCGGCACCGGTGCTTCGCCCGAGTTGCTGCTGAATCATACTGGCATTCCGACCATGAGTGCCATTCGCGCAGCACGCGAAGCGCTGGATGAGTGTGGGATGAGCGGCAAGGTCTCGCTTGTCGCCGCGGGGGGTATTCGATCAGGTGTGGACGCGGCCAAATGTCTGGCACTTGGGGCGGACGCGGTCATGATCGGGAACGCCGCGATGGTCGCGCTGGGGTGCAACACTCCGAGGTATCTGGACGATTATAAGGCGTTGGGCACATCGCCGGGGGCGTGCCATCACTGCCATACGGGCCGCTGCCCGGTTGGGATCGCGACGCAGGACCCTGACCTTGAAGCGCGTATGAACCCGCATGCAGGTGCAGAGCGCGTGGCCCGGTATCTGACCGCGATGACAATGGAGATCACGGCGCTTGCCAAGGCCTGCGGCAAATCCTCGGTACATAATCTGGAAACCGAAGATCTGCGCGCGCTCAGTTTTCAGGCCTCGGCCTTTACCGGCGTCAAGATGGCGGGCATCGACCGGGCCTTCGACTGGTGAGGATTGCGCTTCTTGAACTGACCCTCCATCCCTTGCCACTGCTTGAGGGTCTGCCGCGGACGGCTCATCAGATCCGCGCATGGCTTGAACCGCATCTGCCCGAAGCCCGATTTTCCACGGTGGATGTGGTCGATGGCGTGCCATTGCCGCAGTTCAGGGATTTTGATGGGGTTGTTGTCGGAGGGTCCGAATTCGGCGTCTATGATGACACGGAATGGATGCGGCCCCTTCGCGATTTCCTGGAAATGTGCCGGGACCATGCCAAGCCGGTCTTCGGCATCTGCTTTGGCCATCAGATCATGGCGGATGTCTATGGGGGCAAGGCCGAGAAGACCAAGGTCGGCAATGTCGTCGGTGCACGAGGCTTTGACTATGGCGGAGCCAGCGTTGACGCCTTTGTCTGGCATCAGGATCAGGTCACGTGTGTTCCGCCTTCGGCGCAGGTGACGGGGTCGGCGGATCACTGCCCGGTAGGGGCCTTGGATTATGATTTCCCGGCCCGTTCCGTGCAATTCCATCCCGAATACAGGGCAAGCCATCTGCGTGAATTATTTGTGCGCGGGCGCGACGTGTTTCTTACCGCGCGCGAGGCGGACGAGGGGCTGGCCTCACTTGAAACGGCGCATGTATCGAAGGATCTGGCCGCTTTGCAGGCGGTTGAATTGTTTCGCAATGCCAGCGGTGGGCCGTGAGATCTAACAGCCCGCTTGATCCTGATCAATTCCGGCTTTGAAGTACTGTGTATACTGTATCCATAACGTGGTGGAGGAGGCCGCGAGATGTCGGGATACACAGATTTCTTTCAGAAAATAGCGCGGATTGTCAGTACACCTCGGGATGAAAGCCTGAGTGACAGGGAGCTTTCAGACCTTGGGTTGTCCCGCGCGGATCTGGCTATGTTGCGATCGGGCGCGCCACAGGCACGAGAGCGTATAATTACCATGGCCGGGCAATTCGGACTGACCGAGGCAGATCTGAACGCGCACTCGGAACTGGGGTTGGAGCTGGCGGAAAAATGCGGGCATTGCCTTCAGGCCGAAACCTGCCGTGACGCAATCCGGGCGGGCGCGCGTCTTCCCCAGGGCAAGTGCCCAAATGCTGGAATTTATCGCGCCCTCTTGGATGGTTAGCGTCCGCTGGGGCTTTCCTTCGGGCTCAGTTTTCTTCGACCTGCGATCTTGAACCGATCCGCGGTCCCAAAATCCTTCAACCCGACACCCGCCGCGAATTCTGCAAACACAGGGGCGTGCTTGAACAAATGGCCAGAGCATCCGCCAGCGAACAGCACGTTTTCATGCTCGGGGTGCCAGTCGGCAATGAAATGTGTATCCGGGGTCAGAATGATCTGGTTGAACTTGGAATCCACAACCCGTTGCCCCTCCAGCCCCGGCAGCCGGTGACGGATATAGCTGCGTGTGCGGCCCAGCGTTTCCTGGCGGATCAGCCGTTCATCATTGTCCAGATCGATCTTGTCCGGGATGACAACCGCGGCCTTTACGCCGGATCCTTCGGACGACGGCAGGCCAAAGGACCCTTGCCCGTGATCGATCCAGCAGGGCATTCGGCTCATGTCGAAATCTTCCGACCCGTCGGGTGTCGAGGTGTAGAGGACATTGACGCCAACTACGGTCGAGATCGGCTTGATCGTTCTGGGAAACATGTCGGCCATCCATGGGCCGGTCGCCATGATGATCAGATCGGCCTCAAGCGGTTTGTCGTCAAGCATCGGACGTTCCGACCCATCCGTGGTGACGCGACCGCGCCGTACTTTGCCTCCTGCCTTTCGGAACAGATCCAAACCGGTCAGAACGCATCGATGGGCCATCAGCATTCCGGCTTCGGGTTCGAACAACGCATATTCGATGTCGGTGACCTTGAACTGAGGGAACCGCGATTCGATATCCTGCTGACCGAATTTGTAGTAGGGCACCCCGACCCGGTCGAAAGTCTGTGCGGTTGCGTCTTCCCAATCGCAATGTCCCGCAGTCGCCAGAATCAACGCGCCGCATTCGTACATCAGGTTCTGGCCGCTTTCGGCCTGCAGTTCCAGCCATCGCAGGCGGCTTTCGCGCGCCCACCGCGTATAGAACTCGTCCCGCCCGGATATGGCACGGATCACTCTGTTGTAATCTGTTGAAGATGCACGGGAATGTCCCGGTTCCCACCTGTCGATCAGTGTCACGGTCTCGCCGCGCCGTTGCAGTGTAAGCGCCGTCATGACGCCAACTATGCCGCCTCCGACAACGATAACCGAGCTTTTGGACATGGCGCAGATTTTCCTTGTTTCCTGACTGGCGTTGTGAATACTGTATACAGAATACAGCAATTATAAAGCTAAAAACAGGGAGCACGCGCAAATGAGTTCGGGGTTTGATCTGCCCGAGGGCACGCATACCGTCATTCTTGGTGTCGGGGATCTCAACGGCATCATGCGTGGCAAGCGCATTCCGGCCAGCCATTGGGATCATGTCTGCAAAAGCGGCAATGCTCTGTCGATTGCGCTGCTGGCGATCGATATGACCTGCGACGTCTGGGATACGCCTTACGTCAATTTCGACAACGGTTATCCCGACATGCATGTCTTTCCGATGACAAAGCCTGTCGCCGTCCCGTGGGAGCCGGGCGTGGCCGTCTGTTTTGGCCGCGCTGAGGGCATGGATCACAAACCGGTGCCGATCGATCCGCGTCAGGCTTTGGTGCGGCAGGTGGACCGGGCCCGCGATATGGGGTTCGAGGTGAATGTCGGCACGGAACTGGAATTCTACCTTCTGGACCCGGAAACCGGCCAGCCGCGCGACACGGGCATCCAGGTCTACGGCCTGGGCCGCGCCGCCCGGATGGAACACATCGTTGGCCCGATCCGTCAGCAGATCAATGAATGTGGCATTCCCATCGAACAGTCCAACCCGGAATATGCAGCCGGCCAGATCGAGGTCAATATTCGTTATGGTGAAGCTCTGGCAGCTGCGGATCGTGTCGTTCTGTTCAAATCTCTGATCCGCCAGTTGGGCATCGCGCACGACTATCTGGCGACGTTCATGCCCAAGCCGTTTTTTGATCAATCGGGCAACGGGTTTCATACGCATTACTCGCTGTGGAAGGACGGCAAAAACGTCTTTGCCGACAATGGCAAGATCAATGACATCGGCAAATCCTTCATCGCAGGTCTGCAACAGCGCATGTGCGAGACGGCGATTTGCGGCAGCGGCACGGTCAACGGATATCGCCGTCGCCAGCCCTATACATTCTGCCCGATCAACACGAGCTGGGGCTATGACAACCGGACAGTTGGTATCCGGGTCATCGAAGGCTCGGACAGCGCCGTGCGGGTGGAAAAGCGCGACGCTGGTGCAGACGCCAACCCGTATCTGTTGCTTGCGGCCGAGATTGCCGCCGGGCTCGACGGGATCGAACAGGGGCTGTCCCCCTCTGAGCCGACGACAGGCAACGGGTATGAGGAAGGGATCGGAGATCCAATTCCCACCGATTTGCCAACCGCCATCAAACTGGCGCGCGGATCAGAATGGCTACGGGATGTCATGGACGAAATGCTGTGGGATCTGGTGCTGCAACAGGCGGAGCGAGAGCTGGAATTCTTCAATCAACAGGTCACCCAGGTCGAACTGGACCGCTACCTGAGGGCGTTCTGATGCACTTGGGCAAGGTCGCTGGAACTGTCACGGCAACTGCCAAGGATGCCAGGCTTGTTGGAACAAAGCTGCTGGTGACGGATCTGGTCGACAGCAAGGGCAGCTTGATCGATCCCGCACGGGTTGCGGTCGATACCTGCGGCGCTGGGGTTGGGGACATGGTTCTGGTTGTCAGCGGGTCTGCGGCCCGTATGGCGACCGGGTTGTCCACGGCCCCCGTGGACATGGCCATCATCGCGGTGATCGACCGCGTCTCGACGACCTGAATCACGATACGCGAAACATCAATTTTGGGAGGAACAAAAAATGGCGAAACCAGTGGCAGGGCAGATGGCCCTGGGCATGATCGAAACACGTGGCCTGGTCGGCGCGATTGAAGCCGCGGATGCGATGGTCAAGGCAGCCAGTGTTGCCATCGTGGGTCAGACCAAGGCTGGCGGCGGGCTGGTGACGACCCTCGTGCGCGGAGAGGTCGGCGCGGTCAAGGCCGCCACTGATGCCGGCGCAACAGCGGCCAACAAGGTGGGCGAGGTCGTCTCGGTTCACGTGATCGCACGACCGCATGACGAGCTTGAGGCAATCATCGACGGGCTGGGTGCCGGGTCGTCGGCCTGATCAACCCCTTTGAGGAGGTACCATGTCAGCCGGTTTCGAGGATTTCACGCGCGCGGTGACACGTGGCGCGACACGGGATGCACCCGTTGCCCAAAGGTTTGAGCGCATTGCAGTATTGGGTGGCGGCCCGGATGCCCGTCTTCTGGCAGCGCTGTGTCTGGCGGAAGGGGCTGAGGTTACGCTGTTTTCGGCCTATGGGGCGGAACTGTCACTGCTTGCCCAATCCTCGGGCATTGGCATTAGCGGCGAAGGGCCTGTGGGCACGTATCAGGTGGATCGCGACGGGCCTTCAATCCGCACCACGGCAGAGTTGGATGCAGCAGTGCGGGGCGCACAGGCGATCTTTCTGACCGGACCGATCCATAAACAGCGCACCTATTCCATGGTGCTGGCCGATCATCTGCACGATGGTCAGGTGCTGGTTCTGGCGCCGGGTCGTTCTCTGGGCGCGGTTGAAGCGGTCTGGATGCTGCGAATAGGAGGCTGTACCGCAGACGTAACTCTTGTCGAGGTACAGGGCCTGCCGTACTGGTATCAGGCTGAAGGTGCAGGGCTGACCCTGACGCAGGCGGCGCCGATGGCCGCGGCAACACTGCCGCGTGGACGCACGGACGCTCTTGAGGCGCTGCGACCCTACCTTTCAAACATCCTGCCGGTGGATTCGGTTCTGTCGTCAGGCTTCGCCGATCTTTCCGCAGCGGTCGAGATACCGGCATTGATCCTTGGTGGCGCAGGGCTGGGGTCTGGTGGACCGGATTTGCCGATGGGCGGGGTGCCGCTGGAAGGCAATCGGACTTTTGCCGCACTCATAGGACCGGATCAGCGTAAGGTGATCCATGGATTGGCTGACGAAAGGCGACAGGTCGCACAGGCCTTTGGCGTTCGAAACCTGCCCGAGACCGATGACTGGATCACGACCTTTGCCGGAGCCGAGCGTGGATCGGGTGCGCGTCCGGTCCCGGATCGGCAGGCCGCGCGCCAGTTGATGCGCGACGGCGTATTGGGGTCATTGGTGCCCCTCGTTTCAGCCGCAAAGCTCGCAGGTTTGACCGCACCTTTGACGGAAAGCCTGATCTGCGTGACAGACCGTCTTCTGGGTGCTGACGTGGCCGCGTCCGGGCGCAGGCTGGAGACCATCGGAATTTCCGCAGGCGATGTCGATCAGGCCCGCCGCATCTTTGACACCATTGCCACCGGAGCCTCGTGATGGACGCTGATCTGAAATCCATCGCCGCCGCACGGCGCGCTGCTGAAACGGCTTTCGAAGCCTATCGCGCCTTTCTCGGCACTGACCGTGCACAGGTGGATGCCATCGTCGATGCCATGGCTCGGGCGATCGAACCTGAAGCCGAACGGTTGGGGCAATTGGCGGTCGAGGAAACCGGGTACGGCAATGTACCAGACAAGCGGGTCAAGAATCTGTTCAACGCATTGTCGGTCGCCGATTACCTGCGGGATGTCACGACGCTGGGCCTGTTGTGGCGGGACGACGCGACAAAGATCGCAGCTTTCGGAGAGCCGATGGGTGTGGTCGCGGCGCTTATCCCGGTGACAAATCCAACATCCACGATCATCTACAAGGTTCTGTCTGCAGTGAAGGCGGGAAATGCCGTTGTCTGTGCCCCGCATCCGCGCGGCGTGGAATGCGGGAAGGAAACCGTCCGCATCATGGCACGCGTTGCCGAACAGATGGGCGCGCCCAAGGGGTTGATACAATGCCTGGACGCCGTGACCATTCAAGGCACCGCCGAGTTGATGAAGCATCGCCGCACTTCTGTCGTCATGGCGACTGGTGGCCCGGCTATGGTCAAGGCCGCCTATTCCAGCGGTAAGCCGACGCTCGCAGTAGGGGCGGGGAACGTGCCGTGTTACGTGCACAAATCCAAGGCCCGCGATCTGTCCGAAGTTGCCGAGATGATCGTGACGTCAAAAAGCTTCGACTACGGCACGGCCTGTGTCAGTGAACAGGCAGTGGTCGTCGATCCTGAAATTGCTCGCGATCTGCGCCACGAACTGAAACTCAAAGGCGCTTACTTCTGTACCCCGGCCGAGGCTGATCGGCTGGCACGGGTCATCTTCAAAGGAGTGCAGGCAATGGATCCCGAACGCGTCGGCCAAAGCCCTCAGGCGCTGGCCGATGCTGCCGGGTTCTCTATACCGCCGCGCACGCGCTGTCTGGTGTCGGAAGAAACCGAAGTGGGGTGGCAACGCCCGCTTTCGGCCGAAAAGCTGAACCCGGTGCTGGCCTTTTACGAGGCGAAGTCCACTGATCACGGCATCGAACTGGCGCAATCCATTGCCAAATTCGAAGGTTGGGGGCATTCCTCGGTCATCCATTCCGACGATCCCGAGGTGGTCGCTCGTTTTTCCACCGTGCCCACGGGCCGGGTACTGGTGAACACGCCGGGGATAATGGGCGGAATGGGGTATTCCACCGACCTTGAACCTTCCTTCATGCTGGGTACCGGCACGTGGTCGGGGTCGATCACCTCGGACAACGTCACCGCCCTGCATCTCATCAACATCAAGCGGGTCGCTTACGAAAGCAGACCCTGGCGCGACATTTACGAGGAGTATGGCGCATGAGCGAGATCACGATCCGGGCGCTGATGCAGATCGACAACCTGCAACCGAAATTCGCCGCCTATAACGGTGCGACGGTGCAAGGGTCAGTGCCTTTGTCCGGTGACACCGTGCTGATCGGAGAGTTCGCGCCGGGCAATGGCGTATTCTCGCTGATCGACAGGGCACTCAAGGCGTCCTCGGTCGAGGCGACGACGCAGATGGTAGAGCGCGAGTTCGGATTCTTCATCCTCCGCTCGCCTTCAAACGCCGAAGTGTCCGCTGCACGGGACGCGATGCTGGCCGAACTTGGGGCTTCCATGACAGACCGTTTAAAGCCTGCGATCAGTTCCACACAGATCATTACCAGTGTCGAACCCTATCAGGCGCAGCTTTTGAACAAATGGCGCAAGGGTGCGTTGATCGTGCCGGGGCAGACGTTGGGGATCGTGGAATGCGCGCCCGCCGCCTACATCTCGATTGCCGCAAATGAGGCCGAGAAAGCCGCCGAGATTGACATCGTCGAGGTGCGCGCGGTGGGGCGGTTTGGTCGCTTGTTCATCTCGGGGTCTGAAAACTCGGTCGAAACCGCCGTCGAGGCCGCGACGCGTGCAGTCGAGGCGGTGGACGGGCAGGGCGGCTGATGGCAACCCCACGCGTCATAGGCTCGGATGCGGTCGAAGATGCGCGCCGCCGGGGCAGGATCGTATTCGAGGTTTTGCCGGGTGACATCGTGACGGCTCTCGCGCGTGAAACCGCCGAGCGTGTTGGTATCTCATTGGTGGACGGCCCGCTGGAGCGACCGAAACCGCCGCGTACGGATGGTGCTGTTTCAATGCGCCGGGTGCTGTACCGTCGTTCACCCAAATGGGTTGCGCCTTCGCGTGCGCCGCGCAAAGCCCGCAGGCTGGGCAAGCTTGCCTTGATCGGGGCAGGGGGTGTTGGCGGAAATATCGCGCATCTGGCGGCGATGGCGGACATAGCCGATGAAATCGCGCTGATCGACATCACTCCGGGATTGGCGGCTTCTACCGCGCTGGACCTCAATCATACGTCCGGGATCACCGGTGCGAGGGCCCGATGTGTCGGTGGCGAAGCGATGGATCTGGTGGCCGGGGCAGACGTGGTTGTCGTCACTGCCGGACGAGCCCGCCGTCCGGGCATGACACGTGCAGATCTGATCGATGTGAACGCCCGCGTGATCCGTCAGTCAGCCGAAGCCATCCGGTCAGCCGCGCCTGATGCAATCGTGATCGTGGTGACTAACCCGCTGGACGAAATGACGGTCGAGATGCTGCGCGCTTCAGGTTTTCCCCGCGAACGGGTTTTGGGTATGGCAGGAACGCTGGACAGCAGCCGGTTTCGCAACGCGCTGGCGATGGCCGCAGGTGTCACACCTGTGGACGTCGAAGCGTTCACACTTGGCAGCCATGGGGATGAAATGGCCCCGATCCCCAGCCGTGCGAAGATCAAGGGGCGTCCGCTGGATGTATTTCTGTCCCGCGAACAGATCGAAGCCTGCGTTCAGGATGCGATCACCGGGGGTGGTCAGGTGGTCGCGCTCCGGAAATCAGGTTCTGCAACGATAGCTCCGGCTCATGCTTCGATCGAATTGATTGATCACATTCGGGGTGCGCGGACAGGCCCGGTTCCGGTGTCGGTCATGTTGCGGGGTGAATACGGCATCGACGGTGTCGTGCTGGGAGTGCCAGCCCATCTTGGTGCAGGCGGATTGGTAGAGGTTGAGGAGCTGCGGCTAACCGCCGAAGAAAACGCGGCATTGAAAAACGCGGCCGAGGCGATCCGGGTGAGGCTGGGCCTGTGACCGTGCGCTTTTGGAAATCCGGCGGACGGTTTGAAGAAGTGGCCTCGTACTCTCGGGCCAAACGCATAGGCCCCTTTGTCTGGGTTGCCGGAACAACGGCCATCGAGCCGACGGGCCGCATCCACGCGCCGGGAAACGTTGGCGCACAGACCCTTTATATCCTGTCACGTATCGAGGACGCGCTGAAAGAGGTTGGCGCCGAACTGCGACATGTGGGGCGGGTGCGCGCCTACCTGACTGATCTGTCCCAAGCAGGCGCGTTCGCGCAGGCGCACGGCGAATTTTTCAAGGGGATCGATCCAGCTCTGACAGCCGTTCAGGCAGGGCTTACCCAGCCCGGACTGATGGTGGAAATTGACGTGGATGCTGTGATCCACGGTGAAAACGGCGAAATCAGCGGATTCTGAACATGAGTCTTCAAGAAAGGATTTGATCGAACCATCTTCTTGTGTACTGTATACAGAATACAAGAAAGGCATAATGAGACACAGGGAGCTAATGTGATGATCAAGACAGCGCTGCTCAGCGGAACATGCATCGCGCTCATGGCCTCGGCGGCCGGAGCGGAAATCAAGGTAGGATTCATTGGATCGCTTTCCTCGGACACAGGATTGTCGACCCTGCGCGGGGCCGAGATTGCGATTGAAGAGCTCAACGCAAATGGTGGCGTGATGGGCCAACAGATCACCCTGGTCTCGGCAGATACCGGCCAGGATCCGACCGAAGGCATCCGGGCCTATGAATACCTTGCGGAAACGGAAGAGGTTGATTTCATCATCTCGGGTTCGATTGACGATGTGTCGCTGGGATGGCTGCCCCGAATGCAGGAGTACCGGATTCCAACGCTGGACACCTGGACATCCTATATCGGCATCATCGACATGGTTGTCGAAGACCCTGAGGGCATGGCGCCCTATTTCATGAACATCGCCTCGGATGAGGCGCTGGCCACGTTGTACATCAACTTTGGCGCAGATGTTCTGAAGGAAAAGATGGGGTGGGATTCCGTTGTCATTCTGGCGGAAGATACTGCCTTTGGCGAGGCAATCACCGGCCTTGTCACCGAAGCGCTTGCACCGGTTGCCGGCATCGAGGTCAAGGACATCATCACCTATGACGTTGCCACCGTCGATTTCGCTCCGATCTTCAGCCGCGCGCAAGATACCGGGGCGGACTTCATCTATCAGGTCTCGTCGGTGAATTCGCAGGTTGTGTCATCGCAATATGTGAAGCTTCAGGTGCCGATGGCGATGACGGGTGTGAACGTCGCTGCACTGGGGATGGAGTATTGGGAAGATACGGGCGGTGCCGGGGGCGGTATCTCGACCTTGTCGCCAATTCCTTCGGTTGGATTTCGGCTTGATCCGGCCAGCCAGGAATTTGTCGACACCTATCAGGCCAAGTATGACAGCCGTCCGCTGCTGCCGCATTTCAACGGGTTCAATGCCTATCATGGGCTGAAACAGGCCATGGCCGCAGCCGAGGAGGCCGGTGGTTTCGACAATGTCGAAGGCTGGGCCGATGCAATGAAGAAACAGGATCTGGTTCTTGAGCTGGATGGCCAGCTGTGGCTGCGCTACGCCTTCTGGGGTGATGACGAGGTAGAGCCTGTGACCGGCCGGACGTACCCGCACAATATCCGTTTTGATCTGTCCGAGCCGTTTGACGATGCCGCACCGTCAATGGTTGTGGTCCAGTGGTACGAGGACGGCACCGCCGCCGTTGTCTACCCCGAGAAATACGCGACGGGTGAATTCACTTTGCCAAGCTGGGTCAAGCAGTAACCTGTCCGTTCGCTTAGCTTGAAACGGGTGCGCGAGGTCGCGCACCCGCAGCCAGGGATCCTTACATGTTGCAAATACTGATCCAGGGGCTTTTGCTCAGCGGTCTCTATGCGCTTATCGCAATGGGTTTCACGCTGATCTTCAGCATCGGTCGAGTCCTGAACCTGGCCTACGGTGCCTATCTGATGGTCGGCGGATACATGTATTTCTGGGTGTCTCAGACCTTGGGAATGCCCAAGCTGATGGGCGTGGTGGTGGCCGTCCTACTGGGCGTTCTGATGGGGGTTCTGAAATATCGCCTTATCGTCAAGACGCTCAAAGGGGATCACGTGGCGGTCGAAATTTCGACGCTGATCCTTGCGGTCGTGATTCAGGCGGGGATTGTTCTTGTCTTTGGTGACAGCAGCAAGATCCTGCTTCCGATTGTACCGGGCGTGATCAACGTGGCCGGGGCATCCGTCACTTATAATATCCTGATCGCGACGCTGATCAGCTGGGCCATTTTGTTGGGGTTGTATGCCTTTGTACGTCTGACCCATACAGGGCGGGCGATGCAGGCGGTGTCGATGGACGCCAAAGGGGCGGCGATTTCCGGGATCGATCCGGATCGGATCAACCTGATCACATGGGGTATCTCGGGGGCACTGGGCGCGCTGGGCGGCGTGTTCTTCGCCAGCTATACGCAGTTATCGCCGTCAATGTGGGTCGCACCTCTGATCATCTCGGTGGCCGTCGTCATTGTGGGGGGTATCGGATCGATCATAGGTACGCTTGTGGTCGCCCATATCGTCGGATTTCTCGAAGTCATCGTTGTCGCCTCCCTGGCGCCGGAACTGCGCGGCGTCTTTACCATGCTGCTGATTATTGGCGTGCTGGTGACCCGGCCGCAGGGCCTGTTTGGCCGCGAGGAGTTATAATATGGGCCTGCGCTGGTTTCACTATGTTCTCTGGGGCGGCCTGATCGCGGGCATGTTTCTGCTCCCTCAGGTGGTCTCGAACGGCACGCTGCGCACGATGATCTTTGCCAACTATCTGGCCATCTTCGCCATCAGCTGGGACGTGCTGTCGGGAAAGACGGGGTACGTGAGTTTCGGCCACCCTTTCCTGATCGGTATCGGAGCTTATACGACTGCGATCCTGACCAAACGGTTTGACGTGCCGGTCGAAATCTCAATCCCTGTGGCCGTGTTGGTCACAATGATCGCGGGTCTTATTGTGTTGTTGCCCGCTCTGCGCATTCGCGGCAGCTACTTCGCGCTGGTCACACTGGCCTTCATGGAACTGCTCTATCAGCTGGTTCAGGTGATCCGCCCGGATCTGACCGGCGGCACACGTGGTATGTCGGGAATTCAAACTCTCACACGTGGCGCGGCCAACGGATATTATTTGTCCACGGCGCTAATGCTAAGTGTTGCAGTCAGCATGTGGCTGCTGATGAAAACCCGGGTAGGGACCGCTTTGGCTGCAATCGGAATGAATGAAGAAAGCGTTCGTGGTTCAGGTCTCAGCACCACGCGGCTTAAGGCGTTTGCGTTCCTGACCAGCGCTCTTGTCGCCGGGCTGGGAGGGGCTTTTTATGTCCACTACCTTGGCTCGCTTGCACCGCGGGCGCTGTTCGACATCAACTTTCTCTTCACCATCATAGTTGCGGCATTGCTGGGCGGAACATCGACCATTATCGGCCCCATGATCGGTGCGTTCTTCATGACGTTCCTTCTGGAGTACCTGCGTCCTGTGCTTCCCGGAGCAGAACGGTATTTCGTCTACGGTGCCATCGCACTGCTTCTCTACATGTATCAGCCAAAGGGATTGGTTGAACTTGCTCAACGCGGCTGTCAACGGCTGCGGAAAGGGGGGCTGACATGACCGTTGCATTGAAAGTGTCTGGTCTTGTCAAACGGTTTGGCGGGCTGGTAGCCACGAATGATCTGTCCTTTTCCCTGCAAGAAGGAGAATCGCTGGGCCTGATCGGACCGAATGGCGCGGGAAAGACAACGGTTTTCAGCCAGATCATGGGTGAGTTGCGGCAGAACAGCGGTACAATCGAGCTGTTCGGGCAAGAAATCTCGGTGCTGTCGACGCCGCAACGTATTCGGGCTGGGGTCAGCAGGACCTATCAGATTCCGCGTCCGTTTGGTGACATGAGTGTTGCCGAAAATATCAGGGTGGGCCTGATGCCGGACGACATCTGGCGTATGATCGTTTCGCGTCCGGATACGGAACGGGAAAAGGAACTTGCGCTGAGTGTCGGATTCACGGAAACGGATCTGAACCGTTCACCGTCCGAATTGGCTATGGGTGATTTGCGCAAGCTCGAAATGGCCCGAACCATGGCCACGGCACCGCGTGTCATGTTGCTGGATGAGGTGTTTGCAGGTCTGACAGTCGGTGAAATCGCGCAGATTTCCGATCTCATACAATCCATGCGCAAGGACGGGATGACCTTTTTGATCGTCAGCCATGACTTGCCGGCGCTGGAACCGCTGATCGACCGCGCCATCGCCATCGAGCGGGGCACCATGATTGCCGAAGGCTCGTTCAGCGACGTGATGAACGACACGGCCGTTCAGGCCTCGTACTTGGGGAGCGTCTGATGTCCTATCTGGAAATCGAGAACCTGTCTGCGTTTTACGGCAAGGCCCAGGCGTTGACAGATATTTCGATCACGGTGCAGCCCGGTGAGATTGTCGCCGTGGTCGGCCCGAACGGTGCAGGTAAATCCACCCTGTTGGACAGCATCATGGGCCTCGTGAAAGTCGAAGGCGACATCCGCTTGCGAGGGCACAGCCTTGCCGGTCGAAGCCCTTCGGAAATCGTGCGCCATGGGGTTGGCTATGCGCCCGAGCGGTTCAACCTGTTTCCTTATATGTCTGTGCGCGACAATCTGATGGTGGGGGCCTTCACCGCACGAGACGACATCGAAAGCAATCTTGAAATGGTGCACAGTCTTTTCCCGCGCCTGCAAGAACGGGAAGGCCAGGAGACGTCGACCCAATCCGGCGGGGAAAGGCAGATGGTGTCCTTTGGCAGGGCCTTGATGACCAGCCCGGAACTGCTGCTTGTCGATGAGCCCACAATTGGCCTGGCCCCGAAAATCTGTCACGAGATTGCTGAAGTTGTCCGTCAGCTGAACAAGGACTACGGGCTGACCGTCGTCATCACGGAACAGAATGCCAATTTTGCCCTGTCGCTTGCCAGCCGCATCTATGTGCTGGAGTCCGGGCGGATGCAGACGTCGGGTACAGCTGACGAATTGAGAAATGACAAACGCTTGCTCGAGGCCTATTTCGGCGGCCATTGAGTGGCGCGGTTGGCAAGCTGGGCAGGTGCTGTCCGGCCATTCGATAGCCGGTGATTTCAGTTTCAGCCGAGTGCGTCCAGAACCTCGGTACTCACTTCGATGCCATGGGCGTCGGCGGCTGCCCGTTTTGCAAGGCGACCGTCGCCCGGAACCCGGGCGGAACCGTTGCCGGAAATCTCGGCGCAGATGCGGGCGACATATTCGTTGAAGGCCGCGTTGCCGAACCGGCTGGGATCAATTGCAATCAGGGTCGCACCACCTTTGATGTTCAGGGCATCAAAGGACTGGCGTTCTTCGTTGTCCACGGACAGGGTTCCACCGGCCAGTGCTGCGCCCAACACCTCAACCATGAAGGCGATCGCGGCCCCCTTATGCTCTCCGAATGGCAACAGGCTGCGGGTTTCAAGGATGGCATTCGGGTCGGTGGAGGGCTCGCCCCGGGGGTCAAGACCGGCAGGGCGGGGCAGGTCGTGCCCCTCGGCAGCGGCCATGCGGATATCCATGAGGGCCACCATGGACGAGGCCTGATCCCAGACCACCGGCGCGTCGCCTTCGCGTGGGCAGGCAAATGACATGGGATTGGTGCCAAATACCGGGCGAACCCCACCTTGCGGAACCACCATGGACAATGAGTTGATCACGGCAAAAGCCACCAAACCTGCTTCGGCCAAGGGTTCGGTGTCAAACCGTAAGGCACCCAGATGGTGACAGTTTGTACAAGTGAACGCGGCAATGCCGTTTTCCCGTGTCATCGCGATCAGATCCTCGCGGGCTTCAGCCGCTGCAACCTGATAATACCCGTTGTCGGCGTCACAGCGCAAAACGCCCGGGGCAACCTTTTCGGTCTTGGGCGTCGCGTGCCCGTTGGCATAGCCGGACGTGAAGCTTTGGACATAGACTGGCAACATGCGCAACCCGTGGCTGCGCGGGCCGTCCCGTTCAGACCGGGTGACGATATCAGCAAGAATATCACTGCTGCGTGAATCCACTCCGGCAGAAACAAGAACTGATTTGGCCAAGTCCCGAACTTCAGCAAGAGAAAGCGTTTTTGTCGATTGTTCGGTCATCAGTTCGAGTCCAGTCTCTGTGTTTTAGCACTCATGCGCGGGCGCGAGTGTTTGCGGGATCGACAGCACATGTGTCAATGACCACGGCGTCGCGCATTTCATTGTGGACCAGCACCTGCATTTTCGTACCGGGCGCCGTCATGTTCTGTGGCACTAGTGCCATCGCAATGTCGTGGTTGCAATAATAAGAGAACCCGCCCGAGGTGACTCGGCCGATGAGCTTGCCCTGAGCGTAGACACTCTCGTCAAACATCACCGACGTTTCGCCAAAGGGCAGTTTCAGCGTGACCAGCCGCCGGTATGTGCCTTCCTTTTTCTGTTTCAAAAGAGCGGCCTTGCCTATGAAGGCGCGACCTTCGGTTACCACGAACCGGTCGAGGCCGGCCTCGTATGGCGTCATGTCCTTGCAAATCTCGCGATTGATGGCGCGATAGGATTTTTCAAGGCGCATGGATTCCAGTGCCTCAAGCCCGAAAGGTTTCACACCGGCCTTCAACAGCAGGTCGACAAGATGGCGGTTGTAACCGACCGGGTGATGCAGTTCCCACCCCAGCTCGCCGGTATAGGACACGCGAAGCAGATGAACGCCCTTGGCGTAACCCACTTCACCCATTTGCGCAGAAAGCCAGGGGAAGGCTTCGTTCGACAGGTCATTGTCGGTCAACGGTTGCAGGATCTCTCGTGCCTTGGGGCCTGCCAGAGCAATCACGCCCAGTTGTTCTGAAACATCTTCAAGAAGGACAGAGCTGTCATTGGGCAGCAAACGTCGCAGTTGATCCCAGTTGTA
Organism: Ruegeria sp. AD91A; assembly: GCF_003443535.1. GTDB lineage: Bacteria > Pseudomonadota > Alphaproteobacteria > Rhodobacterales > Rhodobacteraceae > Ruegeria. The sequence goes on along the minus strand of NZ_CP031946.1, from coordinate 1,640,110 downwards.
GGCGCGCCAGTTCGGGGTGGAGACCAGGTAAAAATCATTCTCGGCATAGCGGACGACCGTGTATTCAGCATCCATGCCGCCCTTTTGGTTCAACAAAAGCGACAGGGTCATTCGCCCCACTTTGGGCAGCCTGTTCGCCATAAGGCCATCCAGCCATTTGGCGGCCCCCGGTCCGCGCACGGTGAACTTGGTCATCGGTGACATCTCGATGAACCCGGCCACGTCACGGGTGGTGCGCACTTCTTCCTGAACGCGTTCCATGTGGTTGGTGCGACGGAAGGAATGTTCCGGAACAGCTTCCTCGCGCGATTTGGCGAACCAGCGCGGAAACTCATATCCGTTGAAGCTGGTCCAGACGGCGCCATGCGCGCTCAGCAGATCGTAGGACCCCATCGTTTTCATCGGGCGCGCGTCGGGAAAATCTTCTCCGGGAATGTGCGCGTTCATGTGGGTCCCCCACGTTTCGCGCACCTTGTCCATGGTCCACTGCTTGGACGCGTAATCCGAAAAACGGCGCGGGTCGAGTTCGGACATGTCCATGCCCGGATCCCCATCTACAATCCAGCGGGCCAGGCGTTCACCAACAGTGCCACCCCACAATATGCCGCCGGGCATGCCTTCGGCCAGCCACAGGTTTTCATGCCCCGGTGCGGGTCCCGCAAGCGGCAACTCGTCTGGTGTCATCTGGAACGGACCCCGAGTGTTGGCCTTGATACCCACCTCACCAAGTGTTGGAACCCGCTCGATGGCACGTTCCCACTGCGCTTCGACCGCGTCGAAATCTTCGGGCAGGAGGTCGGCACCAAAGTCAGGCGGAACACGATCTTCGGCGAATAGCTTGAGGTCTTTGGTGAACTCATAAGGGCCGAACTGAATGCCGCCCACGTCTTCGCGCAGATAGGCGCCGTAATCTTCATCCCGCAGGATCGGGAACTCGGGCAACCCTTGCGCGCGGCGTTCTTTGAGAAGGGGAACGGTTTCCGTTGTCCAGTATTGGTGAACGATTGGAATGCAAGGCAGATCCAGGCCAACACGGCGCGCGTTCTCGCGGGCATAGTTTCCAGTCGCGAAGACCAGATGTTCGCAAGTGATCTCACCCTGATTGGTTGTCACCTTCCAATGACCGTTTTCCAGTTTTCCATAGGCCAGCGCTTCGGTGTTCTGAAACACTTTGGCGCCCTTTTCACGCGCCAGCTTGGCCATTGCCATGGTGATGTCGGCAGGGTTCACATAGCCGTCCTCGGTATGCAGGATGCCGCCGCGAATATTTTCCGATTGGTTGAGCAGAGGGTGCAGTTCGGCGATTTCCTCCGGCGTCAAAAGTTTGCAAGGCACACCGGCAGCTTTGGCAATCGAGGCATAGGACAGGAATTCGTCCCAGCGTTCCTGCGTATTGGCGACGCGCAGCTGCCCCACTTTGCGCAGCCCGACCGAAGCGCCGATTTTCTTTTCGACTTCGGAATAGATGCGGATGGTCTCCATCGTCATCTTCGAAACGTTGTGGGACCGCACAAAGGTGACCAGCAGACCTGCCGCGTGCCAGGTGGAGCCGGAGGTCAGCGTGGTTCTCTCAAGCATGATCGCATCGGTGCACCCATGCTGCGTCAATCCATAAAGAACCGAAGCCCCGACGCATCCGCCACCAACGACAACAACCTTGGCATGTGATTTCATTCGCTGAATTCCCTCTTGCGACTGATTTCGTTTTCAGACGGACCGTCAGCATGAAATCAGTAAACCCAGAACTGCTTGAACTGTTTACGTAAAGTCAGCGTCAGACAATTCGAAAAATTTTCGGGCCCAGCTTAGTTGAATTAAACCTTGGTCGTGTGTGCCGATGACTCCACGCGTTCTGCGAGGGTCTTCATAAAATTATGTGCCATCTCTTGCGTCGCCTTGATATGTTAGCGCAAACTGTGCTGATAAGGTCTGACATAGGTTCCAAGTGCTTGATGGCACCATCAGCCTGTGCTGCATTAAGGGGGAAAACGCGTGTATCTCGGTCTGGATTTGGGGACGTCAGGTCTTCGGGGAATTGTGGTCAGCGAAGAGGGCAACGTCGTTGCCGAAGCCGAAGCAGGTGTTGTGACATCCACGCCGCACCCCGGTTGGTCAGAACAAGATCCGTTCGATTGGGTAGAAGCCTGTCAAAACGTCGTTGCCCAATTACGTGAGCTGAACGGTGCCGCATTTTCCGCGGTGCGCGGCGTCGGTCTGAGCGGCCATATGCACGGTGCCACGTTGCTGGATCGGGATGGCAATGTGCTGAGGCCCTGTATCCTTTGGAACGACACGAGATCAGCGCAGGAAGCTGCGGATTTGGATGGTCTGGCTTCTATGCGCTCGATCACCGGAAATATCGTTTTTCCGGGTTTCACGGCACCCAAGCTGGAATGGGTGCGCGGGCATGAGCCTGACGTGTTTGCGAAGACATCCAAGGTGTTGCTTCCGAAAGATTATCTGCGTTTCTGGCTCACCGGATCCTACGTCAGTGACATGTCCGACAGCGCCGGTACGGCATGGTTGGATGTTGGAGAACGTGAATGGTCAGACATTGCGCTGGATCTGAGCCATATGCGCCGGGATCAAATGCCAGAGCTGGTTGAAGGCAGTTCAGCAGGCGGAGAACTGCGATCAGAGATCCTTCAGCAATGGGGCCTGACCGGGCCGGTCGTGGTTGCCGGCGGGGCCGGTGACAACGCGGCAGCGGCCTGCGGCATCGGAAGCATCGGCGAGGGCAGTGGATTTCTGTCATTGGGCACGTCGGGTGTGTTGCTGGTCGCGAAGGAAAGCTATGCGCCTGCGCCGGAAACAGCCGTTCATTGTTTTTGTCATGCAGTCCCGGATCGCTGGATTCAAATGGGTGTGATCCTGTCGGCCACCAACAGTCTCAACTGGCTGTCCCGTCACCTCGGTCAACCCGTCGGCACGCTGGCATCGGACCTGCCGGATTCGGTGAAGGGGCCATCAAAGATCACCTTCCTTCCGTACCTGTCCGGTGAACGGACGCCGCATAACGACAGCGCCATACGCGGAGCGTTCTTCGGCCTGGATATCGCATCGGAAACCGCTGATCTGACCCAGTCTGTGATGGAGGGAGTTTCCTTTGCGATGCGCGATTGTTTGGAGGCACTCAAGAGTACGGGCACCAAGCCCGAAAGTTTGCTGGTTGTCGGTGGCGGGGCGCGGTCGCGATTATGGCTGGAGACACTGGCCACAGTTCTGAACACACCGCTTGCTCTGCCCAAGGGAAGTGAGTTCGGTGCCGCCATCGGCGCGGCACGTCTCGCTGTCTGTGCAGTGCAGGGCGCCGACCCCGAGGATGTCATGCTTTCCCCGGAAGTCGCTGAGCGTGTTGAACCACGTGTCGAGCTGTCCAACGCTTATGAGGCGGAATACCAGCGGTATCGCGAGTACTATGCCGCTCTGTCCCCTCTGGCTGCGCGGTGATGGCTGATCCCAAGTCTATGCCTGTCGAGCAAGTCATACTTCAAGACGGCGACATGTCCGTTTCGGTATTGAGCTATGGCGCAAGCACGCAAGGATGGTGGCTTGGCAAAACACCCTTGATATTGGGCTACGAAAACCCGCAGGATTACCTGTCGGACCCGTTTTACCTCGGCGCGATTGTGGGGCGTGTAGCCAACCGCATCGGCGGAGCGCAGTTTACATTGCAAGGGGGCGTTCATCACCTGACAGCAAACGAAGGGCCGACCACGCTGCATGGTGGTCCGAGCGGGCTGTCACGCAAATACTGGGATATCGTGAAAACCTCTCCAAATCAGGCGGTTCTGTCCTTGACTTCACCTGACGGTGAAGGCGGATTTCCCGGAGAAGTCAAATTCGAGGTGCATGTCGAACTAACCTGTCCGCGTCTGATCTATACAATCAGGGCGCGACCGGATCGCCCCACACCGATCAGCATCGCGCAGCACAGTTATTACACTCTGGGCTGTCCGGAGGATATCCTGGGCTGCCTGCTCAGGCTAAGATCGAACCGGGTGCTGGAATTGGACGCGCTTTCAGTTCCTTCCGGAGATATCTCCGGTGCCGGCGAAAGTGTGCCAGATTTCGCGTTGTCACGTACCGTCGGGTCGGAGGGGCGCGAACTGGACCATTTCTTTGTGTTTGATGAAAGTGGAACCCCTGACCATCCGGTTGCAGCGGTCAGGGCACCTTCGGGATTGAGGATGAACGTGTATTCAGATCAACCCGGGGCACAGGTCTATACCGGGGCACATCTGTCAGGCCGATTTAGCCCAGGTGCGGGGCTGTGTATTGAACCGTCAGGATATCCGAACGCCGTGAATGTCCCTTCGTTCCCGTCCGTCATCCACACGCCGGACAACCCGTATCAACAAACATTGACGCTGGAAATTCCCGAGGATCAATCATGAGGATCCAGATTGCTGCGAGTGCTGTGGGTATCTGGCTGACGCTTTCAGTTGCTCAGGCGCAAGACCTTGGTCCGCAACCCGAATTTTTCGAACCGGACCTTTCAAACTCAGAATTGGGACAATTGCTGTTTTATGATCCGATCCTGTCGGGGAACAGGAATATCAGTTGCGCAACCTGTCATCATCCGAAACTGGGAACGTCTGACGGGCTCTCGCTGGGTATCGGCGAAGGTGGAACCGGGCTGGGGGGAAAGCGTAAGCTTACTCAAGATAACATGCCCGAGCAGCGTATTCCGCGAAACTCGCCCGCGATGTGGAATCTCGGGGCGCTGGAATTCACGACGTTTTTCCATGACGGCCGCCTCGAGGCGGATCCTTCTCGGCCCAATGGCATCAGAACCCCGTTGGGGACACATATGAGGCCGGGGTTCCAGTCGGCCTTGGCGGCGCAGGCGATGTTCCCGGTGCTGTCACCTGACGAAATGGCGGGACATTATTCTGAAAACGAAGTCAGCAAGGCCGTGCGTCTCGGCTTGCTCACACAAGAGGGTGGCGCCTGGGATCTGATTGCCGCGCGGGTGGCCGCGATACCGGAATACAAACAGCGATTTGACGACATCGCGCCCGGAGAAGACATCACCTTTACCGCAATTGCCAATGTCATTGCCGACTTCATCGCGTTTGAATGGCGGGCTGACAACAGCCTCTTTGACCGAGCGATGCGAGGCGAAGACGTGCTGCCCGATCAGGCGCAACTGGGGATGGAACTGTTTTACGGAAAGGCTGGATGCAGCGCCTGCCATTCCGGGTGGTTCCAGACCGATCACCGTTTCCATTCCATCGCCATGCCTCAGATCGGTCCAGGAAAAGCAGCGCGTTTCGAAAATCATGTGCGGGATGACGGGCGACTACGCGTCACGGGCGACAAGGACGATGCGTTCGCGTTTCGCACGCCTTCATTGCGCAACGTGACCCTGACGGCGCCATATGGCCACAGCGGAGCCTATGCGCAGCTTGAAGATGTCGTGCGCCATCACCTGCACCCGGTTGCCGCCTTGCGGAGTTACTCAATCGAAAAGGCTGATCTGCCCGAGTTTTCCGGGGCAGAGGACCAAAAGGCTTTGTTGGACGCCCAGCATATTGAGGCTATCGCGGCGTCAAACGATCTGGTTTCCATCAGCCTGAGTGACGAAGAGGTCGACGCCATCCTGAGTTTTCTGGGCACGCTGGAAGATCCGGCAGTGCGGCTGGGCGTGCCGCAATCAGTTCCCAGCGGATTGCCCGTGGATCAGTGATCAGCGCTGGAGGTGGATTACTCGGTTGGGGTCGGCAGGCTGCCAGTCTCCGTGTTCGCCATCTGGCCAGATCACCCGTACCTCTGCGGTCTCGGAATCCCCCAGACCAAAGTGGTGGGGCCCGGATATTCCACTTGCATGTCCTCCGCCAATGGTAACTTCGCGGGTTTGCATGCCAGCAGGTGATTTGACCTCGATAAAACTGCCGACCGCCGCTTGATTGGGGTGGTTCTGACTAAGATCAACCATGAGCCAGTTGCCAGAGGTCGGTTCATTCTGGAAAACCTCAAGGTCCGCGCCACGATTGACCACCACCAAATCCAACCACCCATCCCCATTGAAATCCGCCAGGGCCCCGCCGCGGGACTTTGCCATGGACGCGACACCAGCTTGTGATGCTGTTTCGACAAACTGACCGTCGGCGGCCTGCATCAACAGATTATTGGGATCGGTTTGCGCCGCGTCGGGCATCTGCTCAACATTGCCTTTCGCGACAAAAATGTCGTCCAGCCCGTCATTGTTGACGTCCCCGAACTGAGCATGCCAGCCGGTTGAGGGGCGGCCATCTTTTCCTACATGCGGCCTGTGTGCGGTAGTGCCTCGGTCATAGGTTGCATCCCGCCATGTCGGCCCATCCGTTGCGGGATCGAAAACCTGGAATTTCTGATCCCCCATGGAAGTCAGATAAACATCGGGAAACCCATCACCGGTCAAATCCCGCGAGGCAATCCCCATGCCCCAGATCGAGTAGGGAAGCCATCCATCGACCTCGCTGTACAGGCGCGGGGGGTCTTCCATGGCCCACAGTTGTTCTTGCCCGCCACTCACATAGTAGTGGCGGTCATTGCTGACACGCAGATCCGCGCGACCCGTGCGCGCCCAGTCGGAAAACAGAATGGACAAGGAACAATGACCGGGTTCCAAATGGACAGGGCTGCCATATTCGCTCCCTTCCGGGCGGTACAGCAGAGTTGGTCCGCAAGCCTCAAAAGGTCCATCCGGATTGCTTCGGTCGACATAGGTCCCAAAGGCCAGTGTTGGCAGGGTTTGCTCGCTTTCCCAAGTCACGGAAAAACCGGTGGTCCAATGGTCCTGAGATTGAAAGTTCAGTTCCGCAAAGGGCTCGAATGCGCAGTTCGGTTTGCCGCGCAGCAAGAGGTCTTTGCCCACGCGTAAGACCGCCAGATCCAGAAGCCCATCGCCATCAATGTCCACCGGGTATGCACCGGTCACATGAAACAAGGATAACTGGTCAGGTGTTTCTGAGCGAAAACTGACTTTTGCGTCGGATGTGTTGATGAATAGTTGCGCTGGGTTCGATCCGCCTGCCACAAACAATTCAGGGCGGTCGTCATTGTTGCAATCGAAGACTGCAACACCCCCGCCCACGAAATGTTCCCAGCCGCCATCGTAAACATGGCCGGGGGTTTCCACCTTTTGAAAGCGTGGTGGAACGGTGTCCGCAGCGGCAGCGGAAGCCACCGCAAGCAGGATTGCTATCTTAGTTCGCATGAGCCGCCAGTTCCCTGACCTTCAGGATAGAGACTTGTTCAATTCCATACGCCGCTGCCCCTTTCGCCCACATTGAATCACCCCAGTGGTTTACCTTGATTTCGGGCAACGGCGCGTCAACGCTGACAACACCGTTTTGGACACGGGTCATCACCTCTTCCGAGTGCAGGTAGTCAAAGCTGCCTCTGGCACCGGACAGGATAATGCACTCGGGGTCGAACAGATTGATCAGGTTCGAAACTCCCATGCCGAACATTTGGCCCGCGCGGGCCAGAACGGAAATGGATCGGGCGTCGCCGGCTTTTGCTGCTGCGAGTATATCAACAAGAGTGCGGGGATCTGTCGCTTCACTGGCGATCGTTGCTTCGCGGATCAGGGCGTATTCGCCCACATAGGCTTCCAGGCATCCGCGCTGCCCGCACTGGCACAACGCACCGTCCAACTGAACTTTGAGGTGCCCGAATTCTGCTCCGCATCCGCGTTCACCGCGATAAAGCTTGCCGTCAAGAACAATACCCAGGCCGATGCCGTGCTCGATCGTAACAACCAAAAAGTTCTTCAGCCCCTTTCCCAATCCGAAAAGCTGTTCCGCCTTTGCGACCAGATTGGCGTCGTTTTCGATGAAGGCAGGGCAGGGCAGCACCTCGGACAAAAGAGAACTCAGATCCACATTTCGTTCCGTTAGGGAAGATGACCAATGCACAAAGTTCTGCTTTGCATCAATAAGGCCGGCGATGCCGATGCAGACACCGGACAAATCTGCAAGGGATCGGTTTGCTGAGGCGCAGGCCTGATCAAGCACGGCGCGAATCTTCTTGGCAAACGCATCCGGGGCCATGCGGGCTTCGTCCAGCGGATGTGTGTACGAAGTGATTTCGGTTCCTTCGAAATCCACGAGAATGACTGAAACCTGCTGGCGGGCGACTTTCACGCCCGCAATCAGATGCGACGCGCCATGGAGCTTCAGCTGTACGCGCGGTCTGCCGCGGCGCGCCGACTTGGAAGGTGTTTCGCCTTCTATTTCCTGAATCAGACCAGCAGACAGAAGATCGGCAGTGGCGGTTGTGATGGTCGCGGGGCTGGTTTCCAACGCGCTGGCGATGTCGATTCGTGAAATGGTCCCCTTGGCCCGGATTTTTTCCAATACGCGCAGGCGAGTGATGTTCCTTTGGTCCGTGGCATTTGAAGAAGCTTTGCTTTTCAGCATCTTGCCCTCGCGAATCTGATCCCTGTTTCAACCTAGGTGGTTTTTTCTGTTACCGATAGCATAAATATTTTACCGACTGAAATAAATATGCTACTCAGAATTATCGGGGCCACGAATCATGAAACGATGGCTCATTGAAACCGGGAGGAAATCATGAAACGAATACTCAGCGCCTCTGCTGTGGCAGTCCTGATGGGGACAGTTGCATTTGCAGAGCCCACGGTCGGTGTAAGCTGGTCGAATTTCCAGGAAGAGCGTTGGAAAACCGACGAAGCGGCGATCAAGGCTGCACTGGAAGCGGGCGGTGCCGAATACATCTCGTCTGATGCGCAATCTTCTTCCGCCAAGCAATTATCGGATATTGAAAGTCTGATCGCGCAGGGCGTTGATGCGCTGATCATTCTGGCGCAGGATTCTCAGGCCATCGGCCCGGCAGTGCAGGCAGCGGCAGACGAAGGCATTCCGGTCATTGCGTATGACCGTCTGATCGAAGATGACCGTGCGTTCTATCTGACATTCGATAACGTTGAAGTTGGCCGGATGCAGGCGCGCGCAGTGTTCGAAGCGATGCCCAAAGGCAACTATGTGATGATCAAGGGCTCGCCCACGGATCCGAACGCGGATTTCCTGCGCGGTGGTCAACAAGAGATCATCCAGGCCGCCGTTGACAGCGGTGATATCGTCATCGTGGGTGAAGCTTATACCGACGGTTGGCTGCCTGCGAACGCGCAGCGCAACATGGAACAGATCCTGACTGCGAACGAAAACAACGTTGATGCCGTAGTGGCCTCGAATGACGGTACTGCTGGCGGCGTTGTCGCCGCGCTGACCGCGCAGGGTATGGAAGGCATTCCTGTCTCGGGTCAAGATGGTGATCATGCGGCGCTGAACCGGGTCGCCAAGGGCACGCAAACCGTTTCTGTATGGAAAGATGCGCGTGAGCTGGGCAAGGCTGCCGGTGAAATAGCAGTTGCGTTGAGCAGCGGAACCAGCCCTGAGGATATTGAAGGCGCCATCAGCTGGACCTCGCCGGGCGGAACCGAGATGAACTCGGTCTTCCTTGCGCCTGTACCGATCACCAAAGACAACCTGTCTGTCGTGGTCGATGCTGGTTGGATTCCGCTGGAAGACCTGTGCCAGGGCGTCGAAAACGGCCCCGCACCCTGTAACTAAACCTAGTTCCAAACTGTCACATCTCTGGCCCGCATGGCCGGGCCAGAGATCATAGCTGAACATGAAAGATCGGATATGACCGAAACTTCGTCTCAGCCGGTACCCCAAAAAGCAAAGGCCAACCTGTTTCAGCAACTGGAACTGGATATGCGGCTATTGGGCATGATCGGCGCCTTCATCATCCTGTGCATCGGCTTCAACATCTTTACGGACGGCCGTTTTCTGACGCCCAGAAACCTGTTCAATCTGTCGATCCAAACCGTCTCGGTCGCCATCATGGCCTGTGGCATGGTGTTCATCATCGTCATGCGCCACATCGATCTCTCGGTCGGCGCGCTTCTGGCGACAACATCCGCCGTCATGGCGATGACCCAGACCGAGCTGTTGCCGAATGTGTTGGGGATGGGATTGAACCACCCCGCGACGTGGGCGATCACGTTGGTGGTGGGCCTTGCGGTCGGGACAATGATCGGTGCGTTCCACGGTTGGATGGTGGGGTATCTGACCATTCCGGCTTTCATCGTGACGCTTGGAGGGTTTCTGGTCTGGCGCAACGTTGCCTGGTACATGACTGACGGCCAGACAATCGGCCCGCTGGACAGCACTTTCCTGATGTTTGGCGGCACCAATGGGACCTTGGGCACAACGGTCAGTTTGCTGATCGGCTTCGCGGCCACGGCTATTGCAATCTGGGCGTTGTGGAGCGGTCGCCGGTCCAAAGCCGCTCACGGGTTCCCTGTCAAACCGGTATGGGCCGAAGCGACACTGGCCGGAATCGTTGGCATTGCCATCATGGGCTATGTCTTTATCGTCAACAGCTATGCCATCCCGACACGTCGGCTTGAACGCATGTTTGAAGCGCGCGGCGAGACCATGCCTGAAGGACTGGTTGTTGGTTACGGCATCCCGATTTCGGTGCTCATCCTGATCCTTGTGGCGGTGACGCTGACCGTTGTGGCCCGCAAAACCCGCTTTGGACGCTATATCTTTGCAACAGGCGGCAACCCGGATGCGGCCGAATTGTCAGGCATCAACACCCGCATGATGACCGTCAAGATCTTCGCTCTGATGGGGTTTCTCTGTGCACTGTCGGCGGTCGTGGCCTCGGCCCGTCTGGCCAATCACTCAAACGATATCGGTACGCTGGATGAGCTACGCGTGATTGCCGCTGCCGTGATCGGTGGAACGGCGCTGTCCGGCGGTATCGGTACGATCTATGGTGCAATCCTCGGCGCGCTGATCATGCAGGCACTGCAATCCGGCATGGCCATGGTCGGCGTGGATGCGCCGTTTCAGAATATCGTCGTCGGCAGCGTGCTGGTTCTGGCCGTCTATATCGACATCGTCTATCGCAAACGTCTGGGGGCGAAATGATGCAAGCACAAGAAACACAAAGCCAGGCTTCGGGCCGCGGATCGGGTCAGCCTCCCTTGGTGGAAATGCGTGATATCTCGATTTCCTTCGGGGGCATCAAGGCGGTAGATCATGTGTCGGTTGATCTCTACCCGGGCGAGGTCGTGGGCCTTCTGGGGCACAATGGGGCCGGCAAATCCACCCTGATCAAGGTGCTTTCGGGTGCCTATCAGATGGACCACGGCGAAATCCTGATCGACGGTAACAAGGTTGAGATCAACAATCCCCGCGACGCACGCGCCAACAATATCGAGACGATCTATCAGACGCTGGCGCTGGCGGATAACCTGGATGCAAGTTCGAACCTATTTCTAGGCCGCGAAATGGTTACGCCCTTTGGCCTGGTCAACGACGCCGCGATGGAGGCGGAATGCCGCAAGATCATGGCACAGCTGAACCCGAACTTTCAGAAGTTCAACGATCCGGTCTCGGCCCTGTCAGGGGGGCAGCGTCAATCGGTGGCCATCGCGCGTGCGGTGTACTTCAACGCCCGTATCCTGATCATGGACGAGCCCACGGCTGCGCTTGGCCCGCACGAAACACAGATGGTGGCGGACCTGATCCAACAGCTCAAGGCGCAGGGAATCGGGATTTTCCTGATCGACCACGATGTGCACGCGGTGATGGAATTATGTGACCGGGCTTCGGTCATGAAGAACGGAATGTTGGTTGGAACGGTTGATATCGCCGATGTCACCGATGACGATCTGTTGTCGATGATCATTCTGGGCAAAAAGCCCGGCGAAAAAACGGATTGAGGTAAACGAGATGACGAGCGGTTTTTTTCAGGGAATTGAACAGGTGCAATTCGAAGGCGAGGACAGTAAGAACCCGCTCGCATTCCGTTACTACAATCCGGATGAGATCGTTATGGGCAAGCGCATGGACGACCACTTGCGGTTTGCCGTGGCGTGGTGGCATTCATTCGCCTGGGAGGGTAGTGATCCGTTTGGTGGGCCCACCTTCGAACGTCCCTGGCATCCGCAAGATGATATGGGCCGGGCCAAGATGAAGGCTGATGTCGCCTTTGAGATGTTCCAGATCCTCGGGCAGCCCTATTTCTGCTGGCATGATGCTGATATCCGCCCTGAGCAGGGGAACTTTGCCGACAACCTGCGCACTCTGAACGAGATCGCAGACTATATCGGTGAAAAGATGCAGGCATCCGGTACCAAGTTGCTATGGGGCACGGCCAATATGTTCAGCCATCGTCGCTGGATGGGAGGGGCCAGCACGAACCCTGACCCCGAGGTCTTTGCTTTCGCTGCCGCCACGGTGAAGTCATGCATGGATGCCACTCACAAGTTGGGGGGCGAAAATTATGTGCTTTGGGGCGGGCGTGAAGGGTACGAGACGCTGCTCAACACCGATATGAAAACCGAACTGGATCACATGGGCCGATTCCTGAACATGGTGGTCGAGTACAAGCACAAGATCGGATTCAAGGGTGCTATTCTTGTCGAACCAAAGCCGCAGGAGCCATCGAAGCATCAGTATGATTTCGACGCCGCCACCTGCATCGGTTTCCTGCGCAAATATGGGCTTGAGGATGAGGTCAAGCTGAACCTTGAACAGGGGCACGCGATCCTGGCAGGTCACAGCTTCGAACACGAAATTGCGGTGGCTGCGGCTGAGGGGATGCTGGGATCCATCGACATGAACCGGAACGACTATCAGTCAGGATGGGATACGGATCAGTTCCCCAACAACACCCCCGAAGTCGCGGTGGCGTACTACCACATCCTGAAAGCGGGCGGGTTCACAACCGGCGGCACCAATTTCGATGCCAAGCTGCGCCGGCAGTCGATCGATGCCGAAGATCTGATCGCCGCGCATGTGGGCGGGATGGATATCTGTGCCCGGGGTCTGAAAGCTGCAGCAGCGATGATCGAAGATGGGGGATTGGAACAGGCGCTGGTTGATCGGTACGCGGGCTGGAATACGCCTGAGGCGCAGGCAATGCTGTCCTCCGGGCTTGACGAGATTGCAGCGCGGGTGTTGGCCGAGGATCTCAATCCAAGTCCGCGTTCGGGACGTCAGGAAATCCTCGAGAACTACGTGAACCGTTTTGTCTGATCCCTGTGGGTTCAGCCGATCCGTAAAATAACCTGTGTACAATACCCCGGAAACGCGTGAGTTTTCTTCAGCGTTGGCCGGGGTTTTCCCTGGCCGAACGCAAAGGCATCAGAGGCCCGTCCGGGTCGAACAGGTGGGGCGGACAGAGTTTTGGCGGATCGATCGGCAGGCAAAGCGGTGTTTCTGAGCGGCAGCCTCATGCTGCACGTGACCCGCATGTCGCTGACCACCAGCATTGGCCTGATGGCCATTTTTGCCGTCGACTTTGTCGATATGATCTTCATCTCGATGTTGGGCAAAGACGCCCTTGCGGCGGCGGTGGGCTATGCCGGTACGCTGCTGTTTTTCACCAACGCGATCAATATCGGATTGTCGATTTCGGCCGGGGCGCTGGTCGCTCGCGAACTTGGGGCCGGGCGGGCTGAACAGGCAAGGCATTACGCGTCCAGTGTGGCTGTTATCGGACTAATTGCCGGGCTGATGACATCGGTACTGGTATTGTTGAATCTCAGTTACCTGCTGTCGTTGCTCGGCGCAGAAGGTGAGATTCTGAGGCTGGCGACGCGGTATGTGTCGATCATCCTTCCCACCATGTGCGTGATGTCGATTGCGATGGCGGCAATGGCGGTGCTACGCGCCCACGGCGATGCGCGACGGTCGATGATGGCAACGATTTATGGCGGTGTGGTGAATGCTGTTCTGGATCCGATTTTGATCTTTGCTGTCGGGTTGGGGCTGGACGGGGCCGCGATTGCCTCGGTCCTGGCGCGGCTGTGCATGTTGGGAGCGGCGTTGTGGCCCGCGCTCCGGGTGCATCGGGGATTTGCGCGTCCTTCACTGAAGCAGGTAACACAGAATTTGCGCCCCGTGCGGGCAATTGCAATTCCCGCTGTTCTGACGAATGTCGCCACGCCGATCGGGAATGCCATCGTGGTGCGGGAGATCGCGCAATATGGCACGGATGCGGTTGCAGGCATGGCCGTGATTGGACGTCTGTTGCCAGTGGCGTTTTCGGTCATCTTCGCGCTGTCTGGCGCGATAGGGCCGATCATCGGGCAGAATTTCGGGGCCGAAAAGTTCGATCGTGTGCGCGCTGCCTTTTTGGCTGGGATCAAGTTTACGGCCGTTTATGTACTTTGCATGTCGGCAATCTTGTTTTTGCTGCGCGCACCGATTGCGGATCTGTTCGCAGCCGAAGGCGAAACCCGAAGTCTGATTTATCTGTTCTGTGGCCCGCTGGCATTGGCATCGTTCTTCAATGGCGTGATCTTCGTGACAAATGCCAGCTTCAACAACTTGGGGCACCCGGTGTATTCCACATGGATAAACTGGGGTCGCCACACAATTGGAACATGGGTTTTCGCAACGATTGGTTCACAGATCGCCGGAGCTTCCGGCGTTCTGCTGGGTCAGGCCTTCGGAGGCGTCATCTTTGCAGGTATTGGATGGGTTCTGGTCGCGCGGGTTGTGGCACGGTTGGAGCGCTCACAAGCGCTGGAGCCTTTTTCCGATCAAGGTCGACTCCATTCACTGTTCGGGCGTCGCGGATGGTGATCAGGTCGGATCAGTTCCCCTGATTGCGCGCTTCCAGCCGTTCCAGATTGACCACGGTCGACAGCATCAGGCGATCATGGCTCCAATCCTGTGTTTGCTGTAGCGACGCAGACCCCAGTGCAAGAAGGGTGGCGAAGGTCAATGCCATCCCCAGGAACAGAGCGGGGAGGGTGGGCACCGTCGGTTGCGCATCAGTCAGCGCAAGCACACGCTGTCGCAGCACACGCTTGGCCTTGCCGCCAGTCACAAAGGCAACGTTCAAAACGCGTGGATTGTTAACCGAGATCGTACGTGCGCAATAATCCAGCAGGCACGCGGTATACTCGCGCGCATCGATCCGTTTGCGGGCCACCACTGACTGGTCGCATGCCAGTTCACGTAAACGGCCGAACTGATACTTGAGCATCAGATAGGCAGGGTTCCAGAACAACAGCGGGCGCAGCATTTCAAAGCCCAGTTCCCATTCGACATCGCCCGCCCGAACATGCTGAAGTTCGTGTGCCAACGCAAAACGCAGCTCGTGCGGGTTATCCAGCAGGTGGCTTGGCAGAACGACATGGCGACGGCGCAATCCGCGCACTGCGAAAGGTACGGTGATGCGATCCGAGAGATGGATATCAACCTTGTCTGACTGCCGCCAAAGAAAGCTGGATTTGACTGTCTGACGGATCATCATCGCGTCCCGCAGGGCGCGAGCCGCAAACACGGCGGCGACCAAAACGAGCAGTGTCGCGAATGCGGTGATAATCGGCTGCTGCCCTGACAACGCAAGATCCACCCACCTTTCACGGGTGTTCAGCAGGGCCTCGAACTGGGTGGCAGGCATGGCGATGTCGCCGCGCAGATAGGCGGCAACGGCGATGTCGCCGAGCGCCATGGCGCTGCCCGGCCATGCATAAGAGGCGAATGATGAAACACCGATCGCAAGAAAGGGGCTGATAAGTACGCAAACGCACAGCGCCTTGAGTGCACGCAATTGCGCGACAAAGCTATGGCGCAGGGCTGTTCGGTTCAGGGTTGCGCGTGCCACCAGCCAGATGACGGCCGACAAGGCCAGCACGATGTTGAGTTCAATGAATGCGTCGAGAACCGGTCTAACCGCTGTCATTTTGCAGTCTCCTCTCTACCAGCGCTCGAATTTCCTCAAGATCGGCTTCGCTCAGCCCCGCATCATCGACAAGCCGTGCCACCAATGTGGCGGGGGTGTCGTCGAACAGTGTACGGGACAGGTTTTGCAGCGAACGGGCCTGATATCTGTCCTTTTCCAGAAGCGGCGTATAGATCAGGGTCTTTCCTGTCTTGTGGCTTTCCACAAAACCCTTTTCGTCCAGAATACGAAGGATCGTGGCCCCGGATGTGTAGGCTAGATTGCGTTCCAAAGGCAGGCGGTCCAGGACATCTCGCACCGAGCCTTGCCCGAGGGCCCAGAGTTCGTTCATGAACTCCAGTTCAACCTCGGTCAGCAGATTTGTTGTCTTTTTCTTTCGCATCGATCTCGGTGTAGTCATGTTTAGTATGCCTGACAGACAAGCATCCTTTCGCGATTTCTCAAAGTCTAAACTTTCCAGAACACAAAAATGCCCCAACCGATAGACAGGAAAAGAGGTATCCAGACCGGCTGTCCGACAAGACCCAGCCAGGCGAGGAAGATATAGGCGGACCCCAGAAGGGTGATGAACAGCCGGTCGCCCAATGTGGTCGTCAGCCCCAGTACACCGCGCCGTTCTATACCATCGCGATACTTGAAGCCCTCAAGAACGCCAATCACAGCGATGGCCGAAAAGATTCCGACGAACACGGCCAGTGTCGCCGGAGTCCAGGCCATCCAGAAATCGGGCCACAGTGGGGCAGTCCAGGAAAAGCCTTTTTCCTCTGGCTGGCCGACGCTGCTCCATCCGGCCTGCTGGGCAAAAGTGGTGGAAGGCAGGAAAAAGAGGGTGAGAAGAAGTTTACGCATATCGAACCTCACACACGTCCCATCGCGAAACCACGCGCGATGTAGTTGCGGACAAACCAGATGACGATGGCGCCGGGGATGATGGTCAGGGTGCCGGCGGCGGCAAGCAGGCCCAATTCGTACCCCGCGCTGGATGCGGTGCGGGTCATCACGGCGGCGATGGGCTTGGCCTCGACCGCCGTCAAGGTCTTGGCCAACAGCATTTCCACCCACGAGAACATGAAGCAGAAGAAGGCCGCGACGCCGACGCCAGCTTTGATATTCGGCAGGAAGATCGTCACGAAGAAGCGCGGGAAGGAATAGCCGTCGACATAGGCTGTTTCGTCCAGTTCCTTTGGAATGCCGCGCATAAAGCCTTCCAAAATCCAAACCGCCAGCGGCACATTGAACAGCGTGTGTGCCAGAGCCACGGCCAGATACGTGTCGAACAGACCGATGGAAGAGTAGAGCTGAAAGAATGGCAGCGCAAATACCGCAGCCGGAGCCATCCGGTTGGTCAGCAGCCAGAAAAACAGCTGTTTGTCACCTAGGAACCTGTAGCGAGAGAAAGCATAGGCAGCAGGCAGTGCGACACAAACCGAAAGTACCGTGTTCAGAGTCACATAAGCGATCGAGTTGATGTAGCCCCAGTACCAGGTCGGATCAGTGAAGATTGTGATGTAATTTTCCAGCGTAAATGTCTGGGGGAACAGGGAAAAGCCCGACAGAATCTCGTTCGTGGTCTTGAAGGACATCGCCACCAGCCAATAGATCGGCAGCATCAGGAACGCGATGTACAGGATCGGGATGAGGGAACGCTTTTTCATTCTGCGTCATCCTTTGTCATCAGAGTGTAGAAGAGCCACGACACAAGCAATGTGATGGCGAAATAGATCAGACTCATCGCCGCCGCCGGGCCAAGGTCGAACTGTCCCAACGCGATCTTCACCAGGTCGATCGACAGTAGGGTGGTCGAGTTGCCGGGGCCACCGCCGGTCAGTACGAAAGGCTCGGTATAGATGTTGAAACTGTCCATGAACCGCAAAAGAATTGCGATGGTCAGAACTGTCTTCATCTTGGGCAGTTGGATGTAGCGGAACACCGACCAAGGGCTGGCACCGTCGATCTTGGCCGCCTGATAATAAGCGTCAGGGATCGACACGAGGCCCGCGTAACAAAGCAGCACCACCAGTGAGGTCCAATGCCAGACATCCATCACAATGACCGTAATCCAGGCCGACAGAGGCTGTTGGGTCATGTCATAGTTGATGCCCAAAACGTCATTTAGGAAGTATCCAAGCAGGCCGATCTTGGGCAGGGTAAAGATGTTCCACATCGAGCCCACCACATTCCACGGTATCAGCATCGGCAGAGCCATCAGAACCAGACAGACCGGCACCCAAAAGCCTTTACGCGGCATGGATAGCGCGACGATGATGCCTAAGGGTACCTCGATGATCAGGATCATGAAGGTAAACAGGAACTGCCGTCCCAAAGCGGCCTGGAAACGGTCTGATCTCAGGATTTGTTCAAACCAGCCGAGCCCTTCCCAGAAGAACTGGTTGTTGCCAAAGGTTTCCTGCACCGAATAGTTGACCACAGTCATCATCGGCACCAGCGCGTTGAACGCGACCAGCGCCAGGACCGGAAGGACGAAGAACCACGCCTTTTGGTTTTCTGTTCTCATTGCGCCCGCTCCTCGGTTGCGATCCAGCCGTCCCGATAGACGCGGGATTGTTCGGGTTTGAATTGCAGGAAGACCTGCGAGCCCGGCTCGGGCACGCTGTGTTCGGTTACAGCCTTGAGGGCGGTGTTTCCGACCATCGCGCTAACCACAAAATGGCGACCGATGTCCGATACTTTGGTTACATGCGCGGGGATGCCGGTCTCGCCGAAGCCCACATATTCCGGGCGAATACCCAGATCAGTGTGGCCTCCGTCACCATGCGCGCGGCCTTCCAGCATGATTTCGTGCCCTTCAAAGATGGCGCGGTCGCCTTTGGCCTCACACGGAAGAACGTTCATACCGGGCGAGCCGATGAAGTGGCCGACAAAAGTGTGCTGAGGACGCTCGAACAGTTCGACCGGCGTGCCGATTTGAACCACTTCTCCGTCCTGCATAACGACAACCTCATCGGCGAAGGTCAACGCCTCTGTCTGGTCATGGGTCACGTAGATCATGGTGGCTTGCACGCGCTGATGCAGTTCTTTCAGCTTGGACCGCAGCTTCCATTTCAGATGGGGGTCGATCACGGTCAACGGCTCATCGAACATCACAGCGTTCACGTCATCACGAACAAGGCCACGGCCCATCGAGATTTTCTGCTTGTTGTCCGGGCTCAGGCCCGAGGCCTTGGTGCCCAACATATCCGTGACATCCAGCATCTCAGCAATTTCATTGACACGGCGCTTGACCGTAGCGGCATCAACGCCTCTGTTCTTCAGCGGAAAAGCCAGGTTTTCGCCGACGGTCATGGTGTCGTAGATCACCGGGAACTGAAACACTTGCGCGATGTTGCGCTGATCCGGGGGTAGGGCCGTTACATCCTGATCATCGAACAGGATACGCCCCTCGGACGGGGTCAGCAGGCCGGAGATGATGTTGAGGAGTGTGGACTTGCCGCAACCTGACGGCCCCAGCAGTGCATACGCCCCACCATCACGCCATGTCACGTCGATTTCCTTCAGCGCATAGTCCTCTGGGCCTTTTGGCGCGGGCATGTAGCTATGTCGAAGGTTTGAAAGCTTGATCTGTGCCATGTCAGGCCACCCTTTTGCCGTCTTGGCCGAAATACCGGCAATGGGCCGGGTTCATGTAGAAACTGTGATCTTCACCCACCTGATAGGGGTGAACGCCAGCAGCCAATGATACCCAGGCGTCATCCCCATGCTGGAAATGCGCGCTGGAATCCGAACCTGAGAGTTCGGTTACGATAACGCGGCCCGTCAGCTCGACATCCGTGTCAGATGTACGGAATGGCGTCACGCGGTGAGGGCGCACGGCGACCATGTACTCTCCATCCACCAAATCCGTGACGGACCAGCCGCCGCCGCCAGCCAACTGCGCCTGAGCGCCAGATACTGTTATTTGGGCAACGTTGATCGGCGGGTCCGAGAACACACGTGCGGCGGCAATGTTTTCAGGGTTTCGGTAGATGTCGGCAGTCGGACCGAACTGGGTCACACGGCCATCTTCCATGAGGGCGGTGTAGCCGCCCAGCAAAAGGGCCTCTTCGGGTTCCGAGGTGGCGTAGACCACAACGGCCCCGCGACCAGCGAACAGGTCGGGAAGCTGCTCGCGCAGTTCTTCACGCAGTTTGTAATCAAGGTTGGCCAGCGGTTCGTCGAGGAACACGGCGCGGCTTTCCTTCGCGATGGCACGCGCCAGTGCGGTCCGTTGCTGTTGCCCGCCCGACAGCTCGTGCGGCCGACGGTGCAGCATGGGGCGTAATTGCAGCAGGTCCGCAGCCTCTTCAACGCGGCCCTGGATTTCGGACTGCGCCATGCCTGCTACACGCAAAGGAGAGGCGATGTTGTCGAATACGGTCATATGCGGGTAGTTCACGAAGAACTGGTGCACGAGGCTGATTTGTCGCTTTTGCGTGTTCAGCCGCGTGACGTTCTGGCCATCCATAATGACCTTGCCCGAGGCTATCGGATCCAGACCGGCCATCATCTTGATAAGAGAGGTCTTGCCTGACCCGGTGGCACCCAGCAGCACATTGAAATGGCCGGTTTGCAAGGTCAGTGACGTGGGTTTGATATGGTTGACGTTGCCGACCCGTTTGGTCGCGTCTTGAAGTTCGATCATGTCTGTGGGTTCCGATCCCGCAGCGCGTCGCGCTGTCTTGGTCTTGATGTGGGGATGCCGCAAACGGCACCCCCGGT
This sequence comes from Ruegeria sp. AD91A, assembly GCF_003443535.1. Lineage (GTDB taxonomy): Bacteria > Pseudomonadota > Alphaproteobacteria > Rhodobacterales > Rhodobacteraceae > Ruegeria. The sequence goes on along the minus strand of NZ_CP031946.1, from coordinate 1,619,659 downwards.
TTCAACAGCTTACTGAGACTGCCAGCGCTGAACCAGTTCGTCATAGTTGACGGTCTGGCCTTGCGGCTTTTCGTTCTCAAGCTTGGCCTTGGGCGAGCCCGGCTTCTCCAGCCAGAAGGACGGATCCTGCGGCTCGTTCAGGCGCGGGCCACAGCCACCGTAGACACCGGCACTTTCATCCGCTGCCTGCATGCGGGCCATGGTGATGTCCATCTCTTCGGCTAGACGATCCATCGCCTCTTGCGGGGTGAAGGCACCCGAGTTCACGTCACCGATCTGCTGCCACCAGATCTGGGCCAGCTTCGGATAATCCGGCACGTTGATGCCGGTCGGCGACCATGCCACACGGTCAGGCGAGCGATAGAACTCGACCAGACCACCCAGCTTGGGTGCGCGTTCGGTGAACGATTCGTGATTGACCGAGCTGTCACGGATGAAGGTCAGACCCACATGGGACTTCTTCACATCAACAGTTTTGGACGTCACGAACTGAGCGTATAGCCATGCCGCCTGAGCACGATCCGCAGGGGTCGATTTCAGGAAGGTCCAGGAGCCCACGTCCTGATACCCAACCTTCTGGCCTTCTTCCCAATAGGGGCCGTGCGGGCTGGGCGCCATCCGCCACAGCGGTGTGCCTTCGTCATCCACAGTGTTGTTGCCTTCAGACTTCGGCTTCACCATGTCGGCGGTAAAGGCGGTGTACCAGAAGATCTGCTGGGCCACGTTGCCTTGGCTGAGCGCGGGCAGCGACTGATAGAAGTCATAAGACGCAGCACCCGGAGGCGCATAGGCCCGCAGCCATTCATCCCATTTGCGGATCGCATAGACCGCAGCCGGACCGTTTGCAGCACCGCCGCGTGACACCGAAGCGCCAACAGGGTTACAGGTGCCCGCTTCCATGCGGATGCCCCATTCGTCGACAGGGATACCATTGGGTTCGCCCACATCACCGGCACCGGCCATCGACAGCCACGCATCAGTCATACGCCAGCCAAGGTCAGGCGCACGTTTGCCGTAATCCATGTGACCATAGATCGTGGTGCCATCGACTTCTTTCACATCGTTGGTGAAGAACTCGGCGATGTCCTCGTAGGCTGACCAGTTGACCGGGACACCCAGATCATAGCCGTACTTCTCTTTGAACGCGGCCTTGTTGGCTTCGTCATCGAACCAGTCCTTGCGGAACCAGTAGAGGTTCGCAAACTGCTGATCGGGCAGCTGATACAGCTTTCCGTCCGGACCAGTGGTGAACTGAATGCCCATGAAGTCATCCAGATCCAGTGTCGGCGAAGTCGTCGCCGCCCAGTCACCACCCATCATGTCGGTTAGCGGATAAGCCAGTTGCAGACGCGAGTGCGTGCCGATCAGGTCACTGTCATTGACATAGCCGTCATACAGGTTCCGACCTGTCTGAAGCTGGGTCTGAACAGCCTGAACCACTTCGCCCTCGCCGAGGATTTGGTGATTGACCTTGATTCCGGTGATTTCCTCGAATGCCTTGGTCAGGACCTCGGATTCGTAAGAGTGGGTCGGAATGCCTTCGGACAGGACGTTGATTTCCATGCCAGCGTAAGGCTGTGCAGCCTCGATGAACCACTGCATTTCACCCATCTGTTCGTCTTTCGACAAGGTCGATGGCTGGAATTCGTCGTCGATCCAGCGTTGTGCTGCGGCTTCGTCGGCCCAAACAGGACCGTGCCCCGCAATGACGGCAGCCGCCGCCACTGCGGAAAGTAGATGTCTCCGCATCTGTCTCCTCCCAAAAATTATGGTTCTCCGGCAGAAACCGGATGCCGGACAGCATCAGCGATTTCTTGCGTACGTGTCAAACTAAAAATTTAGTAATTGACGTTCAGACATCCCGAAAGAGGGGGGCTGAACTCATTTGCCAATTTGTGAATTCGCTGTAAGCTGCCATTTTTTATACAAAAATTACCGCTGAACCGTGCAGCCCGAATTGCGGAAAACGACTTGGAACAGTGAGGGCAGGCAATGTCCCGAAGTCTGTTGAAGTACACGCGTGTTCTGGAAATTGTCTGGGACACAATCAAGGTTCGTGTGCCAATCGAGGACACTCGTGAACCGGCTGTTCGGTTCAACGACCTTGCTGTGATCGAGACGGTAAATGGCCGAAAATCACTGGCCCAGACGATCTTCATCGACCGGGATGTCGTCACGTTGCAGGTGTTTTCGGGTACCAAGGGAATATCGACCGAAGCAACGGCAACCTTTCTCGGTCATCCGATGCAGACACCTTATTCGGCCAACATTCTGGGGCGGGTCTTTGATGGCGCCGGTGTTGCCATTGATGGAGGCCCCGACCTGTCTGCGGAGCCGCATATCGATATTGGCGGACCGACCGTCAACCCGGCGGAACGAGCGGTTCCGAATAAAATGATTCGGACAGATGTGCCGATGATCGATGTGTTCAACACTTTGGTCGAGAGCCAGAATATTCCGATTTTCTCGGTTTCTGGCGAGCCATTCAATGCTTTCCTCAGCCGAATCGGTATCCAGGCAGACGCAGATATCGTGGTCTCTGGCGGGCTGGGGCTAATTTTTGACGACTACCACACGTTCCGCACCTCGTTCGAAGATGCGGGCGTGTTTTCGCGCACCGTCATGTTCGTCAACCAGGCGATTGATCCTTTGGTCGAACGTCTGCTGGTGCCGGACATGGCGCTGGCGGTGGCCGAGAAGTTTGCTGTGGAAGAGGGCAAACGCTTGCTGGTCTTGCTGACAGACATGGCCGCCTATGCTGATGCAATGAAAGAGGTTGGTATCAGTCAGGAAAGGGTGCCTTCTCAGCGCGGCTATATGGGGGACCTGTATTCCCAGCTTGCGCGCGATACGAAAAAGCCTGTGACTATGCCAAAGGCGGGTCGGTTACGGTTCTGACCGTCACGACTATGCCCGGAAATGATGTAACCCACCCGGTACCTGACAACACCGGCTATATCACCGAAGGGCAGTTCTATTTGCATTCCGGCGTGATCGATCCGTTTGGCAGCCTGTCGCGCCTCAAACAGAACGTGATCGGCAAGACCACCCGCGAAGATCACGGGCAGATCATGAACACGATGATCCGTTTCTATTCTGAAAGCCGCGATGCCGTGCAAAAACAGGCGATGGCCTTCGATCTGTCGGACTACGATCACCAGTTGTTGAAATTCGGCGGCCTGTTCCGGTCTCGGTTCATGGACATCAATGTTTCGATCCCGCTGGAAGAGGCGCTGGATCTGGATTGGAAGACACTGGCAGAGTGCTTTGCGCCGGAACAGTTGCTTATGAAGCAGGCATTGATCGACAAGTATTTCCCGAAGGATGCCAATGGCGCGGTTGCAGCTGAATAAATCATCGCTTGCACGCGAGCAGACACAGCTAAAAAGCTATGAGCGGTTCCTGCCGTCTTTGGACCTGAAACGGCAACAGTTGATGGCCGAACGGGTCAGGGCTCGGGAAGAAGTCAAGCGGCTTGAGCACGAAGTGCAGGTCCTTTCGCAGCAGGTAGGAGAAAAGCTACCGATGCTGGCCCAACAGGGCATTGATTTGGAGGGGCTGGTCGAGCTCAGGGATTACAAGGTCAAGGAGGTCAACGTGGTGGGTGTCAAGATGCCCGACCTGGTCCGGATCGACGTTGTCGTGCGTCCATATCCCGTTTTGACCAAACCCCATTGGGTCGATGTCGCTGCTCGGTTGCTGCACGATATGGTCCTTTACGCCGTCAGTGAAGGTGGGCGACACGGTCACTGCTGGGGACAGCATTGGAACAGTACCCGAAGGCCATCTAAGCCACAAGATCATGCTGTCGTTCAACTGGACCGGCGTGTACAAGGTAGTCTGGGTGCAAAAAGGCGCGGCCACGATCCATGACATCGTGGCCCGTCTGGAAGACGAAATCGGTGGTGAGCATACGCTGACACTCTCGCAGAAATGGCTGGTTCGGCGACCACTGCCAGAAAATGTACTGAAGCGCGCACTGTCCGAGCGGTTGTATCCGACGGAACCGGTTCTGACTTCGCAACGACTGATTGACACGTTCTTTCCGATTGCACGCGGTGGCACGGCCTGTATTCCCGGGCCGTTCGGAGCGGGTAAAACCGTGCTGCAAAACCTGATCGCACGGAACGCAAAAGTGGATATCGTGATCGTTGTGGCCTGCGGCGAGCGCGCGGGTGAGGCGGTAGAGACCATCGAGGAATTCCCGAAGATGACCGATCCGACCACCGGCGGCAGCCTGATGGATCGGACGATCATCATCTGTAACACGTCGTCCATGCCGTTTGCCGCGCGCGAGGCGTCGATCTTCACCGGAATAACGTTGGGGGAATACTACCGTCAGATGGGGTATGACGTTCTGTTAATCGCCGACAGCACCAGCCGGTGGGCGCAAGCCATGCGTGAAACCTCTGGCGAGCTCGAGGAAATTCCGGGCGAAGAAGGGTTTCCGGCCTATCTGGAAAGCTCGATCAAGGGTCTGTACGAACGCGCCGGGGCGTTGAAAACAAATGACGGCGATTTCGGCAGCCTGACACTGATCGGTACGGTTTCGCCTGCTGGCGGCAACTTTGACGAGCCGGTAACCCAGTCAAACCTGTCGACGGTCAAGTGCTTCCTCGGGTTGTCATATGAACGGGCTTACAAGCGGTTTTATCCGGCAGTCGACCCGATGCTCAGCTGGTCCCGGAATACTGACCAATTGTCCGACTGGTACGACAAGAACGCCGAACCGGGGTGGACGGGCAAAGTACGTGAGCTTCTGACGCTGATCGAAAAAGGTGAACAGGTCGTTCAGATGATGCAGGTCACTGGGGAAGAGGGTGTCACGATTGACGATTTTGCAACCCAACAAAAAGCGTTGTTCGTTGACATGGTCTACTTGCAGCAGGACGCATTTGACAAAGTCGATGCGACCGTGCCACTCGAACGGCAAATAATGACGTTCAAGCTTGTGCACGATGTGGCGCAATCCACGGCAGTCTATGTCGACAAGGCCGAGGCCCGACAGGTGTTCACGCAACTGACCGGGTTGATGAAGAACTTTCACTATGCGGCAGAAAACACACCCGAATACAAATCCACCTGGCATAAGATCGAAAACCTGTGCCGAGAAAAGCTTGGGGTCTGAGACAGATAACACCGGTTCATTCCGGCGATCCCCGAAGGCTGGAAATACCTCGCAGCACAGTCGTGTCACCGGCTTGTCGTGTGCGACGATCCATGCCCTTATGATGCGAAACCGAATATTCGGAGCTGACAGTGAAGAAAAAAGCCCCAAACACCCATCGTGAACTGGAATTGCTTGACGCATTGCGGCGTCTGGGCGGGGCAGCGCGAAACTCTGATTTAGTGAATGTGCTGGGTGTGTCCGAAGAAACGGTGCGACGTACGATCAAGTCCCTGTCCAAGGCGGGCACGATCGAGCGCGTTCATGGCGGTGCCTACCTTGCCGGGGCGCAAGGTGATCCCGGTTTCTTTCGCCGAATTTCGCAGCATGCCGACGAAAAGCGTCTTATCGCTGCTCATACGGCCAAAATGGCCCGGGATCAGATGACGGTTTTTCTGGATGTCGGCTCGACCACCGCCTTTGTCGCCGAGGAATTGCGCCGGGCCAACCGCCTGACGGTTGTAAGCAATTCTATCGGTGTTGTGCAGACCTTGGCGGGGATCAATGGAAACCGTGTGCATCTGCTGGGCGGAGAGCTGCAAAGTGATGAGAGGGGCACGTTTGGCCACGTCGCCCAGAGGCAATTGCAACGATATGCGTTTGATCTTGCGATCCTCAGCACGGATGCGATCTCGGACAGCAGGGGGTTTCTGTATCACAGCCCGGCAGAGGCAGATCTTGCCATGGTCGTGGCTGGTCAGGCGGATCACGTTGTCATGGCTGCCGCGCATTTCAAATTTGGCAATATGGCCCCTTATGTCGGGCCAGATCCGCGTCTGGTGCACGCGATTGTGACAGATGCGGCACCGAAAGGGGCGATGGCCAAGTCCTTTGACCGCTGGGGCATTGACGTACAGGTTGCGAAAGTAGGTGGATCTGATGCGGCGTGACATCAACCACGCGTCAGAAAAGGCCAATTGTCAGATCAGAAAGCAAAGGCTGAAGATGCGGGGAAATGGTAGCCCGTAGGGGAATCGAACCCCTCTTTCCAGGTTGAAAACCTGGCGTCCTAACCGATAGACGAACGGGCCACATGAGAGTGACGCAAGCACAAGTGGTAGCCCGTAGGGGAATCGAACCCCTCTTTCCAGGTTGAAAACCTGGCGTCCTAACCGATAGACGAACGGGCCACGCTGGCTTGTGGAGGGCCTTTTACGGTTTCACTGTGACCCCCGCAAGCCGAAAAACGCAGGGAGTTGAAAGTTTTTTGGCCCATCTGGGCGAGACGTCAACTTGCCTCTGCCGCGTCCTCGAGCCTGAGTTGCACGGATTGGCGCCCACCCCAGGTGTTCACCTCAAGTCGGCCTGCAAAATGAAAGCGTGCGCCACCATGATTTGACAGTTTCTCGCCCATCGGACCGTCAAAGGCACCAAAGGCAATCGCATCCAGCCCGCCGCCCATGCCATCGGACAACGACAGCTTCAGATGCGTTTCCCCCACACGTTTGGCAAAACGCACCTGGAGATCCGGAAGCGCGTATCGCGGGGCGGGGGCTCCGGCACCAAACGGTCCGGCCTGTTCGATCTGTTCGACCAGTTCCACTGTCGCCGCACCCGGCATAAGGGCACCGTCCAGCTTCATATCCGCCGGGCCGCCCTGACCTGCGCCTTGTTTAGCCAGCAATTCACTGAGGCGTTCCATGGCAGGTTCCAGTTTGTCGCGCATGACGGTAAGTCCAGCGGCCATCTTGTGGCCGCCACCCTTGACCAGCAACCCTTCAGCCGCGAGCCGCTGGATCGACGCCCCTAAATCCACACCCGAGACCGAGCGGCCCGAGCCTTTGCCCTCATCACCGTCAAAACCGATCACAATGGCCGGACGGTTGGCGGTTTCTTTCAATCGAGACGCCACGATGCCCACCACACCGGGGTGCCAGCCTTCACCGGCTGCCCAGACCAGTGGCGCGTCGAGACCGCGGCCTTCGGCTTGTTCCATTGCGGCCGCGCGTACGTCATTTTCAATGTCCCGGCGTTCTGTGTTCAACGTGTCCAGCCGTTCGGACAGGGCCTGTGCCTCGGGCAGGGAATCCGTGCTCAGCAGGCGGGCACCCAGATCGGCCTGTCCGATGCGACCGCCCGCGTTAACGCGGGGACCAAGCAGAAAACCCAGGTGATAGCTGTTAGGCGCCGTATCCATGCGTGAGACATCGGACAATGCGACAAGTCCGGGGCGTTGCCTTTGCGCCATCACTTTCAGGCCTTGTCGAACAAGGGCGCGATTGGCACTGATCAGAGGCGCGACGTCAGCCACGGTTGCCAGGGCCACCAGGTCCAGCATCGACATCAGGTCAGGCCCCTTTGCGCCCGCCTCGCGCAATTGGCGCCCAGCTTCGACCAACATCAGAAACACGACACCCGCCGCGCAGAAATAGCTCAGATCACCGCTTTCATCCTGCCGGTTGGGATTCACGACGGCAACGCAGTCCGGCAGGGTTTCGCCGCCGAGGTGATGATCCAGCACAATTACATCCGCACCCTTGGCTGCGGCAATCGGCTCATGGCTGAGGGTGCCGCAATCGACGCAAATGATCAGATCGTGGCTGGCTGCCAGCTCTCGCATTGCCGGGGCATTGGGACCATATCCCTCATCAATCCGATCTGGCACATAAAGCGTCGCCTGCAATCCCATCTGCCGGAGCCAAACCAGCAGCAGCGCGGCAGAACTGCCGCCGTCAACATCGTAATCTGCGAACACCGCGATCTTCTCGCGACGACGCACGGTGTCCAGGAAGCGTGTCGCCGCCGCTTCCATGTCTTTCATGTCGCGAGGATCGGGCAGCAGTTCCTTGAGTTTTGGATCCAGGAAGCCGCGCGCCTCCATGACCGGCACGCCACGACGGGCCAGAACCTGACATACCGCACGAGGCAGGTCGGTCTGTTGCGCCATCATCTCGGCAGCCCGTTCCACCTCGGCTCCCGGGCCAACCCAGCGCCGACCTGTCAATGATTGCTCAACCCCAAGAAAATTCATCCATGCCTCTTATGTGCCAAGGCCGGACCCTCGCGGACCCGGCCTTTTCGTTTCTTCAAGTTATGCAGGCCGAAGGCAACGGCGCAAGCCGTTAAGCGTTGTCGTGCGGCCAAGTGGGAGTACGATACGACATGCGGCGCACGGACCCGGTCTTTGACCGCATCAGCAGCGTCGTGGTTTCCACCCAACCCGGCTCGCGCTTGATGCGCGGCAACAGAGAGCCGCCGGTTACGCCTGTAGCGGCAAAGATCACATCCGCAGTCACCATCTCATCGCGCGAATATACCCGGTCCAGATCAGTGATGCCGGCCTTGGCAGCACGGCCCCGTTCGTCATCATTGCGGAACAACAGGCGACCAAAGATCTGACCGCCCATGCATTTCAGCGCAGCAGCAGCCAACACCCCCTCGGGCGCGCCACCCTGGCCCATATACATGTCGATGCCGGTCACTTCGCTTTCAGCGCAATGCATGACGCCCGCCACGTCACCATCGGTGATCAGGCGGATCGAGGCTCCGGTTTCGCGTACTTCGGCGATCATCGCCTCGTGACGGGGACGTTCCAGAATACAGACGGTGATGTCGGCCGGTTTGCAGCCTTTGGCCTTGGCCAGTGCCTCAACGCGTTCACGCGGAGACATGTCCAGATTGACGACACCCTCGGGCAGGCCTGGACCAACGGCCAGCTTGTCCATGTAAACGTCCGGCGCGTGCAGCATGGAACCGCGAGGACCCATTGCAATCACGGTCAGTGCGTTGGGCATATCCTTGGCGGTCAGCGTTGTGCCTTCCAGCGGGTCCAGTGCGATGTCCACGCCGGGGCCGTTTCCGGTGCCGACTTCTTCGCCGATATAAAGCATCGGAGCTTCGTCGCGTTCACCTTCACCGATCACCACGACGCCAGCAATGTCCAACATGTTCAGCTGTTCGCGCATCGCGTTTACGGCGGCCTGGTCGGCGGCTTTCTCGTCACCACGCCCAACCAGAAAAGCCGAGGCCAGCGCAGCCTGTTCTGCCACCCTTGCCAGCCCCAGAGACAGCAGGCGGTCGTTGAAATCGGTTTTGGCAGCACTCATTGTTCAGTATCCTCTGGTCATTAAAGCCGTTTCTATCGGCATAGCTTGCGTTTCATGCAGGCCGCAAGTTCAAACCTCTTCAATCCGCAAAGCGACGGGGTCGCCAGCTACCACATCCGTTTCCCGGAACCGGTCCAGCGCGACGTCCAGCGCGGCGCGGGTGGTTTTGTGGGTAACGATCAACACAGGCGCTGTGCTTTCGGCATGGGCATACTGGCGCATCCGGTCAATCGAGACACCCGCATCGCCCAGAATGGCTGCAACCTTGGCCAGAGCACCGGGTTTGTCCAACAGGCCCAGCCGCAGATAATAAGGCGCCGGCAGACCGGTGACAGCGGGGGCTGCGGTTTCCAGCGAATTGGCCGGTCGACCAAAGGTCGGGATTTGCAACCCTCGTGCCAGATCGCAGACGTCGCCCATTACGGCGCTGGCGGTCGGGCCTTCGCCTGCACCGGGGCCGCGCAGAACAACCTGTTCCACCGCGTCGCCTTCGATCACCACCATGTTGGTGCCGCCTTCCAATTGACCCAACGGCGAGTCGCTGGGCACAAGGCAAGGCTGCATGCGCTGCTCCAGCCCGCGCGCAGTGCGCTGTGCCACGCCCAGCAGCTTGATGCGGAAGCCCATATCCTCTGCCTGGTCGATATCGTCGAGGCTGATTTGCTGAATGCCTTCGATTTCGATCCCGTCGAAATTCGGCTTGGTGCCAAAAGCAATCGAGGCCAGCAAAGCCAGTTTGTGCGCGGCGTCGATGCCACCGACATCCAGATTGGGGTCGGCCTCAAGATACCCAAGTTCGGCGCATTCGTCGAACAGGGCGTTATAGCCCTGGCGCTGCGATTGCATCCGGGTCAAAATGTAGTTGCAGGTGCCGTTCATCACGCCCATCACACGCGTGATCTCGTTTCCGGCCAGCCCTTCGGTCAGGGATTTGATTACGGGGATACCGCCCGCGACTGCGGCCTCAAACCGGATGACGCGACCTGCGGCTTCGGCCTGTTCGGCCAGTCCCTGCCCGTGGATAGCCAGCAACGCCTTGTTGGCGGTCACGACATCTTTACCGCTGGCCAGCGCGGCTTCGACCGAGGCTTTGGCAGGGCCGTTTTCGCCGCCCATCAGTTCGACATAGACATCGATATCGTCGCGTTTTGCCAGTGCAACCGGGTCGGTTTCCCACGCATAATCTGACAGGTTCACGCCACGGTTTTTGTTTGGATCCCGCGCAGATACGGCCACGATTTCAATCGATCGGCCCGTGCGTGTCTTCAGCAACTCTGCATGGCGGCGGACAATCTTGACGACACCCACGCCGACAGTTCCCAAGCCCGCAATTCCCAGCCGCAGTGCCTGTGTCATTTCGTGGGTTCCTTTTCGCTCGAAACTTATCTGAATTCGGACACCCGCCCGATCAGCGCTGCCTTATCGGGTTCAGGCCAAGGGTGCAATCCGTCACCGGGGGATTGTAGGCATGAAATGTCGCGCTTTAGTTGGTTTGCGCGTTTTGCAGCGCCTGGGCCTTTTTAGCCAGCGCCTCGCTGCGCTGCGTCAGGTCTTCTTCCACCTCTGCGGCCTGGCTGATGGGGTCAATAGAAGGCCCCAAAGTTTCCTGCAACGGGACAAGACGCGGGTAGGGGGCCGATTTGACCGAGGTCGATTCACTTCCTTCAAGTTCGGGAAAGTCTGAACACCCCGCAAACACAAGAATAATAGGCAGAACAGGCAGCAGTTTCATGTGGCACGCTTTTCGGTTTCGCTCGTCCTTTCGTGATGCACCTTTTACTGACGTCGATCAAGCGGGGTTCTATATGAACATTTGTTCAGATACTGTGGGCGCATGGCACGTACTCAAGGCTCCCACTCTGATATTACAGGCCCGCGCATCCGAAAGGCGGCCCTGAACCTGTTTGCCCGCCACGGCTATGCAGCGGTCTCGATGCGACAGATCGCGAAAGAGGTCGGCGTTCAAGCGGGGGCGTTGTACAATTACACGCCGGACAAGCAGAGTTTGCTGTATCGGTTAATGCGGGAACATATGCAGGAGCTGCTTTCAGCGCTCAACGCGCTGGAGCGCTGCGATGACTGTCAGCAAGCGTTGCGCCGATTTGTTGGCTTTCACATTCGTTTCCATTTGCAACGCCCTGACGAGGTGTTCATCGCCTATATGGAACTGCGCAACCTCTCACCCGAAAACTTCGCCGAAATCGAAGACCTTCGGCGTCAGTACGAAAACGCGTTGGAAGACATCCTTCACTCTGGCCAACAGGCTGGTCAGTTTGCAATACCGGACACCAAGATCGCCACGCTGGCGGTGATTGCCATGTTGAACGGTGTGATGACCTGGTACAGGTCCGGAGGGCGGCTGTCACTGGACGAGGTTGAACAGATCTATTGGAACATGGTGCATAAGGCGGTGACGGCCTGACACGGCCAGACCGTCACAGTGTCAGTGCGCAGGGCGAATGAAGGTCCCGTTGCGCAGGTCCCGAAAGGCTTGTTCAAGTTCGGCCCGCGTGTTCATCACGATCGGGCCATGCCAGGCGACGGGTTCATTGATCGGAGCCCCCGAGATTAGCAGAAACCGCACGCCTTCGGGGCCAGCCTGAACGGTGATTTCGTCCCCCGTCCCGAAACGGACAAGCGTGCGGTCGCCCGACATATCCCGGATATTCATCTCTTGCCCGGCGATCTCTTTCTCCAGCAGCACACCGGACGGTTGTGATGCATCTGCAAAGGCTGCCTGACCTTGAAACACATATGCAAAGGCACGACGGTAAGTGTCAATGCGGAAGGTCTTTTTCAAACCTGCGGGGACCGAGATGTCCAGATATTGTGGATCTGCCGCGATGCCATCCACGGGGCCGGTCTTGCCCCAGAAATCGCCGACAATCACCCGAACGGTCGTGCCGTCGTCATCAGTGACTTCGGGGATGTCCTTGCTTTGAACATCCTGATAGCGCGGGGCAGTCATCTTCTGATCCGAAGGCAGGTTGCCCCAAAGTTGAAACCCGTGCATCTGCCCCGAGGTGTTTCCCTGGGGCATCTCCTGATGCAGGATACCGGACCCCGCCGTCATCCATTGTACGTCACCGGCGCCCAGAGTGCCGGTGTTGCCCAGCGAATCCGAATGCTCGACCGATCCGGCCAGAACATAGGTGATCGTCTCGATCCCGCGATGCGGATGCCAGGGAAAACCGGCCTGATAGTCCTGAGGCCGTTCATTTCTGAAGTCATCGAACAGCAGAAAAGGATCAAGTTCTGACGGGTCCTGAAACCCGAATGCGCGGTGAAGTTTCACGCCAGCCCCTTCCATTGTCGGGGTGGCCCTGCGTGTTTCCAATGTAGGTCTAAGGGACATGTTGGCCTCCGGTTCGTTTGATCAGCATGTAACCTATGCGTGAATGCGGTCAATTTGCGTGAACTAACCGGACCTGTGCAAATTTGCTGCGTGACCAAAGCCCTGTTGTTTCCGATGGAAAGTCGCTAAGCCGAAGTTGAACGAACAGGAGACATCCATGCAGGACGAAGTGCTGGCAACGATTCAGGCATCATCCCCCAGACGGTGGGTCGGAGTAGGGATGCTGTCGACGGTCGGGGCGCTGGTTACATACGTTGCTTTGGCATCGCCGCCAGAACCGGAGTGGCAAGTGTTTCTGTTTGCCGTTGGTGGCGCGTCGCTTTGGCTGGCCTACCGCGTTTGGCAGGCGACCCAGGACCATATTGAATTGACGCAGTCGGATTTGCGTACTGGGTCAGGCCAGGTGATCGCAAAAGTGGACGATATTGAATCGGTGGATCGCGGTGCGTTCGCATTCAAACCGTCAAACGGCTTTCTGGTTCGTACAAAGCACAAAGCAACAAAACAATGGGCCCCCGGATTGTGGTGGCGGATTGGTCACCGTGTCGGCGTAGGCGGCATGACGTCTGCCGCCGAGGCCAAGTTCATGTCAGAGATCTTAAGCGCTATTATCCACGCAGACGACCGGAGGCCGCACTAGGTTGCAGGCGACCTTGGTGGAAAAGCGGGGGCGGGTGAAGATGAAGTTTTCAAAGGTGATACCGGTGGCCAGATCCCAACCAGGTTTGAACTGAGGAATATACTCGTTGGACGTTTCCACCAGAATGACCGTGTCCTGATCCGGCATTGGCGGAAGGCGGGTTTCGATTTCCTGGATGTTGTTGTCGTTCCATTCTGTGTCATAGCCTCGAACGGTTGACCACTCTACATAATGGCGGTTGTCGCTTTCGTCAAAACGGACCAGCGAGACGCGAATGCGGACTTCAGACCGGTTGTTGATCATTTCGCCCATAAGTTCGTGAAGCGAGTCGATATAGACATCCGTCACAGCGGCCGATTCACGTGAGATCAGGTCGCTGACCGTATAGGCTGCCTTCAGATTTGACGCGCTTTGGCGAAATCCCTCAAAGGCGGTGAATGTAAACGTAATCGTCCACAGCAACAGTGGGAAGATCATGATGGCCTCGACGGTCAGAATGCCACTTTCGTCCTGCTTGAAGGCCTTGATGCGGTTTTTCACGTTTCTGAATACAGACATAGCTTTACCGTGGCTCCTGCACGAATGCGGTCGTTGCGGTCACAGCATAGTGGCCGCTTTCGTCGACCACTGTGTTTGCGATGATCGAGCTTTCCAGAACAGGATCGATACGCAGGCAGGCGCGCAAAATCATCAGCTCATTGGATGCCCCGCTTTTGAAATCCAGCACTGGCTTGGGGTCTTCCGAACTGTCGGTGCAGGGGATTTCATCCGAAAGAACGATGCCATTGAATGCATTCTGACGAAGCATTTGCAGCCGCAGGTTGGTTTTACAATCTTTGATGCCGGAAACGTCGCATATCCGGTCCTTGATAACATCATGGCTCCAGTTGGTGCCTGTGCCCAGACGAATGTCCCGCACGACCAGATCAACACCACGTTCCAGCGCGGCGTGCTTGGTGGTGATGATTGACATCTCCCCACCAATACCAAGAAATGCCAGGAAAAACGGAATGATCATGACAAACTCGATCGTCGCGTTCCCGGTCTCAGATCGCTTGAATGCACGGAGAATTGACAGCGATTTGCGGATCATTGGGTCAACCTCAGTTTGCGGATGGAAGAAGCAATCGCAGTAAACGCTTCGTCTAGATCCAATCCTTTTACGTTGTGTACATGGCTGTCCGAGCTTGCGCAGGACTTGATGGTGTTCAAGCCGCTGGTCGGGGCTTCGAAAGCGATGCCGTAGATGATGACGCCCTTGTCCTTGGCGGCGCCACAGATACTGGCCGTGCGCGCGTTCTTTGTGGACGATCCCACTGACTTCCTTAGGTTGTAGTACCAGGTATTCTCGTGGTTGTTTTGCCAATAGAAGTTGTTCTTGGCATTCCACCACAGCGAAGCCCGATTGAACAGTTCTGGATACGAAAGACGTGTGGCAGTTCCAACTTCTTCATTTGTTGGGTTTTCGTTCGGTGGATTGCCGAAAGGATGTTCTGCGGTCACGTAGTTGCCGTTTTCTTCGGTGTGCTGCATCCAAACCCACCGGTCCGGATTGTTCCCCTGCGGGTCGTGGTAGTAGCGAATACTGTACTCACCTTTACTGCCGTCTGCGCGTTCAAATTCTGGATTGAACCAGACGTCAGTCTGCCCACTGCGAACCGACGGGTCCAACATGTACTGCGTGGTGTTTTGCCCGTCAGTCATTACGATCACGACTTTAAGCACGTCCGAGTCATAAGATTCCGGGCGATTGGCAAATTTGGTAGGCACCTTGTTTTCGGTGGCCAAGGCGCTGACCACGGGCTTGAATGACGGATCCAGCATACCTACGCCCCATTTCATGCCCACATCAATGGATGTGTTGCCGCTTGCGGTCAGGGCATCGATACGATTGTGCAGATATTGGACGTTGTCTGTGACGGCTGTAATCTCACTGCCAGCGCGAACGGGGCAAACAAGGTAGGCAGGAGGTTCGCCATCAGTCGTCCGGCCGTTTACAGTTGCTCGCGTGTAACGCCATGGATCGAAATGTCCGGTGCGCTGATAAAAGGTAGTGGGATCAAGGGTTACAGACCCGAATTGCCCCGAGGTAAAGTTCACGCAATGGGAATAGTTGTGCTCTGAGGTCACGTTAGTGAATTTACCCAGGATGTCCTGCCCGCCATTGACTTGGGTAGCATAGGGAACAATCGACATCGAAATCTTCGTTTCGCCCGATTCCTCAAGCATTTTGGTGACAAAACCTTTCGCCGCGCTCCTCAACACTTCGATCTTCGATTTTCCGGCGGTGGCGGAAGACCTTGTCATGGACCCCGACATGTCCAGAACCAGCGAGATTTCGACAGAACCGATGGACTCTATTGCTGTGCTTGCCGCTTTCATGTTCAGTTCGGTAACTTTTCCGAACCTCATGAAACGCGTCGGAACAACAGCATTGGCGGTCGCGGCAACTTTTCTTGACCCAAACCCTTCGGTGACTGTCACAGTTTTCTCAAGATGGCCCAACCCGGCCTTTTCCATATAGGCGTCGACAACATCCTTGGGCGGCAGCTTCTGGTCAAGGTCAGCGGCAGCAAGAACCGCGCGGTCCAGCGTGGATTGCAGGCTGGCGCGGTCACGTTCATACGTCATCAGATCCATCGCCATACCGGTGATGGCCAGCATCAGGATTAAAATGAGCAGGGTGAAGATTGTAAAAGTGCCGTCTTCTTTTTTGGCAAACCGCCGCAACCAGGAAATCTTGCGCGTCGGCTTCGAGCCGTCGTTCTGAAGCGAGAAAATTATCATATTTATGACTCCGCCTCGCACATGGAAGTCGTGCGTCAAAGAAAGGAAATTTGGGTTAAATTTAGTTTTCAAACGTGGCGTGAATTGGGCGAAAAAGGCTTGGTTTCGGCCTTTTTGCGCACTCAAGGGGTATAATTTTCGCGATTCCCCCCGGTCTGTCGATGAAATGAAGACAATCCGTTAAGCGATTGACCGGATTGGGCGACTCACTATCAGGTGCTTAAGTTGCTATTAAGAAGGTGATGAAAAAAAGTGCATTGTTTGATTGCAGCCAGCGTTGAGTGGTGCGACAAAACGTCATGACGTTTCGTCATCCAGCGGTACGGAGGATTTTATGACCGGCATCCAAGAACCAAGCTTTCGCGAAAGTGTTGACCTGATGTTCAACAGGGCGGCAGCCCTGATGGAACTGCCGCCGGGGCTGGAGCAGAAAATCCGGGTTTGTAACGCGACCTACACCGTTCGGTTTGGTGTGCGCCTGCGCGGCGAGATCCACACCTTCACCGGGTACAGGTCTGTCCATTCCGAACATATGGAGCCGGTCAAAGGCGGCATTCGCTACGCTACCGCGGTGAACCAGGATGAGGTCGAAGCTCTGGCTGCGCTGATGACCTACAAATGTGCTCTTGTCGAAACACCGTTCGGCGGTTCGAAAGGTGGGCTTTGCATCGATCCGCGGAAATACGAAGAGCACGAGCTGGAACAGATCACGCGACGCTTTGCCTATGAGCTTGCCAAGCGCGATCTGATCAACCCGTCGCAAAACGTTCCGGCGCCCGACATGGGCACGGGCGAACGCGAAATGGCCTGGATGGCCGACCAATACGCGCGGATGAACACCACCGATATCAATGCGCGTGCCTGTGTGACCGGTAAGCCATTGAACGCAGGTGGCATCGCGGGGCGGGTCGAGGCGACCGGTCGTGGCATACAATATGCTCTGCGCGAGTTTTTTCGTCACCCTGAAGACATCCAGAAGGCTGGCCTGTCGGGAAAGCTGGATGGAAAGCGCGTCGTGGTGCAGGGGCTCGGCAACGTGGGCTACCACGCGGCAAAGTTCCTGAGCGAGGAAGACGGCTCGCGCGTTGTCGGTATCATCGAGTGGGACGGGGCGTTGTACAACCCGGACGGTATCGATGTCGAAGCCGTTCGGCAGTGGATCGTCAAGCATGGTGGGGTCAAGGATTACCCGGACGCGACACATTCAGCAGAAGGCGCAAGCGTTCTGGAGGCTGAGTGCGATATCCTGATCCCGGCAGCCCTAGAAGCTGTCATCAACCTGTCCAACGCTGATCGGATCAAAGCGCCTTTGATCATAGAGGCCGCGAATGGCCCGGTCACTGCTGGCGCGGATGAGGTTCTTCGCAAGAAAGGCACCATCATCATCCCGGATATGTATGCCAACGCGGGCGGTGTGACGGTATCTTATTTCGAATGGGTCAAGAACCTTAGCCACATTCGTTTCGGTCGGATGCAGCGTCGCCAGGAAGAGGCGCGGCATGAACTGATTGTCAGCGAGCTGGAGCGGCTGGACCGTTATCTGGGTGATGCGTGGTCGATGTCGCCAGACTTCAAGGCCAAGTACCTCAAGGGTGCTGATGAGCTTGAACTGGTGCGCTCAGGCCTCGATGACACCATGCGTATTGCCTACCAGTCGATGCGTGAGGTGTGGCACAGCCGTGACGATGTCGAAGACCTGCGTACTGCGGCCTATATCGTCGCGATCGACCGCGTGGCCAAAAGCTATCGCGCCAAGGGGCTCTGAATCAAACAGGCGGGATGATCATTTCGCCCCGCCTGAACGTTCTGCGGCTTGAATGTCGATGGTGGCCCGTTAGTTTGACGGATAGTAGACACTCAGAGAAACGAATCCCGGAGACCCCCATGTTGCGTATAGCCATTGTCGCGGCTCTGCTGGCCACCCCTTTGGCCGCACAGGAAACAAAGGAAGAAAGCTGCAAGTATCAGGCTGATGTCGTAGCCGCGATACAAAAGGCCCGGCTGGATCGCGTGAAAGAACGTGATGTAGCACAAGCCGTTGCAGATAGTGGCCCATCATGGCCTGAGAACTATAACGCCGCGATCCCGCTGATCACACCGTGGGTCTACGAACAAAAGATGCGCGACGTGCGCAAAAAGGATCTGGGTGCCGCGTGGCTTGAGCTGTGTTTGCAGCAATAATCCACAGCACCATCATTTCCCTGTGGACAAACGCGCGTCATACCCTTGGCGCGCGTTCCCGTTTCTGTCAGATTTGACCCATGTCACTGCCCCCCGGATTTCTGGATGAACTACGCACCCGCCTGAGCCTGTCTCAGGTCGTCGGGCGCAAGGTTATGTGGGATCAGCGCAAATCCAATCAAGGCAAGGGTGACATGTGGGCGCCTTGCCCGTTTCATCACGAAAAGACAGCCTCATTCCATGTCGACGACCAAAAGGGGTTTTATTACTGCTTCGGCTGTCACGCCAAGGGCGACGCGATCAGCTTCGTGAAAGAGACTGAGAATGTCTCGTTCATCGAAGCCGTTGAAATATTGGCCCGCGAGGCCGGGATGCCGATGCCTGCGCGCGATCCCAAGGCGCAGGAAAAGCAGGACCGCCGCAGTCAGCTTGCCGATGTGATGGAGCACGCCGCGCAGTTCTTCCGCTTGCAGCTCAAAACAGCGGCGGGGGCAGAGGCACGGGATTACCTGTCGCGCCGGGGTCTGGATCAAAGGGCGCTGGATCGGTGGGAGATCGGGTTTGCGCCGGACGGTTGGCAGGCGCTTTGGGATCACCTGCGCGGCAAGAGCATCGAAGAGGAGTTGATCCTTGGCGCCGGGCTGGCCAAGCCTTCAAACAAGGGCAAAAAACCCTACGACACCTTCCGCAATCGGATCATGTACCCGATCCGTGATCCGCGTGGGCGCTGCATTGCATTCGGTGGCCGCGCGATGGACCCGAATGACAACGCGAAATACCTGAACTCACCCGAGACCGAGTTGTTCGACAAGGGGCGCAGCCTTTACAATCAAGGTCCAGCGCGGCAGGCGGCGGGCAAAGGGCAGCCGTTGATCGTGGCCGAAGGGTATATGGACGTGATCGCGCTGGCCGAGGCGGGCTTTGGCGCGTCGGTTGCACCGTTAGGAACGGCCATTACGGAACACCAGTTGCAACTGCTCTGGCGGATCGCAGATGAGCCGATCATAGCGCTGGACGGGGATGCAGCAGGTCTGCGAGCGGCCATGCGGGCGGTTGATCTGGCGCTGCCTCTGCTGGAGGCCGGAAAATCCCTGCGTTTTGCTTTGATGCCTGAAGGTAAGGACCCGGACGATCTTTTGCGCGCCGAAGGGGCAGAGGCCGTAAAGGCTGTGCTGGATGGTGCCATTCCGATGGTCAAGCTGCTGTGGCAGCGCGAGACCGAAGGCAAGGTTTTCGACAGCCCCGAGCGCAAGGCGGCTTTGGATAAATCCTTGCGCGACAAGATCAAGCTTATCCGGGACCCGTCGATCCGTTCGCATTACGGGCAGGAAATCAAAGATCTGCGCTGGCAACTGTTCCGCCCACAACGACAACCGCAAAATCGTCAGTGGCAACCGCGCGGCAAATGGCAGCCGCCGCAAAAAGCGACGCCGGGCGCGCGCAGTTCGTTTCTGGCCTCTTCGGAAAACGCGGACATCCATCTGCGCGAAGCCGCTATTCTGGCGATCTCAATCCTGAATCCCAAGGTAGTTGTTCAATTTGAGCAACAGTTGGAAGAAATGGAGTGTCACGATCCTGACCACGCAGCATTGCGCGATGCTGTTCTGCGTCATGCGATTGATGATCCGGACAACCTGAAAGACCACATTATCGCATCAATGGGACCTGACGCCCTTGAAAACCTGCTGACGCTTCGCCATGTGGCAGTTATCCCCTGTGTGTTCAAGCCAGGCGACGTAGAAAAGGCCGAAATGACACTGGCCGAGGAACTCGCGAAAATCAAAGCGCTCCGGGGGTTGGATGCCGAGATTGCCGAAGCTGCAGAAGAACTGTCTGATCTGGCTGATGAGGCGCTGACATATCGGCTGGCGCAAGCCGCCGAAGAGCGTAACCGAACAAGCCGCAGCCAGAACGAAGACCGGGCCGTATTCGACGTCGCCGACAACGGCGCGCGAATCAATCGTGACGAGAAAGACGCGTTTGCGGCGATCATGTCAGGTATCAAATTCGAGCGGAAACGCCGATAAGTGGTGTTTTCGTAAGGCACTGGAAAAGAAAAACGGGTAAACGGGTGGCCGAATCACTTATACGCGCTAATGATTCGGCTGAGACGAATCACCCATCCCTGCAGGAGCATTGAATGGCCGCCAAGGATACGAACGAAGACCGCAAATCCGACGAGCAGGAACAGGAAATCTCGCTGGACATGAGCCAGGCCAACGTCAAGAAGATGATCGCCGAGGCTCGCGAGAAAGGTTACATCACCTACGACCAGCTCAATCAGGTCCTGCCGCCTGATCAGGTCAGCTCGGAACAGATCGAAGACGTTATGTCGATGCTGTCCGAGATGGGCATCAACATCATCGAAGATGAAGAGGCCGAAGAAGAAGAGAACAAAGGCTCGACCGAACTGGTTGCCGCGGAAAGCAACCGCGAGGTTGCACTGGCTGGTGCAGGCGCAGAAAAGCTGGACCGCACGGACGACCCCGTCCGCATGTATCTGCGTGAGATGGGTTCGGTTGAATTGCTGAGCCGCGAGGGCGAGATCGCAATCGCCAAGCGGATCGAAGCCGGTCGCAACACGATGATTGCCGGCCTGTGTGAAAGCCCGCTGACCTTCCAGGCGATCACAATCTGGCACGACGAATTGCTGTCCGAAGACATTCTTCTGCGGGATGTCATTGATTTGGAAACCACGTTCGGCAACCAGTTGGACGAAGACGGTGACGTTGATGAGCCGGTCGTTGATACGTCGGCGGTGCAGGCGAACAAGCCGGCCAAGGATAGCGGCCCTGAGCTGGATGCCGATGGCAACCCGCTGAACAACGACGACGATGACGATGACGACGATCAGGCCAACATGTCGCTGGCCGCGATGGAAGCGGCGCTGAAGGATCAGGTTCTGACAACCTTGGAGCGCATCTCGACCGACTTCTCGATGCTGTCTGAAATGCAGGACAGCCGGATTTCGGCCACGCTGAACGAAGACGGCACTTTCAGCGAAAAAGACGAGGCGACGTATCAGAAGCTGCGGGCCGAGATAGTCGAGCTGGTGAATGGTCTTCACCTGCACAACAACCGTATCGACGCATTGATTGACCAGCTTTATGGGATCAACCGTCGCGTCATGTCGCTAGACAGCTCGATGGTGAAACTGGCGGATCAGGCGCGCATTAACCGCCGTGAGTTCATCGACGCTTATCGCGGGCGGGAACTTGATCCGAACTGGCTGGCCGAGATGGCTGAAAAACCGGGCCGGGGTTGGCAGATGTTCATCGAACGCTCAACCGCCAAGGTTGAAGAACTGCGCAACGACATGGCCCAGGTTGGTCAGTATGTCGGTCTGGATATCTCTGAATTTCGCCGCATCGTGCAGCAGGTTCAGAAGGGCGAAAAAGAAGCGCGGCAGGCCAAGAAGGAAATGGTCGAAGCCAACCTGCGTCTGGTGATCTCGATTGCCAAAAAATACACGAACCGTGGCCTGCAATTCCTTGATCTTATTCAGGAAGGCAACATTGGCCTGATGAAGGCCGTGGACAAGTTCGAATACCGCCGTGGCTACAAGTTTTCGACCTATGCGACCTGGTGGATCCGGCAGGCGATCACCCGCTCGATCGCGGATCAGGCCCGCACGATCCGTATTCCGGTTCATATGATCGAAACGATCAACAAGCTGGTCCGGACCGGTCGTCAGATGCTGCACGAGATCGGTCGTGAACCGACGCCGGAAGAACTGGCGGAAAAGCTGCAAATGCCGTTGGAAAAGGTTCGCAAGGTGATGAAAATCGCCAAAGAGCCGATTTCGCTGGAAACGCCCATTGGCGACGAGGAAGACAGCCAGCTTGGCGATTTCATTGAGGACAAGAATGCCGTGCTGCCGCTGGACAGTGCCATTCAGGAAAACCTCAAGGAGACCACGACCCGGGTTCTTGCCTCGCTCACCCCGCGCGAGGAACGGGTTCTGCGGATGCGTTTCGGCATCGGCATGAACACCGACCACACTCTGGAAGAGGTCGGCCAACAGTTCAGTGTTACCCGCGAACGTATCCGCCAAATCGAAGCGAAAGCGCTGCGGAAGCTGAAACATCCCAGCCGTTCACGGAAACTCCGTTCGTTCCTGGATCAGTAAACTTTTAGGCGCCTCGACCGAGGCGCCTTTTTTCATTTTGTTCACATTGGCTGGTTCTCACATCACATTGGCGAGAACGCACAAGGTCCGGGCGGTGTGCCTTTCTATATCGGTCCAGTCCACTCATGGGACAGGCCGGGGCGAGGTTTTTCACACCGATGACCCCTGGCCAGCTGTCCGAATGGGATGTTCCACACGGGTCTTGAAGGCGCTGGGCGGCTGACCTGTCCACCGTTTGAAGGCGGTCGAAAAAGCAGCCTGATCAGCATACCCCAGCGCGTATGAGATTTCAGACAGAGTCATGCCATTTGTGATGAAAGTCTGGGCCAGATCACACCTTAGATCGTCAACAATATCGCGATAGCTGGTGCCTTCATCCTTAAGGCGTCGGCTGAAGGTTCTGAGGCTCATGCCCAGATCAGCGGCTACATCTTCGGCTTGCAGGATTGCGCCTGGCAGGGATCGGGTGATCAGCCCTTCGACACGGGCACGGGTCATATTCTTGGGGGATGGCTTCTCGGCCAACAGTCTTTCACCGTATTCGAGCAAATGCGCCCGCAGCTTGGGATCATAGGTCGGCACCTGCAAATCCAGCGCAGATAACGGCAGAATGATCTCGATCTTTTCAGCTCCGAAAACCACGGGACAGCCTGCCAGCTTTTCGTAGGTTTTGACGTGGTTTCCAACTTTGTGCTGAAAGCGCATCTCAATCGGGTACAAGTTCACCTGCGTCAGGTTCCTCATTCTTGCCAACGAAGCGAACAACAGGAATTCCGTGCGCCGATGATAGCGGGCAAAGCTGGCATCTTTCCAATCGGCCTCAAGCGCCGCGAAATTGCCGGCAACACGGAAGCTGAGCCCGATGGCCGGGTCGATGATTCCGTGAAAGCGTGACAGGTTTTCCATCACCTGCTTCAAATCGCGTGAGTATTTGCTGATATACCCTGTAACGGTCGAAGCCGACGTGACCTCGAGCCCAGTGCGTGCCGCAAATGTGATGTCACCAACGGCGTCACAGGCGTGTCGGATGAACAGGGCCTCTTTATGCGCACTGTAGACTGCGGCAGGGGGCGCGATGTCTTGCTGTCGAAGCCCGGTCTGCATCATTACCCGCTGAGATACTTCGCTATTGCCGGTGAGGCGATCAAGCGCCCGGGTCAAAAAATGTAGTCGGCCGATATCTACATCCATCGTGGAACAACACCTTACGTTCTCAAATACTCTAACAGGCTATCACAGAAATCCCGTTTTTGACTTTGGCTATTGGCTAGGGGGATTGTGCAACGGCGTTCGATGTGTTGGCAAGTTCTCGAAAGGTTTTGACCGGAACGCACATGAACTGAGGCACCTGGCTGCCCAAATCAGCAGCGTTGCCGGGTCGAGACCTTTATGGGGATGAGGTCAGAGCCTCGGAGAAATCACCAGCCTCCGCTCAGGGCTCCCCGGCACACTCTTTTTCTTCCGCAAGTGTCGCATTGTTCTGCGACGCTGGAATTGTCATCCTGACTCGAAGGATGACACTTGTGCGATGCGAATGCGAGACAAGGCCGGAAACACAGATACCCGCATTGGAAACCTGATCGTATTTGATGGTGAATGCGTTCTGTGTTCGGGCTTTTTCCGATTCATGCTTGAACGTGATCGGTCACGGAATTTCCAATTCGCGACAGCGCAGTCACCCCTTGGACAAAAACTGTATCGCGACCTTGATCTGCCCACATGCGACTTTCAGACAAATCTGGTGATAGTGAATGGCGCAGTCTATCAAAATCTGGATGCGTTTGCCGCCGCGATGCGTCAATTGCCGGGTTTGTGGCCGCTGCTTTCGGTGTGCCGGTTCCTGCCCGGTTTAGTCAAAGATCCGATTTACAGCCTGATTGCGCGAAACAGATATATATTGTTCGGAAAAACCAAGACATGTTTGGTGCCGGGACCTGATGTGAAGGCACGTTTTGCGAGCGATGGATATTGATGTCGTGGGATCCGTTTTTGCAGGCGCTGGGTTCGGTTGATGACGTGCCAGATGCGGTCCTTCGGCTGCACAGCTCCGAGGCATCCTACTCAGGTCGATGCGATATCGAGCTTGGCGCAGGTGCCTTGGTTGCTTTTGCAACGCGCGTGGCCGGATTTCCGCAGGACGGAAAGGACGTCGCAGTATCAGTGAAGGTACGCTCAGAAGGTCAGGCCGTAATTTGGGAACGCGACTTCGCCGGCCATCGCACAACCTCCTGTCTGACCTATGACAGCACGCGGGCAAGTGTCCGCGAGGATTTCGGAGCGATTTCAATCTGGCTGAAGCCCAGCTGGCAGAACGGCGCGCTGTATATCAGGATCCTCCGCCTGACAGTATTGGGCATCCCGGTACCTTTTTTTGCGGTGCCACGTTCGCATACACGGGAATGGCAGGATGCAACGGGCCGGTTCAGGTTCGACGTGTCAGCAGAGGCACCTGGATTGGGTCTGCTGATCCGCTATCAGGGCTGGCTCACGCCGGATCACGCAATGCACGAAGCGGGTTGAATTGATCGTGAGGTGCCCTGTGCACGCGATGAAGTTCGTCTAACCTATTTGGAACAAGCAATCAGGGAAGAATTAACGATGAAACAGTTATGCACCTTCGCCGCGCTGGCCGCCTTGACCCTCAGTATCCCCATGACAGCAGATGCTGCGCCGAATGGATTTCGAACAGAACCCATCAACGCCACTGATTTTGAGGTCATCCCGCGCGGTGACAAACGTGTCGAAGGCTATTGGTGCGCGGCCGCGGACTATGCGCGCCGGACCTTGGGGTTGGGCTGGATGGACCGGATTTATGTGTTGCGAGGATACGGGCCCAGTGTCACCACCGGGCGCAGAACAGCAGTTCAGTTTTCGATTAAGCAGCCTCAGTCGGTTGATGTGCAACCAAGCAGCTTTGTTTCGTTCGGGTTTCAGCCCGGTAACAGTGAATCTATACAAGGTGCGAATGCACGGTGTAACTATCGGCCGTTCTTCAACGATTGATTGGCGCGCGGGATTGTAACGATGCAGACTGAATTCGTTTTGCACACTCAAGGGCCGGGGCTGTACGAATTTACGTCTGATGTGCTGCAATGGCTTGAACGGGTAGCGAAGGATGGGGTTTTGACTCTGTTCGTTCGCCACACCTCTTGCTCGTTGTTGATCCAGGAAAACGCGGACCCCGAGGTTCAAACTGATCTTCAGGCGTTTTTTGAGCGGCTCGTTCCTCGGTCAGACAACCCCGCCATGTCCTACCTGAGGCACACGTATGAAGGCCCGGATGATATGCCAGCGCATATCAAAGCGGCGCTCATGCCGGTTTCGCTGACGATCCCGGTGTCGCAGGGCCGGCCTGTGCTTGGAACATGGCAAGGGATTTACCTGTTTGAACACCGTACTGCGCCGCATCAAAGGAAGGTTGCAGCGCATCTGGCCTGACCCATTATTTAGCGGTTTGAATTTCCGACTACCCAAACCCTAGCGGCTGCCCTATAGTTGTGGATAAGTAAGCCGCAGCGCTTACAAAAAGAGGCCGAACATGGTACGAGGAGACGGCGGATGCGCTGCCCGTTTTGCGGAAATATCGACACTCAGGTGAAAGATTCACGCCCGGCAGAGGACCACGTGGCTATCCGCCGACGCCGGTTCTGCCCGGCCTGTGGCGGACGGTTCACGACCTACGAACGTGTGCAGCTGCGTGATCTGGTTGTCATAAAAACCAATGGTAAACGCGAGGATTTCGATCGCGACAAGCTGGAGCGTTCGATCCGCATCTCGATGCAGAAACGGCCCGTTGATCCCGAACGGATCGATCAGATGATCTCGGGCATCGTGCGCCGTCTGGAAAGCATGGGCGACACTGATATCCCGTCCAACAAGATCGGTGAAATCGTTATGGAAGCTCTGGCGCGGATCGACACTGTCGCCTATGTTCGCTTTGCGAGTGTGTACAAGAATTTCCAGGCGGCCGATGATTTCGAGGAGTTCGTCCACGAACTGCGCCCGCCGCAGCCTTCGACTGACGAGTGAACGAAGCAGATAAGCGATTTATGGCGCTTGCCCTGTCTTTGGGGCGGCGCGGTCAGGGGACGTGCTGGCCGAACCCCGCCGTGGGGTGTGTCATCGTTCGTGATGACCGGATCATTGGGCGGGGCTGGACACAACCGGGTGGCCGCCCTCATGCCGAGACCGAAGCATTGGCACAGGCCGGACAGGGTGCGCGTGGTGCGACCGCCTATGTAACGCTGGAGCCCTGTGCCCATCACGGCAAAACGCCGCCCTGCGCCGAGGCCTTGATTGCGGCAGGTGTATCCCGTGTTGTGGCCGCTGTCGAAGACAGCGATCCGCGCGTGGCTGGGCAGGGTTTTACCATGTTGCGTGAGGCGGGAATTGAGGTCGTTACAGGCCTTCTTGCGGAACAGGCAGAACGGGATCTGGCGGGTTTCTTCCTCAAAACAGAACAGGGCCGACCTCTTGTGACGCTGAAGATGGCCAGCAGTTTTGACGGGCGTATCGCGACCTCGACAGGGCACAGCCAATGGATCACCGGACCGCAGGCACGGCGTGCGGTCCATGCCATGCGTGCACGTCACGATGCGGTGATGGTCGGGGCCGGAACGGCACGCGCCGACGACCCATCGCTGACCGTACGGGATCTTGGCGTAGAACATCAGCCTGTACGCGTCGTGGTGTCGCGCCATATGGACATATCCCTGATGGGTCAGCTGGCACGCACGGCATCGAAAATTCCTGTTTGGCTTTGCCATGCGCATCATCCGGATGCCGAACGTGCGAAAGCCTGGGAAGGACTGGGCGCCAAGCTGATCCCCTGCGCGTTGAAGGACCACCATATCGATGCGTTGGATCTGCTTCAGCAACTGGGTCAGGCCGGTCTGACCAGCGTCTTCTGCGAAGGTGGGGCTGCGCTTGCGGCCTCGTTGCTGGCTGAGGATCTGGTGGACGAACTGATCGGGTTCACTGCCGGTTTGACCATCGGAGCCGAAGGCCTGGCCGCGGTCGGGACACTTGGTCTGGAAACGCTGGAGGTCGCACCGAGGTTCGATTTGATCGAAACGCAGGCGGTCGGCGGGGATGTTTTGCACCGTTGGCGCAGAGCGTCGGAATAACGTCAACGCCAAAGATGAGCGTGCGTCGCGAACGCGCCCTGCAGCTTTGCCAGGAAACGATTGAACGGACCAGACGGTGCCGAATACCCCAGCGCCAAGCGTTCAACAGCCACTTCGACAGGGCAGGGTTGTCTGGTGATCGGATCGAAATAGCGCGGATAGTCAATCAAGGTGGCGTGTACCAAGCCCATCAGCGACGGCCGTGCACCTCGCCTGACGGGAACGGTATCCAGATCGGTGGTCAGGCCCCATCCCGCATAGAAGGGCGCGCCCAGGGTCGTGACCTTCACCCCGCGCAACAATGCCTCGAACCCCAACAGCGATGTCATCGTCCACACCTCGTCCACCTGCGTCAGCAGCGAGGCGGGGTCAGTCCGGGTCACGACAAGGTCCGCAAGAGACTCTGCGTCTATCTGGCCATCCCTCAACCCGGCTTCGACATCTGGGTGCGGTTTGTAGATCAGGATCGCGTTGGGGTTGGCCTTGCGCGCGGTTTGCAGCAGTGCCAGATTGCTACGCACTGAGTTGGTGCCCAACAGGATCGAGGCATCATCTTCAACTTGTCCGGGCACAAGAATACGATGCCCGTCGGGCAGGGAAGGCGCTGGCTGGCCCGAGTTATACTTGCTCAAACCATCGGCCAGCAATCTCTCAACAAGTCTTTCAGCGCGTAATTCCTGATCCGGACGCAATGTTGCGCGCTCGCCGATCAGGTTTTCCAACTGGCTGGGTTTTGTGGGGTCGTAGTAGATGCCGATTTCGTCCGTTACCAAGGATAGAGGCGGAACAAGTGCGGCCCCCAATCCGCGTGAACGCAAGAATCCGTCTTCCACGCGAACTGCCCCTTCGCTTTCGCGCGCCTGACTGGCCCAGACCATATGGGGGCGATCCGAGGCGACAGGCTGTGTGGACGTAAAGCGCAACTTGCCATGTCGCCCGAAAATCTGCTGCAAGTGTCTTCGTTTCCACAAGCGCATGCCAGCGGCGGTCCAACCGTGCCTGTCCTGCCGCCACGCGCGGGTCTGTGCCTCCAACGTGTCCAGAACCGTTTCCAGTTCGCACAGCTGATCTCGGTAAGGGTCGTACCAAGTCGGGTAAAGCAGCATCGCGGCCGCGAACAGTTGCGCGCGGGTCAGATTGCGCTGACGGCGTTGGACTGGGAATTCATCCTGCGTCAGGCCCCAACTGGCGTAGAAAGGTTGGCCGAAAATGCGCGGTTTGTGACCGGCCAGGATCGCTTCGAAGCCCAGTTGCGAGGATACGGTATAGACCGCGATTGCGCCCTCAAGCAGGGGCCACGGGCTGATCGGCTTGTCAAACCGAGTGACCCGGTCTGACAGGTCCTGATCGGTAAAGTGCCCCTGACGATGACCCGCCAGCGTTTCTGGATGTGTCTTGATCAAAATGCGCGCGCCGGGATTCTCCTCCTGTGCGACCACCAGCATTTCAAGAAAACGGGCACGATCGGCAACACTTGCCGTGACAGCAGCATCGCCAACCGTCTGATCGATGACCAGTACATATCCGGGGTCGGGTGCGACAATATCCGGGTCAAACGCTGAATACTTGCTGAGGTGCAGCTCCCTGACCCGCTCGATCGCGGCACGCGCGCGGTTCAGCAGCGCGGTGTCGTCCAGCGGATCAGCGTTCAGCAACTTCTCAAGGTCCGAAGGTTCGGCCGCATCAAAATGCGGGCCTGAACGGTCCAGCAACAGGCCCAACGGGGGTTCACCGGCACGGCCCGGATGCAGGGACCTGAGCAAGGCGTCTTCGACGAGCAGAACCGGGGCATTGTATTTTTCGGCGACCCGTAGACCCCGATACGCAGTAGGGCTGTTACCCCAGAGTCCTACGCAGCCGCCATCCTTGGGAAAACCCAGGCGAATGTCATAGCCCGAAAGCGTCAGAATACGCCTGAGACGTTTCTGCGTCAGGAAGCCACCGTTATAGACAAACAGCTGGGTGCGCTTGGCCCCGGCTGCGCTGTCCGGATCGGGTACCATGCATCAGTTGCCGGTCAGCGTGGCAACGTTTGCGATGGGGGTCAGGCCACCAGCGATAAGCGAGATGGATTTGCTCCACTGTGCATAGGGTGCTTCGGTCACATAAATCGTATCATCGTCGCGGATCACGAAATCCCGCGCAATGAACAGGCCGTTGGGGGCCGTCAGGTTCAGCAGGTAGATCATACGCTGGTCGCCCTTAAAATCGGCGCGTCCGGTGATACTGCGTGCGACGTCCTGGCGTTCTTTTCGCAGAATGAAAATACCGGTTGGATCAGAGGACAGCGTCAGTAAACCACCGACCTGGGCCAATGCTTCCAGCGCAGAAAGATCCTGGCTTTCAAAGGCGACGCGCGATTGGCCACCTGTGGCACCTAGAGCGATGTATGATCTGCTATCTTCTTCCACCAAAATGCGGTCTCCGCCACGCAATGCGACGTCCAGTTTTGGATTGCGGAACAGGTCTTCGTACCAGACGGTGCCCTTTTGACCCCCTCGGATCAGAGTCACCAGCGCGATATCTGACGCTACAGAAACCCCGCCCGCCTGAGACAGCATGCCAAGCAGCGAACGGGTTGGGCGTTCGATCGGATAGATGCCGGGAGATGCGACAGTTCCCGTCAGCGAGACGGTGGATCCGTCACCAGCAACACGCCGCACTTCGATCTGTGGGTCGGGTGTCTGTTCACGCAGCTTGTTCGTGATCAAAACGCGAAGCTGTTCCGGCGTGTTCCCTGCGGCCCGAATCCGACCTGCATAAGGGACAAAAATAAAACCGTCGCTGTCGACCTGAACTTCATCCAGGGCGGTTGCCGTACCGGTTTCGCCGGACAGCAAACCGTCGTCCACGTTTTCCCATATGGTCAGGCCCAGCACGTCTCCGGGCCGTACAGTGTCGGCGGTCAAGGCCTGGGCGCTGCTGAACGAGGAAGAAAAGCCAAACTGAGGCACGGCGGATGTGAGGCGTGTCACGCGATCATCGACTTCGACGACAAACGCGTTGCCGCCATTCTGAACTGCGCCAGCCAGAATTTCGGTCTTGTTTGGCCCGGATTTCGGAAGTTGGCAGGCCGCCAGCAAGCCGATTGTGGCCACAAGGGAAACCCCCCGCATCCATCGCTTAGGAGAGAATTGCACTGCCGGATATCCTCAGTCTTTTGTTGTTGCCGGAAGATTACCCGGTAAATCGCTCAACTTCCAGTCACAGAGCATCCGGTCTACTCGACGATTTTCAACTGTGGCGTCTGCGCCTCGTTCTTGTTCAGAATGGCCTGATAGGGGTCGCTGCTGCTTAGCATCATGTCCACGGCGCGGCGCAACAATTGCCGACGTCCGCGCCGGGAATAAAAGCCGCCCGGAACCTGGCTGGTTTCCAGCAGGAATTGCCGATAGCTGCGATATGCTTCGACATCAGGCGCGTCAGGGTCAGCAAAAAACGCGGCGATCGACTGCTGCGATACGAAGTCGGTCTTGTCATAAACCGAACGCCCGAAAATCCGCAGCGGAATACCCCGCCACAAGACCTGCTGCCCCGCAGTGGAGTTCACGGTGACGGCCGAATTTGCCTCATCCAGTAAACTTGCCAGTTTGCCGCCGGGGACATAGTGAACACGGTTCTGTACTCCGTGTTTCCTGGCTATCTCCATGGCACGCAGGTGCAATGGTTCACGGTGGTTTTCCAGAGGGTGCTCTTTCACGACCAGTCTGTGGTGCGTCGGTGCGCCTTGCGCGAATCCGGCAATGACCAGCTCCAGAAAATCGGACATACAGGAGAAACGGGAATGGGCCTGAACCGAACTGTCATGCCCGAGTTGCAGCAGCACGAGGTGATATGGGAAGCCCCCCCATCTGACACGCGCCGTCGCAACGCTGCGTTGCAGGCGATGCACAGGCATCAACATCAGACGTTTGAAATACAATCTGAACTCCTGCGAAACCGACAGATCACGATGGCGCCTGAAATTGCGGTATCTCCTGTTCAGAAACATCACGAACCAATGATAGAGGGCGCCGTAGAAAATATGTTGCCGCATATCCCCCCAATGTGACGGAGGCGGAGGTGCCTTGCTGTCCGACTGGGCCAGAGCCTGCCGCATCTGGTCCACATCCAATGACATGAGACGCGAGTGCCCGTTTGATCCATCCCGCTCGTACGTGACCCACCAAGGCCGCAGATAACCTTCTTCGAAAACGTGAATGGTAAGCCCGTGCGACTTGGCGATCTCAACCGCCCGGGCATGCACAGGTCTTGTGTCGCCATAAAGAACGATATCCGTGACCGCCTTGTCGACAATCAATCGGTTCAGTGTTTTGGGCCAATCGCCGGGCTGGTTCTGAAATGCGATGAAACATGCCTTGTCAAACCAGAAGGCCTGATCGCCCGCATTGAACCCAACCCGCCAGACTTGCGCCCCCGTGGCGCGTAACATCTGCCCGAGCGCCGAGAAAAACGGCCCATGAGGCCCCTGAAGGAACAGGAAGACCCGATCATCTGAGCCTGAAGGCGTTTGCGGCATCTGGACTGCTCTTTTGGTTTTGTTGCTGAAACTATGCCTGTTTGGGCCTTGTACGGCAAGGTGGGGCTTGCCCGGGACGCCCATTGGGCTTACCTCGACGGTGAAAGTCAGACACAGGGTAGGAACTGAGGGTTAACGGAATGTTCACAGGGATCGTCACCGACATCGGAACTGTCACCGAGCTGGAACAGCAAGGAGATCTGCGCGCCCGGATCAGGACAGCCTATGACACGGCCAGTATCGATATCGGTGCCTCGATCGCCAGTGATGGCGTGTGCCTGACAGTGATCGCGCTGGGCGACGATTGGTATGATGTTCAGATCAGCGCCGAGACGGTTTCGAAGACCAACCTTGATACATGGGCCGTCGGCAAGCGTGTCAATCTGGAGCGAGCGCTGAAAGTGGGTGATGAACTGGGCGGTCACATTGTTTCGGGCCATGTGGATGGCGTGGCCAAAGTGGTCGCGGTCGAGGATGAAGGCGACAGCACACGTGTCACCTTGCGCGCACCGAAGGAACTGGCCCGGTTCATAGCGCCCAAAGGGTCGGTTGCGCTGAACGGGACATCGCTGACGGTCAATGACGTGAGTGATTGCGAGTTTGGCATCAATTTCATCCCTCACACCAAAGAAGTCACAACCTGGGGCGATGTCGGCGTGGGCGATCACGTCAATCTTGAGATCGATACGCTGGCCCGGTACGTCGCGCGTCTGGCCGAGATGTCCTGATACGTCGCGTCGGAAAGCACCTGCGCCGTTTGTGGACTGGTCTTTGCGCCCTCAGTGGTCTATTCCGCCGAGCAAACCTGCCATGTGAAAGGCTGCCCCATGAGCTTTGAAACCCCCGGACCGGTCGAGGCCCAGTTGCGCGACGCGATCAGCCCGATCGAGGATATCATCGAAGAGGCGCGTGCAGGCCGGATGTACATTCTGGTCGATCATGAAGATCGTGAGAACGAGGGCGATCTGGTGATCCCCGCCGAGTTTGCAGATGCCGAGGCGATCAACTTCATGGCTACCCACGGGCGCGGTCTGATCTGTTTGCCGATGACGGCGGAACGGATAGATGCGTTGGGACTGCCGATGATGGCCGTGAACAACTCGTCCCGGCACGAGACCGCCTTTACGGTATCGATTGAGGCGCGCGAAGGTGTCAGCACCGGGATTTCAGCCGCCGACCGGGCGCTGACCGTTGCGACCGCAATCAACGAACAGAACACGATGGCGCATATCGCCACCCCGGGGCATGTCTTCCCGTTGCGGGCAAAGCGGGGCGGGGTGCTAGTGCGCGCTGGCCATACTGAGGCCGCCGTGGATATCTCGCGCCTTGCCGGGCTTAACCCGTCAGGAGTGATCTGCGAGATCATGAATGCAGACGGAACCATGGCGCGCCTGCCGGATCTGGTCGAGATCGCCAAAGAGCACAATATGAAAATCGGCACGATCAGCGATCTGATCAGCTACCGGTCGCGCAACGACAATCTGGTTGTCGAGACCTCGCGTGAAACAGTCACCTCGGAATACGGTGGTGAGTGGGAAATGCGGATTTTCACCGATCAGACCCACGGCATTGAACATGTTGTCATGATCAAGGGTGACATCACCACACCAGAGCCTGTTCTGACGCGTACACACGCCCTGCACGAAGCACCTGATATCCTGGGTCTTGGTCCGAAGTCTTCCCGCGAGTTGCCGCGCGCGATGGAAAAAATCGCCGAGGAGGGACGTGGTGTGGTCTGCCTGTTCCGTCAGCCGCGCAACTCACTGTATGCGGTCGAGGATGAAGGCCCGCGCACCATAAAGCAAACCGGTCTCGGGGCGCAGATCCTGTCCAAGATGGGTATTCAGGAACTGGTGCTTCTGACCGACTCTCCTGAAACGGTGTATCTGGGGCTCGACGCGTTTGGCTTGTCCATCGTCGGCACCCGCTCGATTCTGAAGGAAGACTGAACATGGCTGAACAAGACAAACACGGGATTCTGCCGACACCCAGTTTCGACAAACCGGTGAAACTATTGATCGTGGCGGCCCCGTTCTACCGCTCGATTGCCGACAACCTGATCGCGGGTGCCACGGCTGAAATCGAAGCAACTGGCGGGACCTGTGAAGTGGTCGAAGTTCCCGGCGCGCTGGAAATTCCCACAGCCATCGCCATGGCCGACCGACAGTGTAATTTTGACGGCTATGTCGCGCTGGGCTGCGTCATTCGCGGTGAGACCACGCATTACGAAACCGTCTGCAACGATTCCAGCCGGGCCATTCAATTGATGGGCCTGCAGGGGTTGTGCATCGGCAATGGTATATTGACCGTCGAGAATGACGAACAGGCCGAAGTGCGCGCCAACCCCGAAAAGATGAATAAAGGGGGCGGCGCGGCCGCTGCGGCCTTGCATCTGATTGCGCTCAGCCGTAAGTGGGGCTCTTCCAAAAAGGGCGTCGGCTTCAAGCCGCCGTCCGAGTCCATCCTAGTGGCGGGCGACAACAACGGACCCACGACAGCATGACCAAGACAGACGCGCCGAAACCGGCCAACCAGAAACGCCTTAAGAAATCCGCCGCCCGGCTTTATGCCGTGCAGGCGCTGTTCCAGATGGAGCAGTCCGGGCAGACGACTGAAGCCGTCGTAAACGAGTTTCTGGATCATCGGTTTGGCGCGGTCTACGAGGGCGACGAGATGCTTGAGGGTGACAGCGCGCTGTTCCGCAAGCTGGTGGATGACGCCGTGAACTATCAGGCCCCAATCGACCAGATGACCGACCGTGCGCTGGTGGCCAAGTGGCCGATTTCGCGCATCGACCCGACCCTGCGTGCGCTGTTCCGCGCGGCGGGTGCGGAACTGACCCAAAGCGACACACCGCCCAAGGTGGTGATCACCGAGTTTGTCGATGTGGCGCGTGCCTTTTTCCCTGAAGGTAAAGAACCTAAATTCGTCAATGCCGTGCTGGATCACATGGCGCGGGAGGCTCAGCCCGAGGCGTTCTGACACGTTTACCTGAACCTGACATGCGCTAAAAAGAATGTCACAGCGCAAGGAGGTTCGCCATGCCCAAACTGATCCGCCTGTATATCACGCAAGTCGCATGGGGTTTTGTCATTTCTGCCGTGTTTGTCGGGGCGCTATTGGCGCTGAACGTCGCAAACCTCCGGCATCTGATCACCGGTTCGGAAATCGGCCTGATTGCGCTGGTAATGATCTGGTTCATGAACGGTATCGTTTTTGCGGGTGTTCAGTTCGCTTACAAGATCATGAGCATGGCCGAAAAGCCGCAGGGGCCACGTCGGGGAACGCCGCTCGTGCACAGCTTTGAACCTGCAGCGGTCAAGCAGGAAGTTCGCGCAGGGCGCTGATAAATCGGGTAAAGTGCGGCGGGACCACCAATCAACCGTGCGGTTTGATTCCCGAGGACCTGTATGTACAGGTGGGCGCCAGGTAATCAGGCCAGGACCTGAACAGAGCCAGCCCCCTTGGAATTGCTTAAGGCCACCAGAATGCTACCTGTCACAAGTAGGGCAGAACCCGCCAAGCGCTTAAGTAGGGCGTCTGACGGGTTCACACAAGGGGTCATGCATCAACAGTTTCGTGCAATGCAACACGCATCTTGCCGAAATGTTCATCCCAGCCTTTATCTAGGGCCAGGATCAGGCCAAATGCGTCGGCACCTTGTGGCAGACCTTCATGCAGCAGATCCAGGCGTGTTCCACCTGCCACAGGTTCCAAAGTCCACTTCACCGTGCTTATGGCGTCGCCCATAGGTTTCACTGTGAAAGTGTACTCCAAATACCTGGGAGGTTTGGCGACACGGACCTCTCCCCAAATCAACAAGTCGCCGCTTGTTGTGCCGAACATCTCAAGCTTCTGACCTTCCGTCAGCGTTTTTTCAGGTTTGTGGAACCATTCTGCCAGGTGGTCAGGTTCCGTCAGATAAGCCCAAACGGTTTCCGGTTCCGCCCTCAGGAAAATCGATTTCTTCAATACGGCATCAGTCATTTTGTTTCCTTTCAATAGCTTCTTTTAGTGAGTTCAGGCGATCGTCCCAGAACCGGTCGAAGTATCTGAGCCAGTCGAGCACGGGGGCCATCCCCTGTGGTTCAAGTCGGTTGATGCGTTCCCGCCCGCGCACTTCGACAGTGATTAGTCCGCCGTCGGACAACACGGTGAGGTGTTTTTTGACTGCAGCCCGGGTCATATCGAACCGATCGGTCAATTGCCCGATCGTCATGTCCCGAGACGAAAGCAGTTGTATGATGTCCCGGCGGGTGGGGTCGGCCAGGGCACGAAACGCGTTTTGAGTTTGGTTTTCCATTAGCAACCTCGCAAGGGATACCATTTGGTATTACATTATTGCGATACTGAAAGGTATCATGTCAAGGGGCAATGTCACTTTACTTTTGTTCACTTATTGTTCACATTTTCATACATGACTTTGGATCTGCAACCTGGACAGAAACTGGCGCGTGGTGTCGCGCGGCATCTTGCGGCGCATGGGTTTGTTTCCGTGGAGGAATTTGTCCCGACACGTGGCCTGCGCGTCGATGTGATGGGGTTGGGTCCCAAGGGGGAGCTGTGGCTGATCGAGTGCAAATCCAGCCGTGCCGATTATCAGTCGGATGCGAAATGGCAGGGCTATTTGGAATGGTGTGACCGATTCTTCTGGGCCGTCGACACAGAGTTTCCAACCGATCTGTTGCCTGACGAAACAGGCCTGATCATTGCTGACGCGTATGATGCGGAAATCGTACGTATGGCGCCCGAGGACAAAATTGCCCCGGCGCGGCGCAAGAAGATGATCCAGAAGTTTGCAACGGATGCCGCGCGACGCCTGCATGCGCTACGGGATCCCAGACTGTAAGATCAGCCTTTGACGGCGAGGGCGGCTTGTATCGCGGCGCGAATTTCGTCGGCGATTTCTTCTGCTTCTTCCGGGTCAAAATCCATCGGTATTTCGATGCCGTCAGCTTCGATGAACAGGCGGACCATACCCTGATCGGTCGGACCGATTTGCAGGTTTGCCTGAATGTCGCGTTCGGTATTGATGCCCATCTGTGCCTCCGAGACTGAGCGTTCCTGCTAGCGCGCACGGGGTTGAGAATCAAGTCACCTTTGCGGTCAGATGAGACATGGAAGACGCCGTTCTCAGATCCTTTCGCCCCGATGACGCCGCGTGGCTGGTTGAACAGCACGGTCTGCTTTATGCCCGGGACGAAGGGTTTGATGACAGCTTTGCCCCCTTGGTGGCCAGCATCCTTGATGATTTCATCGATAACAGTGACCCTGAGCTTGAAAGAGGCTGGATCGCGGAACGGGAAGGGCAGCGTCTGGGCAGTGTTTTCTGCGTTGCTGTTGACCGAAGTATCGCCAAGCTGCGCTTGTTCCTACTTGTCCCGGAAGCACGAGGGCTAGGACTGGGAAAGCGGCTTTTACATACGTGTACTGCTTTCGCACGCGAGGCAGGTTACCGGGAAATGGTCCTGTGGACACACGAAAGCCATACCGCCGCCTGCGCTCTGTACAAAGCGTCTGGCTGGGAGTTAATGGACAGCAAAGCGGTGCATTCCTTTGGTGTCGATCTTGTCGAACAAAGCTGGAAATTTCGGTTTTAATCCTCTTGCATTCCGCGGGCGTGTTCGGTACATCGCCCCTCACGAGTGCCGCCTTAGCTCAGTTGGTTAGAGCGCTGGATTGTGGATCCAGAGGTCCCCTGTTCAAGCCAGGGAGGCGGTACCACTTCCCTCCTGAATGTGCTGAAAAAAGCGCGCGGGTGCGTGTTGACTGTCGTTGATTTGGCTTTGTTTCCGGACGTGGTCGGCGCGCCGGAAATCAGCGCGCCAGATTCAGTTTGAACCGCATCTTGGCTTGCCTTGCGACCGGCAGGTGCCGGTTCAAGCACTTGTTGATCAGGCCAAAGACCCCGACGATCACCAGTGTCAGCAGGATGAAATAGAACGCCAGAATCGGGTATGGGATGAACGGGTTGAACGTCTTGTCGGCAAAATAACTGGCGTAGTACAAGGCGTCTCCACGTTGCTGCCAAGCTGGGAAAGCTGAAAAGAAGACCAGCGTTGTTGCGTGGAAGAGAAAGATTGCTTCGTTTGTGTAAGCAGGCCATGCAAGCCGCAACATGGTGGGCCAGACGATCCGGCGGAAACGCGCCCAACCGGACATGCCATAGGCATCCGCAGCTTCAATATCGCCTTTGGGAATGGATCGCAGCGCGCCATAGAAAATCTCGCCCGTATAAGCCGCGGTGTTCAGGAACAGAACGATCAGCGCGCCCAGCCAGGCCGCGGTAAAGGCGTCGAACATCGGATTGGATTTCTTCAGCGACAGGAACAGGAAATAGGCGAAAAAAAACTGGATAAACAAAGGCGAACCGCGGAACAGGAAGATAAACCATTCCGAAGGCTTGCGGAGCCATTTGTTGCTGGATGCCTTACCTACTGCGAGGGCGGTGGCCAGGAAGAACCCGGTCGCCAGAGCCATGATCCCGAAATAGACATTCCAGATCATGCCCGACCCGATCAGTGTGAATTGCTCACACAGGGTGAAGTCAGTCTTGGGCAGCAGACGCTCGCCAATACCGAGGGACCGCAGGCCATAATCTTGGATTGTCTGCAAGCAGCTCATGCCGTGGTCTCCTTGCGCAGAAGCTCGCCGCCTGATGTGGCCTGTCCGTGGGACAGCCTCCGCATCAGCTTCTCCAGCCCAAGTTCAGACACACGTGTCATGCCGAGGTAGAAGACAAGCAGGAACAGGAAGTACCACATGCGCCAGTCGCCATGCGGATACTGTGTAAATTTGGAGGTCTTGGTGCCACCTAGCTCGCGGGCCCAATAGACGATGTCTTCAATACCTAGCAGGAACAGCAGCGGTGTGGCTTTGATAAGGACCATCCAAAGGTTCGACAAGCCAGGCAGGGCGTAGACCCACATCTGCGGCACAAGGATGCGCCAGAACGTCTGGCGACGGGACATGCCATAGGCCTCGGCGGTTTCAAGCTGTGCGTGGGGAACCGCGCGCATTCCACCAAAAAGAACGTTAGCGGCAAACGCGCCGAAAACGATTGAGAAAGTAATAACAGCCAGGAAAAAACCATAGGTTTCATGCATCCATTCCGGTGCGGTCCCCAATGGCAGCTTGGCCGCCTGACAGACGATAAAATCATTTCCCTGACGGATGGGGTCGGTCCATTCAGGGCACAGGATCTTATGCCGCGTCCATTCGAACGCCTGGTCCAAGGCTATCACGAAAAACAGGAAGAAGGCGATATCCGGAACACCGCGCACAATGGCAATATATCCATTACCCAGCCAGCTCAGGGGTGGGAAATGTGATCGGGCGGCCATTGCGCCCATAAAGCCAAACGCCAACGCGACCGGCGCGGTCACCGCCAGCAATCCCAGCACCTTTAGGAATGACAGGTAGAAGGACCAGTGAACACCGTTGGTCAGGTAGCAAGAGAACCAACGGAATGTTCCGAGCGTGTCAGGGTCAGCGCAATAGGAAAACATGAAGCGTCTTTCGAACGTCGTACCCGGTTATTCCGCCAGGCAGGGTTCGGCGCGATGGACGCGCCGAACCGCTTGATACGGATTAGTTTGTAACGACCGAACCGTCAGCGTTGTAGGTCGGAACGCCTTCGCCGAACCACTTGGTGATCAGTTCGTTCAACGACCCGTCCGCTTTCATCGAAGTGATCGCCTCGTCGAACTTACCGCGCAGTTCGCCATCCGATTCACGGATGCCCAGTCCGATGCCGCCGCCCAGCGGGACGTCATCGCCAACGAAGACCAGCTCTCCGGCGGATTCTTCTACGATCGGCACCAGGAAATCCTTGTCGGCAAACACGGCATCGGCTTCGCCGTTACGGACGGCAGCGATAGTTTCTTCCGGAGTTGCAAACTCGACCAGAGTCGCGCCCGATTCAGCCACGTGGCCAGCCTGAATGGTCGCAGTCTGTGCGGCAACGACGCCGGTGGTGACATCAACACCGTCCGATGCACCGACATAGGCCGAAGCCGCAGGCGGGAAATAGTTCTGGGTGAAGTCGATGACTTCGTCACGCTCGTCGGTGATCGACATGCCCGCGATGATGGTGTCGTAGTTGCCCGAGACCAGGTTCGGAATGATCGAATCCCAGTCGTTCTTGACCCACTCGCATTCCAGGTTCGCGCGCTTGCACAGTTCGTCGCCGACTTCACGCTCGAAACCGTCGATTTCGCCGGCATCGTTGATGAAGTTGTACGGAGGGTAGGCGCCCTCGGTCCCCATGCGGACCGTGTCGGCCATGGCGATACCGGCGGTCAGTGCCAGTGCGGCAGTGGACAGAATCAGGTTTTTCATTGGTTACTCCCCAGTTTGGTTCTGTTTTGAAGTTAAGCCGCCTGAGTGGCGGAGAGAAAGCCCCGAAGCCTTTCGGATTCGGGTGACGTAAAGATATCTTCCGGCGTGCCTTCTTCTTCGATCAGGCCTTGGTGCAGGAACACCACGTGGCTTGAGATGTCGGCGGCCATTTTCATGTCATGCGTCACGATGATCATGGTGCGCCCTTCAGCGGCCAAGTCCTTAATTACCTTAATGACTTCCTGTTCCAGCTCGGGATCCAGTGCCGATGTGGGCTCATCGAACAACAGGGCCTCGGGTTCCATGCACAGGCCGCGGGCGATGGCGGCACGTTGTTGTTGTCCGCCGGATAGCTGAGCGGGGTAGACATCGCATTTGTCGCCGATGCCTACTTTCTCAAGGTATTTGCGGGCGCTGTCTTCAACCTCGGCCTTGTCACGCCCCAAAACAGTGACCGGAGCTTCCATCACATTTTGGAGAATGGTTAAATGAGCCCAAAGGTTGAACTGCTGGAACACCATGGACAGGTTCGTGCGGATACGCAGAACCTGCTTGGGATCTGCTGGGCGGCGCCCATGGCTTTGCCCGGTCCACTTGACCGGCTCACCCTTGAAAAGGATTTCGCCCTGTTGGCTGTCTTCCAGAAGGTTGCAGCACCGCAGAAGTGTCGACTTCCCCGAGCCGGACGACCCGATCAGCGAAACCACGTCACCGCGATGTGCCGTGATATCCACCCCCTTCAACACCTCTAGATTTCCGAAGCTTTTGTGAAGGTCTTTGATTTCGATGACGGGATCAGTTTCTGTCACGGGCAGTCCAGTGGTTGGTGGTGTTGGTCCGGTACTAGGGCCGAAAAAAAAGGTCAATGCAATGCGCAAATGACAGAATCAAGCGGAGAAACACCCAAATTGGTCAAAATCAGTCAACAATTTGGGCAGTCGTTGATCTGCCATCTTTGGGGGAAGGCGGAGTGGGAACAGCAAGATAGTGGGCTGCGGGAATGTCGATCAACCCGCGAATATGCAGCAATCGTTGATCATCGTCACAAAGCTGGTCAATTGCGGCCCGAACAGCGCCTGCAATGACCCGCGGATTCCGACCCATCGATGTGATGTAGGGAAGGGTCGGAGTCGGTGACGTCCTTGCCAGTTCGCGCAGTTTGGTCCCCAGATTGGTGTGCTGTTGCAGCATCAGCCACGTCAGTATGTCCAGCGCGGCAAAGTCGGCTTTGCCGTCTTCGACGGCTTGGGCGGACAGTGCATGCCCACCGGTTTCCAAAAGTTCGGCGGGGCTCAGGTTTGCATGGGACATGTGTGTAATCGGGGCTGCCCAGCCGGATTGGGACAAGCCTTCATTATACGCGAACACGCCGGTGCTCAGACCCGCCAGATCCCGGGCGTCGTCATGCCGGGCCACAAAGACCGAGCAATAGTATCCGGGGGGACACCCGGGCAGGCCATAATCCGGGGTGCCAACCAGTTGGACATCGCCATGCAATTGGGTTCGGAACGGCATGCCACAGGTTTGGGCCAGAACCAGGTTCGGGTCTCGCCAGACCTTCCACATATCTTTGTCGCGGGTAAGGTGTTCGGGGCCTGATTCCAGTTGGGCGCGAATCAATCCCCAGAACCGGTCATTGGCTGCTTGTAGGGCGGGCATGTCATACATGCCCAGCATTGCACTCACGACTTAGCAGCCTTTTGACGTGCCAAAGCGGAGTCCACATCACTGACGCCCAGAAGACTGACAACCAGACGCAGCAGCGAATCTTCCTCGCTTGTGCGGTGCCCATCGGCCAGAGCCACGGACCACAGCGCCTGAACGACAGCCAAGCGGTCTTCATAGGCAACCGCCTCTTTTATGGCTCGGGTAAAGCGGACGGTGTCCGGGGCTTCCGCCTCCAGATTTTCGGCACGTGCGCGCAGGGCAGCACTTTCGAACGGAGACAGGCCGAAACGTTGCGCCGAGATTCGGTCTATCCGAGCCATTTCGGTATCGGAATAGTCATTGTCGGACCGCGCCAGACGCACCAGCAGGGCCGTCAGGGCGAGGCGGGCGTCATCATCGACAAGCGGATCGGGCTGAGGCTGCGTGAGCCTGGAAAGAAATTCACTGAACATGTGTTAGATATAGCGAGCGCCTAACTCACATCCAAGCGACTTTGAACGCGTTCACGTGCGGCCTTACTGTCGTTGAAGCTCAACCCCATGGCGACGCGGGCTTCTTCGACAATTTTCATTTCACCTTCGTCGGACGTTCCGTCGGCCAGAACGACTTCCCAAAGTGCATCCAGCGCGGCCAGACGCTCTTTCAAGTCCGTTGTTTCCCGGATCAGTTTACCGAATGTATCGGTTTCAGGCGCAGCCGCATGGAGCTTTTCGCACGTGGCGCGAACCTTGGCCGCTTCGATTGCATTATGCTGGTAGAGACGGGCCAGGATTTTGTCGATCAGGCTGATCTCTTCCAGCTTGTAATCCCGATCGGCCTGCGCCACACGCACCATGAGCGCGCCCAGAGCAAGTTCGGCATCCGGGTCCGGTAGATGTTCATGCTGAGGCGGTCTGAACGCCTGAAAGAACTTTTTCAACATGGCTACAAGTTATTCCATATTTTGTGGCAGGCCAAGCGTAGACTACTCGTCATAGCCCTGAATGATCACAAGATCGCCCATCGACACCGGGGCGCGCAGAGCTTTGGCTTTCTGGTATGCTTCGCTTTCGTAACAGGCAAGCGCATCTTCATAGCTGGGAAATTCTATTACAACGGTTCGCGCGCGCGCCGCTCCTTCCTTCACTTCACGTTTTCCACCCCGCGTCAGAAAGCGTGCACCATAAGCTGCAAAGGGTCCCGCATTTGCAGCGATGTATGTCTTGTATGTGTCCATGTCGTTCGCATCGACATGTGCGACCCAATAGCCTTTCACCAGGCTTGCCTCCTGTTCAGTTTCAAAGGCAGGGTGATGAGAAATGCCGCCAATTGCAATCCTGCAACCTCAGGATGATCAGGTGCGGTAGTGGATAGCGGCGTGCGCCTGATCTGTTAACCATTTGATCATCTGGCGATAAGGAACCGGACCATAGCTGACGCGCGCAACCCCCAGTTCAGCCAGGCGTGGTGTGCCGGGGGTGCCGGGCAGGGCGATGATGTTGACGGGCAGATTTGACCTCTCGCACAGATGGCCGATCATTATCTCGTCTTTCAACCCCGGAGCAAAAAAACCGCTGGCCCCCGCTGCTTCATAGGCCGAAGCACGTGCAATGGCATCGTTCAGCATGGCCTCATCATGTGTTTCTGCCGGAGACTTCAGGAAAATATCGGTTCTCGCGTTGACATAGGCAGCTATACCCGCGCTTTCGCAGGCCTCTCGCATGGCCTCGACGCGCTTGGCCTGAACCGCTGTATCGTACAGCCCGTCACCGCCGATGATCTGATCTTCGAAATTGAAACCAACCACGCCGCAATCCAGCGCACGCTTGACGTTTTGCGCGATACCTTGCGGGTCTTCGGCATACGCCCCTTCGAAATCCAGTGTCACCGGAAGATCAACCGCTGAAACGATGCGGCGCGCATTGTCCAAAGCGACCTCTAGCGGGATGTTCTGCCCATCGCCAAAACCTTGTGCCATGGCAACAGGTGCGCTGCCGGTAGCAATGGCTTGCGCGCCTGCATCCCGCACCGCGCTTGCACTTCCAGCATCCCAGATGTTGAACAGAATGACGGGGTCGCCCTTTTTGTGAAGGCTGGTAAAGGTCTTCGCGCTTTGGGATTGATCGCTCATCGGGGCTCTCCTGTCGTGGTGTGATCAACAGTTAACCCCATGGGGGCAGACCGAGTAGAGGTTTTTTGCACTGGAACGTCACATTGAAGTGACGGAAACCGCATCGCTCAGACCATGATAAGATGGTTTGAGCGATGCTGGTGTTTGGGCAAGCGATCGTAGGTGCTTCAGGCGTCGTTTGCTACACCGGATACGAATTTAGCGCTGAAGTTGGCTTCACCCAGGCGTTTCAGCAGGTTCAACTGTGTATCTAACCAGTCTTTGTG
Source organism: Ruegeria sp. AD91A (assembly GCF_003443535.1). Classification (GTDB taxonomy): domain Bacteria; phylum Pseudomonadota; class Alphaproteobacteria; order Rhodobacterales; family Rhodobacteraceae; genus Ruegeria. Next base: position 1,575,325 of record NZ_CP031946.1, on the reverse strand, counting down.
ACCTTCTTCTTCCAACAAGATGCGTTCGAACAGGGTCCTTGATCCTACATCCCCGACCTCGGCGGCCTGCAGCGCGGCGTTGGTATAGAAGTCGACCGCCTCGGTTTCATCCTTCAGGTCCGCAGCGAACATGTCTTCCAGAGAAGCCGCGGCTGCCGGGCTTTTCTGAAACGCAAGTTCGGGCACGCCACCAAGGAACAGGATACGCTCAATGAACGCGTCGGAGTGGCCCAGTTCTTCCTGCATTTCAGCGCGCATTTTTTCCGCAAGGATATCAAGGCCCCAGTCTTCCAGCACATGGGCATGCAGCTGATACTGGTGCGCCGCCGTCAGCTCCATGTGAAGCGCTTGTTGAAGGTTGGTAATCGTTGTTGCGTTGCTCATCGGAAATCTCCTGAAACTCTGAACGGCATCGAACGTGTGAAGCAGAAATTCTGCTTACACACACAGTTAAGAGATCAGTCCACACAAAACAACGCGGGGTGACAGTCCGACACAGCCCGGTGTCAGACCAGGCGCGAAGTGTCTTTCGCAGCGCGTACAAAATCGCGGAAGAGGGGATGCGGGTCGAACGGTTTGGATTTCAATTCCGGATGGTACTGCACGCCGATGAACCATGGGTGATCCGACCATTCCACGATCTCTGGCAAGCGACCGTCCGGCGACATGCCCGAGAAATTGAGCCCCGCCTTTTCAAGCTGCTCACGGTACTTGATGTCCACCTCATAACGGTGACGGTGGCGCTCCTCGATCTGTGTGCCGCCATAAACCTCAGCGACTTTCGATCCCTCCGCCAGCACCGCGTTGTAGGCGCCCAGGCGCATGGTGCCGCCCTTGTCGTCGCCGACCTTGCGTTCGACCTTGTGGTTGCCCTGCACCCATTCCTTCAGATGGTACACGACAGGCTCAAAACGCTTCTTGCCGGCTTCGTGGTCGAATTCCTCTGAACCCGCTTCCTTGATACCAGCGGCATTCCGAGCGGCTTCGATCACGGCCATCTGCATACCCAGGCAGATGCCCAGATAGGGGACCTGGTGTTCGCGCGCATATTGGGCTGCCTTGATTTTTCCTTCTGTGCCGCGCTCACCAAAGCCTCCGGGGACGAGGATGGCGTGGAAACCTTCAAGATATGGTGCGACGTCTTCGTTATCGAACACCTCGGCGTCGACCCACTCGACCTTGACCTTGACCCGATTTGCCATGCCGCCATGAGTCAACGCTTCGGCAATCGACTTATAGGCGTCTTCAAGCTGAGTATACTTGCCCACGATGGCAACTTTCACCTCGCCCTCGGCGTTGTGTATGCGGTCGCTGACATCTTCCCATTTGGCCAGATCGGGTTTGGGTGCAGGGCTGATCTGGAACGCGTCCAAAACGGCCTGATCCAGACCTTCGCGGTGATAGGCCAGAGGGGCGTCATAGATGGTGCTCAGATCCTGCGCTGCGATCACACTGTCGGGGCGCACATTACAGAACAGGGCAAGTTTTTCGCGTTCCTTGGTCGGGATCGGCCCTTCAGAGCGGCAGACAAGAATGTCAGGCGCCAGACCGATCGAGCGCAGTTCCTTCACCGAGTGCTGTGTCGGCTTGGTTTTCAGCTCACCGGAAGCCTTGATATAGGGCAGCAGTGTCAGGTGCATGAAAAGGCACTGACCGCGCGGCTTGTCCTGACTGAACTGACGGATGGCTTCGAAGAACGGCAGGCCCTCGATATCGCCCACGGTGCCGCCGATCTCACACAGCATGAAATCGACCTCGTCCTCGCCGATGGCGATGAAATCCTTGATCTCGTTGGTGACGTGCGGGATCACCTGGATGGTCTTGCCCAAGTAGTCGCCGCGGCGTTCCTTTTCGAGCACGTTGGAATAGATCCGGCCCGAGCTGACCGAGTCGGTCTTGCGCGCGGCCACGCCGGTGAAACGTTCGTAATGGCCCAGATCCAGATCGGTTTCGGCCCCGTCGTCGGTGACGAAAACCTCACCATGTTCGAACGGCGACATCGTGCCGGGATCGACGTTCAGATAGGGGTCCAGCTTACGCAGGCGTACCGAGTATCCCCGGGCCTGCAACAAGGCGCCCAACGCCGCCGAAGCCAGTCCCTTGCCCAAAGACGAAACCACACCACCGGTGATGAAAATAAAACGCGCCATGTTTTTCGGCTGCTCCCGTGAGACGTCAAAATCAGCTGCCCGACGGTTTACGAAAAACCGCTGCATCACGGGACTTTACGTATAAAGGATTCGCGCCCAAAGCGCAAGAGAACCGCAAGATGCTGTTGCAGTTCTCTTTTGAGTTTCTAAGTGTAGTGGCTTAGTCCGCTTGCGGGATCAGCGGTGCATTGTCGTCCTGTGCAGGCGGCAGAAGGTCATCCGCCGCCGGAACCGCCGGTGTGCTTTCTTCAGTCGAAGCCGGAGCCGGAACGCCCAAACGGTCGATCACCGAGCTGCCCGAAGACTTCTGAGCCGCCAGAATGGTCAACGTTATCGAGGTTACGATAAAGCAAGCGGCGAGGATCCAAGTCAGTTTGCCCAAAGCGGTCGCTGCTGCACGGCCTGTCATGGCACCACCGCCACCACCACCCATGCCAAGGCCACCGCCTTCGGACCGCTGCAACAGAACAACGGCAATCAGGCCCAGAGCCAAAAGAAGGTGGATAATGAGAACGACGTTTTCCATGGTGGTCCTGTACAGCGTGGCGTGTATCGCGTGGTACTTATGCAAGTTTGCCAGCGGGGGCAAGTCAGGAGTTCGCATCACCGCACGTGATGCATGATATCACGGTAAAGGAGCTGGACAGAACGCCGATGCGTGACGCAGGCTGCGGCCTATGCCACATGACGACCACGACCACCCGCACGCCCTTTTGCCGCCTGAACCCGCATTGCGTGTCAAAGCGCTTGAAACGATTCTGACCCGCAAAGGTCTGATCGATCCAGCGGCTCTGGATGAAATCATCGACACCTATCAGAACAAGATTGGCCCGCAGAACGGCGCGCGGGTTGTTGCCAAAGCCTGGAGCGACCCAGCTTTCAAGGCCGCTCTTTTGGAAGACGCCACCCCGGTGGTCGCGGATCTCGGCTATTATGGTCGCCAGGGCGAACACATGGTTGTTGTCGAAAACACGCCGGCCCGGCACAACATGGTCGTCTGCACCTTGTGCAGTTGCTATCCTTGGCCTTTGCTGGGTATCCCGCCGGGCTGGTACAAATCTGATGCCTACCGGGCTCGTGCGGTGCGTGAGCCCCGCAAAGTACTGGCTGAATTCGGCGTCACCTTGGACGAGGGAACTTCCGTACGGGTCTGGGATTCGACGGCCGAGGTTCGCTACCTCGTTCTGCCGATGCGTCCCGAAGGCACAGATGGGATGAGTGAGGAGGAACTTGCTGCGCTTGTGACACGCGACAGTATGATCGGCACGGGCCTGCCGAAGGTCCTTTCATGACCCGCGTTCATGACATGGGAGGCCGGTTCGGAGATGGTCCGATAAGTCCCGAAGCCGAGAATGCACCGGTTTTTGCCGAAGACTGGAACGCACGGGCACTGGCAGTGACACTTGCATCCGGCTTTCTGGGGCAGTGGAACATCGACATATCTCGCCACGCACGCGAACGGCTGTCCCCGAAAGACTACACGCGGTTTTCGTACTATGAGAAGTGGATATCGGGCCTGGCTGACCTGCTGGTAGAACGCGGCGTTCTTACCTTGGCCGACCTGCGGGGCGATGGGAATGACGTACCGAGTCCACTGGCAGACAGGAGGCTGAAAGCGGAAGCTGTTTCTGCTGCTTTGGCCAAAGGTGGGCCGGCGGACAGGCCCTCGACGGTGTCGATGCGGTTTTCTGTCGGGCAACAGGTTGTCACAAATCGCCCCGCAGCAAATCGGCTTGTAGATGGCGGCCATACGCGCCTGCCGATCTATGCGTCTGGTGCCAAGGGCCGAGTCCTGCGCCTGCACGGAACCCATGTCCTGCCTGATTCCAACGCTCACGGGCTGGGCGAAGCGCCTGAACCGATTTATGCCGTGGCATTCCCGGCATCGGAGCTTTGGGCCAACCCTGAACACCCCGATGACGAAGTCGTATTGGACCTCTGGCAAAGCTACCTGGAGCCGGCATGAGCGATTGCATCACCCACAGCGCACCCGATCCCGTCTTTGCCGAGCCCTGGCACGCTCAGGTATTCGCTGTCACCGTGGCGTTGAACGAGGCCGGTCGGTTCGAATGGCCCGACTGGGCCACCCGGTTTTCGAATACGTTGAAGCGCCACGGACTCTCTCGAGAACTGGATGGAGGTGACGATTACTTCAAAGCATGGGTGGAAACGCTTGAGGGGTTGTTGGCCGAACAGGGCACTGCGCCGCAGCAGGATGTAAAACAGTTATGTCAATTCTGGGAAGAAGCATATCTGACGACACCTCATGGGCAACCGGTGCATTTGCGTTGATGTCGGGTAGGGGGCTCTGCCCCGCCGCCCGTTCCGAGAGACTCCCCCGGGAAATTTTTTGCCAGATGAAGACGGGGATCCGCTTTTCATCTGGCTATAAATATCCCCGCCTGAGGCATCGCGCGTTCGCGCGATTTTCATCTGCGGCGAAATATCGGTTTCCCTGCCGTTTGCGCCCCGCTATATGAGCCGGGTTTGATAACTCAGCGCAAAAGGACCGGATATGGCCAACGTGGTTGTTGTCGGCGCCCAGTGGGGTGACGAAGGAAAAGGCAAGATCGTCGACTGGCTCAGCGAACGGGCGGATGTGATCGCGCGTTTTCAGGGCGGACATAACGCCGGTCACACGCTGGTGATCGATGGAGAAGTCTACAAACTGCATGCGCTGCCTTCCGGTGTCGTGCGCGGTGGCAAGCTGAGCGTCATCGGCAACGGCGTCGTGCTGGATCCCTGGCACTTGCTTAAGGAAATTGCGACCATCCGGGCGCAGGGTGTGGAGATCACCCCCGATACGTTGATGATTGCCGAGAACACCCCGCTGATCCTGCCGATTCACGGTGAGCTGGATCGGGCGCGTGAAGAAGCGGCAAGCAAAGGCACCAAAATCGGCACTACAGGTCGTGGGATTGGACCGGCTTATGAAGACAAGGTCGGGCGCCGTTCCGTGCGTGTCGCCGATCTGGCGGATGAAGCCACGCTCGAAGCACGGGTGGACCGCGCTTTGCAGCACCATGACCCGCTGCGCAAAGGTCTGGGAATCGAACTGGTCGACCGCGACGCGCTGATTGCCCAATTGAAAGAGATCGCGCAGAGCATTCTGCCTTTTGCTGCTCCGGTCTGGAAAGTTCTGAACGAAAAGCGCAAAGCCGGAAAACGCATCCTGTTCGAAGGGGCGCAAGGGGCGCTGCTGGACATCGATTTCGGCACCTATCCGTTCGTGACCTCGTCCAACGTGATCGCAGGTCAGGCCGCGACAGGGGTCGGGATTGGACCGGGATCGATCGATTTTGTGCTGGGGATTGTAAAAGCCTACACCACCCGTGTCGGCGAAGGCCCATTCCCGACGGAACTTGAGGATGCGGATGGTCAGCGCCTGGGTGAACGTGGGCATGAATTCGGGACAACAACAGGTCGCAAACGCCGTTGCGGATGGTTCGACGCGTGCCTGGTCCGTCAGACCTGTGCGACCAGTGGCGTGAACGGTATCTCTTTGACAAAACTGGACGTTCTGGATGGGTTCGAAACTCTGAAGATCTGTACAGGGTATGAGCTAGACGGTGAACGCATGGACTATCTGCCGACAGCGGCTGACCAGCAGGCCCGTTGCACACCGATCTACGAAGAAATGCCGGGTTGGAGCGAATCGACCGAAGGCGCGCGCAGCTGGGCTGATTTGCCGGCCAATGCGATCAAGTATGTGCGCCGGGTCGAAGAGCTGATCGAATGCCCTGTGGCCCTTCTGTCCACCAGCCCGGAGCGGGACGATACCATTCTGGTGACCGACCCGTTTGCTGATTGATGAAGAAAGAGCAGAAAACAGGTCTGAGTTACAAGGCGCGCCGGCGCTGGTCGTTGGTTATTCTTGTGATCGGCCTGCCACTTTACGTTGTGGCGGTGGTGACGGTTTTGAACTGGCTGGAGCGCCCCCCGATATGGGTGGAACTTCTGGTCTATATCGTTCTGGGCATTCTTTGGGCCCTGCCGTTCAAGTTCGTTTTTCGCGGGGTTGGCAAAGAAGACCCGGATCAATCCTGAGCCTCGTTTGATGTGTGCACATGGTTGGGCCAGTTGAGCACTGCGCGTGTAAACGCGTGGTACTCGCCTGTGATTTCTTTGGCCATACTAAACGGTGTCGGCCACGGAGTGGTCAGGGTAGCCTCGACCTGACCCGGTACAAGGGTCAGCTTGGCGTTGTGCTTGGCGGCCAAGCGCCGCATTTTTTGGTTTGCCGCAAGGCAAAGCATGTGAACTTCTCTGATCCCCCGATTTTGGGCGACCGTAATGAGGCGTGACAGCAATGCGTCGCCGATGCCCCGATCCTGCCAGGCCTTCTCTACGGTAAAGGCTACTTCGGCAACGTGGTGTTTATGGTCAGGTATCAGGCGCAATTCTCCTAGACCACGCAGGCAAGGATCCGGGAATGCTCCGAAAACGAATGCTGCATCAGCAAACATGTTGGAAAGGTAGTCTTGCAATCCCTGCGGCTGAACAGGCACTCCAAAGCGCGACAACAATATCTCTTCATCCAACTTGTTGAAATGGTGTTTAACTAAGGCCTGATCGCACTTCCGAAGTCGGCGGATTATGACGTCTTGCATAGCGTTGCCCATGTCTGAAACGGATATCATGACGAAAATACTATCGTATGATCATACCATATTTCTGCACTGCAGCGTCACCCGTTGAGTGGTATTATTGAAAAAATTACTCAGTTTCGGTATTTTTGGTTGTCGTCAAAAGAAAAAGGGCCGGTGGGGCAGCCGGCCCTGTTTGTCAACTGGTATGGCAGTTAGCCTACTGCGCGCTTATCATCAGGGCGGAAACCGATCAGGTTGGACGCAGCAAAACGGCCACCACCGGCTTTCTCGATTTTTCCGTCGCGCAACAGCTGTCCGAACGAACGCAGGCTTTCTTCGCGATTGAACTCATCCTGCTTCAAAGAGCGGACCTTGTTCATCAGTTGCGGGCGCGAGAATTGCTGCTGTCCTTCGATAAAGGACAGGTAGGCCGCAGCTGCTTCCAGCAGATCCTGAAGCGACTGTGCGCCCTGATCCTGTGCGAATTGCGCAAAACCGCCTTCTTCCGACTCGGTTTCTTCTGTCTGAGTGGTGACGCGGCGCGGCATGACGGGGCCATTGGATTCGCTTTGATCGTCCACGCGCTGCTCGGCAACCAGCTTCAACGGGGCCGGAGTATCTGCTTCAGGGCGTATACTGGTCACGTTTACCTCGGGGCGGCGCGGGCTGACCGCTGACGCGAGGTCAACGCGGTACTCATCGACAGGCGAGGCGTCCGGAGTCGTTTGGTCATCACGGTCGGCCTCGGTTGCGGCAACGGCAGTACGAAGATGCGAATAAGTTTCTCGCGCGTCGCTGCTGGAGGGATCCTCCATGTGTTCACCGGTTTTGGCCATCAGTCGCGAGATATCCTGATCAGGATCGGCGTCATCAGTCAGTTTCTGGCTGGAACGACCTGCCATGTCTTTTTCGATTTCCGAAATCTCAGACAACAGTCGATATTCGTCCTCTTCCGACAATACACCCTGCACACCCTGCGCCTGATTGTCCTGCGGCTCTTCACCTGGTTCTTCTTCGGACTCGATCGCCACGTCTTCAACGTTGAGGATGTTTGGAACATCTTCTTCGTCGAATTCCTCTTCGCTATCGTCTTCAAGATCCGAGAACAGGGGCTCTGCAGGAAGCTGTGCGGTTTCCGTTGTTTCTTCGAAATTCTCGTCCTGCAGGTGCTCGGGGGTCAGTGGCACTTGCTGTTCGGAAACGTTCTCGATACCCGATTCTGCGGTTTCGATGTCCTGCTTTTCAGCTGTTGCGGGCGCTTCATCGGCCTGTACGTCTTCTACATCGAGCGCTTGCAGATCCTCGATTTCCGCGGCCTCGGGCTCGGCAGGTTCTTCAAAGTCTTCCGAACTGAGAGCACCGGCTTCGAAAGCAGCTGCTACGGCGTCCACCGGCGGGGCGGTGTTGGCCAGCAACGAAGACTCCTCGTCTTCGGAATAGGCAGTAGGGGGGACGTCCGAATGGGAAACAACGGCTCGGATACGCTGCAGTTTCGCTGCGATGCTGTCGGCTGCCGGAGAAGGGGTGTCTTCGACGGTTTCCGCGTCCGCGAAAGAGGTCTGTGCCGGGCTTGGTTGAGTATATTCGGGACCGGGGGTTTTCATGATATCAATATCAGCCGTGTGCGGGGCCGGTGCGTCAGAAGCGATCGGTGCCGGGGCTTCGGTGCCTGATGAAGCACGCAGCAAAAGCCCGGATTCGTTTTGACTGGCTTCAACGCGTTGCGATGCATCGCGGCGTGCAATGCGGGTCAGCATTTCGGCGTCTGGTTGCGGAGGCTCCGAGCCGAAGTAACGATCATCCGCAGCGAGATCGCGGAAATATTCGGCAATGGCCTTCATCGTTTCAAAGGAATCGTCGAATCCTTCCAAAGTGCAGGAGAAGGTTCCATATGAAACGGTTAATACCTTGTTATTCTGTACCATCAGACGCACGTCCTTTACAAACTACAAGAGCCCACTTACCCGGAATCGGGAGCACACGGAGGCTCTGAACTTTATGCATGAACCTATCATTTTGTGGTCTTAATGTGTCCAAATCCGGGAAAAATGGCCAATCTTAGGAAAAATGAACCAATTGTACGCTCTGCTGATCCAATCGGGTTGTTTGGGGGCGGTTATGTTGGTTTCGACGACCTGAATTTGGTGCTGAACCGCGTCACTTCAGTCGTTGCAGCGGATGGTGGGGCGGCAGTTCTGACAGAATCAGGTCGGATTCCGGACGCGGTCATCGGGGATTTCGATTCGCTGGACAACGCGTCGAAAGCGAAAATCCCGTCTGACCGGCTTTTTGCCATTCGCGAGCAGGACAGCACCGATTTCGACAAGGCCTTGCGCAATGTGCAGGCTCCGCTGGTTTTGGGGGCCGGTTTTCTTGGCGGACGACTTGATCATCAGCTTGCAGTTCTGAGCATACTTGTCAGACGTCAGGACCAGGCTTGCATTTTGTTGGGCGAGCATGAGGTGGTTTTTCACGCACCTCCCCGAATCCGGCTGCCGGTTGCGCCCGGAGATGTGGTTTCCCTCTTTCCAATGCGCCCGGTGACGGGGCGCAGCACCGGGCTGGAATGGCCCATCGACGGCCTGCGGTTTCATCCGGACGGGCAGGTGGGTACTTCCAATCGCGCGCTTTCGGATGTTGAATTGCAGATGGATGGACCAGGCCTTTTGGTCATGGCTCCCCGCACTGCACTCGATCCGCTCATGCAGGTGTTTCTGTCGGGACAGTGCGAGCGGTGGCCCGTTCGCGAAGAATAACGTACAAACCGGCGGCGACTGTGATCATGATGCCAACCGCTGCCGGCCCGTCCGGCAGGTCGCTGAAAATTACCCAGCCAATCAGGGTTGCCACCGGGATTTCCAGGTATTGCATCGGGGCCAGCGTGGCCGAAGGTGCATAGCGCAGTGACCATGTCATCAGCAGATGCGCGACGGTCCCCAGAACTCCAATCGCGATCAGCAACCAATACATGTCGGGGGCGGGCAAGGCGGCTGACAGGTCCCAGATACCAAGCGGTGTTCCGATCACAAGGACAGGAACCAGCACCACAGTTGCTAGGACGCCAGACACCGCCTGCAAGGAAATCGGATCAGTTTCCTTGGCGATCTGGCGCGTGACCAGCATGAACAACGCAAAAACCACGGCAACGATCAAAGGCAGCAGAGCAGGTGCGCCGACCTCGGAAAAGCTGGGCTGGATGACCAGAAGTGTGCCGATGAAACCGACGATGCAAGCCACAAGGCGCCGCGCGCCGACCTCTTCGCCCAGAACGTATCTGCCCAGCAGCAACATGATGAAAGGCATGACAAAGGCAATGGCGATGGCGTCAGCCAAAGGCAGGAACTGCAGCGCGCTGAACATCGCAGTTATGCCGATGATGTGCAGCAGCGTGCGGATGACTGTCAGGCGCAGAATCCGCCCGCGCATCCGCCAGGGCCGACCCGTCATCACCACAAGGGGGATGAGAATCAACGCTTGCACCGCGAAGCGGACAGCAACCAGCAGACCTAACGGAGTCGTCTCACCCAACAGCTTTGCCATCGCATCTCCCAAGGGTGCGAGCACGCAAAAACCTAACATCAAAAAGATGCCGAAGACGGGACGATCCTGAGTCATGAGCGCGACGCTATCTGCTTCGCGGCGCAGTGGAAAGGTCGAATGTCAGGCGTCCGGCAGGGGTTGAATTTTTGTGTAATCCGGCCCGGTGCAGGTGGGCAGACCGTCAGCCAGGTGCAGCCAGCTCAGCTTTTCCTCATGAGACACGTGCAACGTGGGCTGTAACGCCTCTGGGGTCTCCAAAGTGGCTACATACAGGTGCATCACATCCGACATCTTGGCTGAACGGAATGAGATTGGGGTGCCGCAATGCGGGCAAAAACTGCGTTCGACACCGGGAGAAGAGTTGAAGCGTTTCGGCCCTTCTCCGATCCAGCGCCACTTTCCGTCACGAACTGCGAAATAGGTGGTCATCGGTGCAGCGCATTGGCGTCGGCAGCTGTCGCAATGACAGGTGACACAGGACAGGGCAGGGGGGTCAATCTCGTACTTGATGCTGCCGCACAGGCAATGTCCACGCATATCAACCCTCTCTTATTGCGGTCTCAGCAGTTTGGCACGTTCACGGCCAACCCGCCAAGTGAGGTTTCTTTGTACCTTTCGTGCATGTCATGACCGGTCTGACGCATGGTTTCGATCACTGCGTCCAGCGGCACGAAATGCTCACCGTCGCCGCGCAGGGCCAGCGATGCAGCAGACACCGCCTTGATGGCACCTAGTCCGTTCCGCTCGATACAGGGCACCTGAACCAGACCGGCGACGGGATCGCAGGTCATGCCCAGATGATGCTCCAATGCAATCTCGGCGGCGTTTTCAACCTGCTCGGGTGTGCCGCCCATAACGGCGCAAAGCCCGGCTGCCGCCATGGCTGATGCGCTGCCAACCTCGGCCTGACACCCCGCTTCGGCCCCCGAGATGGACGCATTGTATTTGACCAGCCCTCCAATCGCGGCCGCGGTCAGAAAGAAGTCTTCGATATGGCTCTCCGAGGCACCGGGAACGTGGTCCAGGTAATAGCGCAACACCGCAGGAAGAACGCCTGCCGCCCCGTTGGTCGGTGCTGTGACGACTTGCCCACCGGCGGCGTTTTCTTCGTTGACCGCCATGGCGTAGACGCTCATCCAGTCGTTGATCGTGTGCGGCGCGGTCAGGTTCATGCCGCGTTCGGCCATCAGCGCGTCATAGATACCCTTTGCCCTGCGGCGCACCTTCAGCCCGCCCGGCAGGATGCCGTCAGTCGTCAAACCGCGTTCGATACAGGCATTCATGACGTCCCACAGGCGGGCAGAGCCTTTGGCAAAACTGTCAGCACAGCCGCGCGCTATCTCATTGGCGCGCTTCATCTCGGCGATGCTGTTTCCACTGGATTTGGCCATATCCAGCATCTCCGCGGCAGACTTGAACGGGAACGGTACAGGCGCGCCTTCGTCGGTTGCTTTGCCCTCGGCCAGCTCTTCTTCGGTCAGGACAAAACCGCCACCGATGGAATAGAACACCTGACGCAGGATCACGTCCCCCTGCGCGTCTGTGGCCATCAGGATCATCCCGTTGGCGTGCCCCGGCAGGTTGGTGTCATAGTCGAAAACCAGGTCAGCTTTTGGGTCGAATTGAAGTGTCGGCAGGCCTTCGGGGGTAACTGTGTGTGTCTTGGCGATGTCCGCCAATACGGCCTCGGCCTTGCCGTTGTCGTAGGTGTCCGGAACAAAGCCGGCCAATCCCAGAATGGTCGCCCGGTCGGTTGCATGGCCAACGCCGGTAAAGGCGAGCGAGCCATGCAGCGAGCCCTTCAGACCTGCAAATTCAAATGGTGATGCACGCATCATGTCCAGAAAGCGAGCCGCCGCCACCATGGGGCCCATGGTGTGCGAGGAGGACGGGCCGATGCCCACTTTGAACATATCGAAGACAGAGAGGAACATGTCAGGTAGCTGAGCCTTCTAAGGGGGTAGCGTAAATAGGAGAGGTGTACGGTGTGGGTCCCAGACCCTCGGCCGCGATGGCTGCGAGGGTGGCAGGGCGCGTCTCAAGCTGTGCCAGGATGGTTTGCAGGGCCGGGGTGTCAGTCAGTTGATACCAACTGCGATCTGCCTTGGCCGGGTACAAGGCCATCCAGCGCATCATGCATGCGACGTAATAGGTCAGAACCGACGGACATTCTGCGCTGAACCAGATCGGCGCGTGTTTTGCCAGCGCGTCCAGCAGTTGCAGGTGTTGCTTTATACGGGGTCGGATACCTGCACGCAACGTATCGGCCCGTGGGGGATCGATGTATTTCTCGGCGTAAAACAGAATGCGCAGATCGGCGTGCAGGGTATTGGACGCAAAGAACAACCATTTCAAAAACTCGGCGCGTTCGGGGGCTTCTGCCGCCGGGGCCAGTTGACCGTGGCGCTCGGACAGCCACAGCAGGATTGCCGCCGTTTCAAAGATCGGCCCTTGCGGAGTTTCAAGCACAGGGATCAGCCCGTTGGGGTTCAACGCCCGATACGCTACGCTGTCTTGTTCGTTTCGACGGCGATCGACCAGCACGGTTTCATAGGGCGCACCCATTTCTTCCAGCACCAGCCGGACCACCAGCGAGGCGTTATCAGGGGCATAATGCAGGCGGTATCGGGTCATCATGCGGGCAATCTATATGACAAAGATTCCTGCGGAAGACATGATTGCGACGTTTCCGATAGGAAACGCGCAGTTTTGAGACATCTTTGAACTTGCCGGACCGCAAATTGTGGTCGCAGTTGTGTGGTGCATTCCCTATAACACCGGCAGGCCAAACTGGGAAAGCTGCCATGACCGGAGAATTGTCGCCCATCGACACCGCAAAATTTGTGGCTGCATGCCGTGCCGCCGAGATGGTCGAGGACGGTATGCGCGTGGGTCTTGGAACAGGGTCTACAGCGGCCTGGCTGGTCCGCCGTTTGGGTGAACGGGTGCAGGACGAAGGCCTGCGGATCAAAGGTGTTCCCACGTCCACCCGCACCGCGCAGCTGGCACGCCAAGTCGGGATCGAAGTCATTTCTCTGGATCAGGCCGGGTGGCTGGACATGACCATCGATGGCGCGGACGAATTCGATGGTGACCTGAACCTGATCAAGGGCGGTGGCGGCGCGCATTTGCAGGAAAAAATCGTTGCCACAGCCAGCGATCAGATGATCGTCATCGCCGATGCCGGGAAAGAGGTGGAAACGCTGGGTGCTTTTCCTTTGCCGGTCGAGGTTGTCCCCTTTGGCTGGCAAACCACACGGACACTGATCGAAGAAGCGCTGGATGCGATGGATGTGCTGGGAACCTCGGCGGCGCTGCGTATGAATGGAGAGGCCCCGTTCGTGACAGATGAAGGCAACCACATTCTTGACCTGCACCTACAGCGCATCGGCAATCCCCGTCAGATGGCCTTGATCCTCAATCAGGTTCCCGGCGTGGTGGAAAACGGCCTGTTTATCGATATCTGTGACAAGGTCGTCATCGGCCATGGAGACGGGCGGGTCGAACTGCGGGATATCAACGCGGGCACCCTTGAACTGGATCAGCTGTTGCGTGACTCTCGAGAAAACCTGTTTTCCGATCAAACGGACTGAGTTTCATGCAAGCTATTCGGACAAGCGTCGGTAAAAGGTCGAATAATCCGCGCCCGGGGGTTGGCACCGCGGTTTTCGCGCCCAGATATCCAGAGGAATTTGCAAGTTGAACGAAGGAAACCGGCATGAGCTTTGACTATGATCTTTTCGTCATCGGCGGAGGCTCGGGCGGGGTCCGAGCGGCACGTGTGGCGGCGGGTGAAACGGGTGCAAAGGTCGCGCTGGCTGAAGAAGACCGATATGGCGGCACCTGTGTGATCCGGGGCTGCGTGCCAAAGAAACTGATGGTCTTTGCCAGCGAATACTCGGGCATGGTTGAAGATGCAAAAGCCTATGGTTGGGACGTTCAGCCCGGCGCGTTTGACTGGGATACGTTTCACGGCAAACTCGTTGCCGAACTGGACCGGCTGGAAGGAATTTATCGCAGCATCCTGAAAAACAACGGCGTTGAAAGCTTTGATCAGCGCGCGCGCCTGGTGGATGCGCACACGGTCGAGCTGACTGATGGCAGCCGGAAAACCGCCAAACACATCCTGATTGCAACAGGCGGTCGCCCGGTTGTGCCAGAGTTCCCGGGATCGGATCTTGCGATCACGTCGAACGAGATTTTCCATCTGGACAAGCTGCCAAAGAGTATTCTGATCGTCGGTGGTGGCTATATCGCCAGCGAATTCGCCGGGATCATGAACGGTCTTGGCGTCGAGACCACGCAATTCTACCGCGGTGCACAAATCCTGCGTGGTTTTGATGAAGAAGCGCGCGGGCTGATCTGCGAAGAAATGCGTCAGAACGGTATCGACGTTCGTCTGGGCACCAATGTGCTGGAAATGACTAGGGATGGTGAACAGATCCGCGTCAAGGCAACTGACGGCACCGAGGATCGTTTTGACGTGGTCATGTACGCCACAGGCCGTGCGCCGAATGCCGACAATCTCGGGCTGGAAGATCTGGGCGTCGAGCGTGGTCGCAAGGGTGAGATCGTCGTGGATGAATACAGCCAGACCGCTGTTCCGTCGATCTATGCCATTGGCGATGTGACCGACCGGGTCAACCTGACACCCGTGGCTATTCGTGAAGGGATGGCTTTTGTAGAAACTGTTTTCAAAGGCAACCCGACACCTGTAGATCACGAGCTGATCCCAACCGCCATTTTCACGCAACCCGAATTCGGCACAGTAGGCCTGAGCGAGGAGGAAGCCTCGGCACAGGAACCGATTGAGGTCTATGCGACGTCGTTCAAGCCGATGCAGAAGGCGTTTGCCGGTGGAACGCAGCGGGTTTTGATGAAACTGATCGTTTCTCAGGCTACCCGCAAAGTACTAGGCTGCCACATTGTGGCTCCGGGTGCCGGTGAGATGATCCAGCTGGCCGGAGTTGCCGTAAAGATGGGCGCGACAAAGGAAGATTTCGATCGCACGGTTGCAGTTCATCCGGTGATGGCCGAAGAACTGGTGACAATGCGGCAACCTGTACGCACGGCTTGATTTGCAAGCGCGCGCACACACGTTACAAGGGAACCCGTGATCACACGGTCCAATACAAGGGAAAAGATACATATGGCGGGCAACAGCGGCGGCCCCTGGGGGGGCGGAGGCTCATCCGGTGGCGGAGGAAATCGGGGTAACAACGGGGACGGGCGCAAGCCGCCCGAAGGCGACGGCCCGCAGATCCCCGAGATCGACGAGCTGATGAAAAAAGGCCAGGAGCAGCTTCGCGTCCTTATGGGCGGTCGCGGCGGCGGTGGTCGTGGTGGCAGCGGTGGTCAGGGCGGCGGTGGCCCGGCCTTTACAAAGGGCACAATTGCGATCGGTCTGGTGGCGGCTGCAGTTTTGTGGGGCCTTGCAAGTTTTTACACCGTCAAACCCGAAGAACAGTCAGTCGAACTGTTTCTGGGCGAGTTTTCGGCTGTTGGAAATCCGGGTCTGAACTTTGCGCCATGGCCGTTTGTCACCGCCGAAGTCATTCCGGTTACCCGCGAACAAAACGAAGACATGGGCGGAGCACGCGGCAGTGACGATGGCCTGATGTTGACCGGTGACGAGAACGTGGTCGACATTGACTACCAGGTCGTCTGGAACATCAATGACCCGGCCAAGTTCTTGTTCAACCTGCGCGATCCGCGACAGACAATCCGTGCTGTATCGGAATCGGCCATGCGCGAGATTATTGCGCAAAGTGAGCTTGCTCCGATTCTGAACAGGGATCGCGGTGTCATCGCCGACCGCCTTCAGGAGCTGATTCAGTCCACGATGGACAGTTACGATTCCGGCGTGAATATTGTCCGCGTTAACTTTGACAAGGCCGACCCGCCGCAGGACGTGATTGCCGCGTTCCGCGATGTTCAGGCTGCTGCGCAGGAGCGTGACCGTCTGCAAAACGTGGCCGACGCCTATGCCAATCGGGTTCTTGCCGAGGCGCGCGGTGAAGCTGCGCAGATTCTTGAAGAGGCCGAAGGGTACCGTGCTCAACAGATCAACAGTGCTCAGGGTGAGGCCAGTCGCTTTAGCGCGGTTCTGGAAGAGTATTCCAAGGCACCGGACGTGACACGCAAGCGTTTGTATCTGGAACGGATGGAACAGATTTTGGGTGACGTCGATAAGATCATTCTAGACCCGAGCTCGAGTGGGCAAGGGCAGGGCGTTGTGCCCTATCTGCCGCTCAACGAGCTGCGCCGAAGCCCTGCAGGGGAGAGCAACTGATGCGTAAGACGACATTTATATTGCCGATCGTTTTTATCGCGATAGTCGGCGTGCTGTCCTCGATCTTCATCGTGGACGAGCGCGAGCGTGCTCTGGTTCTGCAATTTGGCCGCGTTGTCGCTGTGAAGGAAGAGCCAGGTCTGGCGTTCAAAATTCCGCTGATTCAGGAAGTGGTGCGCTATGACGACCGCATCTTGTCCATCGACGTGCAGCCGCTGGAGGTCACACCTCTGGATGATCGTCGCCTCGTGGTTGACGCTTTTGCCCGTTACCGGATTTCGGATCTGAACCAGTTCCGCCAGGCGGTTGGTGTTGGCGGTATCCCGGTTGCCGAAGATCGACTGGATCGCATTTTGCGCGCCGAAACCCGCGAAGTTCTGGGTTCGGTGTCCTCGCGCGATATCCTGAGTTCCGACCGCGCCGCGCTGATGCTGCGTATCCGCAACAGTGCTATTGCCGAGGCACGTGCACTGGGTGTCACCGTGATTGACGTACGCCTGAAAGCGACTGACCTGCCGCAAGCCAACCTTGAGGCAACGTTCGACCGGATGAAGGCCGAGCGGGAACGTGAAGCAACCGACGAACGCGCGCGTGGTAACGAGGCCGCGCAGCGGGTTCGTGCGCAGGCCGACCGAACTGTGGTTGAACTAGTGTCGGATGCGCGTCGTGAGGCTGAAATCACCCGCGGTGAGGCCGACGCCGAACGCAACGCGATCTTTGCTGAAGCCTACGGTGCCGATCCGGAGTTCTTTGAGTTTTACCGCTCACTGACAGCTTACGAGAATGCGCTGCAAGGCGGCAACAGCTCGCTGGTGTTGAGCCCGGATTCAGAGTTCTTCAATTACCTTGGATCTCCTACAGGGCGGCCTGTGCCAGCGGCTCCGGCTTCTGAATAATGGGCATGATCCTTCTGGCCTTTGGGCTGGTATTGATCGTCGAGGGGCTGGCCTATGCGCTGGCCCCTTCGCTTATCGAACGGATGCTTGAAGCCTTGCGGGACATGCCCGAGCAAGCCCGTCGTCTCGCCGGATTGTTGTGTGTGATCAGTGGGCTGATCCTGCTTTGGGGGGCGCAACAGCTGGGCTTTTGATGCGGCGGTTTCACTTGCCGGTGATTTCGTTGCGATCCCGAGTTGCTCGCCGGGTCAAACTGACTACATTGGTTGGTAAGAAAGGCCGTGTACACGCGGTTTTAGCGAGAATGTCGACAAGGAGAGCTCAAGTGCAGGCGAAAGCGCGCAGTGTATCCGTCCGGTGGGACGAAGTGAGTGTTTGGTTGCGGCTGATGTGGCTGGCTTTTGCCGGTTCACTGCTTTTGCTGGCCCAATCGGCCGCGGCTCAGGCCCGAGGCGAAAGCCTGGCGCCGCTGGCAGATAAAATCAGCCCGGCGGTGGTGAACATCACAACCAGCACCCTGATCGAGGGCCAGACTGGCCCGCAGGGCATAGTGCCCGAAGGGTCCCCGTTCGAGGATTTCTTCCGCGAATTTCAGGACCGCAACGGCGGAGATGACGACAACGCGCCGAGACGCAGTAATGCGTTGGGATCGGGGTTCGTGATCTCGGAAGATGGCTTTATCGTCACAAACAACCATGTGATTGCCGAAGCTGATGAAATCCTTGTGGAATTCTTCCCCGGCGATGGTCAGCCCAAGAAAGAGCTGGCGGCCAAAGTCATCGGAACTGATGAGAAAACCGATATCGCTCTGCTCAAGGTCGAGGCTTCGGGCCCGCTAAAATACGTGAAGTTCGGCGACAGCGACGTGGCGCGCGTCGGAGACTGGGTCATTGCGATGGGCAACCCTCTAGGGCAGGGGTTCTCGGTGTCTGCCGGGATTGTGTCGGCCCGTAACCGAGCGCTGAGTGGAACCTACGACGATTACATTCAAACGGATGCGGCGATCAACCGGGGCAACTCGGGCGGGCCCTTGTTCAACATGGACGGCGAAGTGATCGGTGTGAACACTGCAATCCTGTCACCCAATGGCGGTTCGATCGGCATAGGCTTCTCGATGGCGTCGAATGTCGTCGTGAAGGTTGTCGATCAACTGCGTGAATACGGCGAGACCCGTCGCGGTTGGCTAGGGGTCCGTATTCAGGACGTAACCGAAGACATGGCCGAGGCCATGGGGCTGGAAAAACCGGGCGGCGCGCTGATCAGCGATGTGCCGGACGGCCCCGCCAAGGAAGCCGGGTTGAAGGCGGGTGACGTGATCCTCAGCTTTGACGGCGTTGAGGTGGAAGACACGCGAGCTTTGGTACGTCAGGTTGGTGAAGCAGAAGTCGGCAAGTCCGTCAGAGTGATCGTGCATCGCGATGGCGGAACGCAGACCGTACTTGTGACGCTGGGACGCCGTGAGGATGCCGAACGCGCTGACAGTGGCGAGGAGGAACCGCAGGAAGCACCCGTTGACGAAAACGCGGATATTCTTGGCCTTACGATATCCCCCCTGACTGACACCCTGCGTGCAGATCTGGGACTGGATGCTGATGCAGACGGCCTTGTGATTACGGATGTCGATGAAGCATCTGAGGCCTATGCCAAGGGAATGCGGGCCGGTGATCTGATCACAGAAGCAGGCCAGCAAAAGGTGGAAACCATCGGAGATCTCGAAGCTCGTATGGAAGAATCGCGCGAAGCCGGTCGCAAATCTCTGCTGCTGTTGGTGCGCAGGGGCGGCGATCCGCGTTTTGTGGCGCTGAGCCTCGAGGACTAACGGAATAGGCCAGGAAAACCTCCCAGCCTTTTTCTTGGTCGCAGACCAAACCGGGCATCACCGATGCGCCACAAAAAAAATGAGCCATACGCAGATATTGCGTATGGCTCAGATACAGGGAGAGGTCAGTGGACAGATATCGGGGATGATTCTCTGACCTCCTACGGTAACAAACTCACCTTAGGTCAACGTGGGATCGATGTTCTGTGAACCAAATCACACCTGATCAAATAAGATCTGAATCAGCCAACTCTCGCAGGGCTTCAAAATCCTGGATCAGCAAACCCCCACGAGAAGCTTCGACCATGTTGTCGCGTTTCCAGGTTGAGATGGTTTTGGATACGGCTTCGCGCGTGGCTCCGACAAATTCGGCCAGCTCGCTCTGCGACAGGGTGATGCGCGCGGACGGGTCGTCCTGCAAACCCGACAGGTGCAGCAGCTTGCGAGCCAGTCGAATAGGCATGGGCAGAAAGACCTGTTCGTTCAATTGCGATCCCATCCATCGCATTCGCAATCCGGCCAGGCGGATCATATCTACTGCAAGATCAGGCTGTTGCCTTATCTGGTTCATAACGTCGTTGCGGCGTACGCGCAGTACACGTGACTGTTCGGCCGCCGCGATGGTCGCCGTCCGCGGTCCATTGTCGAACAATGCGATTTCACCAAAGACTTCGCCGGGGCGCATTAGGGTAAGCGTCAATTTGCGGCCGCTCATGGCCAGAAAGGAAACCTCTAACGTGCCTTCCAGAATGGCGTAGAGAGAGTCGCCCTCGTCGCCTTGTTCAAAAAGTATTTCACCTGGGGACAGAGAGATTTCGGTCGCCTGCGCCGAAAGCATTTTTCTGAGCCCGTCGGAAGCTTCGGCAAGGAAGCCGCTGGTGGGAAAGGCCGTCATGTATGCACCGATCTTGGGCAAAGTATGAGAGTGGGTGGTGGCACAACTTCCCATAGCTGAGCGCTCAAGCCAAGAATTTTGTTTGTTTTCGACGGTCTGGCGGAAGTAAGGGCAGCTATTTCTGCTCGGGATCTTCCATATAGCGCTGAAGAATGCTGAATTGCAGCATCAGGAAGGCCATCAGCGCGATGGGAAAGCCGAAGGTCTCGATCTTGACCCACAGGTCCGTGGACATGGTGCGCCAGACGAACTCGTTTGCGGCGGCCAGAGCGGCAAAACACGCGCACAGCCGGCGCGTGAGTATCATCCAGCCTTCGTGCTTCATCGGCAGCATTTCGTCCAGAACATAGGCCAGGTAGGATTTCCTTTGCATCAGACCGATGCCGAGAATCAGGGCGAACAGTCCATAGACAAGTGTGGTTTTCATCTTGAAGAACCGCTCGTCGTTGAACCAGGCAGTTAGGCCACCAAAGAAAATCACCATGAAGGCTGTGAATATCTGCATCCGGCTGAGTTTGCCGGTCAGATACCAAAGGATACCCATTGCCCCCAGCATCAGCGGGACGAAGATTATCGTGGCGATGATAAACCCGGAGTATTCGATGCCGCCGATCAGAAAGCTGTCGTCGCGCAGGCGCAGGTAGATGAAGAAGAAGGCCAGCGGGGGGCCAAGTTCCAGAACCTGTTTCAGAAACGGATTGATGTCTTTTTTGCCTGTCATCTGTACTTCCTGCTGCTTACCCGCCCATTTCAACTATTACGGCGCCAAGTGCAATCAATGCCATCAAGGCAATGCGTCTCGGACCAACGGTTTCCTTTAGCACAAGCCAGCCGATCAGCGCCGCAAAGACTGTCGAGGTTTCGCGCAGAACAGCTGCTTCACCGACCTTGTCCAGCCGGGTGGCCAGCATGATTGCCCCGAAGGACAAAGGGGCGATGATACCGCCTGCGAGGCCGCGTAACATCAGCGGACCAGGCGCAGGTCTGTGCGCCATCGCGCGCCACCTGAGAAATGCGTAGATCGGCATGGCCGCGCCGTCGATCATGAAGAACCAGGCCAGAAAGGTGAACGGATCAGTGGTAGCGCGAATGCCATAGGCGTCATAAGTGGTATACAGGGCCACAAACAGACCTGTGATGATCGCCAGTGTTAGTGCGATCCCCAGCGTATCCCTGTTGGTTTCAAGGAACCTTAAATTGTAGGCGGCCAACCCGAATATCCCTGCCAGCAACGTAGCTACGCCCAGCCATTGAACAGCCGAGAATGCTTCACCGAACAAAAGATAGGCGCCGATGACAGTGAACAGCGGACCCGTCCCGCGCACCACAGGATAGACGACGGTGTAAGAGCCTTTGGTGTATGCCATGGCCTGCAGGGTCTTGTAGGCAATGTGGATCAGCCAGACGAGTGCGAAGATCGGCCACATATGAGGTTCGGGCCAGGGCACCACGAAAAAGGCGAAGGGGGCTGCCATAAGGCAATAGCAGGCGTCGATTGCACCTCGGGACAGCCACGGGTCATGCCTGCCTTTTTGCAATGCACCGAAGACCGCGTGCAGGAACGCCGCCATCAAAGCCAGCGCCAATGCCAGCTGGTGTCCGGCCTCGGTGCCTTCGAGAGAGATCAGCCAGTCGCTCAAATTCGCGGACCTTTTTCGGAGCGGAGAAGTTGGGGGGCTGTCTGCCCCCCACACCCCCCGAGGATATTTTGGGCCAGATGAAGCCTCGGATCAGCTTTTGTCGAGACCGGTGAGGGCGGCGGCGAATTCTTCCGGGTCGAAAGGGGCAAGGTCATCGATCTGTTCGCCGACGCCGATCGCGTGGATGGGCAACCCGAATTTGTCTGCCAGCGCAACAAGAACACCGCCTTTTGCCGTGCCGTCCAGCTTGGTCATGACCAGACCGGAAACGTCCGCCAGGTTACGGAACGTTTCCACCTGGCTCAGCGCGTTCTGACCGGTGGTGGCGTCGAGTACGAGCAAAGTATTGTGTGGAGCGGTGTCATCAACCTTGCGGATGACGCGAACGATTTTGGCCAGTTCCTCCATCAGGTCGGTGCGGTTTTGCAGGCGGCCTGCAGTATCAATCATCAGCAGATCGGCGCCCTCTGCCTGTGCACGGGTCAGCGCATCAAAGGCAAGGCTGGCGGGATCCGAGCCTTCGGGTGCAGTCAGAACCGGAACTCCGGCGCGATCGCCCCAGACCTGCAACTGTTCTACGGCCGCAGCGCGGAAGGTGTCGCCGGCGGCGATGATGACCTTTTTGCCGGCCTCTTTGAACTGGCTTGCCAGTTTTCCAATTGTCGTGGTCTTGCCTGAGCCGTTGACGCCGACGACCAGCACCACTTGTGGCCGTTTGGGATAGATCGGCAGAGGTTTGGCCACAGGCTCCATCACGCGGGCGACTTCCTGGGACAGAAGTTGCTTGATCTCTGTGGTCGACAGTTTGCGGCCAAAGCGGCCTTCAGCCATGTTCGACGTGACACGTAAGGCCGTGTCGACGCCCATGTCCGAGGCGATCAACAGCTCCTCCAGCTGCTCCAGCATGTCATCATCCAGTGTGCGGCGCATTTCCGTGACGGCGCCTCGATTGAACAGGCGGTTCAGGATACCTTTGGATTCAGGGATTTCCGGAGGTGGAGCGACGGGGGTGGGGTCAGCCGGGATCGGCGTGGGCGGTTCAACTGGTTGCGGGGCCGGGGCTGGGTCCGGTACTTCAGGGACTGGTTGCGGTTTGGGTTGTGGTTCAGGGATCAGCGGGTCGGGAGCCGTAGTTTCCTCACCACCATCCTCGACGATGGCTTCCAGCCCCTCTTCAAGACGAGATGAGGATTTGAACAGCTTGTCCTTTAGCTTTGAGAAAAACGCCATACTTGGTCTCCACAGGTGTTCCCTTCACCTAATGCGGATTTGCGGCAGTTGCAAAGGGTCACGCGAACGCAAGGACAAAGCCGAATTGCGCGCCCCAGTAGAGAGGCCACACCAGATAAGGCGTTACCTTGAGGGCAGGGTGGTTCGGCGGCAGCAGAAACTTCTCGGTTGCGAGGATCAGATCTGAGGCGATGAAGGCCATGGCTGCGGGAAAGGCCCACCGCAGCGGGCCAACATCCGGCAGTGCCAGCACAGTGATCCCCATTCCAAGAATGATCGGGATATAGGCCAGAACGGGCCCTTTCAGGTCTCCGGCGCGGGGCGCAAGCATTGTGGCCATGATGATGCCAAGAATGATCAACGACCATACAATCGCTGGTGCGTTCCAAATCAGCGCAACGGAACTGGTCGGATGAGACAGGAACAGAGCGATATAGGCCAGATGCCCGGCGGCAAAAGCGGCGATGCCCGCCATGAACGTGGCATCTGTTTCGCGTGACAGCATAGCGTCACCGGACGCGCACAGAACGAGCGCAAGAACCAATAGCCAAGGCCCACCGTGCAAGACGGCTATGACCGCCAACAGGACGACTGAAGCGGTTTTCAGCACGGTGCGCAAAGATCCGGCAGGTCGGGAGGTCAGTGGCAGATAACCAAGGGCGCAGCCAAAGGCGATCCAGAACAGTATGGTTGTCATGTCTTCTCCTCGCCGGTTCAGAATAATCTGATCTTGGACGTGGCGTGAAATCAACCGCTTACGTTGAGTTAAGCGCCTTGTGATGACCCCGATCCAACAGGCGAATGGCGTGACCGGACCGCTTCTGACAAAATGGAAACATGTTCAGATCCATGATGATTCTCGCAACCTTTGCCGCACAATCCGTGGCGGCACAAACGCCTTTGTCGGGCCCGGAATTCGACAAGTATACGCGGGGAAAAACTCTTTTCTACGGGTTCGACGGGCAGGTTTACGGGGTTGAACGGTACCTTCCGAACCGTCGTGTGATCTGGTCTTTTCTCGACGGGAATTGCAAGGAAGGTATCTGGTACCAGCGGGATGAGCAGATTTGTTTCCTCTACGAAGACAGGCTGGATCCGCAATGTTGGGTCTTTACCCAATCAGGTGGCGGGCTGATCGCGCAGTTCGAGGGTAATCCGCAAGCGACCGAACTGTATGAGGCAGAGGATCTTGGGGAGGAAATGGTATGCTACGGGCCCGACGTTGGTGTTTGATCAGCTTCGGCGCAGCTCCTCATAGCTGATCATGACATGGGTCTGGTAAGCGAGCCTTTCGGTCAGCGCGTCATAGCACCGGCGCAAATTGGGCAGTGATGTACGTGATATATCGATGTCATAGTAGCGATAGTGAAAGTGTCCCATCTGGATATCGGCCAAAGTCAGACAAGAGCCGCACAGGAACGCCTGTTCAGGCAGTTGCGCATTGGCGATTACCAGCGTGCTTTCAAGCGCTGTCACGGCTTTTTTGATTGCATGGTGGTCGCGCTCTGCCTCCGGTGTCCGCACGATCCGCCAGAAAACAGGTGCCGTGAATACCATCGCGACGTTGATTTTGGCCCATTCCGCCCACTTGTCCACTTCGGCTTGCCGGGTCGGGTCGCGTGGTCAGAAATCACCCTCACCATACGCGGAGACCAGATACCGCAGGATTGGGCCCGTCTCCCAAAGCGGGGGCGTTCGCTATCCTGTATCACCGGGATGGTGCCGTTTGGGTTAAGTTTGCGAAAGCCATCCTTGTTCAGCCCGCCGAACCTGTGCCCCACATCGTGGCGTTGAAAACCTAGTGCCAGCTCACCTACGCACCACATCAGCGCCTGTACATTCGATGGTGTTCTTCGGCCCCAGATGGTCAGCATGGCCTAGAACAGCGATCCTTGATCCGGGGCGCCCGGTTTGGGTTTCTTCGAAGACGGTTTCGCGGCCGCGCCGGTGCTGAGAATGCCATCGGCGAATTCGATCTCAAGCGCCGTTTGTTTGGCGGCCTGGGCCTTGGTGGTGATCACATTTCCCTCGGCCCGGACGACCGCGTATCCGCGGTCCAAAGTGGCCTTGTAACTCAACGTCTCGCGCAGGCGATCCGTCGCTTCGAGTTGCTGTTTGAGGCGATCCAACCGTGCGGTTTGGGCCGTATGCATTCGATCGCCAAGACGATTGAGGTTTTGCCGCTGCTGGTCGATTTCCTTTTGGATTGGTCGCAGGGACAGGCGCGAGGACAGGTTGTGCAGTGATTCTCGTCGTGCAGATACCAGACTGCGCAGGGTTGAGGGGCGCAGATGGGCAGACAGTTCCACCACTTGAAGGCGACGGTTCTGCACCCCGCGTATCAAGGCGGGTGTGAGGCGATCTGCAATCAAATCAAGACGTTGTCTCGGAGAGTTCAACAGACTGTCCGGGCGCGGAAGCGCGCGGGACAGATCGTGCAGCCTTTGCGCTCGGCGTTGGACTGCGTCAGTTGCGGCCCGTGACAAGCGTGCGCCTTGCTCGCCAGTCCAGGCGAGCAACTCCATGCGGACGGGGACGGCCAGTTCGGCGGCTGCGGTGGGCGTTGGAGCGCGCTGGTCCGAGACGAAATCTATCAGGGTGGTATCGGTCTCGTGCCCAACGGCCGAGATCAACGGTATGTCCGACGCGGCGGCGGCGCGCGCGACGATCTCTTCATTGAAACCCCAGAGATCTTCGATTGATCCGCCGCCGCGGGCCACGATGATTAGATCGGGCCGGGGCAACGCGCCGCCGGGTGTCAATTGGTTGAAGCCTTCGATGGCGCGGGCAACCTCAGAAGCGCAGTTTGCTCCTTGTACGGCCACGGGCCAGATCAGCACCTTGCGTGGGAACCTGTCCCTGAGTCGATGCAGAATGTCGCGGATTACTGCGCCTGAGGGGGATGTGACCACGCCAATAACCTGTGGCAGGTACGGCAGGGGTTTTTTGCGTTCGGGCGCGAATAATCCTTCGACCTCAAGCTGCTTCTTGCGCTTTTCCAGCAACGCCATCAGCGCGCCCTGACCAGCAACGGAAACCTCGTCGACGTTCAGGTTGTATTTGGATTGTGCCCCAAAAGCAGTAAGGCGACCGGTGACGACGACCTCCAACCCTTCTTCCGGCACAACGGACAGACCTGCAACCTGCCCTTTCCAGGTGGTGCAGGCCAAAACGTTCCGGTCATCCTTGATGTCATAATAAAGGTGCCCGGATCGCGCCTTGAACACGCGCCCAACCTCACCCCGGACGCGGATTCGCCCGAACGAGCCTTCGAGCGTCCGTTTCACCTCACCGGAAATTTCGGACACTGTGTATTCAGGGGTGTTTTGGCCCGGAATCGGGTCATCAAGCAGGTCGGACATTTCAGCGCCTTGTTTCAAATGCTCACCCAGCTTAGAACGCCGCGCAGGCAAGGCCAAGCAGATCGGAGAGCTTTCATGAATATCCTCATTCTCGGCAGCGGAGGGCGCGAACACAGCCTGGCATGGGCAGTGCTGCAAAACCCCAAATGTGACCGCCTGATCGTTGCGCCGGGGAATGCGGGGATCGCTCAGATCGCTGACTGTGCCACTCTTGATATTGAAAACGGCGGTGCTGTTGTCAGCTTTGCCGAAGAAAACGCGATTGATTTCGTGATTGTCGGGCCCGAGGCGCCTTTGGCGACCGGTGTGGCTGATCGCTTGCGCGAAGCCGGAGTTCTGGTTTTTGGGCCCTCAGCCGAGGCAGCGAAGCTGGAAGCGTCGAAAAGCTTCACCAAAGAAATCTGTGACGCGGCCAAAGCCCCCACTGCAGCCTATGCCCGTTTCACCGAGGCAGAGCCTGCCAAAGCTTATATCCGCGAACAGGGCGCGCCAATTGTGGTCAAGGCCGATGGGCTGGCCGCAGGCAAGGGCGTGATCGTTGCGATGGACGAAAAGACCGCACTGGACGCCATTGACGACATGTTCGGCGGTGCTTTCGGCGGTGCGGGCGCGGAAGTCGTGATTGAAGAGTTCATGGATGGCGAAGAAGCCTCGCTGTTCGTTCTGTGCGATGGAGAGAACATTCTCTCTGTCGGCACGGCCCAGGATCACAAACGGGTAGGTGAAGGCGATACTGGCCTGAACACCGGCGGAATGGGGGCGTATTCTCCGGCTCCGGTTTTAAGTGAACAAGTAGAAGCGCGCGCGATGGAAGAGATCGTGCGCCCTACGATCGCCGAGATGAAGCGCCGGGGAACGCCGTTTCAGGGGGTTCTTTATGCAGGGTTGATGATCAAGGATGGGCAGCCAAGGCTGGTTGAATACAACGTCCGCTTCGGTGATCCGGAATGTCAGGTGTTGATGATGCGTATGGGCGCGCAAGCGATGGACCTGATGCACGCCGCTGCCGAAGGCAGGTTGGATGAGGTGCGGGTGAATTGGGCGGATGACCATGCCATCACGGTCGTGATGGCGGCGAATGGCTACCCTGGCGCTTATGAGAAAGGCACTGCGATCAAAGGGTTGAACGCGCTGCCTGAAGACAGCCGAAAAATGGTATTCCACGCGGGAACGAAGACTGTGGAAGGGCAGGTTGTGGCCTCGGGCGGGCGTGTCCTGAACGTGACCGCGCGTGGAAACACGTTGAAGGAGGCGCGCGACCGGGCCTATGAAATGGTTGAAGGTGTGGATTGGCCTGAAGGGTTTTATCGGCGCGATATCGGATGGCGTGCATTGGATGGTTGACGGGATAGGGGGCACTGCCAAGCCGTCGATTGCACTTTTGTATGGCACTACCTCGCACTTGACAGCTTGGGCCAAGGCTGTGTTCGCCAAGATGTCCAGGACCGTTTCAGGTGTTTGCCATTCCAGATGGAGTCGCGGTGGAATCCCGAACTAATACACTGAGTTCGTAATTTGTCGCCGTTGTACCCGCGCTTTTTCCAGTAATGGCGTCCGCTATTTGCTTTGCGGCCAAAGCTCCAATTCGTTTGGCCGGAATGCGGATGGTTGAGAGTGACGGTTCGATTTCTCCCGATCCTTTGAAATCGCCGATCCCCATTATTGAAAGTTCTCCAGGCACAGCAATGCCCAAGTGTTTCGCGGCATAAAGCACGCCTTGAGCAATAATGTCATTACCGCACAAAATGGCACTGGGGCGCGGAGACTTCCCCAACAACGACAGGCTAGCGCGTTTTGAGTCCGCAATGCTGTAGGGGGCCTGCAGTTGCCACTCTTCCGGCACCTTGATCTTTTTCCGCCGCAGCTCTGAAAGAGCTCCGTGCAACCGATCGTGAGCTCGGTCGTTTCCAGCAAGGTCGGGAAAGACAAGGCCGATGTCGCGGTGGCCGAGATCCAACAGGTGACACGCGGCCAAGCGGCCAGCCTCTGAATTTTGAACCCCTACGCAAGATAATCGTGCGTCGTCGGCATAGTTCCAGATTGCAACAGTTGGCACCCCCTGCTGTTCGATTAGTTGATGGGTGGCGTCCGAGTGTTCCAACCCGATAAGCGCCAGCCCATCGACACGGTGTTCCATCAGTTTGCGCAGCATTTTGTATTCGCGATCCAAATCGAAACCGTGAGATGCAATAAGCATCGTGAAACCGTACTGATCCAGCCCATCAGAGAAGGACTGGATCAATTCGGCAAAGATCGCGTTGTCAATTGTTGGCACGACCAGTCCGATGGTGCCACTGCGCCGCCCATGCATCACCTGCGCCGCGCGATTGCGAATATAGCCCAGTTTCTGCACCGCTCGATCAATCTTCTTGCGAGTCGCCGGTTTGAGAAGATCAGGGTGATTGAAGCTTCGCGAGACCGTCGAGATGGAAACCCCTGCCGCTTTCGCAACAGCGACGATATCAGGTTTATCTTTCTGTTTTCGGGCCATTATTCACACTTATTCGGCTAAAAAATGAAAACATTTGCAAAACTATTTTCATCTCTTAGCCTGTGATGTCAACGTGAGAAAACCATCAGGTGGAACTTTGGAATTCCTTTATTACTTCGGAGATGTCTTCACACCGATCTCTTTTGGCTTGTTGCTTTTGGGGACGATTGGTGGGCTGATTTTGGGGGCAACCCCCGGACTATCACCGACAATGGCAGTGGCCCTTTTAATCCCCTTCACCTTCCACCTGACACCCGTTCAGGGACTGATCCTTTTGGGAGCGGCCTATACATCCACAGTGGCAGGTGGCGCGGTCAGCGCCATCCTTCTTAAAATTCCCGGTGCACCTGCAAACATCGCAACGACGTTGGACGGTCACACCATGGCCAAGCAAGGCAAAGGGGCTCAAGCGTTGCAGCTCAGCTTCCTAGCTTCGGCAGTCGGGGGCGTGATTGGTGTTCTGCTGTTGATCTTCCTGACACCCGTACTGGCGCAATGGGCGCTGGCATTCGGTCCCAGTCACCTGTTCTGGCTCGCCATCCTTGGCGTCACTGTAATCGGTTCGCTGGACAGCGCTTCGGTGGTGAAGGGCCTTCTGTCCGGTTGCATCGGCCTCTGGCTTGCGACCATCGGATTTGACGACATCATGGGCGCGCAGCGGTTTATTTTTCACCCAGCATTGGGTGGCGGTATCAACATCATTGCGGCGCTCATCGGGTTGTTTGCCATTCCCCAGGTACTGACCATGTTCGCAAAAGGCCGCAAAGCTGCAAATGCTGAAGTGATCGAGGTCGAGAAACATTCGATCATGGATGCGGTGCGCGAGCTTCTGCGCCGCCCTCGCGCCCTTAGCATTGGTACCATCACAGGTTCGGTCATTGGGCTTATCCCAGGCGTCGGAGGTCAAATCGCAGGTCTTGTCGCCTATGACCAAACCAAAAAGTTCAGCCCGGAACGCGATAAATTTGGCAAGGGCCACAGTGAAGGTGTGATCGCAGCAGAAAGCGCGAACAACGCCATGGTCGGCCCAAGCCTTGTGCCACTTCTGACGCTGTCGATCCCTGGTTCGCCCACGGCAGCAGTGCTGCTGGGTGGTCTGCTGATCCACGGAATTTTTCCGGGCACCGATCTCTTTGACAATCATCCGGATGTGGCGTGGACCTTTATCAACTCGATGCTGATCGGTCAGGTGCTCATGTGCATCTTCGGCCTTTATGTGGCTGGCCTTGCCGCCCGGGTTGCACAGGTGCCGCAAAGCGTCATGGCGGCCGTTGTTCTGGGGCTCGCCGTCTTCGGCAGCTACTCGGTCCAGTCCAGCATGGGCGACGTTTACGTCATGGCCGCATTGGGCGTTATGATGTACTTCCTTGAACGCTTCGGCTTCTCGGCCGCGCCGCTGGTGCTTGGCCTGATCCTTGGCCCGATTGCCGAAGCAAATTTCATCCAAGGGTCAATGATTGCCGGAGCCACTGACGGGATGGCGAGCTATTTCCTGACTGGCACGCTGAACATCGTCCTAATTGCCATCGTGATTGCATCAATTGCTTATTCAGTCTGGATGGAACTTCGCAGCCGTCGCTACACCTCTAAAGAGGAGATCATGGGATGAGCCAAATCAGTCTTCCACGCGTTCAACACATTGTGGCGTCCGGCATTATTGCGGCGGTCGGGATGTGGGTGGCATGGGTAAGCTATACGCAACAGCCTGCCGAAGCCTTCCTGTTTCCGCGTTTGATTTCGACCGTCTTCGTCGTCTTGGCATTGTGGACATTCGTCAAAGCGATCCTTGGTTGGACAAAGGTGGGAAATGGCGTTTCGCGCAAAGATTTCGTGTGGCTTCTGCCAGGCCTGACCATCGCGCTTGTCTACATTTTCTGGGCCGCCAAGGCGTTGGGTTTCTACACCGCGGGTACGATCACGTTTTTCTTGCTTCTCAGCTTCTACGACCCGGCGCCACATGATGAAGCCAAGACCTGGGTCAAGCGCGTGATCATCACCGCAGGGTTTCTGGCGGTGATGTACGGGCTCTTTGCCCTGCTGCTCAAAGTCTACACACCGCGAGAGATATTTTTCTGAAAAAGACCGCGCAAAGCGGCGATCAAAAATCCAAGGGAGGATCTAACATGAAACATTTACTGGCAGGCGCCGCGTTGGCGCTAATGTCCCTGACCGGTGGCATGGCCATCGCCGAGGATTACCCGGAACGCCCCATCATGATGATGGTCAGCTATGGTGCTGGCGGGGCCACTGACTTCCAGGCCCGCATTGTCACCATGACGGCAGGCAATGAAGATGCGCTTGGTATGCCCATTGCGATCATCAACAAACCCGGCGCTGGTGGGCGGGTTGGCTGGAACTGGTTTGCAACCCAGGCCGAGGCTGATGGCTATACGCTCGGGGCATACAACATTCCGCATTTCATTGCGCAGTCGATTAAGGGCGGTGTCGAATACTCGGCGGACAGCTTTGAACCGATCGCCAACTGGGGCGCTGACCCCGCGGTATTTGTGGTGGCCAAGGACAGCCCGTTCAACTCCATGGAGGACGTGGTCACCTACGCCAAGGAAAACCCCGGGAAACTGACGTTCTCTGGGGCAGGTCTGTTTGTTGGACACCACATTGCCGCCTTGCAACTTGAGAAAGAAGCAGGTGTTAAAATGGCATATATCCCGACCAAAGGCGGCGGTGCGGCAGCAATGAAAGCTGTGATAGCGGGTGACGTCATGGGCGGCGTGAATAATCTGTCAGACGCATTCCGTGCACAGGAAGCGGGCAACGTCAAAATCCTTGGCGTGTTTGATCTGGAACGCAATGAGTTCTTGCCTGACGTCCCGACGTTAAAAGAGCAGGGCTTTGACATCGACAACGCCAGCGTGAACTTCCGCGGTGTCATGGTGCCCAAAGGAACGCCGCCAGAGGTCATCGACAAACTGGCCGCAACCGTACCCGAGATGTTCAAGAACTCGCGTGTGGCGGGCAAAATGAAAGCAGGCGGTTCGCCCATGCACATTATGACCCGTGAAGAGGTTCAGGAAATGTGGGCTGCGCGTCAGGAAACACTGAAAGAGCTTCTGGCAGGTCTTTAACGAGTGGCAGAGTAATGGATAGGGCGACCCGCGCCCTATCCTCTTCCATAGGAATTTCGCGATGAATGCACATGATGATATTGCTCAATTGAGCACAGTTGTGGCTCGAGCGCGCGCCGCTCAGAAAGCTTACGAGACGGGTGCTAACCAAAGGCGCTATGACCGCGCAGCCGAAGCTGCCGCTTGGGCGATTATGGAGCCTTCTCGCAATCGGGCTTTGGCCGAACTTGCGGTCGCGACAACCGGGCTTGGCAATGTGCCCGACAAGATCATCAAGAACCATCGCAAGACACTTGGCTTGATGCGCGACATCAAGGGCGTGAAAACGCACGGGATTATCAGCAACGACGCCTCCACCGGCATCACCGAAATCGCGCGCCCCATCGGGGTGGTGGGCGCTGTGGTGCCCTCGACCAACCCTGCAGCCACGCCTGCCAACAACATCATTAACGCATTGAAGTGTGGCAACGCGGTGGTTGTTGCCCCTTCGCCCAAAGGTGTGGCCAGCTGCGAGTTGCTTTTGTCCAACGTTCATGCCGAATTTGACAAGCTGGGGCTGAATCATGATCTGGTTCAGATGGTCCCAGCGCCCGGCTCCAAGGTCAAAACTCAGGCCATGATGGAGCTGTGCGACCGGGTGATTTGCACAGGCAGCCAGAACAATGTCCATCGCGCCCAGACCTGCGGTACACCCGCTGTAGCCGTGGGCGCAGGCAACGTTACGGTTATCGTTGACGAGACCGCCGACCTGGAGGCTGCTGCTCAGAAAATTACCGCTTCCAAGACGTTCGACAACGCAACTTCTTGTTCGTCTGAAAACTCGATGATCGTTGTGGACGCGATCTATGAGGATTTCATTGCGGCGCTCGCCAATGAAGGTGGGGCGCTGGTGGAAGACGAAGCTCAGATTGTTTCGAAGCTTTGGCCCGACGGCCATCTGAACCGGGAAGTCATCGCGCAGGATGCCGACAAGATGATTGCGGCGTTAGGTCTGACTGATCAGGTGCCCGAAGACACAAAGTTCCTTGCGGTCGAAACCAAAGGCATCGGCCCGGATCATCCGCTGTCCGGCGAAAAGCTAAGCCGCGTTGCCGCGCTTTACCGCGCGAAGGACTACGAGGACGCGCGAGCTATCGCGGCGCGCATTCTGGACTATCAAGGGGCAGGACATTCCATCGGCATTCACACTGCAGATGACGCGCGTGCGGTGGCATTGGGTACCTTGATGCCAACCTGCCGTGTCATCGTCAATCAGGCGCACACTTTCGCGACCGGTGGCTCATTCAACAACGGCATGCCCTTCTCGCTTTCGATGGGATGCGGCAGCTGGGGGGGCAATGCGATTGATGAGAACCTGCATTGGAAGCACTTCATCCAAACCACCAAGATCGTTCGGGAAATTCCACCTATCGAACCCACCGTCGAAGACATCTTCGCAGATTACTGGGCGGATGCAGGGGAATGAAGGTGGATGATCATACGCCGCCAAACGGCACCGTCCGCGACTGGCTAGATGACCGGGCAAGCACCGACGGTGATCGCGACGCCTATTTGTTTTTTGACGGCGAGCCTGCGCTGACTTGGTCGGATTTGCAGAGCAAAGCAAAACAACTTGCGCAACAATTGACGGCGTTGGGACTGAATAAAGGGACGAGCGTCGCAATCCTGCAGCCAAACGGTCGCAAGGCAATCGAATGCCTTTACGGAGTGCTTTACGGCGGGTTCCGTGCGACGGTGATCAACCTCGTCGCGGGAGACGAGGCTATAGGATATGCGCTGGATCACTGCGAAGCGCGCATTGCACTTGTCGGCGAGGCCCAGGTCAATTTGTTCGAAAGGGTAAGCCCGACGAGAATGTCTCGGCTCACAGAAGCAGGTGACAACAAAGCCCCGGTATTACACCGGCTTGAGCCTGCAGACGACGCACTGCTAATGTACACATCGGGGACAACCGGACGCCCCAAAGGTGTCGTGCACAGCCACGCGAGCTTGTTGGCAGGCGGTTGGACACCAACCGTGGCCCACAGGTTGACGCCAAGCGATCGCGGTCTCTGCGTATTGCCAATTTACCACATCAACGGCTTGTGCGTAACGGTCATCAGCGCATTGGTCTCTGGCGGATCATTGGCGGTGGCCGAGAAGTTTTCAACCAGCAAGTTTTGGGACCAGTGCGAAGAAGCGAAGGCGACATGGTTCTCTGTCGTGCCGACAATCATCTCGCACCTGCTCCACTCTGACATAACCCCGTCACCCAACACCCGGGATCGGTTACGCTTCGGCCGTTCAGCGTCATCCCCGCTTGCACCCGATGTGCAAACTGCATTCGAAGCCCGTTTCGAAGTGCCGATTGTTGAAACCATGGGCCTGACCGAAACCGCCGCCCAGATACTATCGAACCCATTGCCGCCGGGCATTCGCAAAATTGGCTCACCGGGCAAGGCGTTTGGCAATGAGGCATGCATCCTGTCGCCTGATCTGATTCCTCTACCACCTCATCTGCAAGGCGAGATCGCTGTGCGTGGACCAAACGTCATGCGCGAGTATCTCAAGAACCCCGACGCAACCGGCGAAACCTTCACCTCGGACGGGTGGCTTCGAACAGGTGACTTGGGCCATATCGACAACGACGGGTATTTCTTTGTCACCGGTCGACTGAAGGAACTGATTATCAAGGGAGGGGAGAACATTGCCCCTCGTGAAATCGACGAAGCATTGTATTCGCATCCTGACGTAATTGAAGCCGCCGCTTTTGCTCGCCCGTGCAAAACTTATGGTGAACGTGTGGAGGCGGCCGTTAAATTGTGTGATGGCTCCACGTTGTCGTCCGAACAACTTGTCGAGATTTGTGTCCAAAAGCTCGGCGCGTTCAAATCTCCAGACACGGTTTATTTACTGGAAGAATTGCCGAAAGGCCCATCCGGTAAGATCCAAAGGATCAAACTGCCTGAGATGACGCGGTGAGGGTTGAATTCTCGACATAAGTAAGCATCGAGTAGAACGAGTTGTGATGAGGCGCGCACAACTCATTTCAACCTGCCGCCGTTCGGGACTATGAGGGCGGTCTGCGAAAGTTAGCTGACATTCGGACAGACAATGCGAATATCAGCTTCGTCCGCAATGCGGACATTGGGAGGAATTCACCCAACGTCAGCTTCGAGCCGAAAGGGTCCAATGCTGCGCGATTAACGAAGGTCAGCTTGACGAGGCAAAGCGCCAAACGTTTGCCAGTCGAATATTGAACATAGGCGCGCAGCTATACTCATGCTATTTTTAGGAAGGATTTGTAGGACGGGAAGCTGTTGGACCGCCAGCACTCAAAAGAGATTGACCGTGTCTTAAGCGGGTTCGATACAGGGCGAGACCGACTTGTCGCGGATAGCTGGCAGCGCTGTGTTGAAACCTACGGAATGGATCCCTCAAGACAGGAACCAGCGCACATCCTCCCGGACACCAAATTCCGTGAACATCTGGAACAATCCGAACGTCTGATCGCAACGGCGCGTTCGGGGCTGCAATCCCTGTTTGCGCAGGTGGCAGGGCAGAACTACGTCCTGCTGCTTGCGGATGCAGATGGCGTCTGCGTTGATTTCTTTGGCGACCGGAACTTCGAGGACGAGCTCAGAACAGCGGGTCTTCATCTAGGATTCAAGTGGACGGAAGAGTTGGCAGGAACGAACGGGGTGGGGTCGTGTATCGTTACAGGTCAGCCGGTTACGATTCATCAAGGCGATCATTTTTCAATTACGCATACGCCGCTGTCTTGTACGGCAGCACCAATTTTTGACACCAAAGGTGGTCTTGCGGCTGTTCTGGATGTGTCTTTGTTGCGTGGACCCTCGCCTAAGGCATCGCAGAATCTGGCCATGACATTGGTGACGAATTCCGCACGTCGCGTCGAGATGGCAAACCTGATGGCATCGACCCGGCGCGATTGGGTCCTGCGCTTTTCTGCCAGCCCCGAATTTCTTGAGGTCGATCCTGAAGCGGCGGTTGCAGTGGACGGAGGCGGCAAGATCATCGGTATGACTTCGGGGGCCCGATGTGCACTGGACCCGGACGGTTCGGGCCACCTGATCGGGTCGCAACTGCAGGACTGGCTTGAAATCAGTGTTGATGACATGCCCGAATTCATGCGCGGCAGACCGTCCGAAGACCGCGTTCTACACCTCAAGGATGGGCGCGCGCTCTATGGTCATGCCGTTGCGCCACAGACGCCACAGATGACGGCAGCCCTGCGCAAACGCGAACAGGTTCTGCCTGGTGCCCTTGGCAGCTTTGCGGGGCCGGATGTGGGCCTTCAGCAACTTTTGAACAAGGCTGCCCGTCTTGCGCCGACAAATCTGCCGCTTTTACTGACCGGTGAAAGCGGGACAGGCAAAACCAAGCTGGCGCGCGCGATCCATATGGCCGATCCCGCGACACAGGATTTCCACACCGTGATCTGCTGCGACACTCCGACATTCAGCTTCTGCCATGCTATCGAACCTGGCACACTGTTCCTGCGCGGCGTTGAAGACCTAAGCGAGCCTGCGCAGGCCTCTCTTTTGGCAGTGCTTGAGCGGCGCGCTGATCTGAGGATCATCGCCTCATGCCGGCAGCCCCCGGCAGGATTGCAGGGCGGTCTGCGTGAAGATCT
Source organism: Ruegeria sp. AD91A (assembly GCF_003443535.1). Taxonomy (GTDB): domain Bacteria; phylum Pseudomonadota; class Alphaproteobacteria; order Rhodobacterales; family Rhodobacteraceae; genus Ruegeria. The sequence continues at coordinate 1,538,699 of NZ_CP031946.1, read as the reverse complement.
GCTTCACCGGATTGCGGGGGCCACATTGTCTCTGCCGCCTTTGCGCCACCGTGCGGATTTGGATTGGCTAATTGATCGTCTGCTCCGACGGTTTGCCAGCCATGATATTCGCCTGTCGACCGCTGCCCGCGCCGATTTGAAATCACGGTTGTGGCGCGGAAATATTCGTGAACTGGAACATCTACTGCAAAGTTCGGTCGCCCTGTGTGGGGACAACATCATCGACTTAACGGATTTGCCCGCCCCGGCGCTCGCCCCTACGCAAAAGCAGGAATCAGATGATCTGGAAACACTTTTGCGTGCTTGCGATTGGAACATGTCCCAACTGGCAAGGCGCCTTGGTGTGAACCGATCGACGATCCTGCGCCGTATGCGAAAAGCCGGGCTTAAACCGCCCGCTTAAACGAACACGTACCCGTGTTGCGCCCTTGTTGCGCGCGCAACAAGCTATGGCGTTTTTGGACCGCACCAAGTGTTGATTCACCAAATCCGCTTGCCCGAAGGGTCACGGATTTGCCAGCCTTCTGCTCCGTGGAGATAGGGAGGATCACATGCTCGACACAACACTCTCGGATCAGGTGCAGGGGTTTCTGGATGACTTCGGTGCGGCTTTATCCAAAGGCGATATCAGTGCCGCGTGCGATATGTTCCAAGACGATTGCTATTGGCGCGATCTGGTCAGCTTTACCTGGAATATCAAAACGGTCGAAGGCAAGGCGCAGGTGGCAGATATGCTTTCGCATCAGCTGGTCACAACCAAACCGAGCGGTTGGAAAGTATCCGAAGGTGAGGTGCCCACCGAAGACGGCGGAATAACCACCTCATGGATCGAGTTCGAAACCGGATTGGCACGCGGCTACGGGTTGCTGCGCCTCAAGGATGGCAAGATATGGACCTTGCTGACCACGATGGTCGAGCTGAAAGGTCATGAAGAGCCCAAAGGGTTCAACCGCCCACTTGGGGCCAAGCATGGTGTGGGCAAACACAGGTCCACATGGGCCGAAGAACGGGCGCAGGAAGAGGCTGAACTGGGCTACAAAACACAGCCCTACTGCGTCATCATCGGCGGTGGTCAAGGTGGGATCGCCATGGGTGCGCGGCTGCGTCAGCTGGGTGTTCCGACGATCATCGTTGAACGGAATGACCGGCCCGGCGACAGTTGGCGCAATCGCTACAAATCCCTCTGTCTGCATGACCCGGTCTGGTACGACCATCTGCCCTATATCAAGTTCCCGGAAAACTGGCCCGTGTTCTCGCCCAAGGACAAGATCGGTGACTGGCTTGAGATGTACACCAAGGTGATGGAGCTGAACTATTGGACGCGCACGACGGCCAAATCCGCCACGTTCAATGAAGACAAGGGCGAATGGACCATCACTGTGGACCGGGACGGCGAAGAAGTTGTGCTGCGGCCCAAACATCTGATCATGGCGACGGGGATGTCCGGCAAGAAACGCATGCCTGATTTTCCGGGTATGGATGTTTTCAAAGGCGAACAGGTGCATTCGTCGGAACATGAAGGTCCCGACAAATGGGCCGGTAAGAAGGTCGTTGTGGTGGGGTCCAACAACTCGGCCCACGATATCTGCGCGGCGCTTTGGGAAAACGATGCTGACGTGACAATGGTGCAGCGGTCCTCAACCCATATTGTCCGCTCGGACACCCTCATGGAAATCGGACTGGGCGATCTCTATTCTGAACGTGCGGTGCAGTCAGGCATGACGACCGAAAAAGCCGATCTGATCTTTGCGTCGCTGCCCTATCGCATTCTGCACGAATTCCAGATTCCGGCTTATGCCGCGATGAAAGAGCAGGACAAAGAGTTTTATGACGGCCTTGAAAAGGCGGGATTCTGGCTGGATTGGGGCGATGATGACAGCGGCCTGTTCATGAAATACCTGCGTCGCGGATCGGGCTATTACATTGATATCGGGGCCAGCCAGTTGATCATTGATGGCGAGATCAAACTGAAACGCGGTCAGGTCACTGCGCTTGATGAAACCGGAGTTATCCTTGATGACGGAACGCATCTGGATGCCGATCTGGTGGTCTATGCGACCGGGTATAATTCGATGAACGGTTGGGTCGCGGACCTGATGGGCCAGGATATGGCAGATCGCCTTGGGAAATGTTGGGGTCTAGGCTCTGACACAACCAAGGACCCGGGGCCTTGGGAAGGCGAGCAACGCAATATGTGGAAGCCGACACAGGTTCCAAACCTTTGGATGCATGGTGGAAACCTGCATCAGTCCCGGCATTATTCACAGTTCCTGGCGCTTCAAATAAAGGCCCGGATGGAGGGTATCCCGACGCCGGTCTACGGCTTTCAAGAAGTGCATCACTTCAGTTAAAGCATGCGCTACAATCAATAAGCGGGCTTTCATTTTTTTCGATTGAAAGTCCGCTTTGTCCGCATTGCCGACCCTGGAGGAGGGCGACGTGAAGGTCCGCTTTAGACACTGCGAGCACCCTGAATAGCCAAAGCGGCAAAAAAACACATTGAAGAAGGGCACGGTTTGATCCGCGCCCTTTTTCTGTTCGTTTTGGGTGCCTCTAGCCGCTTACCCCTTGGGTTCCGGATCTGGTCTTGCCATCACCTTCGGCTTGCTCTTTTTTAACCCCCCGCAGTTTCTCGACTTCTTGGTCGATGCCTGCTGGACGCAGCGGATGACGCTGTATCTTTTTGCGGCGCCGATTTTGGTAACGGCTTCAAAGAGCACGAAGACTTTGCGCCCGAAGGCATCGTCTTCCGTCGCGGCTTCAAGGAATGCAGGCAGCGTATCCGCAAAGGCCTCCATGATTTTTGCGGTGTCCTCGGCTTGCGCTTTGCCGATGTCTGCAATGATTCCGAGCGCGCACAATTGCGCCGAGGAGAGGTTTGTCAGTAGATTCATGAGAAGTCCCTCTTGTTTAACATAATTTTTTGAGAGCACTTGCTCCCTGTAAAAGCCGGTGGGGGCTTCTCGCCGCCATCGACACTCATCACGTATGTTCGTTGGTCTTTAGCGAGAAAAAAGTTTGAGGGGAGTTTGACACCTTTAAACCTCGGAATCCTTGTTTTTCCCTGGTTGGTGCCATTTATTGATCGCGCGCTTGAGTGTCGTGATGCGCCCCACCAGTGACCTACGCGCTTTGATGATCTCTTTCTTTGCACGGTCCGGAAGGGATGCCGACGCTGCGACAATCGCGTCATCCGCCGCTTTGATCTCTTCAAAATGCGCCTGCACCTCAGCTTGGGCTTCCTGCCATGCCTCCTCGCGGGCTTTTGTGCACAATGCAAAAATGCTCTTCCAAACAAGCGCGCGGCGAAGGATTTGCCATTAGGCTGCGTCATCTCCGCCAGCGTTTTGGGGTCGCCCTCCGTGACGGCCTTTGCGGTCTGTATCACGGTCGCGGCTTGTTTCTCGCGTTTGCCTACGTGGGCTTCACGCTCTGTCAGTTGCCATTCTTTCTCTTCCCGCCATTTGCGCGGGCTAACGTGCTCCACATGCTCCGGAAGGCTCGCGAGTCCCTCGTTCTCATTGGCGCTTGATGTCTGATCATTGCGATGCTGATGCACCGCGTCTCGCAGTGCCTGCTTGCGCCGCTCTCCGCGTTGCAGACCCAATTCTGAGAACCACTCGCCAACGCTGTCTTGCGCTTTCTCATAGTCCTTGATCAGAGCGTGCACTGACGGCTGCAGCATCCTGCGCCCGTCTTTGGTTTGTGAGCGTGGCAACACAACCGCGTGGATATGATAGGTGGTCTCATCAAGATCAGCCCGTGCGAGAATGACATCATCTCCAAAGCTGTCTTTGAGCCACGCTACAGCCGCTTGCTCAAAATGGTCCTGGCGACTCTCACCAAACAGGTGGTCTATGTTGTCGTGATCAAACGCTGCAAACCAGTCCTTGTGCGCTGTGATGATCACCTCACGCAGAGGACCATGACGCGTTGCACGCCATACAAAGTGCCAATGCCGCGCGCCGTCTTGCGGTGCGGATAGCCTAGGAGAAGGTTCTCTCTGCGCGAGACCTCGATGCGTTGGAGTGTATGCTGTTGCGGCTGATCGAAGTTGTCGACACTGGACGGCGCACCGAGTTTATCTCGGATGAGAACCATGTGCGCGGCGGCTACCATATCGAAGAGTTTGAGCCGAAGGCGCGGGATCTGGACAACAAAATCCAGCCCCTGATGTCGTTGCGCACAACCCGGCAAACACTCGGCCGATTGCGTCGATCCGAGCAAATCGCGCTGACGCTGCGCGGTCAGGATATGACCTGACCTGCAACGATCCGGAGGCGCAAAGGCGCTTTCGGATCAAACCATCCAAACTGTTTTCTGCAAAAATTCCGTCGGTCCCAAGTTCCGACTGCCACTCACGGCTGACACCAACACAGGGACCCCGACATGGACAGTACACCCCTTCAGTTCACCGCTCAGGCCGTCAACGCGCCACAGGGCGCAAACAACCAAACACAGATCGCCCTGCGCGGTCTGCTCAAGCTGATGGCGCGCGCCGAGGTGCAAGCCATCGCGTCGCAACCCGCCGCCAATTTGAACCACCCCATCAAGGAAACGCCATGACTCAACGCGCCGTCGTTTATGCTCGTTGTAGCTCAGACTTGCAGAAATCCGTCTCGAGGAAGAGCAGGGATATCTGGCGATGCTCATCGACAAGATCACGCTGATGCCGGAAAAGGGAGCGCAAAACGGGTTGCAAGCCGAGATGCATCTCAGAAGCGGGGCATTGTTGGGTGGCAGCTCCGAGGACGAACCCGTTGTTGCCCCCTGTTGAGAGTGAGGGCGAGGAAACGGGCGGGAAGAAGACATTCGCGGCTGACGCATAAATCGCCAGGCACTGAGTTAGAAGCGGACATTCAAGTTATCAAACGTTCGATCAGTTGAAAGTGGGGCACGGCCAATTTAGAGCTATACGATGAGCTTGTGCAATGAAGCGCCCTGAAGGTTACGAGATGATTGAATGCCGCAGATTGTGTGCCCACGAGCGACGCCAAAAAAACCTGCGGCACGACCCCAAATGCGAGTTACATTCGCCCGCTTAATATCTTCGCCAAATCAGGTTCTGTCTTTTGGGTTTGTTCGAGGTCCAGTGAATTCTGAACATGAAGAATATGGTGACGTATGGCGTCTTCGGCCGCTTGCGGCTGGCCATCTGCAATCGCGTCAATGATCGAAGTATGTTCGTCATCCGGGCAGGTGGCATTGCGGTTTGATCCGAACAGGGCAACGATCAGTGAAGTGCGGGTGACCAACTCTCGCAGAACGCGGGTCAGAACCGAGTTCTTGTGACATCGCGCCAGTTCGACGTGAAAGGCACCTGAAAGACGGATCATTTCAGTCCTGTCATCATCATTTCGTGCAATCTCTTCTTTCTCGACATGCGCACGTAGGGCTTGAACACCCTCATCACTGATGCCACGCGCCAGTTCTCGCACGATGCCAGTTTCAATCATCAGACGGGCAACAAAGACCTCGCGGGCCTCATCGGCGCTGGGGCAGGCAACATACGCACCACGATTGGAACGCAGATCGACGATCCCCTGGCTACTTAGCAGCAACAGCGCGCGGCGCACGCGCATTCGACCGACGCCGAAGGTCTCACACAATGCCAGTTCGCTCAGCTTGGTTCTGGGAGCCAGTTTCTGCTCCATCACCGCAGAATAGATCCGATCAACGATCATTTGTTCATCAGGATCGGTTCGCAGGGTGCCTAGCTTGTCTTCAGGTTCGTCCGTCATCTCGTTTCATCCCAGTGGGGTAGGCCTGAAATTTGTTAATAGCTGCAAGGCTTTCTTCTTACAATATATCGGAGTTTTGTTGACAATATCAATATTGTGCACAACAAAAAGTGTTGACAGAAATTGTTAACAATGCAGAACTTAACGCGTTCACCGGGATTCGACCGATGACACAGTCTATTTTTGCAAGCGCCCGAAAGAGGCGCCGATACCTCAGTAGGGAGGAAATAATGAAACGCAGAACTCTGATGAAATCATCGGCTGCTTTGGCGCTGGCCGCATCCGTGCTTGGATCGGCCGCCTGGGCCGAGAACCCGGTCCTTAAGATAGGCTTTGTTGGCGTGACCTCTGGTCCGGCGGCGGCCTGGGGCATTTCCAATCAACGCTCGATGGAAGCGCGAGCTGAATGGATCAATGAGGCTGGTGGTTACAAAATTGGTGACACCACCTACGATATCGAAATCGTCTCGTTTGACGATCAGAAAGACCCCAAGCGCGCCATCGCCGGTATGGAAAAGATGGCGCAAGAAGGTATCCACTATGTGGTCGGCCCCAACGTGGATGACGGTGCCGCAGCGGTGCGTCCGGTCGCCGAAGCGCAAGGGATAATGTATTTCCCCTATGCCTTCCCGAAAGAGCTGTACTCGGCCCCCGCATCGAATGCCGTTCTGGGTATGGTTGCCAATTATCAGTCCGGTCCCGCGATCTATAAATACCTCAAGGATGAAAAGGGCGTGAAGTCTGTTGCTTTCGTCGCCGCGAACGAGTCCGATCCGCTGAGCCAGCGGGATGGCGGTATCGAAGCGGCCAAGGCGTTGGGGCTTGAGGTTGTTTCCGACAACGTGACTTATCAGGTGGACACCACCGATTTCACGCCGGTGTTGACCCCGGTTATGCGCACGCAGCCGGACTTGCTGGTTCTGTCCGGCGTTTCCCCGGCCAATGCGCCTCAGCTGATCCGTTCAGCGCGCGAGCTCGGGTTCCAGGGTATCATCTCAACCGAAACCGCGCAGGATGCGACGGTTCTGCGTGAAGGGGCAGGTGATCTGGCCAATGGGTTCATTTCGGTTGGCGGCGCGTCAACGCCCGAGATCGCATCGGATGACATGAAGGAATTCGTCAAACGCTATACTGATATGTTCGGCGAATATAACGACGAGTCCAACACCAAAGTCTATGCGCTGGAATACATTCTGGCGACATTGAATGCGAACCCGGCTGGTATCGAGGATGTCGCGGCGTTCCAAGCCACGATGGACACGTTCGAGGCCCCCAATCCGTTCATGAAGGGCGACGCCAAGATGCGCTATGTGGGCACGACGTCGTTCGGACAAAAGCGTCAGATTGCCGTTCCACTGGTCGTCAATGTCTATCAGGACGGTGCGTTTGAAACGCTCTTTGTCGCTGAAGTCGACTGAGGCAATACTCCCAACCAAGGCAAAAGCCTACCGAGCCACTGACCTCCCGGGCTGATCTCCAGCCCGGGATACCCGAACCTTACGCGGGATACTCATGGAACAGATACTAGCAAATGGCATCTATCTGGGCGCGCAATATGCGATGATCGCCCTTGGATTGACGCTGATTTTCGCCCTGATGAACGTGCTGAATTTTGCCCATGGGCAGATGTATGTTCTTGGCGGTTTTGTCACCTATACGTTTTACGGACAGCTGGGCTGGCCGTTTGTGCTGGCGCTTTTGGCGTCCTGTATCACACTTGCAGTGCTTGGCGCATTGATTGAGCGTTTTCTGTTTGCGCCGGTCATACGTCGATCTTCCCGCGAGGAGAGCACAATGCTTCTGGCGGCAGGTTTGGCGTTCTTTTTCGATGCGATCATCTTGCTGGTCTTTGGCGAGAAGCAACGCGGTGTTCCCAAAATCGTCGACGGTGTTTTCAATTGGGATTTCCGATTGATCATGCCCTATGATCGCATCCTGATCTGCGTTTTGGCCATCCTGTCGATCATCTCGTTTATCTTGTTCATGCAGTATTCCAAAACTGGCCGAGCGCTGCGCGCGCTGGCGCAAGATCGGACGGCGGCGCAGTTGATGGGGGTCAACGTCGCCCGGTATTCGATGATCGGTTTCGCCCTGGGTGCCATGCTGGCCGGTCTGGTTGGTGGATTGCTGGTGACGATCACCGGCGTCAATCTTGGCATGGGCGGACCGACCTCGATCAAAGCCTTCATGATGGTGATGATCGGAGGTGCGGGTGTGATCTCCGGCGCGATTGCGGGCGGGATTATCCTTGGCTTTCTCGAAGCCGTTGGTCTGGCCGTCCTCTCGCAGTATGGCGACATCACCTATCTGCTGATTTTCGTCTCGCTGATGATTTTCCTGGCCATCCGTCCGCAGGGGCTGATGGGCAAACCGTGGGGATAACACAGTGCCGAAACTCAACATGATCCAATGGGTCGGCTTGGCTATCTTCCTGCTGACCGTCTTCATCGCAATACCTGGTTTTATCACGGCATCGGGGCGGTCCGACCTGTATTATACTCTGACCTCGGTGGCGCTCTTGTCTATAGCCAGCGCAGGAGTTTGGCTAACTTTCTATATCGGGCGCATCAATATCGGTCAGGGGGCATTTGCCCTGATCGGGGCCTATGTTTCAGCCGTTTTGGTGACCAAGGCTGGTATGTCCTTTTGGCTGTCGCTGCCGCTGGCGGGGCTGTTCGCCGCCGCTGTGGCGGTTGTGATCGGGGTTCCGATCCTGCGCCTGCGCGGTGTCTACTTTGCCATGATTTCACTGGTGCTGACGCAGGTGGTCACCCTGACCGCGCTGGCCTTGCCAATTACGAATGGGGCCAAGGGTATCACCTCGATCCCGCTGCCCGGAGGGGTGTCGGTTCTGGGCCTGACCCTGATCCCGGATTTCGCGACGCTGGAAAACCCAAGGCTTGCCTTCTACTACGCCGCCAGCGTGCTGATGGTGCTGACCTTTGCCGCCATGTATCGGCTGGTGAATTCGCGGCTTGGCCATCTGTGTCGGTCGATGCAGCAGAACGAGGAGTTGGCCAGTTCTATCGGCGTCAACATCTCGTACATCCGGGTCATCGTGTTCGCGATCTCGTCCTTTCTGGGCGGTATTGGCGGGGCGATGTTCGGCTCAATCGCACAGTCGGTTTACCCTTCCAGCTTTCAGGTCGCCGACAGCGTGAACTTCATGCTGAATTGTTTCCTGGGCGGTTTGGGATATGTCTTTGGCCCAATGCTGGGCACACTGGTTCTGTATTTCGGTTGGGACCTGCTGTTTGAATTGGGTCGCTTCCAATTGTTGGCCTATTCCAGCTTGCTGATCATCCTGATGTTGGTGCTGCCAAACGGCCTGCTGAGCCTTCGCCTTCCCGGTAAAAAGGGGGCCGACAAATGAGTCATCTACTGGAAATCCGCCATGTCACCAAGAAGTTCGGCGGTTTGACCGCCAACAGCGATATCTCCTTCAATGTCAATGAAAATGAGATCCTGTCAGTGATCGGGCCAAACGGGGCTGGAAAAAGCACACTGTTCAAGATGATCTCGTCCTTTTTGCCTACAACAACGGGGGAGGTGCTGTTCAAGGGCGAAAGGATTTCGAACCTGAAGCCGCATGTGGTGGCGCGTAAAGGGGTCGTTCGCACGTTTCAGGAAACGACTATCTTCAAGTCGATGACCGTGCGCGAAAGCATCATCGTCGCGCAGCATTTGCGGGCCCGCGCCTCATTGGCGGGGTATTTCTGGGGCACCAGGATGGCGCATGAGGATGTCGACAGCTTTGGCCAATATGCCGACGATCTGATCGAATTCCTTGGCATGACCGAGATCGCCAATGAGCAGGCCTCGAACCTGCCACAAGGGAACTTGCGGGCGCTTGGAATTGCCATTGGATTGGCCACTGATCCCAAGGTCCTGCTGTTGGATGAACCCTTTGCCGGGATGAACCATGACGAAACCATGAAGATGGTCAATCTGGTGCGCAAGGTGCGCGATGACCGGGGTGTTACGGTGCTGTTGGTGGAACACGACATGCCTGCGGTGATGAATATATCCGACCGGATTGTGGTTCTAAACTTTGGCGAAATGATCGCCGAAGGGACGCCTGGGGAAATCCAGAACAACGAAAAGGTCATCGAAGCCTATCTGGGCAGCGCGGATGACGAGATCGGGATCTGAGCCATGACAAAGATGTTAGAATTCAAGGATGTCGAGCTCTACTACGACCATGTCTATGCGCTGAAAGGTGTGTCGATCGATCTGGAGCAGGGAGAAACCGTTGCGCTGATCGGCGCCAACGGTGCGGGCAAAAGCTCGATCCTGCGGGCGATCACAGGGTTGGCTCAGGTCAAGGCCGGCTCGGTTTCTTTTGAGGGTGAACAGATTGACGGTGCCAATCCGGCAGACATCGTATCCAAAGGTATTGCAATGGTGCCCGAAGGACGCCGTGTCTTTCCCTATATGACTGTGAAAGACAACCTGCTGATGGGGGCGTTCACCCGGTCGAACAAAGCAGGCATCCAGCAAACGCTGGATTCGGTCCTGGAACGGTTCCCACGGCTGAAAGAGCGCTATTCCCAATCGGCCGGCACCCTGTCGGGTGGCGAACAGCAGATGATGGTCATCGGACGTGCGCTGATGGCAAAACCGCGCCTGTTGTTGCTGGACGAGCCGTCGCTGGGCATCGCGCCCAAACTAGTACAGGATATCGCCCGTTCGATCGTGGCCATCAATCGCGATGAGGGTGTTTCTGTGCTGCTGGTCGAACAAAACTCGCGCATGGCGCTGTCGATTTCGCACCGGGCCTACGCGCTGACCACCGGTAATGTCGTAATTTCTGGAAAATCCAAGGAACTTCTGACCGATCCCCGGATCAAAGCCGCCTATCTTGGCGGAGAAGTGTGAGGATGTTGTGAAACTGCTTGTCGTCAATCCCAACACCACCAGTTCCATGACCCGAAAGATTGAGGCGGCGGCCCGGGCTGTTGCGGATCCGGAAACTGAGATCATTGCCACGAGCTCGCAAGATGGTCCGGCTAGTATCCAAGGCTATCTGGATGTATCCACTTGCGTGCCTGGATTGTTGGACGTTGTTAAAGAACATCCGGATGCTGATGCCATTGTTGTCGCTTGTTTTGATGATACCGGTGTTGATGCGGTGCGCTGTGTCACATCGGCTCCGGTTATCGGTGTGGGCGAGGCCGCATATCACGCGGCGTCGATGATCAGTCCAAAGTTCAGCGTCATCACGACATTGTCCCGCTCTCTTGCAGGATTGGAATCGAACCTGTTGCGCTATGGTTTAGACCGCCGTTGCGTTCGTGTTCGCGCATCAGACGTACCGGTTCTAAAACTTGAGGAAAACGACCCGAACACCGTCGACAAAATCAGGGCCGAGATTCGGGCCGCTATTGATGAAGACAGGGCTGAGGCCATTGTTTTGGGTTGTGCAGGGATGACAGACTTGATGTCGCATTTGTCCGAGGAATTTGGTTTGCCGGTTGTTGATGGCGTTGTGTGTGCTGTCACCTTCGCGGAGGCGTTGGTCAAAGCCAAACTAACAACGTCGAAGCTCTGTTCTTATGCCTGATCATCACAATCGGGAACTTGCGTTGTGTCGCAAATTATCGAAGTGCGGAAAATACCCGCCCGCCAACACAGATTTCCCACAACACCAGGAATTTGGAAAAATCCAGGGATCCAAGGTATATCGAATTGCTTCATTCGGATCATGTTCGCAACCTCGATCGTATCTAACTTAGCTTTTGCATGCCCGAAGGATGTGATTCAGTACATGTGCCAAAAAAGCTGATTAGCAAACCGGCGAGCTTGTTCGATCAGGATTTCATAAATTTCAACCTGAATTCCTGTACATCGGCTGGCCATCCGAACCGCTTCAGGATCTTGTTTACTTTTCAATTATCGGTTCTGCAAAGTTCAGAGCGACCAAGATGTGCGTCTTTGTATTGGTGCGCTTCGGAACGGGTAGGGAGGCACGCTGAGATGCAAAGCAAGCGATTCTTTGGGGTGTGTCCTTCAGCTTTTGGTCTGGGTTTTGGTGACGCGCGAATGGCTGCTTTCGGGAAGCCGCATTGCAGCGAACGAATACTTCTTGGACAGCTGAAATGGCCCGATTTTGACGTTCGCGCTTGGGCAATGCCCGATGGATCACAATCAGGGGTGACAACTTCTCGACCGCAACTGAAAGTACAACTAACGAATGGGCTAAGGTCGCTGCCCCCTCGGTTTTGCGGTCTCCCGGCGCTGTGCGCGTTCGCGGTCGAAATCGTCCACTGGACGATTTCCTTTCAACCGCCCACCCCCCCCAGGGTGTTTTTGGCCAGATGAAGAGGCGGATCAGCAGTTCAGGGCTTGGGCTAGGCTGTTGTGGCCTTTGAACGGGCCCAGGTCAGATTTGATCCAGCCGTTGTCGTAGGAGACGCTGACGATCCGCGACCAGTCGGCGCTGGCTACGATCAGTTCCGGGCGGTCGCCGCAGGTGCGCAGGCCGCCGGAAATGAAATCTTCACTGATCCTGTGGTTGGTCAATCCGGGCAGAGCGGCGACTTCTGCCAACCCGCCGTCTTTGAAGCGCCAGATACGCAATGTATTGGCTAGGTGAGGGCGGTCGATGTAAGCGATCTCGATATGCCCGTCGCCGTCCAGGTCGGCGGCCCCAATCGGGGCGAGCCAGCGGAAGCGGGTGCCTATGTAAGGAGTTGCAGCGATAAGGCCGCCACCGTTGTAGATTGCGAGCCTTGCACCTTTGTCGCGATGGCTTTCGACTACAAGTGCTTCGCGACGGTTATCATTGTCTATGTCGACAAGGCGCGGTTGGATGTCTTCGAAAACCCGTTCCCTGGGTAGCCGGATTGTATATTTTGCCCATGTAGGTGCGTATTGCAGAACCAACGCGCCGTACTCGATCTGATCGCCGAGAACGCCATGTGGATACCGCGAAGTGGGTTCGGCGTATTCCGCCGAGCCCAGTGGTTCATATTGCCATGGTTGCTGTGACCGAGCCTGAAACGGACAAACGCCAAATGCGATTGCGACGGCGGCGACCGGCCATGAAGACATCAGATTTGTTTTTCGGGCATCTGAACGACCAGCCCGTCCAGCGCATCCGTGACTTTGATCTGGCAGGTCAGGCGCGAGCGGGCCGGATCGGGCTCGAACGCAAAGTCCAGCATGTCTTCTTCCATGTCATCCTTTGCCGGAATTTTTTCGATCCAGTCGGGATGGACGTAAACATGGCAGGTCGAGCAGGCGCAGGCGCCGCCGCAATCGGCCTCGATGCCGGGAATGTTGTTGTCACGGGCCCCTTCCATGACGGTCAGTCCGTTGGCGACCTCGACTGTATGTTCGGTACCGCCGTGCTCGACATAGGTGATCTTTGCCATTGCGTGCGTCTTCCTTTTGCGATGTTCGATTTCTTCCTTAGTGAAGGCATTTAGGTCTTTCCAGCCTCATTTGCGACTCAGTGCGCCGTGTCTGGACTTTCTTGCCATTTGTTCTATTTTTGTTCTTATGCTTGTTACACCCATTCGCCCTGTGGCTTCAAACCGTGATTGGCCGCGCCCGCCGTCTTGTCTGCCTTCCAACCAACTGGATTCCCCGTCCGAGGGTGCGCGCGTGGCTGTGGCCGGGCTGGTGATCCTGCGGCAGAGGCCGGGGACGGCCAAGGGCGTGATCTTTCTGACGCTTGAAGATGAGACCGGGATCGTGAATGTGGTGGTCTGGCGCAAAATCTACGAACAGTTCCGCCGTGCGGTGATTTCGGGGCGGTTGCTGAAAGTGACAGGCCGGATGCAGCGGGCGCATTCAGTGACCCATGTGATTGCGGAAGATATCGAGGATATTTCGGGGATGTTGGATGTGCTGGTGCGGGGCGAGGGGTAGGCCAGCTTTCACGGGCAAAAGCCGACGTCTGCGTTGCCGCCTTGCGCGCACCAAGACCTGTGCTCGCCTGGTTGCCCCCTGATGCAACGGCGGAACAGAGGCGCTTTTTTGCCACTTTGGCGCTGGTTGGTCGACTCTTTGATGCCGCGTGAGTAATGGCAGGCAACTCTATGCGTCGCCTGTGTCAGAACGCAGACGCGATTGCACGCTACTCACATCATCTCAGAGTCGGTTCAGATGCCCAACGTAACACAACATGGATCTTTCGAAAAAAACGTCCATCTGGATGAGAGCCAGATAACCAGTCGCCTCGAGGAGCTCTTGGCGCTTACACGCTCAAAGGGATATGTGCATACCGCCAGAATGATCGAAGAAGCATTGAATGCCCATTCTTTCGAGCACAGACACCTTGGGAAAACCCAAAAATACCTCTCGGAATTGCAACATCTAAAGCGCAAAGAGATGACACGTTTGGTGGAAGAAACCGGTGAAAAAATGCACTCGGTTCCCAACTTTCGTTCGGCGCGCTCGAAGGTGCCGGGTGGCCTTTCTTTCGATACGAATGAGCGACCCGCAGAACCAGTTGGGAAAAACGCGGTAAGGAAAACGCAAGCGGCTTTTGTCCTGACGCCCCGGATGCGCGTTGACCACAGAAATACTGCCGCGTTGCGCAGTGGGGTTTGGAGGAATAGACCGATGTCTTTCCCTGCGGAGCCCGAATTCAAGTTTCGCTAGCCGATCCTGCCGCGGCCAAGGCAGCCAGGGCCGATGATCAGCGTCAATCCAAACGGGTTTTCAACGCAGTCATCGTTTGAACAAGACCTCCTGCGCCTGCTTGTCGCGATTGTCTCCACGTAGATCTGCGTGCAGAGCGCGCCCGGCCTGAACGCCGGGGCGGGCGCCGACGGCCTTCAGCCAGCGCGCAAAGTGGGGTTTGTCCTCCAGCACTTGCTGCTGCCCTTCCCACAGGCTGGCCCAGCCCCAGATCGACATGTCTGCAATCGAATAGAAGTCTCCTGCAACGTATTCGTTCTCGGCCAGCCGTCTGTCGAGTACCCCGTAAAGACGACCGACCTCGGCCCGGTAACGGTCTTTGGCGTAGGGCAGGTCCTGTGGGGGGCTCAGCTGAGGGGCGTATTTCAGGAAGTGATGCGCCTGACCGGCCATCGGACCAACGCCGCCCATCTGCCACATCAGCCATTCTTCGACGGCGATCCGATCACGCTCGGTCTTTCCATAGAACCGCCCGGTCTTGCGGGCCAGATACATCAGGATTGCGCCGCTTTCAAAAACCGAGATTGGTGTACCATCTGGCCCGTCTGGATCCACGATTGCTGGCATCCGGTTGTTCGGGGCGATCTTCAGGAATCGGGGGGCGAACTGATCACCCTTTCCGATATCGATCAGATGTGTGGTGTAGGGCAGCTCCATCTCTTCCAGAGCGATGGACACTTTCCAGCCGTTCGGTGTGGGCCAGAAAAACAGATCAATCGGGTCAGCCATGTGTTCTCCTGATGTTGGGGGGATCATGCGGGTTTCTGCCGGCTCGGCAAGTGCGGTTTACGAAAGCGTGACCGAATGCAAGCCGGGCTTGACCGCAAACCGCCCGAGGCGTATTGCCATCCCAGAGCTACGTGGCGATTTGTTACCGGATTGCGGGCCACGCTAAACAACACCGCTAAAAGGTCAGGATGAAAGACCCCTTTCGCTTGGCCGCGTCTGGGGTTTTTTGTTTGCCTCCGCCAGAGGCTGAAAGGAATGAGATGAGCGAGAACTGGAACAAGCGCACACAAGCCGTTCATGGCGGTATCCGCCGCAG
The DNA here is from genome assembly GCF_003443535.1 of Ruegeria sp. AD91A. GTDB lineage: Bacteria > Pseudomonadota > Alphaproteobacteria > Rhodobacterales > Rhodobacteraceae > Ruegeria. Next base: position 1,523,264 of record NZ_CP031946.1, on the reverse strand, counting down.
TCAGTACAATGAGGTGAGCGAGGCGATTTTCCTGACGCAGGGCTTTGTCTACGAAAGCGCCGAACAGGCCGAAGCCCGGTTTCTGGAATGCGGCCCCGATGAGTTCATCTATGCCCGCTATGGCAATCCGACCGTATCTATGTTCGAACAGCGTATAGCGGCACTTGAAGGTGGCGAGGATGCGTTCGCGACGGCCTCGGGCATGGCGGCGGTCAACGGTGCGCTGACCTCGATGTTGAAGGCCGGGGACCATGTTGTTTCAGCAAAGGCACTGTTCGGGTCCTGCCTGTACATTCTTGAGAACATCCTGACCCGTTTTGGCGTCGAAGTTACCTTTGTGGACGGCACCGATCTGGAGCAATGGCAGGCAGCGATCCGCCCGGGCACCAAGGCGGTCTTCTTCGAATCCATGTCGAACCCGACTCTTGAAGTGATAGACATCGCATCCGTGTCCGAGCTGGCCCATGCAGTCGGTGCCATTGTGGTGGTGGACAATGTGTTCTCGACGCCCGTCTTCTCGCGCGCGATAGAACAGGGCGCGGATGTGGTCGTTTATTCGGCAACCAAGCACATTGACGGGCAGGGCCGTGCGCTGGGCGGCGTCATCATCGGCACCAGGGACTTCATCCGCGGAACCGTTGAGCCGTATCTGAAGCATACCGGCGGCGCGCTCAGCCCGTTCAACGCCTGGGTCATGCTCAAAGGTCTGGAAACCATGGCGCTGCGCGTCAATGCGCAGGCCGACAGCGCGCAAAGGATCGCGGAGGCGCTTGAAGGGCATCCCGCGCTGTTGCGTACCCTTTACCCTGGTTTGAAGACCCACGCGCAAAATGCTCTGGTTCAATCGCAACTTGGCGGAAAGGGCGGAACCGTGTTGTCTCTGGATATCAAGGGTGGCAAGGACGCGGCTTTTGCTTTCCTGAATGCGATGACCATTCCTGTGATCTCCAACAACCTGGGCGATGCCAAGTCGATCGCGACGCACCCGGCGACCACCACCCACCAGCGCCTGAGCGATGCACAAAAAGATGAGCTGGGCATAACGCCGGGCCTGATCCGTTTTTCAGTTGGCCTGGAAGACGCAAGGGACCTGCTGGCGGACATCCAACAGGCATTGGAGGCTTCGCAGAAAAAAACTGGAGCACAGTGAAAAGCCTCTTACCGCCTGGGGGCGTCGCGTTGTCTGTGAACGCGGTGTCTTTTCGGGTGGTATTCACGGTTGAAGCCTGACCTTTGCGTCTGCGAAAGGCGTAATTCGTTGCGAAATGACGGTTTTGCGCCGGTTTTTTCAATCCGGACTGCTATTTCCTGCGTAATGGGTTAAACTGGTAAGTGACCTGCAGCCGTATATATTCTGCCGACCATTCGAGGAACCGCAGCCGATGAACGTTCACCCGCGCGACATTGATGATACTCCGGATCAGGAAAAAGCCGCCGAGGCTCTGAAGGTTCTGCGGCAATGGGCGGAATCTGCGACGGCATCCGAGATCAGCCAACTGGATCCGGCTATTGCGCGGCTGGTGCCCGGCATGACTGCGGTGAACTACCCTTCGCTCTCGCGCGAGTACCCGGATGGTTTCTCAGTTGACGCGGATTACCGCGCGACATTGCCTGATTTGCAAAACGGTCCGTCCAGCCTGATCCGCGGTGCCAAGCAGCAGATACAGCATGTCGGCATCTCGAATTTCCGCCTGCCGATCCGATTTCATCGGAAAGAGGGTGAAGACCTGACGCTTGAGACGTCAATCACCGGTACCGTCAGCCTTGAGGCCGAGAAAAAGGGCATCAACATGTCCCGGATCATGCGGTCATTCTACAAACATGCTGAGCGCACATTCAGTTTCGAAGTGATGGAGGCGGCGCTTGACGACTACATGACCGATCTGGACAGTTTCGATGCCCGTATCCAAATGCGGTTTTCCTACCCGGACAAGATCAAGAGCCTGAGATCGGGTCTGGAAGGGTACCAGTATTACGACATCGCTCTGGAACTGGTGGAATCCAACGGTGTGCGCCAGAAGATCATGCATCTGGACTATGTCTATTCCTCGACCTGCCCGTGCTCTTTGGAACTGAGTGAACATGCCCGTTCCACGCGGGGACAATTGGCGACACCGCATTCGCAACGTTCTGTCGCGCGGATTTCCGTGGTCGTCGATTGCGACGCCGATTGTCTGTGGTTTGAAGACCTGATCGAGCTATGCCGACGCGCGGTTCCGACCGAGACGCAGGTCATGGTCAAACGTGAAGATGAACAGGCTTTTGCCGAGCTAAACGCCGCCAATCCGATTTTTGTCGAAGATGCGGCGCGCTTGTTCTGCGCTGAATTGCTGGCAGATCATCACGTCGGTGATTTCCGGGTTGTCGCCAGCCATCAGGAAAGCCTGCACAGCCACGACGCCGTGTCGATTCTGACCGAAGGACCAACCTTTGCGGCATCCAGCTTGGATCCAAGACTGTTCACCACCCTGTTTCACGTTGGGTGAATACACCTGCGTAAGCGGTTAGAATTTGATCAGAGATTTCATCTGTAGGCGCTCCTTTGCCGCAATGCAGCAAAAATGCTGCATCTGCTCGTTTTTTTGTTGTATGTCCATAGGGAATGCAGCAGCCGTTGTATGCCAATTGAATGGTGAACGGCCCTGAAAGGAGGCCGAGACGTGAGATGCCTTGGACTGCAAGACCGAAACCGTCGCTCGAGAAATCGAAGCGGACAAGGCACTAGTCACAAATCTCGGGCTGCATCGTTTTTACAGGAGAAACATGTAATGAATCCGATTACCCAACCGCTGGAGTTTCAAGCTGCGGCAATTCGCATGGCAGGCTACGCAATGGTCAACCAGATAAAGATCATGCAAATTGTGGCCCGTTCTGCGTTTGAACTGCCCATGGCACCTGTGCAAGCACTGCACTCGGCTGCATCAGCTCCTGCAAAACCGGTTAAAAAGACGACGGTCAAGGCCAATGCTACCGCGCCGCGCGTGTCAAATTCAGCGGCCCAAAAGACCGCTGTTGCGAAGAAACCGGTAAAGAAGGTTGTTGCGGTTACACCGAAACCCGAACCCAAACCCAAACCTGCAGAGTTTTCCGCGAAGCCACGCGCCGCCGCCACCCCTAGGGTTGAAACTGCAGTGAAAGCCAAACCAGCACCAAAACCGGCACCGCAGCCAAAAACAGAAACGAAACCGGCTGTATCTGGTGCCAATAACGTTAAGCCGGTTGCACGGAACGCGACCCCTGCCGCGTCTTCCTCGGGTGCATCAGCCCCGGTGAAAAAACCTCGGGCCCGACCTGCGGATTCCGCGGCCAAGGCGCCCTCCGCACGGTCCAAAGCTGCTAAGACGCTTGAAAAAACCGAATCGACCCGAGCAAAACCCGCGCCCCGTACGCCCAAGGCAGCATCTCCGAAGCAAGCGCCTTCTGCTACGCAGCCAAAACCCGCGGCAGCGGTAGAGCAATCAAAACCGCAGGCGCGCAAAACCCGGTCGCCGTCGAATCCACCCGCGATGCCGGGGGCAGATACCAAAACAGACGCGTAATCCGGGATCATCTGCTTGACACGGTCGGGTTGGCGCGCCAACGCTGCGCGTTATGATGGATCTTCGCCCGGTCGGATATGTGATTGGCTTGCTGGTCGCCATTCTTGGGGCGACCATGCTGTTTCCTATGCTTGCGGACATCATCGAGGATCGCGGCGAATGGAATGTCTTCCTGGAAAGCGCGATCATCACGATGCTGACCGGATCCGTTCTGGCGATGAGTTGTTCGAATGGCGTGGGCGAGGGGTTGACCATTCGGCAGACCTTTCTGTTGACAACAGGGGTCTGGGTTGCGCTGCCCGTCTTCGGTGCAATTCCGTTTCTGTTCGGTGAAACCGAGCTGCGCTTTGTCGATGCGTATTTCGAGGCGATGTCAGGACTGACGACCACAGGTTCGACCGTGATATCAGGGTTGGACACGCTGCCGCAGGGGCTTTTGTTGTGGCGGGGTATCCTGCAATGGCTGGGGGGTATCGGTATCATCGTTGTCGCCATGGTGTTCCTGCCGGAATTGCGGGTTGGTGGCATGCAAATCTTCCGATCGGAAGGATTTGAAACCATGGGAAAAATCCTGCCACGCGCGCAAGAGATTGCGGGACAGATTTCCCTGATCTACGTCTTTCTGACTCTTGTATGCGTGCTGGTCTATGCCGGGTTAGGGATGAGTTTTTTTGACGCGTTGGTGCACGCATTCACGACGATGTCTACCGGCGGTTTTTCGAACTATGATGCCTCGTTTGGAACATTTTCAGGCCCGGCCGAATATGCTGCATCCGTCTTCATGATTTTGGCGGCTCTTCCCTTTGTGCGCTATGTCCAATTGGCCAATGGTCATACGGCGTCCTTATGGAAAGACAGTCAAATACGGGCATTTCTGGCGACCATTCTGGTTCTGGTTGTCATCATGTCAGTCTTTCTGACCTCGGTCTTTCCCCATCACTGGGAACAGGCGTTCCGCGAGTCGTTGTTCAATATCACCTCGATCATCTCGGGGACAGGATATGCCAGTGTCGATTACATGGGGTGGGGCAGCTTTCCGATCATGTTGTTTTTCCTGATCGGATTGATCGGTGGATGCGCGGGGTCGACGGCGTGTTCGATCAAGGTTTTCCGGTATCAGTTGCTGTTTGCCTCGATCAAAAGCCAGATCAAACGGATCAGGTCCCCTCATGGCGTGTTCATGCCGCTCTATGATGGAAGGCCGGTCGGACGGGACGTTCTGACCTCGGTGATGAGTTTTTTCATGTTCTTCGTTCTGTCGATGGGCGTGTTGTCCTGGGCGTTGGCACTGACAGGTCTGGACTTCATTACTTCCGTGTCCGGGGCCGCGACAGCGCTGGCCAACGTTGGCCCGGGTCTTGGCGATCAGATCGGACCTGCGGGTAATTTTGCAGGTCTTAACGATACGGCCAAATGGCTGCTGACAACCGGAATGCTGGTCGGGCGGCTCGAGCTTTTGGCCGTATACGCGATCTTCACCGTTCAATTCTGGAGAGGCTGATGAAAAGACCCCTTGGCGCGCAAATCTCGCATATGCTCAAGGATCGTGGTGTGGATGTGATTTTCGGCATTCCCGGTGTCCACAATCAGGAAATGTATCGCGGTATCGAAGAGGCCGGAATCACGCATGTTCTGGCCCGGCACGAGCAGGGGGCTGGTTTCATGGCTGACGGTTACGCGCGTGCGACCGGCCAGCCCGGCGTCGCCTATGTGATCACCGGACCCGGTTTGTGCAACATCATGACCCCGATTGGACAGGCCTACAGCGACTCGGTTCCGATGCTGATTCTGTCCTCCTGTCTGGATGAAACACAGGCCGTCCGGGGCCAGTTGCACCAGATGAAAGATCAACGTGCCGCCGCCGGTACGGTTGCGGATTGGTCTCTACAGGCCGATTCCGCCGAAGCTGCCTATGGGCTGATAGAACGGGCGTTTGAAGAATTCGAGCTTTTGCGCCCGCGACCCAAGCACATTCAGGTGCCCATCGCACAGTTGGAGGCCGAGGCCGACCCGGCGCCGTTCCCCAACCAGCCCGCGCTGCGCACCAAAGCGTTGCCGCCTGACGTGTCATCGGTTGTGTCCATGTTGAACCTGGCCCGCAGGCCGCTGTTCATTCTGGGTGGGGGCTGCAAATCCAATGAATGGCGGCAGATTCTGACGCAGCTGGGGGCGGCGTGCTTTACCACCTATGCCGGACGTGGGCTGTCGGGCGCAAATTATCCGCTGGATTTCGGATCCATGTTGCCGCGTCCCGGCAGTGCCGAGGTGATAGCATCGGCTGATCTGGTGATCGCGGTAGGGGCCGAGCTGGGCGAGGTCGATTTGTGGCGGCATGAGTTGGGGCACAAGGCGACCTTGATACGCGTTGATCTTGACCCCGAGGTTCTGTCTGATAGCCGCCGCGCCGCCATCAAGCTGCAAGTCGACAGCCAGAGCTTTGCCCGCGCCCTGTGGCACGCAACCCAGGACATGAAACCAGCAACGGGCTGGTCAGCCGAGGAAGTGGCCGACATGCGCGCCCGCTGGCGTGCTGAGGTGGATGCCGAGCGGCCGGGAATCGTGCCGATTGCAGATGCCCTGCGTGCGGCCATGCCGGCCGACACCATGATCTATTCGGACATGACGCAATTTGCTTACGTAGCAAAAGAGGTATGGGACATGGCCTATCCTCATCACTGGCATCATCCGACGGGGTTTGGCACTCTTGGCTATGGGTTGCCCGCCGGTATTGGCGGGGCGGTTGCCCGACGCCGCAAACCCACGGCCGTTATCGCCGGGGATTACGGGTTCCATTACACGATGCAGGAACTGGGCGTGGCGGTTGAACTGGGTTTGTCGCTGCCGATCATTCTATGGGACAACGGCAAACTGAAAGAAATCGAGGACAGTATGGTGCGCAGTCAGATCGCCCCCACTGCGGTCATGGCCCACAATCCTGATTTCTGCAAACTCGCCCAAGCCTTCGGTGCGCGCTCTTCAGCACCTTCGAATGTGGCAGAGATGCAAAGTGCAGTCCGAGCCGCATTCGACGCGCCTGTGCCAACCTTGATCCATGTGACACCTGACATTCTGTAACGAAAAAGCGCCGCACTTTCATGCGGCGCTTTTTTGATGATGTGCTGTCGGATCAATCCCAGCAGCGAACCAGAACCGTCATCCCGGTTGCGCGCCGGTTCAACTCATTGGGCGAGATCCGTGTGGTTTCCTCGCTCGACTGACCGGCCACTCCGGCCTCTGCCAGAATTTCGGTCAACCGATCAACGGTGGCCGCAAGGCTGACCGAAGCGGGCAGGGTGCGCCCTTCGGACGGTGTGGGCAACAGCATTCCGACGACGTTGCCGCTGTCATTGAAGACGGGGCCGCCCGCATCGCCGGGTTGGGCGTTCAACGCCAGACGCTTGACGCCCGCCTCACCTTTCAGCCCACGAACGTCAGCGACCTGCCCGAAGGTCAGAGAAGGGCCGCCCAATGCGCCCTCATAGGAATAGCCGGACACGGCCACCTCCGACTTGATGCGCGGAATGGCGGCACTGAATGCGGCGACGCTCATGGGGGCGAGTGTCTTTGCAGGACGCAGGACTGAAACGCCAAGTTCAGGGTCTGTCAGGGCCAGTTGAACCTCCTGATCACCATCCAGCGTGATCCGCGTGCACCTGTCTGCGGCCTCAGAAACCGTCAGTACTGTCCCATTCTCATCCGCGAAGAAACCAGAGCGCGTCAGTCGGGGCTTGCGGACCTGAAGGCCCGACACCAGATCAATGCGCTGTTCTGCGGATGCACCGGCGGCGGCATCCAGAACCGCATCCGTTGTGCTGAAGCTGGACCTCATCGCTGACAGAACTCGCAGGCGACGTGCCTCGTCTCCTTCGGGCCAGACAAGGGTGAAACCCTTGATTTTTCCATCCGCCAATTGCGCTTGCGTAAAGGACACTATGCCGTTGCCGCGTCCTTCAAGGGTAAACCGGTCGCGGCCCAGTTCACGAGAGCCATTCAGCGGAACGATCTCAAGCGATTGCATCACCTCGTAAAGGGCGCGGAGCGTGTTCTTGTCTCCCTCCTGGCTGATCAGGAGCGCCTTGGCGTTCAGGTCAGAGATGCTTTTGAAATGTGCGAACGGGGCTTCATAACGATCAAGGCTCAGAGCGCCCAGAGGCATGTCGAGCACAATCCCGGCCTTGTCGTCGGAATACCGCTCCATTCCGACAGAGATCAGCGGCGCGTTGTATTCATCCATCAGGGCCTTGCGCTGCAAAGTGGTCAGCACCCCCGTTGCATCAAACCCGTTATAGCGCTGCCAATCGCTCATCGAGCGGCGGGTGCCTTGCCCGAACGCACCATCAATGGTCGAGTTGTAAAACCCGGCCGCGCGCAGAGCCGTTTGCAGATCTTTGCGTTCCTGCGCGGTCAGCAGACGTTCGGACTGCAGCGCCTGTGCGCGGTTTTCATCCGAATTCTGAGGCGTGACCACGGCCGGGGCTTCTTCCAGTTGCGCTGCCGGTTCAATTGGTGCCGCGACGGTGCCACGGTTCAGTACATTTGCTCCGACGGGCCAGAACTGTTGTCCCATCGCACTGGAAAATGCGATGTAGCTGTCGCGCGGGATCTGGCCCTCGGTCTGATAAACGCGCAATACCTGTTCGGCGTCAGTGCGTGCATAAGGGCCGATCACGATTGCATACCAGCCGCTGTTCAGACGAAATCCGTTCACGTCCGGTAACGCGCCGGCATAGGCCTGTGCCCGCTCTTGTGCTTTGCTCAGCGAGGGCTGAGCCTCGATCTGGACCCAGACGCCGGGATCTTGTTGCGCGGTTGCGGCGCGCAGGCCGACCAGAAGAAACAATAGGATTATTGAAAATACGCGTGTCATAGTCTGCCCGTTTTATGCAGTGTTCGTGCTTTGGCACAGAATACGCGAATTCACTTGCGAAACGCCATGCCATGAATGCGGGGAATTTGCTGTGTGGCCCTGCAGATACAGGCTTGGCCCCAAGCCCCGTTGACGCCCCTTGGCCCCTTGCATAGGTAGGGCAAAACCGACCGGAACCGGGCGTAAAGGCGCCCAGAGGGAATGTCATGACCGAACCGACCAGCGCACCGCGTTCATTTCAGGAGATCATCCTGCGGCTTCAGACCTATTGGGCGTCAAAAGGCTGTGCGATTCTGCAGCCCTATGACATGGAGGTTGGGGCCGGAACGTTCCATCCCGCGACGACCCTGCGCGCGCTGGGATCCAAGGCTTGGGCCGCGGCTTACGTTCAACCGTCGCGCCGCCCGACGGATGGGCGTTACGGTGAGAACCCGAACCGGTTGCAGCACTACTATCAGTATCAGGTGCTGATCAAACCCAGCCCACCGGATCTGCAGGAACTGTATCTGGGGAGCCTGCAAGCCATCGGTATCGATATGGATCTGCATGACATCCGGTTCGTCGAAGATGACTGGGAAAGCCCAACACTCGGCGCGTGGGGCCTGGGCTGGGAAGTCTGGTGTGACGGAATGGAAGTAAGCCAGTTCACCTATTTTCAACAGGTCGGCGGGCATGACTGCGCACCGGTGTCAGGCGAACTGACCTATGGGCTTGAGCGTCTGGCCATGTATGTTCTGGGCATTGATCACGTGATGGACATGCCGTTCAACGATCCCCAGTCGCCCAGCCCTTTAACATACGGCGATATCTTCAAGCAGACCGAAGAGGAATACGCCCGCTGGAACTTCGATGTCGCGAACACCGAGGTCCTGCTGCGCCACTTCGAAGAGGCCGAAGTCGAGTGCGCCGCCATTCTGGCGCAGGAGGATGTGGACCCCAAGACTGGCAAACGCATCATCATGGCGCATCCCGCCTATGATCAATGCATCAAGGCGAGTCACATCTTCAACCTGCTGGACGCGCGCGGGGTAATCTCAGTGACAGAACGGCAGGCCTATATCGGGCGAGTTCGGGCGCTGGCCAAACAATGTGCGGATGCATTCGTGCAGACCGAGGCCGCCGGGTTTCAGGCCTGATGAGGCAATCAGGCCAGTCCGGGCAAAAGTGCTTTGAGTCCGTCTGCGATCATGCTGACGGCAATGGCGGCAAGGATCATGCCCATGAAGCGGCTCATGATCACGCGCGCGTTGCTGGACAATCGTTCAGCCAGCCACGCGGCGTTCCAGAACGTGATCAGAAGCAGGCCAACTATGGTGAGGAATACTCCTGCATAAACAAAGGCTTCGACCGGAGTTTTGACCTGATGTGCATACAGGATCAGGGTGGTTATCGTGCCGGGGCCCACCAGGATAGGAAAGGCCAGCGGGTAAAAGGCCACAGTGTCTGGTTCGGGGTAAGCCTCCTTCTCTCCCTTCGTTCCGTGGTGAGAGGTGCTTTCGTTTCCGTTCAGCATGTTGAGGCCGATCATCATGACGACCAGGCCTCCGGCGACGCGCAGGTGATTGACGCTGATGCCAAAAAGGCCAAGTGCTTGACTTCCAACCAGCGCAAAGGCACCACCAAGGATCAGGCAATAGATCACCGTCTTCACCGCAATCTTGCGCTGGTCGGCGGCAGGCAGGTCCTGAGTGACGCTCAGAAACACCGGCAGGTTGGTAACCGGGTTCATGATCGCAAACAATGCGCCGAAAAAACCGACAGCAAGCGTGGAATCCATGGTGTTGACCTCATTAATGCCTGTACCCGGATGAAACCTGTCCTATTTTACAAGAACTTGAAAGAGGCGGTTTAAGAGATGACGGGAAAACTGCTGTCAATTGTCCTGTTGCTGTCGGCCCTGGTCGCCGGGGCCGGAATGTATTATTTGCAGATCTACGGTTTCTACTATGAGGTCGAAGCGCAACCCGGTCAGGACGTGGTCCTGATGACGGAAGAAGGCGATACGCCGGTCCCGATCCCCTATTCAGAGTTTCAGGCGATCGACGCAGACAGTTCTCCGATCCGCTACCGCGGCTGTTTTGAAACGGATCTAAAACCGGATCAGATGGCCGGATTTATTCCTGTCGAAAACCCCGAACCATTGACCGCGCCGGGTTGGTTTGACTGTTACGACGCCGTGTCGCTAGGCGATGCGCTGAAATCAGGTCAGGCTCAGGCGTTCTTGGGTGTGAAAAACATCCATTTCGGCGTCGACCGAATTGTGGCGGTTGCCAAGGACGGCAAGGGGTATGTCTGGCACGCGTTGAACAATTGCGGTGAAAAAGCCTATGACGGTACGGTAGTGGGTGAGGAGTGCCCAAAACAGCCTGATAACTGAGGAAAACCATGGCCGACGCCGTTTTGATCCCGGACTTCATTACTGCAACTCTGGGATTTGCGGTGTATTTGTTAGGTGCCCGGATTAACAGCAAAGTCGCGGTTCTAAGACAGTTCAACATTCCTGAACCGGTCACAGGCGGCCTTTTGGCCTCGCTCGTGGTCTTGCTTCTCTATCTCGTTGCCAATGTTGAGCTGTCATTCGAGTTGCAGACCAGGGACGCTCTGCTGGTTCTGTTCTTTGCCGGAATCGGATTGAACGCGCGGCTTTCTGACTTGATTGCCGGTGGTAAGCCTCTGGTGATCCTGCTGATTTTGACGCTTGTTACGATCGTTGCGCAGAACGTTATAGGCGCGGCGGGGGCTTCCTTGTTTGGCTATCCGGTGCAAGCTGGCGTTCTGTTCGGTTCGGCCGCATTGATTGGTGGACACGGAACCGCAATCGCATGGGCACCCGAAGTGGCCGGCGCAACGGGTCTGGACGGTGCAACCGAACTTGGCGTTGCTGTGGCAACGCTTGGTCTGGTGCTTGCAGCGCTGGTGGGTGGCCCCATCGCCCGTCTTCTGGTGGAAACACGAGGCCTGTCGCCGGACCGCCCTGACGAAGAACATACGGTCGGACTGCCGGAAGAAACGACCGTGGCCACCGATATTGACCACATGACCATTATGCGCGTGCTGCTGCATCTGAACCTTGCGATTATTCTGGGCTATGCGCTGGGCGAGGCGATTTCGGCAGCGGGGCTGAAACTGCCGCTGTTTGTGCCCTGTCTGATCATGGGCATCGTGATCTCCAATGTCCGAGCGGCCATCGCTCCGTCGGCGCCGCCGGTTGCGCGTACACCGTCACTGGCATTGCTGTCTGAATTCGCTCTTGGTGCTTTTCTGGCAATGTCATTGATGAGCCTGCAGTTGTGGACCATCGCGGAATTGGGCATGGCAATTGCCGTGATCATGTCGGCGCAAACTCTGTTCACGGTCGTTTTCGTGATTTGGGTTCTGTTTCCCTTGATGGGCTCGAACTATCGGGGGGCGGTGCTGGCAGCGGGCTTCGGGGGATTTGCCTTGGGCGCCACACCCACGGCGATTGCAAATATGACCGCGGTAACCAAGCGATATGGGCCTTCGCCTATTGCCTTTATCGTGCTGCCCCTTGTATCCGCCTTCTTTGTGGATATCGCAAATGCCATCGTCATTCAGACGATCGTAAATTTCTAAGGACCGACAATGCCCGACTTGCTGATCGAACTGTTTTCCGAAGAGATTCCTGCGCGGATGCAAGCGCGAGCAGGTGAGGATCTGAAAAAGCGGATTGCTGATGGTCTGGTCGAGGCTGGCTTGACTTATTCAAGCGCTGCCACCCTGACGACACCCCGCCGTCTGACATTGGCGGTGGAAGGTCTGCTGGCGCAAAGCCCGACAATCCGGGAAGAGCGCAAAGGACCCAAGGTCGGCGCGCCGGACAAAGCGATTGAGGGTTTCCTGCGGGGCGCGGGCATGACCCGCGACCAACTGGAAGAGCGCGAGACGCCCAAGGGCACCGTTTATTTCGCCACCATCGAGAAGGCGGGTCGTCCGGCCGCCGAGATCATTGCCGAAGTGCTGGAGGCCACCATTCGCAATTTCCCATGGCCCAAATCCATGCGTTGGGGCAGTGGCAGTCTGCGGTGGGTCCGTCCGTTGCATTCCATTCTGTGCATCCTGACCGATGACGCCGGGGCGCAGGTCGTTCCGATGGAGGTCGATGGCATCCGTTCCGGTGACACCACAGCCGGTCATCGTTTCATGGCCCCCAACCGGTTCCCGGTTACGTCTTTCGAGGACTATGCCGCCAAGCTGAAACGCGCATTCGTGATTCTGTCACCGGATGAACGCGCCGAGCACATCTGGAATGATGCGCAGAACATGGCTTTTGCCGCCGGTCTGGAAATTGTAGAAGACAAGGGACTGTTGGCAGAAGTGGCCGGTCTGGTCGAATGGCCCGTGGTTTTGATGGGCCAGATCGATGACGAGTTTCTGGAACTTCCGCCCGAAGTGTTGCAGACCTCGATGAAAGAGCACCAGAAATTCTTCTCGGTGCGCAACCCCAAGACAGGTCGGATCGAACGGTTCATCACCGTCGCCAACCGCGAAACCGCTGACAATGGCGCGACCATACTGGCGGGGAACCAAAAGGTGCTGTCGGCACGTCTGGCCGATGCCAAGTTCTTCTGGGAGAACGACCTGCGCATTGCCAAGTCGGACATCACCCAATGGACCCGTGCGCTGGAGAATGTGACCTTCCACAACAAGCTGGGCACCCAGGCCCAACGGATTGATCGCATCGCGGCGCTGGCTCGTGAACTCGCGCCGGTGACGGGTGCCGACCCGGATCAGGCCGAGAAAGCCGCGCGTCTGGCCAAGGCCGATCTGAGTTCCGAGATGGTCTATGAATTCCCCGAACTTCAGGGGCTCATGGGGCGTTACTATGTCGAAGCGGCAGGCGAAGACGCTGCCGTGGCTGCTGTGGCGCAGGAACACTATTCACCGCTGGGCCCATCGGATGACGTGCCAACCGCACCGCTGTCGGTGACCGTGGCACTGGCGGACAAGCTGGATACGCTGACCGGGTTCTGGGCGATTGATGAGAAACCTACCGGGTCGAAAGACCCGTTCGCGCTGCGTCGAGCGGCGTTGGGTATTATTCGCCTGGTGTTGAATAACAACCTGCGTCTGAAGCTGGATCGATATTTTGACAGCCAACTGGTGCGCGCAGAAAGTGCCGCGAATGATGCGCTGGCGACCGATGATATCAATGCGTTGTTGGGTGAAATCGCGGACCATGGCGTCTTTGGTGCGGCTTTCCAGGCGGTCAAGGAAAAGCTGGCTAAGATGCCGAACGGCGACTTCCTGAGATTAGAGAAAAAGGTTCCCGATACGTCCGATGACCTTTTGTCCTTCTTCCACGACCGGCTCAAGGTCTTCCTCCGAGATGAGGGCATCCGCCACGACATCATCGACGCCTGTATCGCGAAGGATGGCAATGACGACCTCAATCTGCTGGTCAAACGAGCGCGCGCGCTGAATGCCGTGATCGCGACCGAGGATGGGGAAAACCTCGTGCAGGGGTTCAAACGTGCCAACAACATCCTGACCCAGGCCGAGGAAAAGGACGGAGTGGAATACTCCTACGGAGCAGATGTGAAATTCGCCGAGACCGACAGCGAGAAGGCGGTTTTTGCGGCTTTGGATAGGGCTCAGTCGCAGATCGATGTGGCTCTGAAGTCCGAAGACTTCCCAGCCGCTGTGGCCGCCATGGCTGCGCTGCGCGGACCTGTGGATGGGTTTTTTGAGGACGTTCAGGTCAACACCGACAATGACGTTGTCCGCCGCAACCGGCTAAACCTGCTCAGTCAGATTCGGCAGGTTTGTTCCAGCGTGGCCGATCTGTCGCGGATCGAAGGCTAAAACCTCGGGTACGCAGCGATGCGTGCCCACAACGCCCTTGCACGAAGGGCGCAAGCGCTTATGCTGCACGCAAATCAAAAGGTGCTGCAGTGCAGAATAATCCGCATACCACGCTCATTACACCCGATGCTCCGGTCACGGCTCATACGCATGGCGGGCGGGCCAAATGTCTGCAACGACTGGTTCGACTGGACCTGCCGGTGCCCCGGACCGTCGCGTTGTCGTTTGATGCAGTCCACCAGATTGCGGAAGGCGATGTTCCGAACCTTGACGCGATCCTTGAGCAATTCGATCCGGCGACATTGCTGTGCGTCCGACCAAGTTCCGAAGATCCCGACTGGGGTGGGCCCGGTGCGGTTCTGAATATTGGTATGAATGATGCACGCTACGTGGACCTGTCCGATACCATGGGGGCAGAGGCCGCCGCAGCGCTGTATCGCAGGTTTGTTCAAAGCTATGCGATCCACGTGGCGCGGCTAGACGCGGACGTGTTCGATGACATCGACATGGATGGCAGCGAAGGTCTGCGCCATTCCTTGCGCGCATACGAAGATGAAACGGACGAAGCCTTCCCGCAGGACCGCGGTGAGCAGTTGATCGGGGTTTTGCGCTCGATGGCCCGCGCATGGGACGGGACATCCGCACGGCTGTTGCGGCAGGCCAAAGGCGCCCCCGCAGATGCTGGTCTTGGGCTTGTCATTCAAGAGATGATCCCAGGGGTCGGACAAGGTGAGTGCGGGTCAGGTGTGCTTCAACTGGTCGACTCCACCACCGGAATGCCGCAGATCACAGGGCGTTACCTGAGCCAGAGCCAGGGCCGGGATGCGCTGGGCGAAGATGTGGCAGCACTATTTCTTGAAAAAGACCCGCGTGGACCGTCGCTTGAAGAAGTCGCACCCAAAGCGTTTGCCGAGTTGAAGGAACAAGCCGCGTTGATGCGCAAAAAACTGCGCGAAGAAATGCAGGTCGAGTTCGTCATTCAAAACGGCAAAGTGCATATTCTGGATGGCGTCCGGGTTCAGAGAACTTCGCGCGCGGCGATGCGAATTGCCGTTCGTCTGGCTGAAGACGGGATCATACCGCCGCAGGAGGCGGTGATGCGTGTCGACCCCCACGCGTTGAATGAACTATTGCACCGGCAGGTCCATCCGGAAGCGCGGCGTGATGTGCTGACGACGGCCATCGGTGCCAGCCCGGGCGCTTCAACGGGAAAGATCGTGTTTACATCTGCAGAAGCGCAGGCCAGTGCCGCGCGCGGGGAGGCCTGTGTCTTGGTTCGCCGCGAAACCTCGCCCGAGGATGTGCGCGGGATGCATGCTGCCGTTGCGGTTCTGACTGAAAAAGGCGGGATGACCAGCCATGCCGCCGTGATTGGTCGTGGGCTTGGCCTGCCCTGTATCGTTGGCGCTTCTGACATCCGGTTCCAGACAAAACAGAAGATGCTGACTGCGCCCGATGGTCGTGTCTTCAAAACTGGCGATGTTCTGACCATCGATGGCAGCTCTGGACAGGTGCTGGCGGGGCAGCCTGCCATGCTTGAAGCCGCGCTGGATGATTGTTTTCAGACATTGATGGCGTGGGCCGATGCCGAGCGTGATATTGACATCCGCGCCAATGCCGACACACCGGCCGATGCGCAAACGGCGCGCAATTTTCAGGCGCAAGGGATCGGCTTGTGCCGGACAGAGCATATGTTCTTTGAGCCCGGCCGCCTGATCGTGATGCGCGAGATGATTTTTGCACAAACGTCGTCGGGCAGGGCGGCTGTGCTGGAACGTTTGCTTCCGATGCAGCGGGAGGACTTTGTTCAGCTGTTCAGAATCATGGAAGGGCAGCCCGTCTGCATTCGCCTGTTCGACCCTCCATTGCACGAGTTCCTGCCAACCACGCGCAGCGGTCAACGGGAATTGGCCGAGGCGCTGGATTTGCCGGTTTCCGATGTCGAGCGTCGGGTTGATGCGATGACCGAATACAATCCGATGCTGGGCCTGCGCGGTGTTCGTCTGGGTGTGACCGTGCCTGAAATCTATGACATGCAAGCGCGCGCGATCTTTGAAGCCACGCTGGATGCCAGAAAGAATGGTGCCCCCGTCGTGCCCGAAGTGATGATACCGCTGGTATCCGCTAAACGAGAGGTCGAACTGGTCAAGTCCCGCATTGATACGGTGGCGGCGGCGGTAGCGTCGGAACGAGGGCAGGAGTTTGAATATCGGCTGGGTGTGATGGTCGAAACCCCGCGCGCCTGTCTGCGCGCAGAAGAGATTGCCCCGCAGACCGCGTTCATGAGTTTCGGAACAAATGACCTGACGCAGATGACCTATGGTCTGTCCCGCGACGACGCTGGGCGCTTTATGTCGGCGTATGTTCGGCAGGGAGTGTTTCGGGAAGATCCGTTCCACGTTCTTGATCCGGATGGGGTAGGGGAACTGCTTAAGCTTGGAGCTGAGCGGGGACGAGCTGCGAAACCGGATGTGACCCTGTCTGTTTGCGGAGAACACGGCGGAAACCCCGAATCAATCGCCATCTGTCGCGATCTGGGGTTCGACTATGTGTCATGCTCTCCGTTCCGGGTTCCGGTCGCTCGGCTGGCTGCCGCTCAACTGGCAATTTCCTCCAGACTTGGGGGTTGACAGGGCCTGAAAACCCAAGGATTAGTGGGTTATCTGGACACTCGTAGGCGAAAATTATCTTCGCTACGGGCAAGATTCCACTTGCATTTTTTGAAAGACTGGACCTTTTCGCTAGATTGCGTTAGATGCCTCGTCGCGCCCGCCGGGGGAGGGTATGGCGCGTGAAGTGCCTGTGCGAGGTTATCTGATGCTACGTTACATAATGGCTGTTGCCACAATGGCGGCAACCGTGCTGCCGAGTGCGTCCTTCGCCGAGAGGGAAGCGATTGATACTGCAAAGAAAGAACTTGTCGCCCGCAGCGAATTGCCGGCGCAAAGCTTTCGTGACTATTTCAAACTGTTCCAGCCCCGTAAGGCGGCTAAACCTGTTGAAATAAAATACTCCAAGGACTGGCTTGACCAACGGCCCAAGGCGACCGGTGACGAAAACTGGAAGTGCCTGTCCGAGGCGTTGTACTTCGAAGCCCGTGGCGAAAGCGTGCGCGGTCAGTTTGCAGTGGCCGAGGTTATTCTGAACCGGGTCAAGAGCAGCCGCTTTCCGAGTTCATTGTGTGGTGTAATCCGCCAGGGGACCGGTAAGAAATACCAGTGCCAGTTCACGTACACTTGCGACGGCCGCAAAGAAGTCATTCATGAGAAGAAGGCCTATGAGCGCGTATCCAAAGTCGCTCGTGCAGCTATTGATGGTGTTGGCAAAGAGCTGACCGAAGGGGCGACGCACTACCACACGACAGCGGTCCGTCCATCTTGGTCGCGTGTCTATAAGCAGACTGCGCGGATTGGTGTGCATATTTTCTACCGCCACAACTATCGGACAGCGAGCAACTGATTGACGCACCCGCGCTGGAAGCTTGATGGCGCGATGCGGGTTGCAGTCTATATTACGGGCTCAGGAGGCCCGTAATGCTTTTCACCCGACGACACATTCTGAAAACAGCCGTCGCAGCCACAATTCTGCCGGTCGCGGCCCGGGCCGGTTATCCGCCGCTCAAGGCGCATGTGACCCGCCAACGCGTTGCACCTCAAGGGTTTCCTGACACAACAGTCTGGAGTTACGGTGACACAGTCCCCGGAACGGCCATAAGGGTCGATCAGGGCGCACGCGTTCAGCGCAAACTGGTGAATGACCTTCCGCAAGCAACATCGGTCCACTGGCACGGGATCCGCATAGACAACGCCATGGACGGTGTGCCCGGTTTGACTCAGGATGCCGTCGTACCGGGCAGTTCTTTTGACTATGACTTCGTCGTTCCCGACGCGGGCACCTATTGGTACCACGCGCATAACCGGTCGATGGAACAGGTGGCCCGCGGGCTTTACGGGCCGCTGATCGTTGCAGAGGCCACTGCACTGGATGTCGATCAGGATCTGGTGCTGATGTTGGATGATTGGCGGTTGAACCCTGAGACCGCACAGATAATGGATGATTTCGACAATGGCCATGATCTGAGCCATGCAGGTCGGCTTGGGAACATCCTTACCGTCAACGGATCATTCGATCCTGTTTATGCGGTGCGAAGAAACGAGCGGCTGCGACTGCGACTGGTCAACGCGTCCAATGCCCGGATACTGGATCTGGATCTGGATGGTCTTGTGGGGTGGATCGTCGCGTTGGATGGAATGCCTTTGGAAAAGCCACTAGAACTATCCGGCTCTTTCCCGCTGGCGCCGGCGCAGCGCGCGGATCTGATTGTCGATGTCACCGCCGAAGGAGATACGGTAAGCTTGGTCAGTGTCGAAAGGGATGGATCCTTTGGTCTGGCGCGGTTCGAAGTCAGTGGTAGTGCTGCGAAGGCGCACAGGCAGGGTGTGTCAGCATTGCCGTCTAATCCCTTGCCTGAGATCGGAAATTTTCAAGAAGCACAAACGCACCAGATGCGTCTGCAAGGTGGTGCAATGCGCTGGCTGGAAAGTGCCCGGCTGGGCGAAGCTGAATTGTCGGGCCGCGAGTTGGCGCAGTTGGGCAAGTTCTGGGCGCTGAATGGTTACGCCGAGCGCCCCGAAGAGCCGTTTCTGGATGCTGCTGTCGGTAGTTTGCACAGGATTGAGTTTGTGAATGAATCCGCCTTTCCGCATGCGATGCATCTGCACGGACATCACTTCCGACTGATCCTTGGTGATGGTTCTCTTGGTCCCTGGCGCGACACTATTCTGGTCGGGCGAGGACAGGCTCGCCAAATCGCATTGATCGCGGACAATCCGGGGAACTGGTTGCTGCATTGCCATATGCTGGGGCACGCCGCGTCCGGGATGATGAGCTGGTTTCGGGTCTTCTGACGACGCATTCGGCGGTTGGAATGGCGCTTGTTTGAATGCTATAGGCCCTCGCAACGCCTATAGTAGGCGAACTTTGAAACGAGCCCGAAAAGGCCTGACCCATGAGTTCTGAAATCCGTCTGGCATTCGCACACCCGTCCGAACGGTCCGAGGCGACGTCCCCCCGGGGGCCGTTGGATCGTATCTCGTTGCGCGACCATATTGTCGAAGTCGAAATCGGTGCCTTCCAGGCCGAGCGGGGAACAACCCAGCGGATCTGTTTCAACATCGTGGTCGAAGTCCGGCCTCTGACAGACCCGATTGATGATGATGTGGATCGCATCCTGTCTTATGACAGGGTAACGGAATCCATCGCCTATGAGCTGGCGGCCGAGCGCCTGAATCTGCTTGAGACATTGGCAGAGCGTGTTGCGGAACGAATACTGCTTGAGCCTCAGGCTGTAAGGGTCTTTGTTCGCATCGAAAAACTGGATCGGGGTCCGGGCGCATTGGGGGTTGAGATCGTGCGCGGAAAAGACTCGGTCCACCACGAAGTGGCCGAAGAAGAACGCCCGCACCCCCGCCTTGTGTTCCTGTCGAATGACGCCATTGCCTCGGATAGTCTGACGGGTTGGATTGATCAGTTGGAGAACCGTCGGCGTCCACTGATCCTGTGTGTCGGGGCGTCGGAACTGGCCGCTCCACAAACGGGACATGCGATGACGCAGCGCCGGATTGACCTATTGGCCATCGAACAGAATGCGTGGGTTCTGGCGGCACGAGATCATCGCTGTGTGGTGGTCTCGACGCGGACCGAATTGGATTGGGCGATGAAGAACGGCCAAATCTGCGTTTGGGCGCCATCCAAGATCGTATTGGACGCCGTTGACGGCCCGTCCGCTGCCCCGTCGGATGCCGTAGCGTTGGCTGCATGGTTTGCCGCGACCTTTGAGGCGAGCGAAATGATGGTGATCGGCGGCGCTTTGCCGACGGAACCCAAAACGCCATTGCGCGCTATTGCGGTGGATCAGGCCCAGCTGTGAGCGCCTATTTCAGACCACTGGTCCAGCATGGAGCGACTCGTCCCACAGACGCTGTGCCGCTGGCCGGCCAACCGCTCTGGTTCACCCATGTCGAGGCCCTGCGGCGCGGGTCTGAACCCGAAATCGTCGCGGCCTCGGACGTTCCGTCGGATCACCTTTGCCGTTTGAGCCGACCGCGGGCTGACGTCGCAGGTCTCGACATGCACGTGCCTCATATCATGGGGATTCTGAATGCCACGCCGGACAGTTTCTCGGATGGCGGTGTTCACAGCTCGGCGAACGCGGCCCGTGCGGCTGCAGGCGAGATGGTGGCGCATGGGGCAACAATTCTGGATATCGGTGGAGAATCCACCCGCCCGGGTGCTGATTTTGTTCCGGTGGAGGAAGAGATTGCACGAACCCGCCCGTTGATCGAAGCGATCCGGTCAGAAACAGGCGCTTTGATTTCCATCGATACACGCAAGGCCGACGTCGCCAAGGCCGCCTGTGACGCCGGGGCGGGGTTGGTCAACGATGTCTCGGGCTTCACCTTCGATCCGGAATTGGCACCGTTCTGTGCCACGCAAGGTGCGCCTGTCTGTGTCATGCACATGCAAGGTGATCCGGCGACGATGCAGTACGATCCCCAATACGACAATGTTCTGCTGGATGTTTACGACTTTCTCGAAAGTCAGATTGCGATGCTGGAAGGCTTGGGCCTGAGCCGCGATCTGATCGTCGTGGATCCCGGGATCGGGTTTGGGAAGACAGAGGATCACAATTTGACCCTTCTGCGCAATCTCAGCCTGTTCCACGGGTTGGGCTGCCCGATCCTACTGGGCGTGTCGCGCAAGGGCTTCATTGGGTCCATCGGAAATGAACCTCGCAAGACTGCCCGCGCACCGGGATCAATTGCAGTTGCTCTGGCAGGATTGTCTCAGGGCGTGCAGATCATTCGCGTCCATGACGTGGCCGAGACCTCTCAGGCCTTGCGCCTATGGGCTGCTGTCCGGTAATCCGGTCGCACGACAAATCACGGAGTGACACTTATGCGCAAGCTGTTCGGAACCGACGGGGTGCGGGGCACCGCCAACACGCATCCGATGACGGCAGAGATGGCGCTGCGCATCGGGGCAGCGGTCGGACGGTACTTTCGACGCGACGCGACAGGTGTGCACCGGGTTGTCATCGGTAAGGATACACGTCTGTCCGGCTATATGTTGGAAAACGCGCTGACGGCCGGACTGACGTCCACAGGAATGAATGTGTTGCTGCTGGGACCCGTTCCGACCCCCGCCGTTGGTCTCATGACCCGGTCCATGCGAGCCGATTTGGGCGTCATGATTTCGGCCAGCCATAACCCTGCCGAAGACAACGGGATCAAGTTCTTTGGCCCGGACGGCTACAAACTGTCCGATCAGGCCGAGGTCGAAATCGAAAGGCTGATCGACGATGGTGTCAGGCCAGCCCAGGCGCAGAATATCGGTCGGGCGCGCCGGGTTGACGATGCACGTTTTCGCTATGGCGAGCGTGTGAAATCGTCGTTGCCGCGGAACGTGAGCCTGGATGGTTTGAAAGTGGTGATCGATTGTGCAAACGGCGCAGCCCACCGCACCGCGCCGGAAGTTCTGTGGGAGCTGGGTGCAGATGTGATTCCCGTGGGAATTGCGCCCAACGGCAAGAACATCAACCTCAACTGCGGATCGACCAAGCCACATCTGGCCGCTGAAACCGTTGTCGCGCATGGTGCCGACGTGGGCATTTGTCTGGATGGCGACGCGGACAGGGTGGTTGTGGTCGATGAAACCGGTCAGGTGGCTGACGGCGATCAGCTTATGGCTTTGCTGGCGACGGCGTGGAAGAAATCGGGCCAGTTGAAGGGCGATGCCCTGGTCGCGACTGTCATGTCCAACCTGGGTCTGGAACGCCACCTGACAGCGCAGGGTTTGCGTCTGGAGCGAACGGCTGTCGGCGATCGCTACGTGGTCGAACGGATGCGTGAAGGTGGGTTCAACCTTGGCGGGGAACAGTCCGGCCATATCGTGATGAGCGATTATGCCACCACCGGTGACGGCTTGATGGCAGGCCTGCATTTCCTGGCGGAAATGGTTCTGTCGGGGCGCAAGGCGTCGGATCTGTCCAAACAGTTCGAAACCGTGCCGCAGTTGCTGAAGAATGTACGTTATTCCAGCGATCAAACCCCGTTGGAGGTGCAAAGTGTACAGGCGGCCATAGCCGATGCCGAGGCACGGTTGAATGGGCAGGGCCGGTTGTTGATCCGCAAATCCGGGACCGAACCGTTGATCCGCGTGATGGCTGAATGCGAAGACGATGGGTTGCTGACACAAGTCGTTGACAGCATCGTCGCCGAGGTCGAGGCCGCCACAAGCTAGTGCCCGAACAGAACCTTGCGCAGGCTGAACCATTGACTGATGGCCATGCCTGTCAGGATCAACGCAAGGGCGATGAAAAAGCGCAGGGGCAGGGCCTCGGACAGAACCCACGCGCCGAATACCATTGACCAGATGGGCACCTGATAGTTCACCAGTGTCAGAAACACAGAACCTGCGCTGCGGGTAATGGACACGCGCAGCAGGTTGGCGAATGCCGTCGGCACCAAGCCCAGCACGATCAGAGCAAGTGTGGGGCGCGTGCCTTGCCATCTGGGCAAGCCTTCGGTCATCAGCATGATTGGCACCAACAACGCAGCCCCAACCAGCAGGGTCAGCGCAGCAAGCGCCAACGGGTCGACAGGCGGACAGCGACGGGTCAAAATCGACGAAGACGCATAGCACAATGCGGCAGTGATACAGGCCAATTGGGCCAGAGGTTCGGCTCCCTGGCCAAGCTGTGCCAGACCGGGGCCGATCAATACCAAAGCTCCCGAGAAGCCCAGACACACGCCCAGCAAGCGACGTAGATTAAGCGGCTCGTCAGAAAAGAAATGCGCAAGCGGCAATACCATCAGTGGAATGGCGGCCATGGACAACCCAGCAAAGGCGGATGGTACGAATTGTTGCCCCCAGCTGAGCAGCATGAAGGGTACGGCTGTGGATAGAACACCAATCAGAAGTATCGAACTCCCAAGGGCAGGCGTCAGAACAGGCATTTTGCGCCCGGTTACCCACATCAGCAACAGAAGCGTTACGGCACCCAGGGTGGTTCTGGACGTGGCGACCGTGATCGGCCCATAGCCTTCCAGCGCCATCGCAACGACCATGAACGTTGCGCCCCAGATCAGGCCCAGCGTAAAGACGCCGCTCCAGTCCTGTTTTGTCGGCTGTTGCACCATTGGTTTGTCCTGTCGGGCAGCGCAAGTTCGCGAAATAGATTAGTCTGATCGGGCGTTTATGTGCCGCGCCACTTTTTTGTGCAAACGAAAAAGGGCGACCGCTGTGGCCGCCCTGATGCTGACTAAGGTCAGGCTTAGTTCTTTTCTTTGTCGACCATTTTGCCGGCCGAGATCCACGGCATCATGCCGCGCAGCTTGGCGCCGGTTTCTTCGATCTGATGCTCGTCATTGGCACGGCGCGCCGCTTTGATGGTCGGCTGGCCAACGGCGTTTTCCAGCATGAAGTCACGAACGAATTTACCCTGCTGGATGTCGTTCAGGACCTCTTTCATACGCGCTTTGGTTTCGTCGTATTTCAGGATACGCGGCCCGGTGACGTACTGGCCGTACTCTGCGGTGTTCGAGATCGAATAATCCATGTTGGCGATGCCGCCTTCGTAGATCAGATCGACGATCAGTTTCACTTCGTGCAGACACTCGAAATAGGCCATTTCAGGGGCGTAACCGGCTTCGACCAAAGTCTCAAACCCGCAACGGATCAGTTCGACCAGACCGCCGCACAGAACAGCCTGTTCGCCGAACAGGTCGGTCTCACACTCTTCACGGAAGTTGGTTTCGATGATGCCCGAGCGGCCGCCACCAATGGCCGAGCAGTAGGACAAGCCGATTTCCAGCGCCTTGCCGGTTGCGTCGTTGTGAACCGCGACCAGGCAGGGAACGCCGCCGCCCTTGGTGTATTCGCCGCGCACTGTATGGCCGGGGCCCTTGGGGGCCATCATGATGACGTCGACGCCTTCTTTCGGCTCGATCAGGCCGAAGTGAACATTCAGGCCGTGCGCAAACGCGATGGCCGCACCGGGCTTGATGTTGTCGTGGACGTATTTTTTGTAGGTCTCGGCCTGTAGCTCGTCGGGCATGGTGAACATGATGACGTCGCACCAGGCCGCCGCTTCGGCGATGCCCATGACTTGCAAACCTTCGGCTTCGGCTTTTTTGGCCGAAGGCGATCCTTCGCGCAGGGCGACGACCAGGTTCTTTGCACCGGAGTCGCGCAGGTTCAGCGCGTGAGCGTGACCTTGCGAGCCATAGCCGAGGATGGCCACTTTCTTGTCTTTGATCAGGTTGATGTCGCAATCGCGATCGTAATAGACGCGCATTTCGCCGGTCCTTTCTGGTTAGGTTGCGGCGGTTGTATCTGCCTGTTCGCGCAATGGCGATAGGGTTGGGCTTGAGTATTTGCAAAAAAGATGAAGAATAATTCGCGATAACAGGAGAAAATAAAAAAATCATGCTTGATGATATTGATCGACGCATTCTGCGCCACTTTCAAGCAGACCCGAGCCTGACAACAGCGGAACTGGCCGATCTTTGCCGGATCAGCGCGGGTGTCTGCTGGCGGCGGATCGAAAAGATGCAGGCCGCAGGGATCATCGAAGGGCAGGAGGCCGTGATAGACTGGGCCGCGATGGGATATGCAGTCGAGGTCTCGCTTCGGATCACGCTTGACAAGACTCAAGCCCGTGCGTTCGACGAATTCACGCAGGCGGCGCGTGATGTGGCAGAGGTAATCGAGATCCAGACCTTTCTGGGTCGTGTCGACGTTCGTCTTTCCGTCATTGCAAGAGATATGAAGCACTATCAGCAGCTCTATCGCGACCGGATTCTGACCCTGCCTCATATCGCCGATATCGAGGCCCTGATGCATATCGCGAGGGTCAAGCGGGACGAGGTACTGCCGGTATGATTGAGCTGGATGAGATCGATCGCGGTCTTCTTCGCGCACTGCAACAGGACGCGACGCAAAGTGCCGGAGCGTTGGGGCGCAGGTTCGGGTTATCTCAACCCGCCACGTGGCGTCGTATCCGCAGGCTGGAAGAAACCGGGGTAATCAAGGGCCGACGGCTGCGCCTGAATGCCGAGGCGCTTGGGTTTGGTGTTACCGTCTTTTTGGGTATCAAACTCGGGCGAAAAGGCCAGATCAGCCTTGAAGATTTTGAGCGCGCCGTCAGTGCCGTTCCCGAGGTGCAGACAGTCGAGCATGTGCTTGGACTGTATGACTATCGACTGCGTGTCGTGGCCCGAGACTTGGCCGATTTCGAGCGTGTATTGCGGCGCCGGATCATGACATTGCCGGGCGCGGGCGATGTCGAGGCAAACGTGCTGCTTAGCGAAGAACGCCTACCTGGGCCGATCGGTTGAATACGCTCAGTATTTGGTACGAATACAATAACCCGGATGGTGTGTCATGCGCGCAAAGGTGAGTGGTTTGTCTTCTTTCCACGTTGTGCGTTCCATCTGAATCATGGATGTCCCTGCCGTGGTGCCCATGAATTCTGCCAACCGCGCATCCGCAGAAATGGCGCAGAAAGCAACCTCGGCGTCGGTAAAGGGCGCAGCCGTCAACAGCCACTCATGTGGCCCCTGTTCGATCAGGTCCGCGTCCTCTACATCTGGAACAGCCTCAATGTTGATCCACCGTTCTTCCATCTGAAAAGGCCGATTATTTGCATAATGCATGCAGACAATATGCAGAACGCGCACATCCGGTGCCACGTTGATTTGTGACGAAAGCCATCCGGGGCTGGTGACTACGTTCCGTTCAACAAGCGCGTAGCGATAGGTTGCATTCTGGCTTTCGACCACTTGCCGCGCCAGTGAAAATTCGAGTTTGGCGTGTTTGCTTGGCTCTTTCTTGACACGTGTTCCGCTCTTGCGTTTGCGCTCGACAAAGCCCTGATCGGCCAGTTCCCTCATGGCTCTGTTCACAGTGGCCCGGGCGCAATTGAATTCCTCAGCCAGCTGAGTCTCTGTCGGCAAAAGCGATCCTTGTGGCCAGACACGGCTTTCAATACGTCGTTTTACTTCGTCTCTAACGAACTGGAAGCTGATCCGCTTTTGTATCGTCACGGGTAAATATGTCCCTTCAAGTATAAAGTGTGCGCATCTGTTCAGAATCAAGCAGAAGTGTAAAGGGGAAGTGACACTACTTGGCGTCATTTCTCGTGTTTTCAGGGGCGTAGGCGGAAAAAAGTTACTGTTTCCGCTACTTTACATGGGGTCAAACTTTTGTCGCGAATGGGCTTTACCCGCACGGGCAAAGGGGACAAAACTTCGAAAACGCTTTGGAAAGGACGCCTCATGCCTGCCTTGTTGGATACCGTTGACCCGAACGGGCTTGAAGAATTCTCGGTCGTGTTTACCGACCGCTCGCTGAACCATATGTCGCAGAAGTTTCAGCAGGTGATGCGCGACATTTCGGACATGCTGAAAGACGTGTACAACGCGGAAGGTGTCGCAGTTATTCCGGGCGGTGGAACCTATGCCATGGAAGCGGTCGCCCGACAGTTTGCGCGCGGCGCGGATGTGCTGGTGGTTCGCAACGGATGGTTCTCGTACCGGTGGAGCCAGATCATTGAGAGCGGTTCCCTGACAAACTCGACCACGGTCATGAAAGCGCGGGAGACTGGCAATGCCAGCCCATCGCCTTTTGCGCCTGCTCCGATCGAAGAGGTCGTCGCCGCGATTCGCGAACAAAAGCCCGGTGTTGTTTTTGCTCCGCATGTCGAAACCTCGGCGGGGGTCATTCTGCCGGATGATTATGTGACCGCGCTGGCAAGCGCGGCGCACGAAGTGGGTGCATTGATGGTGTTGGATTGCATTGCGTCGGGTTGTGCCTGGGTGGACATGAAAACCACCGGTGTCGATGTTCTGATCTCTGCGCCTCAGAAGGGGTGGAGCGCGTCGCCATGTGCCGGTCTGGTCATGCTGTCTGAACGGGGCGAGGCACGGCTGGAGCAGACCAGTTCTGACAGTTTCGCCATTGATATGAAGAAATGGCGGCAGATCATGCAAGCCTATGAAAACGGCGGTCACGCCTATCACGCCACGATGCCGACCGATGCTTTGCTGGCTTTCCGCGACACCATGGCAGAGACTCGAGATTATGGGTTCAAAAAACTGGGTGCGGCGCAGTGGGCGTTGGGCGACGGTGTGCGGTCGATGCTGAAGGACAAGGGCGTTGTTTCGGTTGCCGCCGACGGTTTCGGCGCGCCCGGAGTTGTGGTCAGCTACACCTCGGATCCCGAAATTCAGAACGGCAGGAAATTTGCGGCACTGGGTATGCAGATTGCCGCTGGTGTCCCGTTGCAATGCGATGAGCCCGAAGGGTTCAGCACTTTTCGGTTGGGCCTGTTCGGGCTCGACAAGCTGTACGACGTGGACGGCACCATCGCGCGTTTGAAGCGGGTGCTGGATCATGTTCTGTAAGCGGACCGGGCCTTAGCGAACGCCAAGGCCCATCTGCATCAACGTCTTGCGCACGCTTGGCAGAGAATAGAGCGCGCTCAGACCCATCGCCCGTGCATCCCGCAGCGGACGTGCCTCGATCATCGAGGCGCGGTTCAGCAGATCAATGCCCTTGACGCGCATCTCGACCTCGGTGTGACGGGCCTTGTGATAGGCGTCCAGCATCTGTGCGTCTCCCAGACCTTCGGGCCGGGCTTGCGCCAAATCCAGCAGGCAACGCAGATCGCCCAACGACATGTTCAATCCCTGTGCTCCGATGGGTGGCACCACATGCGCGGCCTCAGCCATCAGGGCAATGCGTTCCCCCGCCAGCCGTTCTGCGGATTGGCTGATGATCGGCCAGATCGTTCTGCGGGAGGCCAAATTCAGCGGGCCGAACAAACCGCAAGAACGAGCGGTCATAGCGGCTTCGAATGCCTCGGGCTCAAGGTTCAGGAGTTCAACGGCCTTCGGTCCGCGTTCCATCCAGACAATGGCGGACGAGGGCTGCCCTTTCCAGTCAGGCAGAGGCACCATCGTGAACGGTCCCCCGGATCTGTGAATCTCGGTCGAGACATTCTCGTGTGGAATTGGGTGTGTCACCGCAAAGGCCAGCGCCTTCTGCCCATATCGTGTCGTGTGAACTTTGATCCCGGCGGCTTCGCGCATAGGTGAGTTGCGACCATCGGCGGCAAGCACCAGTTTACATCGGACGCGGTTTCCATCGCTCAGGCCCACGCGGGCCTCGGCGGTTCGGGTGAACAAGCTGGTGGTTCCGGTGCCGGGGCGGAAATCGACATTGGGCAATTCAGCCAGTCGCGCCACCATTTCTCGGCGCAGCAACCAGTTGGGCAAGTTCCAACCGAAAGGGTGTTCAGAAATGTCGGCTGCGTTGAAGTCGCGGACAACGCGCGGCTCGGGCACGTCGCCGCCCGCGTCAACGATCCGCATGATTTGCAGCGGAGCCGCGTGAGCATCCAGCCTTGCCCACAGACCGCATTGTTCCAGCAGGCCGCGCGCAGGCTGCAAAAAAGCTGTGGTGCGCAGGTCTGACCCGTCCACATCCCGCTCGGTGATCGGAGGGCTCGGATCAACGCAGATCACTTCAAATCCTGCCGTTCCGAATACCGCCGCAGCGGTCAGACCGGCGATCCCACCACCAGAAATCAGGATGTCACAGCTGTCGGTCATGGCGCCTCTCATCATTCCGGGCAGAACCTAATTCGGATCTGCCCCGAGTGCCAAGTGACATCCTGTCCCGTATTTCAGCCGCGCGAAATCAGGACGAGGATCAGAAACATCACCGGCACCATCATAAGAGCGGGGATGTAGAGGCCGGGAAGGCCGAACAGCATTATGGAACAGCCCCACATACTGAAAATGGCAGCGACAGTATAGTACAGATCTTCTGGCTTAGCGTTGGCCGCGTCGCGCGCCAGCCACCCCATAACCGGAATTGCAAAGAAAAGACGTTGCCAAATCGGCAGGCGTCCGGGCATCTCGATCGCACTCATCGGGGTCTCCATCTGTTCGTCGCTGCTGCGCATATAGGGACGCAGATGCAGGTGCGGAACGTGCAGATCGTCGCACTGTGACAGGCTATCGCAGGCGGGCCAAAAACGCGGTCAGATCGTCCGTGTGATGGTGGATGTGATCGGCTTCATGCCGGTCAGGAGAAACATGAACCGTACGCATTCCCATCTCGTGCGGGGTCGCAAGATTGCGAGGGTCGTCTTCGAACATCGCCGCCATTTCGGCCTGAAGGCCGTCCTTTTCAAAGATCGCTTCGAACGCAGCTTTTTCGGGCTTTGGTCGATACCCTGCGTGTTCGACACCATATATCGCGTCGAACAAGCCTGTCAGGCCGCGTGCTTCCAATACACGTTCCGCGTAGGGCGCGCTGCCGTTGGTGTAGACGATCCGCCGACCTGGAAGGGCGCGTATATGATCGGCCAGTTCCGCATCCGGGTCCATGTGGCTCATGTCAACCTGATGTACCGCGTGCAGATAAGGGTCGGGGTCCAGATCATGTTCGGCCATCAATCCGGCCAGCGTTGTCCCGTATTCGCGCCAGTAATGCGCGCGTAGCCTGTCGGCCTCGGCCCGTTCCACACCGATGGCTTGCACCACATAGTCCGTCATCAGAACTTCGATCTGATCGAACAGCCGCATCTGCGGCGGATACAGGGTGTTATCCAGATCGAACACCCATTGGGTGACATGACTAAACGAAGGTTTGACCATGGCTTGGGTTTAGGGCGCAGTCGGGCGGTTTTCAATGCTGTACTTGATCGCCGCCCCCTGACACGGCTAGACATGTCCGAACGAGGAGACAAATGATCCCATGAGCCAGACCCGATCCCCGACCAAGGACGCCTACAGCCTTATTCTCGAAGCCATCGATGTGGGGGTCTACAAGCCCGGTGATCGATTGGTCGAAAGCGAATTGGCTGAACGGTTCGGCGTGTCGCGCACTCCGATCCGTGAAGCGCTGCAACGCCTGGAAACCCAATCCTTGCTGGAACGGGACGGGAGGTCATTGATCGTGGCGTCTCTGGACCACAACCAGATGGCCGAGCTTTACATTGTGCGCCGGGAACTTGAAGGGCTTGCCGCACGGCTGGCCGCAAAACACGCTACTGAAGAAGAGATCAAGGTTCTTCAGGATATGGTTGTTGAAGACGACAAACTTATCGATGACCCAACGGCTTTGTCGCGCGCCAACCGACGGTTTCACGAACAGATTCATCTGGCGTCACACAACCGCTATCTGGTTCAGCAGCTCGATCTGGTCCACCGGACGATGGCCCTGATGGCGACCACTTCTCTGGCAGTTCAGGGGCGTGGTGAGATTGCACAAAGTGAGCATAAGGGAATTGTAGAAGCCATCGCCGCCCGCGACGAGGAAGCCGCGGGGCGGGCGCTGAAGGAGCATATTTCAATCGCGTTCATGACTCGTCTGAAACAGGATGCCAGTCGTCGCGATAAATGAACGTCAGGCCAGCGGAATGTCTTCGCTGGCCTGACCATGTTGGGTTTTGTCCCAAAAAAACGGATTTGTCGCCAGCTCCCACAGCGCTTTGTAACCGGCAACCACACCTAGTGGAAAATACAGAAACATCGTCGGGACCCAAGGCAGCAAGAAACGGCGTTCACGCGCGGATACAGCGATGATCCCGGCGCAGATATTCAGGGCCTCGGTCGCCAGAAACAGCCAGACCAACACTGTTGCCATCTGGTGTGACAGGATTTGCTCCATCGGATTGGTTATGCCCATGGCGTATAGCCAGAAAATCCAGAGAACAGGGGCCAGCAGGAATTGACCCAGCGTGCCCAGAAAGAACGTCTGTAGGCCAAAAAACTTCACTGCACCCAGGTCCGCATACAGTTTCCGAGGGTTACGCATGTGCACAAGATAGGTAACCATGAAACCCTTGAGCCAACGTGAGCGTTGCTTCACCCACGGCCAGGCTCGAAAGTTTGCCTCTTCGAATGTCGTGGTATCCACCATCTCGGTCCGATAACCGGCCCGGCAAAGCCGCACGCCCAAATCGGCATCTTCGGTAACATTGTGGGCGTCCCAGCCGCCCAGTTCCAACAGCTTCTCACGGCGGAAAAAGAACGTCGTTCCCCCAAGCGGGACGACCAGGCCCATACGTGCGATGCCCGGCAGGATCACACGAAACCAGCTGTTGTACTCAATGGTAAAACAGCGTGACCGCCAGTTTGTGCGAGGGTTATAGTAATCCAGAACACCTTGCAGGCAAACCACCTCGGGCGAAGCTTGAGTGAAATGCGCCACCACACGTTCGATCTGATCTGGCTGAGGTGCGTCTTCGGCATCCCAAACGCCAACGATGTCACCACGGCAAAAGTCCAGCGCGTAATTCATGGCGCGCGGTTTGGTGGTCAGCCCGTTCAATTCCGGGACGACAACAACACGCATCCAACTGGGCAGAGCCGTCTGCGCAAGGGCGTCGCGCGTCACGTCATCCGTTTCCTCAAGCACGAGAATGACGTCCAGAAGCGCTTTGGGGTAGGTCAGCCTTTGGAGCCGCTGCACCAGAGCATTCGCGATTTCTCGTTCCTTGTACAACGGCACCATGATGGACACGCAGGGGTGTCGAAGCGCGATTGCCGCCTCTGGTGGTTCGGTCGGCTTTTTCATGTGGTCGCCGAGGTAGGCAAGGGTGCCAATTGTCCGAAAGGCTGCAAAAAGAACCAAAGTCCCCACGGCCGCGCCCAACAAAACCATCAATCCAAACGCGGGGAATAGGGCGAAAAGAAACAACACACTCACCGCTGTTGCGGATGTTACGAGCCGGGATCCGGCGGTCCAGTTGCGGCAGCTTTGTGCGGCGTTTACACGGGTTTCGGCAGCATTTGCGAGTGTCTGCGAGAAGTGCAGTGCAATGACCCGGTCGATCTGATGAGAATCCGCAAGAACCGGCAGGATGGCATGGTCGCAATCCTGCATCTCGGCAACAACGGTCGCAAAACGATCAGGCCGGGCGGTGGCGACCAAAAGCAGCGGGCCTATGCGCATCCAGGGAATAACATTGTGTTCAAGCCAGAAATCTACTGGCTTCAGTTCGCACAAACCGCGCATTGGTGGGATCTGTTCAAGGTCCGCGATTTGCCACTCGAACTGCGTGGATAGGGCCGTCAGAACGTCTTGCCTGTTGGCATATCCTTCGCCAACCAAAATCTCGCCAAGGGGCGCTTTCTGTCTGGCCTGCAGGCTCAATGCGTGGTCCAGTTGCGAGCGGGTGATGACCTCGTTCTCCAACAGGCAAGTGCCCAGCGGTTTACGAAAACCGGGCGCCGGGAATGGGGCGGCGGTTGTAAAATCCTGGAGGTTAAGCTCAACCATAATAAAACCCTGGCACAGTTACCTGCGCTCAGGGTTGTTCAAACAAAGTTAACGTGCCGTTAACTCTGGAAAGTTCCGGCGTTATGCCTGCTCTTTTTTCTTTTCCATCGCATCGGCGAAACGTTCGAACAGATAGAAACTGTCCTGAGGCCCGGGCGATGCTTCGGGGTGATATTGCACCGAATATACAGGTCTGTCAGTCATGCGGATACCGCAGTTCGAGCCATCAAACAGCGACCTGTGGGTCTCAACAACGCCTTCCGGCAGAGACTGCGCGTCCACGGCAAAACCGTGATTCATCGAGGTGATTTCGACCTTGCCGGTGTCCAGATCCTTGACCGGGTGGTTCGCGCCGTGATGACCATGGTTCATCTTGACTGTCTGACCGCCCAAAGCCAGTGCCAGCATCTGGTGGCCAAGGCAGATACCGAAGACGGGCAGATCGGTTGTGTCCAGGATTTCCTTGATCATCGGCACAGCATAAGCACCAGTTGCGGCCGGGTCGCCGGGACCGTTCGACAGGAAAACGCCGTCTGGCTGATGGGCCAGCACTTCGGCTGCGGTCGCTGTCGCTGGCAATACGGTGACATCGCATCCAGCCGAGGCGAGGCAGCGCAGAATGTTGCGCTTGGCACCGTAATCCACAGCCACGACTTTGTGGGCAGGGGCCTCTTGTCGCTTGTACCCGTCAGGCCACGCCCACCGCATTTCACCCCAGCGATAGCTTTGGGCACAGGTGACTTCCTTGGCCAAGTCCATACCTTCCAGCCCGGCAAAGCCGCGGGCCGCAGCAACCAGGGCTTCGATGTCGAAATTGCCCTCGGGGTCATGAGCCAGCGCCACATGCGGCGCACCTTGCTGGCGGATGGCGCGTGTGAGGCGACGGGTATCAACGCCGCCGATGGCGATACGGCCACGGCGGGCAAGCCAGCCCTTCAGGTCCTCGGCCGAGCGCCAGTTGGACGGCTCGGTCGGATCCCATTTGACAACCATGCCAGCGGCGACCGGATCGCCGGTTTCGTCATCTTCCGGGTTCACGCCGACATTGCCGATATGGGGGAAGGTAAAGGTTACGATCTGCCCGGCATAGGATGGATCGGTCATGATTTCCTGATATCCGGTCATGGCTGTGTTGAAGCAGAGTTCAGCCACGGTCTGTCCGGTTGCACCGAAGCCGAGGCCGTAAAACAGTGTTCCGTCGGCCAAAGCCAGACATGCGGTGGGCTTGGACGGGACGTTCTGGGCCATGGCGCGACTCTCCTGCAAGGTAAACCGGCGCATACCTAAGGGGGTTAGGCGCTTGGGTCAAGTCCGTTCATTTTTTATGCTATCGTTATTTTTCAATAGGTTAAGACTGATCGCCCCCGGTTGTAACACGCTTTTTGTTTAGATATGTTCGGGGTTCCGTTGTCATGGGGATGGACAAGCCAAATGGACATGCGATCACGGGTGAATGCCGCCCTGAAGCAAGCAATGAAAGACAAGGCAGCCGAGCGTCTATCGACGCTGCGGTTGATCAACGCGGCCATCAAGGACCGTGACATCGCCGCGCGCGCCTCGGACAACGAAGAGGTCAAAGGCTGCGGTGATGCAGAGGTTCTTGAAATACTTGGTAAAATGACCAAGCAACGCAAGGAAAGCGCGCGCGCCTATGAAGAGGGCGGACGCCTCGATTTGGCCGAGCGCGAGATGCAGGAAGTTGCCGTCATCGAAGAGTTTCTGCCCAAGCAGCTGGATGATGATGAAGTGTCAAAAGCGATTCAGGCCGCGATTACTTCAACCGGAGCCGGTTCCATTCGTGACATGGGAAAGGTCATGGGCGAGCTGAAGACCCGCTATACCGGTCAGATGGATTTCGGCAAGGTCGGGCCGATGGTCAAGGACCACCTCTGCGCCGCGTCAAACGGAAACTGCTGAGTCATCCGATGCTCAAGGCAATTACTGCGCGATTGGTTCGCGCAGTTTTTTGACCAATTCGTCATAGAGCGTGATGCGCTCATCCTCAGACAGGAACGCTCCTATTTCGACCTCGCGCCCGTCCCCAATAAGGGTGACGTAATGAGGGACAGGGCCGCCTTTCTCGTGCATTTCAGGTCGCGCCCAGTATCGGTTACACGACCATTCCTGCGACCCGTTGCCTGAAGTATGGTGGACGAGGTGGGCCTCGGTACCAGTTAGCGTCAATACCTCGGAAACGCTGCGCGCACGATAGTTCGCCTGAAGGGCAAACCACAGGCCCAACACCGAAATCAGCAGAAACGGTAACAGTCCCCACAGTACCACTGATCCGAGCACGGCCAGCAGCGGGATCAGGCCGAACAGGAACACTGACAGGACAGTGATCATTGCCCCGCGTCGCGGCAGAGAGTTATGCGGCCAGAGGCGCAGTTCCTGTTCGGTTTCGGATGTCTGATTCCATTTGTACGGCATACCGGAAACATAACGCGGTGCTGCGTCAAGTCGACGGGTTTTGATCAGACGACGTGGCCGACACGCGCCCAAGACAAGGCGTCATCCAAACGGTCGTCGCCCCAGAACACTTCTTGCCTCACGACAAAGCTGGGAGCACCGAAAACACCCAGTTTCACGGCAATATCCGTTTCAGCTTCCAGTGCCGCGACGATATCCGGGCTGCGCGCACGTGCCAGTGTCAGACGGGGATCTTGCTGGCAGCGCAGCAAAGCTTCGGACAGAGCGATTTCGCTGCCTGCGTCGACGCCTTCCTCAAACCAGATACGGTACAGGTTTTGGGTAAAAGATTTGCCCCATCCATCCATCATGCCAAGGACAGCGATCTGATTGGCCAAGGCCAGGTCGGAAATCGGATAGGGTGCCGGCAAGCTGGCGTGGATGTGATACTTGGCACAGCGACGTTCGATGTCGCGCCACATATATGTGGATTTTTCCGGTTTTCCGGCGAACGGGATATTCTGCTGCGCTGACATGATCGTGCGCACATTGAAGGGCCGCCAGTTAACAGTGGCGTCATGTTCAACGCGCCAATCGTCCAGACGCATCACGGTAAGGAAGCTGTATGTGCTGCCGATTGAATACCAAAAGTCGATTTCCGGCATTGCCGATCCTCCGACTGTTCTGCGGGGGTATCATAGCGGATTTTGGTGCAATTGGCGAACCGGCTGCGAAGGCAATGAAAAACCCCGCCACTTGGGCGGGGTTTCTTTGGATCAGATCGGGATCAATGCGCGTGGCCCTTGTCCCAGTCTTCCTGCTTGGGCAGCTGCTCGAACGTGTGTTCGGGCGGCGGCGTGGGCAGGGTCCATTCTAGCGTGTCCGCGTATTCGTTCCACGGGTTTGGACGCGTTTCTTTCGCACCACGGAACAGGGCGTAGAACACGATGCCAAAGAACAGCAGGAACGAGGCGAACGAGATGAACGCACCGATCGACGAAACGAAGTTCCACTGGGCGAAAGCCTCTGGGTAGTCGATATAGCGGCGCGGCATACCCTGACGACCCAGGAAGTGCTGCGGGAAGAAGGTCAGGTTGGCGCCGATGAAGAACATCCAGAAGTGAACCTTGCCCCAGAACTCTGAGTACTGACGGCCGGTCATTTTGCTGAAGTAGAAGTACACCCCGGCAAAGATCGCGAATACAGCGCCCAGCGACATCACGTAGTGGAAGTGCGCGACCACGTAGTAGGTGTCGTGATAAGCGCGGTCCACGCCAGCCTGCGACAGAACCACACCGGTCACACCGCCGACGGTGAACAGGAACAGGAAGCCGAAGGCGAACAGCATCGGTGTCTTGAACTCGATGGAACCACCCCACATCGTCGCAATCCACGAGAAGACTTTAACCCCTGTCGGAACCGCGATGACCATTGTGGCCAGCATGAAATAGGCCTGCTGACGCAGCGACATGCCAACGGTGTACATGTGGTGCGCCCACACGACGAAGCCCAGAACACCAATCGCGATGATCGCCCAAACCATCGGCAGATAGCCGAAGATCGGTTTACGCGAGAAGGTCGCGATGACATGGCTGATGATGCCGAATCCGGGCAGGATCACGATGTATACTTCCGGGTGGCCGAAGAACCACAGGATGTGCTGATACAGGATCGGATCGCCGCCGCCGGCCGGATCAAAGAAGGTGAAGCCAAAGTTGCGGTCCATCAGCAGCATGGTGATCGCGCCCGCCAGAACCGGCAGAGCCAGCAGAATCAGCCACGCGGTGACAAAGATCGACCAGCTGAACAGCGGCACCTTGAACAGGGTCATGCCCGGGGCACGCATGTTCAGGAAGGTTGTGATCATGTTGATCGCGCCGAGGATCGAGGAGGCGCCCGATACGTGCACGGCAAAGATCGCAAGATCCATGGACATGCCGCCCTCGGTCGTCGACAGCGGCGGGTACAAAACCCAGCCGACGCCCGAACCAAGCTGATCGTTACCCCCGGGGCTGAGCAGCGAGGCAACACCCAGCGAGGTACCAGCGACATACAGCCAGAAGGACAGGTTGTTCATCCGCGGGAACGCCATATCCGGCGCGCCGATCTGCAACGGCATGAAATAGTTGCCAAAACCGCCGAACAGGGCCGGGATGACAACAAAGAACATCATCAGAACACCGTGGTAGGTGATCATAACGTTCCACAGATGCCCGTTGGGTGTACATGGGTCGGCCATGAAGCCTTCCAAGCACATGTACTGAACGCCCGGGTGCATCAGCTCGAGCCGCATGTAGACGGTCATCAGAACCGAGATCAGACCGGCAAGCGCCGAAACGACCAGGTATAGAATCCCGATGTCCTTGTGGTTGGTCGACATGAACCAGCGCTGGAAAAAGCTGCGCTCGTCTTCATGGTCGTGGCCATGAATGGCTGCGTCTGCCATTATAGGTGCCTCCTGTTGCAACTGCACCGCGCAGTCGGACCTCTCCAACGCGCGGGATTCCTGCTGGTTTTAGAATGTGGAGAGGGCACCTTCAATGGCCGAGTTTGATCTGGATCAAGATTAATTGTCGCGGGCAGGCGGGTGCCGCGCGGTTTTCCGGCCTTCAACATGGGGTATCTGGGCGTGGCGGATGAGAATTCAAGCCCGGCCTGTCGATGCGGCAAGGGTGTTGGCAGAGTTCCGCCTTGACCGTTGCCTGCGCGCGTCTCAGAACGGTGCCAACACCCGCAATCCAGAGGTTTGAGATGGCTGATTACGACCCCGACAATGTTTTTGCGAAAATCCTGCGCGGAGAAATCCCGTGCACGCGCGTGTACGAGGATGACGAAACGCTGGCTTTCATGGATATCATGCCACGCACGGACGGGCATCTACTGGTGATCCCCAAAACGCCCTGCCGCAACGTACTGGACGCTACGCCCGAGCAACTGACGGCAGTTATGAGAACAGTGCAGAAAATGGCCCGGGCCGTTAAGTCCGCATTTGACGCGGACGGGGTGACAATTCAGCAATTCAGTGAGGCGGCAGGCGGGCAGGAAGTCTTCCACCTGCATTTTCACATCTTGCCGCGCTACGAAGGCGTTTCCATGCGCCCACCGGGCAAGATGGGGGATTTCGAGCTTATCGGGGACCACGCGAAAAAGATCAGCGCCGCACTCGCCTGATCATTCGGCGCCATGTGGCCCCATACATTCGCCATGATCCTGAAACGCGTGCAGCACGGCACAGACGTGGTCGTGCTGCCCGTCGCAGGCCGCTGAAATTCGGGTCAGTTCCGCCTCGAGGTTTTGAAGGCGGGCAATACGATCCCGGAGGTCGGCCAGTTGCTTTTCGGCAATTTCGTGCGCCCGGTTAAGGTCGCTGCCAGACGCGCCCTCAAGGGACAGCAAGCCCACGACGTCGGCCAGTGGCAATCCCAGATCACGACAATGGCGAATGAAGATCAGCTGCTTTAACGCGGTATCGTCATACCGGCGTTGATTGCCCGCCGTTCGCTCTGGCCTGGGCAAAAGGCCTTTGTCTTCATAAAACCGGATTGTGGGAATTTTCATTCCGGTTCGGCGCGATAAGTCCCCGATTGAGTACATTTTTCCGTTGCGGCCTCTTGAACCTCTAGTGGCTAGAGGAACTACATGCTCTGGGAAGCCGCAACAAGGGACAGGAAACGACATGGCACACCAGCATTCCCACACCGGACATGGTCAACATCATAGTCACATCGATCCGGACGCAGGTGATGCGCGCGTCGCCTGGGCGATTGGGGTGAACATGTTCCTGACTGTGGCTCAGGTCATCGGTGGCATCATTTCGGGCTCTCTGGCGTTGATTGCCGATGCGCTGCACAACTTTTCGGACGCCGTCGCGCTGATAATCGCGTTTTTCGCCCGAAAGATAGCCCGGCGCCCCGCCGATGCCCGTATGAGCTTTGGCTATGGCCGGGCCGAAGTCGTCGCCGCATTGGTCAATTACACCACGTTGATCGTGCTGTCTGTCTATCTGTTCTACGAAGGAGTGATACGGTTTTTTGAACCCGAGCCGATCAACGGGTGGATTATGGTTTGGATCGCCGCGCTGGCATTGGTGGTCGATCTCGTAACCGCTGCGCTGACGTATGCTCTGGCCAAGGAGAGCATGAATATCCGGGCCGCATTCATTCATAATGTTGCTGACGCATTGGGATCAGTCGCCGTGATCGTGGCGGGAACCGCAGTGATCCTGTTCGGCTGGACATGGGTGGACCCGGTGGTGACGATCCTGATCTCCGTCTATATCATGTGGCATGTCAAAAGTGAGATAGGTGAGACGATCCGCATTCTGATGCTAGGCGCACCGCTCGACCTGGAACCAGAGCAAGTTGCGGCGGCTATTGAAGAAACAGAAGGGGTGGCCGAAGTGCATCACATGCATTTGTGGAGCATGCAGGAACGGCAGCCCGCGCTGACGGCTCATCTGGTCATCGATACAGACGCCTGGCAAAAGGCCGAAGAGGTGCGGAACAGTGTCAGGCTAACCCTTCTGGATCGTTTTGGGGTAGGCCATGCGACGCTCGAACTGGAACAGGCCGACCGCGCCTGCGTCGGTTCGTCCCGATTTGGGCACCAGGAAGAATAGCGGTGCCTTAAAAAGAATTGCCGTTCCGATTTGGGGTCGGAACGGCAGACTCGTAACCAAACACTTCTCGGATTTCGAGGGCGAGCCCTGGATCACCGGTTAACATACCTCTCACTCTTGATTGGCAGTTCCATATTACTCGTTAACTGGGCCTTTGTATCTACCTGAGTTAAAAAATGCTTAAAGACTTCCCTAAATCCACCGAATTCAGGGTTAATTGCCTTACGCATGGGAAACAGAGCCACCCGGTCACAAGGATTGTTGTTTGCTACAGTAGAGCGCAGCGATTCGCTGCGCAGCGATTGGCAGTTGAGTTCAGGAATCAGCAGATCCAAAAACGTCTGCGAATGTCTTTTCCAGAGCTGCATCAATATCTGCCATTGTCACCGGCAGCCCCAGATCGACCAATGACGTCACGCCGTATTCGCTTATCCCGCATGGGACGATGCCCGAAAAATGTTCCAGATCCGGTTCGACATTCACTGAGATACCGTGAAAACTGACCCATTTGCGCAGGCGCAAACCAATGGCGGCGATCTTATCTTCCGCCGGTTTGCCGGTCGCCGTCAAAGGCTTGTCGTCACGCCGAACCCAAACCCCCACGCGCCCGCCACGAATCTCACCTTGTACATTGAACTCCGCCAGCGCTGAAATCACCCAGGTTTCAAGCTGCTTCACAAAACGGCGCACATCGCGTCCCCGTTTGTTCAGATCCAGCATGACATAAGCCACACGCTGACCGGGCCCGTGATAGGTGTATTCGCCCCCGCGTTTGCTTTCATAAACCGGAAACCGATCAGGGTCGGTCAGATCCTCGATCTTGGCTGAGGTTCCCGCAGTATAAAGCGGCGGGTGTTCCAACAGCCAGACACATTCCTCGGCGTCGCCACTTGCGATTGCGGCGACCTGCGCCTCCATAAAGGCAACGGCGTCGTCATAGCTGGTCAGACCATCGGTGATTTTCCATTCCATGTCGGCCTCATAACCGTCCAGATCGGTCAGGGAAAGGGGTCAGGCGGCCTCAGACAGGCAACGTTGCAACACCTGTGCATAGGTTTCAGATCCTTGCGCGCCGGTCAGCAGATATTTTCCGCCAAATACCATGGATGGCACACCTGAAATGCCCCGGCTGGTCCAGAACTGCTGCTTTTCACGTACGGGGGCTATGTGTTTTCCGCTTTCAAGCGCTTGTCGCGCTTTATCCGCGTCCAGCCCGATGGACCGAACAGCTTCCAGCAGAACATCAATATCGGAAACATCCCTCTGATGTGTGAAATACGCGTCAAACAGAGCCAGTTTCAATGGATGCTGCCGACCAAACCCTTCCGTCCAATCCAGCAACTGATGCGCCGCGAATGAATTCACCATTCTGCTGTCTTCGTCGAAGTTGAAGGTAAAGCCGAGCTCAGCGCCGATCGAGGTAAGCCTGTCCCGGGCCTGCTGGCTTTGGTCACCGGTCGTGCCGTATTTCTCCATGATATGCTCGCGCAAATTCTGGCCCTCGGGCGGCATGTTCGGGTTCAACTCGAACGGATGCCAGCGAAGCCGGGCAAGAACACCCTGTTGCTGCAGCGCTTCTTCAAGCTGCCGAAACCCGACAACACACCAGGGGCACACAACATCCGAGACGATATCGATCTGAACGATTGGGCGGTTATCGGGCGGGGTCATCTGCGGCTCCTGTCAGATCATTAGCGTGTTGTCCGGTAGCATAGATAAGGTCGCGGTGAAGGTTTTTGAACCGGAGTGTTTTTGCCTCTTCACATCGCGCACACCAACGTCTATACGCCGCTTTACCAAGTCATTGGCAGTGCGGTCGTGGCGGAATTGGTAGACGCGCAGCGTTGAGGTCGCTGTGGGGTAACACCCGTGGAAGTTCGAGTCTTCTCGACCGCACCAACTCTCAGTGAAAAAATAAGAAATTGATGAAGGGTGCGAAGATTGCATCCGCTCTTT
Organism: Ruegeria sp. AD91A; assembly: GCF_003443535.1. GTDB lineage: Bacteria > Pseudomonadota > Alphaproteobacteria > Rhodobacterales > Rhodobacteraceae > Ruegeria. Next base: position 1,481,695 of record NZ_CP031946.1, on the reverse strand, counting down.
TGTCCACTGAGCGAGGTCCGAAAGGGCTGTCGAAGACAGCTATACCAAGTGAAATAGACGCTTTCAGAACTTGAATCAGTTCCACATTGTGGACGTTCATCGGGATGTTGAGGATGCTGTCCGGTAGCACCCCCGGGGGTGTTTGCTTGGTCGGCCATTCTGAAACACGAATAGGCCACAGCCTTGCTGAGCCTGACGTTTCAGGTGTTCAGGTGACGGGCCCCGACGTCAGCAGCGCCCGCAAGTTGTAGGCGCAACCTGACCCGTGACCTGACCCCCAAGTCTGTTCCAGCGGGTTCTCTCTACACCTTCTGGAAATAGACACCCACACCATCGATTTCATTGATCGCGGGTGGCTGATACCCCACTTCGTCAAGATAATCATGCACGGCAGCTTTGGCTGCGGGAACCACATGATAGTCGTCAACGATGATCCATCCACCTTTCGAGACTTTGCCGAAAAGGTGCCGCAAAGGATCTATGGTTGATTCATACATGTCACCGTCAAGACGCAGCACGGCGATCTGCTCGCTGGGTACCAGTGGCATGGTGTCTTTGAAGAAGCCTTCAATGAACACAACCTGATCATCCAGAAGCCCGAACTTTTCAAAATTTGCCCTTACTGTATCAGCTGACACGGCCAGGGCGTCGTACTTGTGAAAGTCAGACCCTTTGTCCTCTGGGTAAAGCTCTTCATTTGGCTCGGGCAGGCCCTGAAACGAGTCGCATAGAACGACACGTCGGTCATTCTGGCCGTACGCAAAGAGAACCGCCTTCGCAAAGATGCTGGCACCGCCACGCCATACTCCGGTTTCGACAAAATCGCCGGGAACCCGGTTGCCAATGACGGATTCTACCATGGCGCGAACATTGGCCAATCGCTTGCTGCCCACCATCGTGAACGCAACAGACGGCCAATCCCAGCCGTATTCACGGTTTTTGGAGTCATAATTCGGTTTGGTGTCTCCAAACAGAATTGGTGGGTCTTCATAAATCGTGCCATCCAGGGCACGGGCAACCGTGGTCAGATATTGTTCCCGAAGTTCCGCGAGCATAAATTATAACCTTGCATAGATGTCTGGCTGGTTCTGACCTCTCTGCTGTAAAGTTTCAATAAGAATCGCGGGAAATCGCCTGGAGGGTTGGTTAAATGGAGTCACATTATCCTGTGAACTGCGATTTTTTTAACTTAGACGTGCCTTAACTTCCAGCTCTGACGTGCAGAGTGAAACATATCGTTTTTGACGCTACGAATTACGCGAATGTTTGCGCCAACTTCAGCATCAGGCTTGGCGAATATGATCTGATCTGCCCCATTTTCGAGGTCGTGAAACAACTGCCCTGCGTTTCTTTCTGCCTTGGATGTTCAGGAAGCTTGTAAACCCAAGCCTTTCAGGTGATGAAGCAACAATCCATCAGGTAAGGGCATTATGGTGAACAAATTTAGGGAAGCTATCTCAACTGCCTTGCACTCAATTTCAGGCGGTTCGAGAAAGAAGAAAGTCCAACCGATTGCTTGGTCAGAGCGGAACAGATGCACCGTTGGTGGCGTCAATTTTTTCGCCACAGTCGATGATTCTGAATACCACGAAATCACATCGAGCGATAATGAGTTTCTGCTGGTGAAAACCCGCGAAATGATCGAGGCCGAACTTGATTGTACCTCGAAGATCGATGTTAATAATATCGTCGATATTGGAGTATGGCAGGGAGGGAGCGTCGCTCTCCTAGATCGTGTATTTCGGCCTGACAAACTGGTTGCAGTTGAATATTCGACGCGCGAGCTTCCTCACCTTGACGCCTATATCGAAAGGTATTCGCGGCAGGATAACGTGCGGCTTTACAAGGGGTTAAGTCAGGCGGACATCAGTCGGTTCAGAGAATTGCTGGACGCAGAGTTCGGCGACGAGAAGATTGATCTCGTCATTGATGACGCTTCGCACCAGTATTTGGAAACGATGCTGTCGTTCAACCTCGTATTTCCGCGCATGTCGGAAGGGGGCATCTTCGTCATTGAAGACTGGCAATGGTCTACGATGGAAGCACATTACAATTCGGACTATTTCGACGGGAAAGAGGGGCTGGCGAACCTGGTGCTTCAGTGCGTCATGTCCTGCGCTTGTCGCCCGGACATCGTTCGTGAGGTCATCGTCAAAAATCACTCTGTGATGGTTGTTCGGGGCGACGCTGAACTGCAAAGCGGTGCTTTTGACATCACCGACATTGCCCGCAATAAGGGCGAGGTTATTCCCCTGGTACTATAGAGTCGCGTTGTGTCGGTGGGCGTACTCTGCTGTCACGATGCCAATTGTTGTAAGGCTGTGTTTCTCGGATCCGGCTTGGTGAGATGGCGGGCGAAACGCATGAATGGAACTTCGACAGCGTAGTAGATAACAGTTGCAACTGGTATTGTTACGGCAAGGGTAATCGCGCAGACGACGGGCACCACAAGATCCGGATTGTCCGAAAGCGTTGCGGCCCATCGGGTCAGGCTTGTCTTGTAGATTAGAAACGGGTGCATCAGGTACAGACTGTAACTGATCTTTCCAAGAAAGCGGGTAGCAGAGTTGTAGAGTAAAGAAACAGGTCGAAGCGCTTGTGATAGCGCGAGACTTGCAGAGGCAGCGCCCCAGCCCAACACAAACTCGAGCGGGACCGGCTTATACATCTTCTGCGCGTCATCAAGGACTGGCCCGAACTGAAACATGTAGATCAACCCGGCCAGACCCGCTGCGAGGGTGAAATAGCCAATAGGGCGCGCGAACGACGCAGGTGTCAAACGGTAGATGCACCAGACGATCAGGCCCAACGCAAAATACGGGGCGTTCGTGAAAAAGCTGGTCCAATAGTAATAATCGGGAACTTCACCCTGGCCATTGTAGTTAACGGCCGCCCATCCCAAGCAGGCGAGCAAAAAGAGAGACAGCGCGGCTCAAATGTTCCGCCAAGCCCAAAAGAATGGGAACAAAAGATAGAAGATGACTTCGACGCCAATTGACCAACCCGCCGGAACAACACTTGTTTGTTCACTGGGGACAAACCCAAACAGAAATGTCATATTCCTGATGATCGTACCTGTTTCGGTCTGGACACCTATATACAGCCAAGCACAGAGCATCAGGTAAAAGAGTGGGGCAATTCGAAAAAAACGGCGCAAGGCATAGGCCCAGATTCGATCAAAGGAAACACCCTTTGGATAAGCCAGCGACATGGACATAGCGCTGATTAAGAAAAACAGCGGCACCCCCATCGAAAAATAGTCGATACCCCAGTTTTTGTAATCGACACCAAGTGGATGAATTTGCACCGCGTGTACAAACACGACCGCAGACGCTGCGATGCCGCGCAGAGCATCAAGGCCATGCACCCTTTGATCTTTGAGACTACCTGTCATGACCCACTCGAGATACCGCATCCCTGCTGCCAAGAGACTTTGGCAATGTTGAGCGTCAGCTATAAATGGTTGATGTCCGATGGCAATCCGATTGACGTTTTCAAGCACAAAGCCGCACGCAACGGACGCGACCCGCGAGGCTGTGATCGTCTGCGGAGTTTGGGTCTGGCAATTGGTGAACCGGCGGGCTCGTCCACTTGCAATGCAATTCCGGGGCCCGTAACAAAGCCGCAGGCAGGGATGCGCGCTATACATCTGCAAAGATGCGTTTTTTCCCGCTATCCTGAATTTGCGGGCCACGGGTGCAGGTAGATGCGATGAGACTTGTCATATCCACGATGAAAGACGAAGGGCCGTTCATCCTGGAATGGATTGCATACTATCTTTCGATCGGCTTCACGCATTTTATAGTCAATTCAAATGATTGTTCCGATGGCACCGACGCGATCCTTCGGCGATGCGAGGAGCTTGGATTCCTGGCGCATATCGACAATCCCGGCCCGTGGGAGTTTGGACCTCAGGCTTCAGCTTATGCAAACGCCATGGAACACCCCTGGAGCAAAGAGGCCGAATGGATATTGGTCTGCGACGTAGATGAATTCCTTGATATTCGCATCGGCGACGGGACACTGGACGATTTATTTCGTGCATTGCCGCACGCAGATGGGTTTGCTGCAATTTGGCAGTTGTTCGGGCACAACGGAATCGTCGAGTTCGAAGACCGGTTCGTTGTCGAGCAATTCACCCGTGCAGGCGAGCTTGGTGCCGTCAGTCCCCATAACTTGCGGGCGTTCAAATCGCTGTTCCGCAATAACGGATCGTATCGGACGATAAGTACGCATCGTCCGCGGGGTCCGATACCAAACAAGGCGGATCGATTTGCGTGGGTAGATGGGGATGGTGACCCGTTGCCGCCAGCAATGCGAAGACGCGGGTGGGCGTATTCATCGACGGGCGCAGGGTTTGGGCGCAGGCTTTTTCGGATGAACCACTATGCGGTGAGGTCTGTGGAAAGCTATCTGATGAAGCGACTGCGAGGGGATGTGAACACCTCGAGCTTTCACCCGAAGATGGAGGCAACTGGTCAAGCTTACTGGAAACTGCATTGTTATAACGACGTCGAAGAAACCTCGGTCCTGTCCAAAGTCACACGCCTTCGCGAGGTTTTTGAAAAACTGCGATCAGATCCTGTTTTGGGGCAACTGCATCATCAGGCGGTTGCATTTCACAAGGAACGTATTGCAAGCCTCCGAAAAACCGAGGTAGCGCGGGATTTTATCGCAAAGTTCAGCCGCTTTCGCAGCGGGCGCTATGTCAAGGCACTGGAGCTCGGGGTGATGGAAGATGGTGATTTGTCCTTCAACGCCGAAATGTACAAGGACCCCGAAATCACATTTGCCCAGGTCGCGAAGTGGACCCGCCTTGGCAAAATGTCCAAACCCGAGAACTCCAAGCCAAACAATTTCCCCTGGTTTGTTCGGCTCGATGCCCTCGAAACGTCGTTCGATTACGAAGAGGCCGCCGCGCAACACGCGCAGATTACGGATGCCAAACAGGTTTCGGTGCCGTTTGATCCAAAGGATCCTGTTTTCCTGCCTGCTGTCCCTCCTGAAGTTGAAAGAACAAGAGACCAGCGGCAGAGTTTTCTTGGATCAATCAGTGGCAAGAAGAACTGGGTGCTGATCGGACATGTTGAGACTGAAATCATAGAAGAAATTCTTGGCCTGGACGCTGTCGAAAAATTGACGGTCATAGGGCCGTGGGGGCTGTCATGGGACGGCTTCACATGTGCGGATGCAATTCAGGATCCCGAGCTACAGGCATTGGATCGCACGTTTTATGCACTGCTGGAATATTTCCGCGACCCCATTCTTGCCGGACGATTGCATGTCTACCGGGCGCTGCCCCCCTTGATGCTGAAGCTGTTTGAAGACGAAAGCGTCGGTGTCGTCATCATTCGCGGAGTTCGGGCAGAGCAGGTGATGAACCAGCTTTTACGCCGCATCGACCGGGTTCTCGCGCCCGGGGGCAGTATCGCGTTCACATCCTATCGCCGTCATGGAGGTGGGTCGTATACCGGTATGAATGCAGCGATAAACAGTTTTCTGGGGCGCAATGCCGCACGGTACCGGATAACCAGCTTGCAGCCACCGTGGCTTGGTATCGACAAGTTGCCACCACTTGACAAAAAGGATGCATAGCTTCTGGTTCTTGAGCCGACGGCGTGGTAGCCATGTTTCAATAAACAAAACGGGTTTTGCGTGAACAGGACACCCGTCTGCAAGTGAGGTCGAGATGTCAAACGAACCCAAGGTTATCGGTGTTGCGCCCGGCAGCCAGAAGAAACCGAAGGCTGACAAGGCGACCAAGCGCAAGAACAGCAAGGAAGCAATCCGTCGCACATTCCTTTCGCGTCTGCCAAAGGGCGGGGTGGCCGTTGAGATCGGTGTCTGGCAGGGCGAATTCTCTCCGACCATTCTGAAGTTGATTGAGCCCAGTCAGCTGTTTCTGATCGATCCGTGGAAACACATTGGTGAGGATTCGCATACAACTGCGTTTGTGGGCCGGACCGAAGACGAAAAGATGGAGACCATCTTCCAGAAGGTCGTAAAGTCTTTCGAGGCCGAGATCGAAGAGGGCAAGGTCGCTATTATCCGGGATTTCTCGGTGCCCGCGCTTGAGCTTTTCGATGATGACAGCATCTCGTTTGCCTATGTTGATGGGGACCATTCATATGAAGGCGTGACCGCCGATCTGGCCGCTTTGTTTCCCAAGATCAAACCCGGTGGGATCATGGCATTCGACGACTACCACCGCCGCGGTTGGTGGGGCGATGGCGTGATCCGTGCGGTCAACGAATTTCTGGGTCAGCACCCCCGAGAGTTGCGCATCCGCGCGATTGCCGGCGCGCAGATCGCAATCGAAAAGATTGTCCCGCAAGATGACAGCAAAGGTCAGAACGACTAGGCAGCGGGGATAAGTGGCAGCGATGGAAAAGCCTGAAAAAGTCCTCATCACTGCGATGAAGAACGAGGGTCCCTATATTTTGGAATGGGTGGCCCATCACAAGGTGTTGGGGTTTGACCGGATCATTGTCTACACCAATGATTGTACAGACGGCACCAACCAGATTCTGAGACGCTTGCAGGACTTGGGCCATGTGGAGTTTCACACAAACCGTGTCGGAACCGGCGGGATTCATCGATCTGCGCTGAGGCAGGCGCGACGCTTGCCGGTGGTGAAAGACGCAAAATGGATATATGTCGGCGACGCGGATGAATTCCTGAATATTCACGTTGAAAATAACAGGGTTGATGATCTGATCGAGGCAACCCCAGGCGTTGACGTCATTTCCATCCCCTGGAAGATATTCTCGAACAGTGGTCGGCATGTTATGCGCGATACGCTCGTAACCCGGCAGTTCTACGATTGTGAACTGGATTTCGAACAAGGCGGGGCAGGGCGTCGGTTTGTCAAATCCCTGTTCAGACAGGGGGATTTTTATCTTCGCTACGGGTTGCACAACCCGCACCCCCGCCCCGAACTGCAGGCCGGCGTGTTCCGGTCAGTACCCGGAGGGCACGCCACGGAACCTGCCCCATTCGGTAACCACGTGGCGCCCCCATTTGGTTTTGAAGTCGCACAGATCAACCACTATGCCGTGAGGTCTACACAGGCCTATCTGGCCAAGCGCAGCCGAGGTCGGGCAAATCATTCGTCGCAGACTCTGGGAACCGAATATTGGGACCGCTGGAACCGTGGTGGTGCCAAAGATGAAACAATCCTGCGGTACAAGGATGAAGTGGATGCGGTGCTTGAAGAGTTTCGCGCTGACGACAGGCTTCGACGGTTACACAGAAGAGCGTTCCGCTGGCACAAAGCCCTGATCAACGATCTGCTGAAACTGCCAGAGTATGATGAGTTGTATCAGAAGCTTCTTGAAAAGCCTGCTGTGGATTTTGTCGCAAAAGACCGCGGCGTGCGGGAACGTCTGTCTGCCGGCGCACCGTCTTCGTCTGACGAAAACAGGACAGAGTCCTGACAACACAGCCCTCGGAGAAATAGACTAATGGTTGCGGATCGCTCTCTTCCGACGATTGGGATGCTGTGGATGGAAGGCAGCCTGAGCTTTCTGGAGCAGATGTGCATGCTGTCCTTCGTGGAATGCGGTCACAGGGTCGTTTTGTTCCACTATGGACAAGTCGACAATGTTCCGGATGGTATCGAACTGGTGTCGGCAAACGAAATCCACGAACCTAAGCAGTTCATCGTAAACAACCAGTTCAAGACGCCTGTGCCCCAATCCGATATCTTCAGATTGCACCTGATGAAGAAAACGGACTTTCTGTGGTGCGACACGGATGTGTTGGCGCTTGCCCCGATACCAAGGGCAGATCATGTCTTTGGGTATTTCAACCGCGATACCATCTGCAATGCCGTCATGCGGCTGCCACCCGACAGCCCCACGTTGAATGCGTATTCCGAATACTGTCAGGATCCTTATCCGATCCGCCCGTGGGTTGAAGGTGAAGAACGGGAGGAACTGGAACGTCAGAAACGCGCGGGTGAATTGCCGCATGCGTCAGATCAGGAACACAGCGTCTACGGCCCCGGTGTCATGACGTGGTTTCTTCGCCACCACGACGAACTGAAACATGCCAGCCCCATACCGGTCTTTTTTCCTTTGCCTTTCAGACGGGCAGGACAAGCCAATGATATTCACGTCCGAGAGTTCAGGGACGCGTATATCAAAGAAGAAACGCTTGCCGTGCATCTGTGGGGGCGCCGGATGCGGTGGTGGATTGCAAACGGGATCAATCGGCATTCGTTTCTGGATCGACGTTTGAGGAACCTGGGGGTGAGACCGGGCGACGCGCCTTTGCCGCGCCACGGCCGAGGGGGCCTCAAACCGGTGGAGTTTCCGGCAAATCTGCCCACCATGCGCGCTACGACCGAAGAAATCCACGACGCCACCGGCGGCGTCGTGTCCGTTGCTCTGCTCTCTGACCGGGAAGACTATCTCAAGGCGGCACAGGCTGATCTCGACGCAATTGCAGCTGACAATCTGTACGGTGCCTACACCCCGCCACGCGTCGGTTTTTCGCGCGGTTGGGAACACTATGGTAGTGACCCTGCACGGCTGAACGCGCTTGGTATGTCTTTGTACAACTATGCGGATAGCCATCAGTCTCTACCCGATCTGCGCACGCCAAAGACATTCGCCGAAAAGCTGGTGGTCATGAAGCTTTTTGGCGAAGTCCCTGATGCGTTGATCTCTGACCGGTCCAAATACGTGGGCAGCGCCTCGGAACTGCTTGCCTGCCCACAGCGCACGTGGGAGGCGCACATTCCGGCATTGCCCGAAACACTCGACCTCGGGCCCGGCCAGTATTGGTTGAAAGGAACGATGAGCCATGGTCACAAGTTGGCCCTGTCGTTCCCGCTGGATCGCACGCAGCGCGACGATGCCAACCAGAAACTGGCAGCGTGGCACAAGACAAAAACGCCCGAAGGGTTCTGGACAGGCGAATGGTGGCGCGCCACGCAAAAGCCCCTCTATTACATCGAAGAAGACTTGTCCGCCGGGGATCGACAGGCCGGCACCTGGAAATTCTGGGTGATCGCCGGGAAAGTACAACTGGTGCAGGTTGACCGTGACCGGGGGAGAGGGCGCGTTCAGATGCTCCATGATCGCGACTACAGGTATGTCGAAGATGAGTTGTCTTCACCAACCAGCAGCGCCGTTGAACTCCGGCCTGAGCGCTTTGATGACATGATCCAGATCGCTGAAGCCCTGGGGCAGGACCTCGAATGCGCTTGCGTAGAGCTTTTCCCAGTCGGTGACAGGATTTGCTTGAGCGACATCATGCTGTCCCCGGTTTCAGGCAAGCACAAGATACGGTCGGACGCGCTGGATCAGCGTCTGGGTGCTGCGTGGACCGGAACTCGGCTGTTTCCCGGTTGAAGCAAGGTGATCCTCTGATCTTTCATACCGCCGGAACAGGTCGCAGGGCCTATTCGATCGCGATCTCCTGGCGCAGTTTTCCTGTTGTTTTGTCAAAAATCAGAATGCGATTGTCATCGGTAACGACGGCATACCAGTTTGACCCGATGGTCAAGGCCTGCGCCCGGGAACCATCGGGCAGCTCGATCTGATCCGGTACGTTGGGGGTGCGGTCCGATAGGCGGATGACAATCAGGGCGAATGTCACTAGAACCCCGCCAATCATCACCGCGGTCAACAGCATGACCATCCGCCGCAGCAATCGCAGTTGCGGAGTTTCCTGCGGTTCTTGGGGTTCGGAAGGGACAGTCATGGGCACCCGCCAGATTGAGTTTTACATCGCGGCCAATCCGCCGCCTCGCCTTGATAAGGCGCTTTCCCGGGATGTGCCAGATGGGGAAAACCTGTCGCGCACCCGGCTGGCCCGTCTGATCGAAGAAGGTGCGGTTCAGATCGACGGTGCCGAGACATGCGATTCCAAGGCCAAGGTGGTCGAAGGGGCGCGGGTCACGATTGTCGTGGCCGAGGCCGAAGACAGCCATATCGGCCCCGAAGACATCCCGCTTGAGGTCGTTTTCGAGGATGCAGACCTGATCGTCGTCAACAAAACAGCAGGTATGGTCGTACATCCTGCGCCGGGATCACCCGGCGGTACTCTGGTTAATGCTTTGCTCCACCATTGCGGAGACGATCTGTCGGGCGTCGGCGGGGTGAAACGCCCCGGTATCGTGCATCGAATCGACAAGGAAACAAGTGGCCTTCTGGTGGTCGCTAAGTCCGACGCAGCGCATCACGGTCTGGCCGCGCAGTTCGCGGCGCATAGTGTCGAACGGTATTATCGCGCGGTGTGTTACGGGGTGCCGGATGCCAACGATCCTCGTTTGCGCGGTGTCAAAGGGATCAGCTTTGAACCCGGCAACATCATGCGTGTGACAACGCAACTTGCGCGGCACAAGACTGACCGTCAGAGACAGGCGGTTCTGTTCCACGGTGGGCGCCATGCCGTGACGCGTGCGCGTGTTGTCGAAACCTTTGGAGCTCCTGCGGGTCTTGCCCTGATCGAATGCTGGCTTGAAACGGGCCGAACCCATCAGATCCGCGTTCATATGGCCCACGCAGGGCACGGGCTGGTGGGCGACCCGGTTTATGGAGGCAAGCGAAAGCTTTCTGCCAAGGCGTTTTCCGCAGTCGCCGCCGGGTCTGTAAGCGCTTTCCCCCGTCAGGCGCTCCATGCAGCCGTTTTGGGATTTGAACACCCGGTCACTTGTGAAACCCTGCGGTTTGAGGCTGATTTGCCGCAAGATATGCAGAACCTTATTGAACGTCTGCGCACACCGCTGTCATAATAAGCAAAGTCCTGTGAATAAGGGCTTTTTATCTTTCCTTAACGCATACCTAAAAGGCTCAGATTTCTCAGCGATTTCTGGGCTTTAGTTGTTTTCAGGGTAGCGTCAACGTAGCGTTCTGCTAATTCCGTCTATTCCGATTAAGGCCCATTGCGCTCACCGGCCAACCGACAACAATGGGAAGGGAAAGGACGCCATAAGACAATCAGGAGCCCAAACCGATAGGAAAGAACAAGACAGACGCCAACCGCCAAAATGCAATCGCCGCATTTACAGGCGTTTTGGTTCAATACGGGATGAACTGGCGTGACCAATTAATTGCAAAGGACGATTTTGGGCTGACTAGCTGATGATCCAGGCAATCACTGGCTTTTGCGCATCCGATAGAACAAGGACTTAGGCGCCGGCCTTTGTGTTTTGCGAAACACGGAGTATGCTTAATCCATAATTAGTGCGGATTTATAAAAATGCCCTTAATCCACGGCGGTAATCTGTATTTTATCCGCGACTCGCATGAGGGTGCCGACAAAGACGGTCCTGAGATCTTTAGCTACAGTGGGCCGGATGGGCGGCTCACCTTTCGACTTGAGCGGAACAGCTACGACTCTCCCGATGAGGATAAGCGACGGACTTTTGCTTTGCCAGCCATCGATCCTGCTGACGCACCAGGCTTTCAGAAATTGTTAGCAACGGCAACCGGTCGGGGTGCTGAAACGATGTCGGTGGACCGGGGCAATGCCGCCTCCAGCGACTGGGACGCCATCCAATTATACGACCGCCTCATCTCTCCGGAGGAGGTCAATATTCACACACATGACGATGACTTTCTGGAGTCGCTGGGCGAAGCAATCGCAGGGTTTGTTCCGGAGGAACCTCCACTAGGCTATGGGCCTCATATTCCCGCCGCCTACACATATTTTGGCCAGTTCGTCGCGCATGACATGTCGCATATGCAATGGTTGCCGGGCATCGGGCCAAATGGCGAAGACGGCTGGATCAATGGTGAACAACCGCACGGTCTTGATTTCTCGTCCCTATTCGGGACTGCGCCTAATCCCGACACACCGACTAGTCAATGGCAGGAAAAAGCCGGCAGCGCATTGGGACTTGTCTACAATGGGGCACCCGGTATTACGGATGCACGCGATCTTCCGCGTGCCGGCTCCACAGGTCGGCATTGCTGTGTAGACCCGCGGACGGATGACAATCTGGCACTTGCGCAAATGCAGGTACTTCTTGTGCGTTTCCACCAGGCGCTATCGGCCGAACTGGTACTCGACACCACGGCAGGCCAACGCGAGACACGCCGGCATTTGCAGGCCGTAACGCTGACTGATTACCTGCCCAGGATCGTTGATAGCGACATCTACGAAGATATCCTGCAAAATGGTCCCACACTCGTAAATACGTCCGGCGCATTTTTCGTGCCCATCGAATTCGCGGCTGCCTGTTTCCGATTTGGACACACGATGGTGAGGGACGTCTATTCCAATTGGATTATCCAATACCCGCCAGGATCCAACATTTCCGTGGCACCGGCGGAGGTCGAGAATTTTCTTTTCTATACATCTGCCGGTGGTGGGTTAAACCAAAACCAGCTTACAGGGAACTGGGCGCAGGCCTGGCGCCACATGGTTGATCACCAAAATCCGGACTTGCCACCGGCGATTCTGGCAAGGCCGATCCAGGCCAGCATCGAACGGGACCTTCATAGACTTGATCACGCACTTCTTGCGGATCTCCAGAACCCTGCCAAAACCGGAAAGTTCAACTTGGCAACCAAAACGCTTCGGCGAGGCGCGTCGCTTAGTCTGCCCAGCGGCCAGCAACTCGAAACCGTAGCAGGCATCAGCACACCCTTTGATATTGGCGCGTTTCTCGATTCAAAACCCGAAAGATACGGACATCTGAACCATGTCACCGAACTCCGGACCCATACGCCACTCTGGTTTTTCATATTAGCCGAAGCCGAGGCGGCGGGCAGCGGAAAGCTGGGAAAGCTTGGCAGCCGCATTGTGACGGAAACCATCCGCGCCGCCATCACCGCAGTGCCCGACAGCATCCTGAGCGCAGAGCCTTTCCAGCGTGGATTGCGTACGGATCATGGATTGCAAAACACATTTACCCTGCGCGACGTCGTAGCCGTCGCCTATGGGGGCGTCGATTGAAACTACACATCAAGGGAGACTGAAATGACAAACATTATCGTCGAAAAGAACGAGGCGCCGCTGGCCGAGCTGCCAAACACTCCGGACGTGAACAATCGCAAACGCCGTCTGGGGATGGCAAAAGCTGGCGAAGAAATTAACGACTGGATGATGAGCAACCAAGAACCGCTGGCAGAAGAATTCTTCGATGACTTATTCGATGAATTGGACGGGGGTGGTGCAAACGGATACCGCTTGAAAGTCGAAGCTGACGACGCGGGCGGAAACCCAAGCAACTGGCGGATTCGCTCACGTAAACGGGGATATAGATTCAGGACTGACGTCGCGCGGTACAAACTGGCTGTTGACTGTGTAAATGAAGAATCCACCTGGGTGGGCAGACAGGTGAATATGACCATCGGCGTTCCCGAGCAGCGCGGCAATCTGCTGGCTGGGGGATATCTCGGGCGGCTATTCGACGACATTAAGGGCCTGATCGAAGATGAAGGCCGCGATGACTTGGCCAAGCAGTACTTGCTGGCGGCGATTTTCCTTAACCGATGCCAGTAGCACCGATCTAGGCGACGATGGCTGCCTCGATCGCGTCTCTCAGACGCTGACGGTCTTCTTCGCGTCGGATGGGATAGGCCTCTGTGAACCAGCGTGCGACATCGCGTGTAAGAAGCGGTTGCGGTCCGGCCCAGTTGCTCTCTACGTTTTCGCAAAGCCGGTCGAAGGCTCGCTGCGCGGCAGGCATCTCGTTTTGGCAGGAATGAATGACGCAGATCCAGCCTTGGTCATCCATTATACTACCAAGACCCTTTTCCGCTGCATCAAGCGCGGCGTCATAGCGTTCAAGCATGAACAATGTCGACGCGTTGTATGCCCAGATCCAATCCGGCAAGTTGGTGCTGATTTCATACAGGAGGTTAAGTGTCCTGTCAGCCTTGTCGTCGTCGCCAAACCAAGCAAAGCCCATGGCACAACTGGCCAGCGTTGTAGGGCAGTTCGGGTTCAGACTAACGGCCAGATCCAAATGCATAGAGGCCCGTGCAAAGGCACCGTTCATGGCCGCTGTCCATGCCACCGTTCGCTGGATACGTGCATCCATCGGATCTAGTTCAACGGCTCTGGCGGCGTAGCGATCAGCAAGTGCTGCGTCTTTGGTACTGCGCTGACGGCCAGGCCAGATTACATGTCGTATGTTTTCAATGGATGCGCGCCGGAACAAGGCAGGAGCGTTATCGGGGTCTTCCTCCAGTATCGAGTCGAAAATAGCCAGAGCCTCTTCCGCACCAGCAGGTGTCCAGCGCATAAGTGCCCGGTCGCCACGCAACCACTTATCGTAGCTTGTCGCGAAACGTCCGGCATCGCGATAGGTCTCTGCAAACCTGTCAGACGACACGTAGAGCTCAATCGCGACGACTATTTCCCGAATTATGATATTCATTGCCGCAAACTGATCTCCGGCCGAAAGCACAAAACGTTTTGCCCAGAGTACACGCGCTGTATCGTGGGTTTGTAAGTTGATCTGAATGACCGGCGGGTCTGCGACTTGAAGCACAGCCATTTCGACCGAGTAGTCTATCTGGCTATCACCGTCTCCATTTCCCGCTGGTGTTTTCGCTGCATCTATCACGGCCCAGTCACGGAAGCGCATAAGGTTTCCGATCAGTTCAGAACGAAAAGCCTGAGCTGCAGCAAGTCGGGTGGCGTCTGTGCCGGTGATCGGAGCCACTGACAAGCGCAACAACCGCCGGAGCGGTACGTACGTTGGTGACTGCACTGCAACTCGCTTACGTTCTGACTTGACCTGATCAATACGATCCTGGACATCCTTGTTGGGCGCCATGTCGAAATTTTCGGCAAGATAGAGCTTTAGACGTTCGAATTCGGCGAAGGCTTCCGGTGTATCACCTTGCGCTAAGCGCGCGTTAATTCGAGCCAGCGCGGCCATTTCATTTCCCGGCTCCAATAGTAAAATAGCCGTTGCCGCATCTTCAAAAAAGGCGTCATTTGTACCTACCGACGACAACAAACGTTCCAAAGCCAGCAATACGCTGCGCTTCCAGCTCCGCCGTGTTACACTCAGCCAAGACCTGAAAACGGGGCCGATCGCTTCGTACCCCGCCATGATTTTTTCGGGCCAACGGGCATCTTCGATGAAGCGGTCAGGTACACTACCTTGCCGCAACATCCGCATATATTCGTCAAGATCGGTCCGTACTGAGAACTCATCTAAAGCCAAGTGGGTTTCGCTGCGTATGAGCGCAGGCATTCCGGCACATGACCTATCCATGAAATCCACCGCGAAAGCGTCAAGTTTTTGTAACGCAACGCCTTCTTCGTCTTCGAAAAAAGCGAGTGTCGCGAGTCGATCGAACGTTTCGGCCCCGCCTGGACACAGCGCCAGATATCCTACAATGGCACGGGAGCGCAATCCGACCGCGTCCGGCGAAGCTCCGTACCGGTCGTCAAATGCAACACCATCCAAAAGATGCAGGTTCGGACGATGCGCATCCTCTTTGGGTGCAGTTGTCGTCAAGGGGTCAATGACCTGATAGAGCCGGTACTTACGGTCAAGGTTTCTCAATCCGTGGGTGCCGATACTCTCAAATGAAAGGTCCGGGTGATCCCCAGCCATTCGCATTACATTTTCGGAGATGACGCAGGTGCCCGGCGTTGCCTTGCTCTGCAAACGCGCAGCAATATTGACTGTGTTACCATAAACATCCCCTCGTTTCTGGACGACCTCGCCGCAGTGCAATCCAACCCGAAACTGATAGGGTCGCGCTACGTCAAGCTGGTTTCTAACAAGGACACGTTGGAACTCGACACCGCAGTTGATCGCGTCATCTGCTTTTTTGAACGTAAGAAGAGCGCCGTCACCCATTGTTTTGACCAGCGTGCCGGAATGCCGGCGTGACAGAACCCGCAAAGTGTCGAAGCAACTCGTAACAAATTCAAGGGTGGTGCTCTCGTCTCGTTCGATCCAATTGCTGTAGGAAACCATGTCGGTGAACAAGACCACGCATTCCGCCGACGCACCGGGCATCGTTTTGGGGATTTTTTCATTTTGGTACTTGCGTTGGGTTTCCAAGCTTCCGTCCAGAAAGGTTTATGAATAAAGTATGATGATGAGTTTAACCAAAGTGGCTCCGTATTTCGACATTCATGTCATGTCTTCTGACGGATGGCCTGTTCATTGTAATCTCACAGTACCAAATAAATTGGCAATTGAGGCATTTGCAAACTTTCCTAAGGCCGCGCTCCCCGAAGCAGGCCGGGCAGCTTCTGGCCGTGGCATGACTCGCGCACAGGCCGAAGCCAGCGGTTTGGGCGAGGCGATCGAGATCGCGAGCCTTTGCCGATGGGGGGATGAACTCACACTAGAGACAGACCGGGAAGATTGTCCTGAGCCGTCTTGGGATGCGCAGACATTAATGGGGTTTTCCAATGCGCAGCGAAGAGACCGGCGCGCGTGGAACGATCGCTTGCGAGGCATTGATTGGATTCCGGACCCAAAACCAGTAGGACCGGCAGAATGGGTCGAGGCGCGTTCCATCGACGGTGGATCTGTGTGGGTGCCAAGTCAGGCAGTATTCATGAGCCATGATTTAACTGTTGGTTCAGTCGCTGACTGCGTAGCTGACACCAACGGGTGTGCCGCAGGATCGACTGACCGAGCCGCGCAAACTCATGCGCTGCTGGAACTGATTGAAAGGGACGCTGCCGGGCGTTGGTGGTACGGCGCACGTGCGCGACGCCTGATAGGCCCCGACATGCTTGATGAAGCGACCACCCACACTTGCACAGTTCTCCAAAACGACGGTTTTGCGGTTAAGCTGATAGACATCACAACAGACCTTGGTGCACCTGTCGTAGTTGCTGCGGGGGCTCACGCAGGTGGCAAACCAATAGCCTTGGGGTTCGGCGCTGCTGTCACACTTGTAGATGCTGCGCAAAAAGCCGCATGCGAAATGGCTCAGATGCTGTTGGTCTTCCAAGACCCGCAGGGCGATTCTCACAGAAGACCGCACCTCAATGCTTGGATGGAAGAGGCCTCTCTTGAAACGGCTCCGCTGGGCGCTGCAAGGTTTGCTGACGGTGCCGAGTATTCTACATCAGGTTCGTTTTTGTCGCGGATTCGCGCCGCTGGGGTGAGGTTGGCTTTCCTAGAGCAGACCCGCCCTGAATTTGGCGTTCCGGTATGGCGCGCAATTTCGCCCGACCTCTGCCATTGGAAGCCTCGTTTTGGCCGTCAAAGGCTGCTGGGCTTGGATCCGCACGACATCGGCGACTGCCTGCAAACGCCTAATCCGGTTTTGTTGCCGCTTTGAATTTAAAGCCCCTCGTTTTCACGTCCCGCAGGACCCTGGCTAAATTCGGGCGACGAAAAAGTATCCAATTCAACACGCCGCACCAATCGCGATTCTACGCTATGGCTAGGGGGCTGCGTTCGCGATCAACAAAACAGACAGGGTGACTTAAGTGTGTGTTTCCTGGCGATTGTGGTTTGAAGATTGGTTGCGGGGACTGGTTTTGGCCATTGCGGAACGTTCACACAGCTAATTCCCCAACGCGACCTCACGTCCAAACTCATTTCTAAAATTTACCTAAACTGGTTTTGACAAATAAATGCCTCTCCAATTGGGCATATCGGTCAACCGCCAGCCGCCTAAATCTCCCCCACAACTTCCACGCTTCACGCCATTTCTATGCGTCGATGTTGATTGAGCGGGGGGGATCAATCCCGGTCGTGTCGAAACTTTTGGGTCATTCGTCGCCAGCAATCACCCTTTCGCTTTACGCTTGGTGCGTTGTCGATCCTACCGAACACGACATTGTGTTGGATGCGCTGGACAACCCGCCCAAAAAGGATGAGGGTAGCGCCAAGGTAGCGCGGAGGTAGCGAAACTGCCGGAATTGCCGAAAACCGCCGAACGCCACCCGTCATAAACATCAATAAAATATGAAGTTCACGTTTGTTCTCTTTTTGTTATCCTTTCTTAACGTAAGATTAATTCCAGACTGTTAGCAGCACCTCTTGAATGGGAAGGGTTTCTTACCCATATCCTATGTTAAAGACTTAAACATTTGTCGGAGGGACATCATAATGGCAAACTACGCAAATCTCCCCGCACCGACGCCCGAGGGCGGCCTGAATCGCTATATGCAGGAAATCCGCAAGTTTCCCCTGCTGGAGCCGGAAGAAGAATACATGCTGGCCAAGCGCTGGGTCGAAGAGCAGGACACTGAAGCCGCACACAAGATGGTGACATCTCACCTGCGTTTGGCAGCCAAGATTGCCATGGGCTATCGCGGCTATGGGCTGCCGCAGGCCGAAGTGATTTCCGAGGCCAATGTGGGCCTGATGCAGGCGGTCAAAAAATTCGACCCCGAGAAAGGCTTCCGTCTGGCGACTTATGCCATGTGGTGGATTCGCGCCTCGATTCAGGAGTATGTCCTAAGGTCTTGGTCGATGGTCAAGTTGGGCACGACTTCGGCTCAGAAAAAGCTGTTTTTCAACCTGCGTAAGGCCAAGGCCCGCATCGGAGCGCTGGAAGAGGGTGATCTGCGCCCCGAAAACGTCAAGAAAATCGCGGAGGATCTGGGCGTCACTGAAGACGAAGTCATCAGCATGAACCGCCGAATGTCCGGTGGCGATGCGTCCCTGAACGCCACGGTCGGGTCCGAAGGCGAAGGCACCATGCAATGGCAGGACTGGCTTGAGGACGAAGATGCCGATCAGGCCGGTGATTACGAAGCACGCGATGAGCTGGAAGCGCGTCGGGAACTGCTGGCAGCGGCTTTGGATGTGCTGAATGATCGGGAAAAGGATATCCTGACCCAGCGCCGTTTGATGGATCAGCCTGTCACGCTCGAGGAATTGAGCACACAGTATAACGTGAGTCGCGAGCGAATTCGCCAGATCGAAGTACGCGCGTTCGAGAAGCTGCAAAAGAAAATGCGGGATCTGGCGCGGGAAAAAGGCATGCTGGGCGTCAACTGACAGATAGACCCTTGGGCCGACCCTGTCGCGTTTACGCGAAGATAGAAAACGCTCTCTGAAGATCAGGGGGCGTTTTTTTGTAATTATTGGCAGCCACTGACGCTGAGGCGCGAAAAAGTGGCTGAAGGCCGGAAGCTGTGCTACGAGAAAGAACAGTTTTTCTTCTTTGATATTGTGGCAGGTCGAGCCTTCGGGGACCCTTTGGAAGCGCACAATCTGAAACGAGACGAGTACGGAGGGCGCAATGCAAAAACCGGTTCAATTTGGTGTATTGGGTGCTGCGAAATTTGCCCGTGAATACATGGCCCCAGCGATACATGCTGCCAACGGGGCGCGTTTAGCCGCGCTGGCAACGTCCGATGCCGCAAAGGCCGAACCGTTTCAGTCTTTTTGCCCGGATTTACACGTGTATGACAGCTATGATGCGCTGTTGGCAGACACCGGAATTGACGCAGTCTACATCCCGTTGCCCAACCATATGCATGCGGAATGGAGCCTGAAAGCCCTAGAAGCTGGCAAGCACGTTCTGTGCGAAAAGCCAATGACCATGAAGGCGGATGAATTCGACCCGTTGATCCAAAAGCGGGATGAAAGCGGCCTGCTGGCCGCCGAGGCATACATGATCGTCCATCACCCTCAATGGCAGCTTGCAAGGAAACTGATCGCTGATGGTGCCATCGGCAATTTGGTACATGTGACCGGTGCATTCAGTTTCGACAATCGCTCTGACACTCGGAACATTCGAAACCGTGCGGAAACGGGCGGCGGAGGTTTGCGTGACATCGGGGTCTACGTGATCGGTGGAGCACGCTTTGCAACCGGGCAAGAGCCTGTGTCGGTGCAATCCGCGATCCGTTGGCAGGATGATATCGACATCTTTACCGAAATTCGCGCGCAGTTCCCTGGATTTACCTATTCCAGCTATGTGTCCATACGGATGCATCCCCATCAGGAGATGGTGTTTCACGGCGAAAGCGGTTTGATCCGTCTGACGACCCCGTTCAATGCACGTGTGTTCGGAGAGGCTCGGGTCGAGCTGCACCGGCCGGGGCTTGAAGTTCAGGTTACCCGCTTCCCCGGAGCAGACCATTACAAGTTGCAGGTCGAGGCCTTCTGCCGATCAACCCGGGATGGGGCGGAATACCCCTGTTCTTTGGAATTTTCCCGCGGGACGCAAGAGTTGATTGATCGTGTATTCGAGGGCGCGGTTTCACTGTAACTTGCGTTGCGGCCAGCGGCTCAGCTATCCTGAGTGTCACAATTTCAGGAGATGACCGATGGCCGCTATGAACCCAAATCGACATCTGCGTTTCATTG
The DNA here is from genome assembly GCF_003443535.1 of Ruegeria sp. AD91A. Lineage (GTDB taxonomy): Bacteria > Pseudomonadota > Alphaproteobacteria > Rhodobacterales > Rhodobacteraceae > Ruegeria. The sequence continues at coordinate 1,461,474 of NZ_CP031946.1, read as the reverse complement.
TGCGGTTTAATAGTTATGGTTCAAAAATAATGAGTATGGCTCGTATCTATAAATCAAATCTATGCCAGCAGCCTGATGAACACACGACTCGAAGCTATTTCGCTGTAGGAGAGCAACTTGACCCAACACATGACGCTCAGAGATGGTAGAACTCTCGCCTTCAGCACTTACGGCGATCCAAATGGAACACCGGTGATTTTTAGCCATGGGTTTTCCGACTCTCACGTCATTCGTCACCCCGACGACAGTCTGACCGCTTCGCTTGGCGTACGGTGGATTGCAGCCGACGAACCCGGTGTCGGCGGGTCGAGCCCGATGAAAGATCGGAGAATGGTCGATTGGGGCGCTGATATGGAGGCTCTGGCTGACCATCTTGACCTCGATACCTTCAATGTCGCGGGCCATTCCGGAGGCGGCCCTCACGCATTGGCAGTGGCATTCCACATGCCCGAACGTGTGCGCAAGGTCGCGCTCGCTTCTCCTGTGGCTCCGTTTGATGAGCCCGGCGTTACCAAAATGCTGGTATTGAAGGACCTGAAGACCATCGCGAAACTGCGCCACCTGACCTTCCTGATCCGCTGGGCAGAGCGTGCTGGTGCCAAAAGTGCATTGAAAGATATCCCTTCATATGTGGAGTCCGTCGTTGACCAGATGCCCAACGAGGCCAAAACAATACTCCGTACTCCCGAGCAACAAGCCCTGTTCGAAGAAAACTTTCGCCTTGGGTACCAACAACACGAGGAGGGTGTTTTCGAAATGACGATGGCCCTTTGGGATTGGGGCTTCTCGCCAAGTGATATCGCGCAACCCGTGGAACTCTTTTATGGTACTGCAGACGACATTATTTCACCGCAAATGCCACGACACCTATGCTCTGAGCTTCCTAATTGCACAGCGCATGAGTGGCCGGGTGCAGCACACTATGGGTTTGTGGACCGCGCGCGTTGGACCGAATTTGTCGGCGCGGTCGCTAGTCTGTCTTAGCAAGCCAAAGGCAGCTTTGTCCGCGTAGCGGGCATTCAAGGGCCCCTTGGGCGCAACATTGCCGGGCATGGCAAGTTTTTTTCCGCAAGGCAGATGTCGCTACCCTCTGTTAAGGGCGTCTCAGCCCTCCATCGCCTCCAACTCGTCAATGAATCCTGAGATCATCGACAGGCCCTTGTCCCAGAATTTCGGGTCGCTGGCATCCAGCCCGAACGGGGCCAACAGTTCCTTGTGGTGCTTTGATCCACCTGCGCGCAGCATTTCGAAATACTTGTCCTCGAACCCGTCCGCGCCGCTTTCATAGACCGAGTACAGCGCGTTCACCAACCCGTCGCCGAAGGCATAGGCATAGACGTAGAAGGGCGAGTGAACAAAGTGCGGGATATAGGCCCAGAAGGTCTCGTACCCGTCCATGAATTCAAACGCGGGGCCAAGGCTTTCGGCCTGAACGCTCATCCACAAGGCGTTGATGTCGTCCGGGGTCAGTTCCCCCTCGCTCCGGGCTGCGTGCAACTTGCATTCAAAGTCGTAGAAGGCGATCTGGCGGACCACCGTGTTGATCATGTCCTCGACCTTGCCGGCCAGCAGCACCTTGCGCTGTTCGGGCGTTTCGGCCTGGTCCAGCATCTTGCGGAAGGTCAGCATCTCGCCGAAGACGCTGGCGGTTTCGGCCAGGGTCAGCGGCGTTGAAGACAGCATCTCGCCCTGATCGGCGGCCAGCACCTGATGGACGCCGTGGCCCAGCTCGTGGGCCAGGGTCATCACGTCGCGCGGTTTGCCCAGGTAGTTCAGCATCACATAGGGGTGCACATCGGTCACGGTGGGATGCGCGAAGGCGCCCGGGGCTTTGCCGGGTTTCACCGCAGCGTCGATCCAGCCTTTCGAGAAGAATGGGGCCGCGATGTCGCCCATGCGGGGATCAAAGGCGTTATAGGCATCCATCACCGTTTTTTCGGCGTCATCCCAATTGACAATACGCGTGTCTTCCATTGGCAGTGGCGCGTTGCGGTCCCATACCTGCATGACGTCCAGACCCAACCATTTGCGCTTCAGCTCATAATAACGATGGCTCAGTTTGGGGTAGGCGGCCACAACCGCCTCGCGCAGGGCCTCGACCACTTCGGGTTCGACATCATTCGACAAGTGACGCCCTGTTTGCGCGGTTGGCATACTGCGCCAGCGATCGACAATTTCTTTTTCTTTGGCCTGCGTGTTGTGAACACGTGCAAATGTTTTGATGTTCTCCTGAAAGACCGAGGCTAATTCGCGCGCCGCAGCCTCACGTTTGGAACGGTCCTGTTCGGTCAGCAGGTTCAGGGTGCCTTCGATGTTCAGGTCATTACCGTCCACATTGAACGTCAGACCGGCAATGGTCTCATCAAACAGGCGTTCCCACGCGTCGCCGACAACGCCCAGATCGTGCAGGAATTTCTCAAGCTCATCAGACAGCTGATAGGGCTTCATCGCGCGGATGCGGCGGAACACGGGCTCGTATCGGGCAAGATCCGGGTTGGCAGCAAAATGTGCCTTGAGCACATCATCTTCAATCCGGTTGATCTCGAGCGTGAAAAACACCAGAGGCGTTGTGAAAATCGTGACTTTTTCCTGCATGTCCGACAGGAACTTGGCCCGCTCTGCGTCGGTGGTCAGTTGATAATAGCGCAAACCGGCAAAGGACATGATCCGGCCTGCGATGGCGTTGATCTTTTCATTGCGCTGAACGCAGGTCAAAAGGGCCGCTGCGTTCAGTTCTGCCAGCTTGCCTTCATAGTCAGCAGCGAAAGCCGCACATTCGCCTTCCAGCCAGTCCAGGTCGCGCGCCAGTTCGGGCGCCTCTTCGGATGCGTAGAGATCCGTCAGATCCCATTCGGGCAGATTGCCCAGATTGTCGGCACCGCCCATTGCGTTTGCGTCACGGACGGGAAAGGGAAGGTCGCGCATGGATCACCTTTTGTAGACTGCTTTTGCAAACATCTAGGGTTGGCGCGCCCGGATCACAAGCGGCCAATCCCGAAGGTGAAAAGGTTTACGAGGAAACCAGCTTGGCCGCTCCATTTGATTGGTTGGCCAGGAAATGCTTGGCAAGCTGGTCCAGAACCGGTCCTCGAACGTCGGGTGCTTCCATCAGTACCTCGTGTTCTCCGTCCGGGATTTCGATCAATGTGCCGTTCGGCCAATTGGCCATACGTGCCCTTATGGCCTTGCGATCGACGATTTGCTCGTGGCTGCCCAGAAAAGTCAGACAGGGTGTCTTTGGGGCAGGCTGCTCCATCAACCATTCACATTCGTCCAGCGACTCGCGCAGCCAACGGTTGGAAGGGGCACCAAGTGCAAGTTCGGGATGCGCATTCAGCTGATCTTGCATCATCCGGTACATGTCCGGGTCGCGGGTCAGCATATTCCCGTCGAAAGGTTGAGACAGGACATAGCTTTCAAGCGTTGTGGTCGGGGGAGTGCGTTCGCCAAGGCCAAGCGCCGTGCCCCAATAAGCGGTAACGCGGCTCAGGGGTTTCATCACCGGAGTGAAGAAAATTCCCCACATCGGGCCCGTGAACGCGCAAGCGGCAAAGTACCCTTTTTCGATGACGGCACGCAACCCGATGGCGCCGCCCATCGAATGCCCCACGACGTACCACGGTTTCGGTAAATCCAGAGCGTCAGCAAGGTCCAGGGTTGCCTGAACATCGTGCTGGTAATCGGTGAAATGATCGACATGGCCGATGCGTGGGTTTTCCAGCAGCCGATCCGCAAGACCCTGACCGCGCCAGTCTACGGCCAGCACCGCGAACCCTCGATTCACGAATTCTCCGGCGGTATTGCCATACTTTTCTATGTATTCCGTGCGTCCGGGAAACACCATGACGGTGCCATGGGCGCGACCAACCGGACGCCAGTGACCAACGCGAATGCGTTTTTGGTCAGACGTCGTCAACCAGTGGGCCTTTCCACCGGCAGGTCCGCCGGCCACGTCTTCAAAAAAGGGGGCCGGCGACAACTCCATCAGGCCAGCACCGAGGCAAGCTTCATGGCAACACCCATGTCGCCATCAATGCTCAGCTTGCCGGACATGAACGCGCCGGTAGGGTTCAATTCACCGCTGAGGATCTGTTCGAATGTGTCGGCGTCAGCGCTCATGGTAACGTCAGCGTCGTCATCACTGACCCGCGCGCCATTCTCGTCCAAAACAATTGCGCCCAGATCGGCGATATCAAACTTGGCCGAGGCATCGAACGCGCTGCCTTCCAGTTTTTCGTTCAGCGCGGCAGCTGCCTTTTCAAGAATCTCGCTCATGCTTTTCCTCATATTGTTAGTGCGCCGTGAATGGACATCCCCGGTCGCAACGCTACACTGACTATTGTTATGAGCATTGCAATTCACAATCTCAAAGGTACCGTTGCGGCACTTTTTGTCCTAGTCACGTTTTCCACCAATTGCTTCGCGCAACAGGCGGATTCGCGGGACGAGGGCGAGTTGTTGCAAAAACTGGCCCACTCGACGCCCGAACAGGCATTTGCCATTGATAGGCAATTGCAGGCTCTTTGGTCGCAATCCGGCTCGCCGTCAGCTGATCTGTTGCTGGAACGGGGTCGTGAAGCATTGGATGATGGCGAAGTCGACGCTGCACTGGATCACCTGACGGCACTGACGGATCACGCTCCTGATTTTGCCGAAGGTTGGCATCTGCGCGCGTCTGCCTTTTTCGGCGTCGAGCGATTTGGTATGGCGGCTGCCGACCTGGAACATGTGCTGACCCTGAATCCAAATCACTATGAGGCGATTTACGGTCTGGGGCTGATCTTCGAAGTTATCGGGGAACCTCAGAAAGCCTACGAAGCATATTCTCGGGCCTTGGCTATACATCCCCATCATGAAGAAGTAACCAATGCCGTGAATCGGCTGAAGCCTCAGGTTGAAGGCAAGGCGCTGTAAGGCTCAAGGCGCAGGGGGCGAATGTGAGCGGGTCATCCCGAATCGTGGCCGTACTGGGCCCGACCAACACTGGTAAAACCCATTACGCTATTGATCGCATGCTGGGCCATCGGACCGGCGTGATCGGTCTGCCGTTGCGCCTGCTGGCGCGCGAGGTCTATGACAAGATCGTTGCGATCCGTGGGCCGTCGGTCGTGGCGCTGGTTACGGGTGAAGAGCGGATTGTGCCGCCTCGCGCTCAATACTGGGTGTGTACCGTTGAAGCGATGCCAGAGGGCATGGGCGCAGACTTTGTTGCCATCGATGAGATACAGCTCTGTGCCGATCCTGAACGGGGTCACGTCTTCACCGACCGTCTTCTCAGGTCACGCGGTACGAACGAGACATTACTCCTGGGCTCGGACACAATGCGTGGCCCCATTTCGGCGCTGGTCCCCCAGGCACAGTTCGTGCGGCGAGAGCGGATGTCACAACTGGTTTACTCTGGCTCCAAGAAGATCAGCCGGATGCCCCCGCGCAGCGCCATCGTCGGATTCTCGGTAGAAAACGTCTATGCCATCGCCGAATTGTTGCGCCGCCAGAAAGGTGGTGCAGCGGTGGTTATGGGCGCGCTCAGCCCGCGTACACGGAATGCACAGGTAGACCTGTACCAAAACGGCGAGGTTGATTACCTGGTCGCCACGGACGCTATTGGGATGGGGTTGAATCTGGATGTGAACCATGTCGCGTTTTCATCCCTGTCCAAGTTCGATGGGCGCCGGATGCGTCCACTTGCGCCAAATGAGCTGGCGCAGATCGCGGGCCGGGCAGGTCGCGGTATGTCCGATGGTACCTTTGGCGTGACCGGAGAGGCCCCACCGCTGGACGAAGGGTTGGCTCAGGCGATCATGGACAGCCGGTTTACGCCGATGAAAAAGGTGAACTGGCGAAATGCTGCCCTGAGGTTCGGCTCGATTGACGCGCTGATCGGTTCTCTTGAAGTCAGCCCAGATGATGAACACCTGATCAAAGCCCGCCCCGCTGACGACCTGAACGCGTTGAAATCGCTGTCGCAAGTGTCCGAGGTCATAGCCCGTGCAAGCGACGGCCCGTCCATCCGCTTGCTGTGGGATGTGTGTAGAATCCCTGATTTTCGCGGTATCAGCCATGCAGAACACGCCAGTTTGCTTGAGGTGATCTATGGTCACCTGCATGAACGGGGATCTATTCCCGACGAATTCATGGCACGGCAGATCCGGCGGATCGATCAGACCCACGGCGATATCGACGCTTTATCTAAAAGATTGGCATATATTCGCACGTGGACATATGTTGCGCAGCGAAAAGGTTGGGTTCGTGACGAATCACATTGGCGCGACGAAACCCGCACTGTAGAAGACAGACTGTCTGACGCTCTGCATGAGCGTCTAACGCAAAGATTTGTGGACCGGCGCACGTCTGTGTTGCTGCGCCGGCTCAAGCAGAAGGAGGCCCTTTTGGCCGAAGTAAATGATAAGGGTGAAGTGACCGTCGAAGGCGAATTCGTCGGTCGTTTGGAAGGGTTCCGGTTTACTCCGGACAAAAGCGCGCAGGGAACCGAGGCGAAAGCTCTGAAATCGGCATCCCTGCAAGCACTCGCGCCGCAATTCCATCTGCGCGCCGACCGCTTCTACAATGCGCCCGATACAGAAATTGATTTCACTGATCAGGGTGGCCTGATGTGGGGCGAATATGCCGTTGGCAAACTGGTTGCCGGGGCAGAACCTCTCAAACCTATTGTCGAGGTATTCGTTGACGAAGCCGCAGGGCCGGACGTCGAACAGAAAGTGCAGCGCCGGTTGCAGCATTTCATTGACCGAAAAGTAGCGGCATTGTTTGAGCCGTTGCTGAACCTGTCACGCGATGAGGAACTCAGCGGTCTTGCCAGAGGTTTTGCCTTCCGCATGGTCGAAGCGCTGGGCGTTCTGCCGCGCGCTCAGGTCGCACAAGAGGTCAAGGATCTCGATCAGGATGCCCGTGGCGCCTTGCGCAAACATGGTATCCGGTTTGGCCAGTTCACCATCTTCATGCCGCTATTGCTGAAACCAGCCCCGACGCGTCTGCGTTTGGTGCTGTGGGCGTTGTCCAGTGGTTTGCAGGAATTTCCCGAAGCGCCACCACCCGGGCTGGTCACCGTGCCGGTCGCCAAGGATGCGCCGCAGGGTTATGACACCATGTGTGGCTACCGCGATGCAGGCGAGCGCTCGATCCGTATCGACATGCTGGAACGCTTGGCCGACATGCTGCGTGCTGAAGACAGCCGCGGCGGTTTCGAGGCCAAACCCGATATGCTGTCGATCACCGGGATGACGCTGGATCAGTTCGCCGATCTGATGCAGGGTCTGGGCTACAAGGCAGAACGTGGCGAACGCGCGAAAGTCAAACCTGCACCGGTCGAACAGCCTGCGGCAAATGCGGCTGACAAACCGACCGCCGAAGAGGCTCCGGCGAGTGAAGTCGCGGCGGAAGAGGTCGCCATACCCGCCGAGGCGGCAGCCGAGGCCGCCGACAGCACCGAGGCGTCAGCCGAGGTTTCCGCAGAGAGTCTAGCCGCAGAACCTGTGTCAGACGAACCCGAAGTTGAAGTGTTCTATACCTTCACCTGGGCCCGTCAGCGACAGCCCAACCGGGCCCCGCGCCGTGAACAGGGGCAGGGCAAGGGCAAACCGCGTGGCAAACCGCAGGGTGGCCGTGGCAAACCTCATGGCAAGAAGGGCGGCAAACCTCAGGGGGCCAAGACCTTCTCGTCAAGGCCTCCGAAAAAGGAAAAGGCCATCGATCCCGACAACCCGTTTGCTGCTGCGCTGATGGGTTTGAAGGACGGTAACTGATCCGAAATGGCCGAGGCCAGGCTGCGGATCGATAAATGGTTGTGGCAGGCACGGTTCTTCAAGACCCGTAGCCTGGCCGCCAAACAGGTCAGCGGCGGTTATTTCAGGCTGAACGGAGACCGGGTGCGGAAACCGGCGCAAGCTGTGGCTCCCGGTGACGTTCTGACGTTTCCACAGGGCCGCATTGTTCGTGTCATACGCGTGGAAAAACTGGGTGAACGCCGTGGTCCGGCACCCGAAGCGCAAATGCTGTATTTCGATATGACCGAAAAACAGGACGTCCCGCCTAAAAATCCGGAGTTCGAGGGAAAAGGTCGTCCGACTAAGAAAGATCGTCGCGCACTTGATCTTTCTCGCACAGAAGATCGCTGATCTTATCTTGAAGAGTAGGCCAGACTGAATTAGCTAAACGCTCAAACCGCAAACGGGAATCCGATCATGACCTATGTTGTCACCGAAAACTGTATCGCTTGCAAATACACCGACTGCGTCGAGGTGTGCCCGGTGGACTGTTTCTATGAAGGTGAGAACACATTGGTCATTCACCCCGACGAATGCATTGACTGCGGTGTTTGCGAGCCGGAATGTCCGGCAGATGCGATCCGTCCCGATACCGAGCCGGGCATGGAGCAATGGGTCGAATTCAATCGCAAGTTCTCGGAAATATGGCCCGTAATCGTTACCAAGAAAGACCCGCTTCCCGACGCCGAAGAACACGATGGTGAAGAAGGTAAGATGGAGAAGTATTTCTCGGAGGCGCCTGGCGAAGGCGGCTAAGCGATTCGCGCTCATATCCCTGTTTTCTGCACAAGGAATGCAGCATAACCAGTTGAAAACAGGATAAATATGAAAAATTCCCGTGGGGTAAACTTTCGGGTGTCGTGTTTTTGTGATATACTCTGTACCTGTATGATGACCGAGATTGGGATGCGCTCCACAAGTATGCTCACTTTGGAGTTCTGAATTTTTGACAATATCGCCGCCTGCGGGGCTGAAACAGTCCCCGCATGTGGTGTTTTTGTTGTCTGTGTCCCGTCCGTAAGCAAGGAAAAAACTGAATGACAAAGTCGAAAAAGCTCGAGTTCCGCCCGAACGACTATGTTGTCTACCCCGCACATGGCGTAGGCCAGATCATCTCGATCGAAGAACAGGATGTCGCGGGGTTCTCTCTGGAGCTGTTCGTCATCTCATTTGAGAAAGACAAGATGACGTTGCGTGTGCCGACGAACAAGGCTACCGAATCCGGCCTGCGGTCGCTCAGCTCACCCGATGTGATCAGCCAGGCGATGAAAACGCTGAAAGGCAAGGCGAAGGTTAAGCGCGCCATGTGGTCCCGGCGTGCGCAGGAATATGAGCAGAAAATCAACTCTGGCGACCTGATTTCGATTGCGGAGGTGGTCCGCGATCTGCATCGCACGGACGATCAGCGCGAGCAGAGCTATTCCGAGCGTCAGCTATACGAAGCGGCCTTGGAGCGTCTGACCCGCGAGGTCGCGGCCGTTTCTGGTGCAGGCGAAGTATCCGCCGCCAAACAGGTAGACGAAGTTCTGACCTCACGCGCTGCCTGATAGCGAACTCTGTGAAAAAACGGGCCGCTCCAAGTTTGGGGCGGCCTTTTTCGTGACTTGGTGAATTGCCTAAGTGCCGCTAATTTCACTGTAGATGCAGCAAGCTACAGGGCGGACATGAAGCAAACAGTTAGATATCTGTATATCGGACATGACCCGATTTCGGTCTGGTTTCGGTACGCGCTGATCCTGTTCGATGTTACGACAATCGTTTTCTTTGTCGCGACGGCACATGTCCCTCACGGTCCCGGCTTGGTCCTTGCAAGCCAGTTGATCGGTTTTTTGATTTTGTTGGACTTCTCTGCGCGGCTTTGGATTTCAAAAGACCGCTGGAAGCTGCTGCGCCAGATTTATACGCTGGCGGATATTGTCGTTATCATGTCGTTGGTTCTGGATCCGTTTCTGACGGGCAACCTGGCTTTCCTGAGGATTCTGCGTGCCCTGCGCTTGATCCACTCATACCATCTGCTCAGGGACTTGCGACGCGACAGCAGCTTTTTTCGCACCCATGAAGACGCGGTGATTGCAGCGATCAATCTGATGGTTTTTGTCTTTGCCACCTCTACGGCGGTTTTGGTGTTCTTTATTCCGGAAGACGCACAGACGCCTTACATAGACGCGCTGTATTTCACCATGGCCACCCTGACCACAACTGGTTTCGGTGACATCACGCTGAGCACCCCCTGGGGGAAGCTGTTCTCGGTTTTCATCATGGTCGTGGGTGTCGCGTTGTTTGTCCGTTTGGCGCAGGCGATCTTTATGCCGCAGAAAGTACGTCACAAATGCCCAAGCTGCGGGTTGTATCGGCATGATCCGGATGCCGTGCATTGCAAGCATTGTGGTGGAACACTGCGGATCGAAACTGGCGGCGCGTCCTAAATCCGGGCGCTGATGGCAAGCAGAAACGCGATCTCTGCCAGTTGTTGTGATGCCCCAAGTATGTCCCCGGTCTGGCCACCGATTTTCTTGCGCGCTATCAACGCCAAGATGGCTGCTACCAAGGCAGCAGAGAAGATGGCGGTGATCGCCATACCCCCGCACAGGAAAACGGCGATTAGAACGGCCAGGCCCAGGGACATGCTGACCGAAATCGTGCTGGGGGTTCCCACCGAATGGCTCAGCCCGGATTTTCTGGCGTTCGGCAGGGATGCCATCAAAACCGGCATCAGGGCGCGTGAACACGCGCAAGCCGCCAGAATCGTCCAAATCGATCCGCTTGCCAAAATCGCGGCAACTGCCAAAACCCGAGCAAGCTGAGAGATAACCAAAGCAAGAACACCATAGGTTCCGGTCTGGCTGTCTTTCATGATTTCAAGTCGGCGTTCGGGGGTGAATCCGCCCCAGAGGCCGTCGAACGTATCTGCCAGACCGTCCTCGTGCATTGCACCCGTCATCATGATCAATGTCGCAACCAACAAGGTCGCAGCAACCAACGGGAACAGATGAAAGACCATTGCCAGCCATCCAACCATACAGGCAATCCCTCCGACGACCAGCCCGGCGACGGGGAAGGCCCATGCCGCCTGTGCCTGCCGTCTGAACACAGGTTCAGGCAACCGGGGCAGGGGCAGGCGGGTCAGCAGCACCAGCGCCAGCGGAATATCCCACAGGGAAAAGGGTTTGGTGTCGTTTTTTTGCACGCCCGTGCCTTTCGGGGTCTTGTTGGATTCAATGCTTCGGTTAAACACACAGGACCACTCTGATGCAATGAGGCTTTCATGTTGCCTGAACTGAATGATTTGAACGCGTTCCGCGCTGCGCTCGCAGCTGCTCCGGGGCCGGATGCCACCGCGGCGCAGGGCGCGGCAGAGCGAAACGGACAACTGACGAAACCCCCCGGTGCGCTGGGGCGACTTGAAGATTTGGCTATCTGGTACGCAGGATGGCGAGGAGATGCCCGGCCACAGATAACGGCGCCACAGGTCATTGTCTTTGCAGGAAACCACGGAGTCACTGGACAGGGGGTCTCGGCTTTTCCGTCGGAAGTGACCGTGCAAATGGTGATGAACTTCGAACATGGCGGTGCGGCGATCAACCAACTGGCCCGGGCTGCGGGTGCGGCGATGGATGTACACGCACTGGATCTGGACAACCCGACCGCAGATTTCACCCAGGCACCGGCCATGACGGAAGCCGAATTGCTGGACGCGCTGCGTACCGGCTGGCAAGCCGTGGATCAGCAGGCTGACCTGTTGGTCGTGGGCGAGATGGGCATTGGCAACACCACCCCGGCTGCCGCCATTGCCTGCGCGCTGTTCGGTGGTGACGCGTCTGATTGGACGGGTCGCGGGACGGGCGTCGATGATGCAGGTCTGACCAACAAGACCCGTGTAGTGGCCGAAGGTGTAGCCTTGCACAGGTCAGAGGATGGCCTGGAAATCCTGCGCTGCCTCGGAGGGCGTGAGATCGCAGCGATGGCCGGGGCGATTGCCGCGGCGCGAGTATTGCGCATTCCTGTGATCCTTGATGGGTTCATCTGCTCGGCCGCCGCTGCCTGCCTGTGGAGGCTGTCGGATACCGCACTGGATCACGCCGTGGCAGGCCACCAAAGCGCCGAGGCTGCGCATGGCGCCGTGTTGGCGAAGCTGGGCAAGGAACCGCTGTTGAGCCTTGGTCTCCGGCTGGGTGAAGGGTCGGGCGGGGCTCTGGCGATCAACATTCTCAAAAGCGCCGTGGCCTGCCATTCCGGTATGGCGACCTTTGCCGAGGCAGGGGTATCTGACGGCTGAGTACTTGCGTGACCCGGGCACAGACCTGGGTCAGGCGGATTTCTTGGCGTGCTTTTCAGCCAGTTCCAGCAGCGCGGTTTCCAGATCTTTTTCCAGTTGCTGCGCGCGCTCGATGTACTTCTTGTTTTCCGCTGTTGGCAAACCCGGGACCCAAAGCTCGGCCAGATCGCGAACTGACATCCGGTCATGGTGGTAAAAGGTCTGCTCCGCCTGCGCGGCTTCGTATTCACTCAACCCGATATTCTCCAGAACATAGCGGCCTGCGCGCAGCGAGCTGTCGAACAGTTCCCGCACGATGTCATTGGCACCAGCCTGATAAAGCTCATACACATGGGTACGATCTCGGGCGCGGGCGATGATGTGCAAGTCAGGGCGCTGCCGTCTGGCAAAACTGACGAGCCGTGTGACTTGCTTGTGGTCATCCATAGCAGCCACAAGGACCGACGCTTTTTCCAACCCCGCAGCGCGCAGCAACTCGGGGCGAGTGGGATCGCCCAGAAAGCCTTTGACGCCGAAACGGCGCATCAGCTGAATTGTTTCGATGTTGTGGTCCAGTACAACCGTCTTGAAACCGCTGGCCCGCACCAGCCGGTTTACAATCTGTCCGAACCGGCCAATCCCGGCAATGATGACGGGGCCTTTTTCATCAATCTCGTCCGGTACAGGTTCTTTGGAGGTGTCGCCGATCTTTCGAGACAGAAGATCGTAGATGATAAACAGAAGCGGTGTGATCAGCATCGTCAGAGCGATGATCATCAGCAGTTTTTGGGACAGGTCGGGGGGTATGACATTCTGTTGCGTTGAAAATGCCAGCAGGACAAAGCCAAACTCACCGGCTTGCGCCAGCCCCAACGTGAACAGCCAGTGATCGCGCGCATGCAGCTTGAACGCCTTGCCAACGAGATACAGGATGATCCCTTTTGCAAGGATCAAAAGAAGCGCCAGACCGATCAGGTCAAGGGGGTCATCGAAGAAATACGCAACATCAATACCGGCACCGACCGTTATAAAGAAAAGCCCGAGCAATAGCCCTTTGAATGGCTCAAGGTCGCTTTCCATTTCGTGCCTGAACTCGGAACTGGCCAGAACCACGCCCGCCAGAAAAGCGCCAAGGGCAGGGGAAAGGCCGACGAGGGTCATCAGGAAGGAAATCCCGACCACGATCATTAGCGCCAGAGCGGTATACATCTCGCGCAGGCGGGTCGCGTGGATGAAGCGAAACAGCGGGCGGGTCAGGTAGACACCGGCCAGAATGACAAACACAACTGCGCCGATCGTGACCAGCGTGACGGCCCAACCCGGCAAACCTTCGACCAGAGAAAGGCTGTGATGGTCCGCGCCGTGAAGATCACCGGCCCCGCGGTCGATCGAACCATCCGATTCGATATGAGGCATGGCCGGCAAGGCCAGAAGTGGCAGCAAGGCCAAGATCGGAATGACCGCAATGTCCTGTGTCAGCAGTACCGAAAATGTAGCTCGACCGCCATTTGTCTGCATCAGACCCTTTTCCGACAGGGTCTGAAGAACGATTGCTGTAGAGGACAGCGACAAGGTCAGCCCGACGGCCAGAGCAACCGACCACGGGTGGTTCGCATAGATTGCCACGGCAGCGATCGCAGCCGTTGACAACGCAACCTGCAACCCGCCCAACCCCAGCAACTTGTCACGCATATCCCAAAGCGCGCGCGGCTCCAGTTCAAGGCCAATCAGGAACAGCATCATCACCACGCCGAATTCGGCAACGTGCTGAAGGTTTTCCGTTTCCGCACCGACAAGCCCGAGAACAGGGCCAATGATGATCCCGGCGGCCAGGTATCCCAGAACCGATCCCAAGCCTAGCCTCGCAGACAGGGGAACGGCGATGACTGCCGCTGCCAGATAGATCGAAGCCTGGTATAGGAAAACGTCCATTTGTGTCCTCTCGGGCCCGTTCAGGTGGGCAGGGGCGCGTCGCGTTTCAGTTGATCCATTACGATCTGGCTCTGAACTCTTGCAACGGCAGGATGCGGCAGGATGACCGAATGTAGCAAGCTGTTGAGGGCGGAAAGATCGTCACAGTAGATATGCAGAAGGTAATCTGCCTCTCCGGTCATCGTCCATGCGCTGGTAATTTCGGGACGGGTATCGACCATGCGGGCAAAGCTTGCGGATTGTTCAGGGCCATGAGTACCCAGATGAACCTGAACAAAGCCTTGCACGTGAAGACCCAGTTTCAGCGGGTCAAGCCGGGCGGCATACCCGGTGATGTACCCTTCGGCCTCAAGCCGTTGTCGGCGACGTCCTGCCTGACTGGGCGACAGGTTCAGCATCTCGCCCAGTTGGTGTGCGGTCAGATGCGCGTCCTTCTGCAGGGCGGAGAGCAATCGCTTGTCGGTCGCGTCCAGCATGTGCGGAAGAATCCTGACTTTAATAACTTTTATGCGCGTTTTGCGCGCCTAACGGCAGTCTACAAGAAAACAATGCGCAGAAACAGCGTCAAAAAAGTCGTATTTTTGAATCAGCAAAGAAATTCCTGTTCTCGAAGGAGACGCGCCATGGGTCCTTTCCCACACAACGCACCGAAATCTGTTATCAGCGAAGAAAACCCTGCCGGTACCGATGGGTTTGAATTCGTCGAGTTTGCCCATCCTGAACCGCAGGAGCTGCGTGATCTGTTCGCAAAGATGGGGTTTGACCTGGTGGCCCGCCATAAAGACAAACCTGCCATCGAACTGTGGCAGCAAGGGGATGTCACCTATATTCTCAACGCTGACCCTGACAGTTTCGCGGAAAAGTTCGTGGCTGAACACGGCCCGTGCGCTCCTTCTATGGGCTGGAGAGTCGTGGACGCGCAGAAAGCATATGACCATGCGGTATCAAAGGGTGCAGAACCTTACAACGGTGCCGACAAGACCATGAATGTGCCTGCGATCAAGGGCATCGGCGGATCATTGATCTATTTCATTGATCAGTACTACGACACGTCGCCCTACAATCAGGAATTCGAGTGGATCAAAGAATCCAAACCACGGGGTGTGGGGTTCTTCTATCTCGATCACCTGACGCACAACGTCTACAAGGGCAACATGGACAAGTGGTTCAAGTTCTACGGCGACCTGTTCAACTTTCGCGAAATCCGCTTCTTTGACATTCAGGGCAAGTTCACCGGGCTTTTCAGCCGCGCGCTGACATCTCCCTGTGGCCGCATCCGTATTCCGATCAACGAAGATCGCGGTGAAACGGGTCAGATCGTGTCTTATCTTAAGAAATACAAAGGTGAAGGCATTCAGCATATCGCCGTCGGCAGTGACGACATTTACGCCTCGACCGATGCAATTGCGGAAAACGGCCTGAAATTCATGCCGGGCCCGAACAAGGCGTACTACGAAATGTCCAAGACCCGCGTGGCCGACCACGATGAGCCGCTGGACCGGATGATGAAACACGGCATCCTGATCGATGGCGAAGGTGTCGTTGATGGGGGTGAGACCCGGATCTTGCTACAGATATTCTCGAAGACTGTCATCGGTCCGATCTTCTTCGAGTTCATTCAGCGCAAAGGTGACGACGGTTTCGGCGAGGGGAATTTCCAGGCGCTATTCGAATCCATCGAACGCGAACAGATCGAAAGCGGCGAGATTTCCGCAGCCTGATTGAAACGCACTGGCACGCCGGGGGCTGTTCATCTGCCTCCGGCGCTTTTATGTGACAGTTGTTGCGTCAAAAGATCGATTGCCGGTTTCAGCTGCGCGGCATCGCCAGCGTCACGTTTCGACCCTTTTTCTGATACCGAAGTTCACTGTCACTGATCGCAATGACCTTGCCGCCGTCAATGCGGTCTCCGACTTTCAGCTTCTTGTAACGCCCGCTGGGAAGCCGCACCAATGCGCGTCTGTTGGCTGGCGTTCCGTAGACTCCGATCAGGTTCAGCCTGCGCAGATTGATTGCGTTGTCGATCGTGGCTTGTCGTGCGACGGACGCGGTCGAGGGGATTTTGGGTGCGACGGTCTTTGGTTGGAACGACCCTGCTTCATCAGATGTCTGATCCAATGCTGCCGTAGACCCCAGATTTGAACTGCTTGAAGCGGGTGTTTTGGCAGGGGCCAATCCGGCTGGACGGGACTTGGGGCGCGGGACTCTGACGACAGCCAAAGCGGTTGGTGCTTCGTCAACTTGCGGCTGAACCTGAAGGCTTTCGGGGCGCTCTTTGGGCCGCTTGCTCGCCAGCTCTTCCAATGACCGGCCACCCAGCTGGCCGCGCTCAAAATTCTCAACCAGATCGGAGGGGCGTGGCTTGGGGCGAATTCCGGCCAACCTGCCGTCGGCTTCGTCAACCAGCGGTTCTTCTTCGAAACGAACCGGAGTTTCAGGGGGAACCTTGGAGGGGCGCCCCAGAAAAACAATGACCCCATCCGGATTCACGGTGCCATCCGGTGTTGGCACGACCAGTCCGTTCTCATCCAGATCAAATCGTGTGCCAGCAATGTTTGGGGATACGTCGGGTTTGAAAGGAGCGTCAGTGTCAAAACTGGGGTCGGGAGGCAAGGCAACCGCATCGGTGAACAGATCGGAGTTGTCAAGCGATGCCAGATAAAACTCCTGCGGTTCCACGGTCTCCGGTATTTCCGGTGCTGCAGGCGCGGTTGTGTTGACGCCCGTAACGGCCAGTATATCCTTCTGTGTCGCGGGGTCCTGAGCGACGGATTCCACCGGGGTAGGGGCAACCTTGAGGGCTTCCAGAATTGCTGCGTCTGTAGCGGTCAGATCCGGCTGCGCATCGGTCTCCGCCTCTGAGACGTTGGTTTGAGGCTCTTCAGGATCATCGGTGGCAAGATCCGGAACTACTTCCTGCGGGTCCTCCAGCGCGGCCGTGTCCGGCTCTGGTTCGGGCGTGGGTCCTGGGGTTGGTTCTGGGGTCGAAACCTCGACCGGCGCAGGGCTCTGTTCCGCCTGATCCTTTTCAGAGCCGAACCCCATTGCCAGCCATGAGCCAACAAGTCCGCCAACAAGCAGCACAGCGGCAAAGACAGGAATGGCAGACCGGTTTACCCCCGCAGGCCCATCAACGTTCTTACCCGTGGTTTCCGTGGGCACGCGGAAAGCCTCGGGCGCGGTGGTGCCGGCAATAGGATGGGTGGGCAGGCCGGACGTATTGGCCTGTTCAGGAGCGTCCGTTTCTGCCAGTGCGGGCTGGTCTTCCGGGTGTGAACCCTCGGAACTGTCTGAGGTTTCGCGGAACACCGCCTCGCGCGGGAACGCGCCCTCGTGACCTTCGGCGGTGAACGTCACCACCACAAAACCATGTTCCGAGGCAAAGGTTCGCGCTTCGGCCAGAGTTTCAACCGCGACGGCAGAAACATAGGTCGTGTCACCTTCGGTCTGGCTGTCATAACTCAGTTCTGACAGGGCGTAAGGTGTGGCTTCCACCAGAGCATTCTTGATACGTTCCGTCCGGTCTTTTGGGGGCAACCCATCGGTCGATAGCTGTAGAAACCGAACCTGATCCGCCGGCAGCACAAGCTTGCAGCTCAGATCATTTTCCAGCGCAAATGCCTTTTCCCGCAACGCCTGCATCTGTCCGGACAAGTCCGGAACATCCAGCGGAATCGTACCGATGACGAACCAGTCGTCATCCGAACGGTGGTGCAGTGTTATTCCGGTCGTAGAAAAAGACAGCGCAAAGGCGGGTTTCATATTCCGGAGGAACCATAATTATCAACGTCAATGCAAACGACTTTGCGTGTGCAGACCGACATTAAAGCAGGAACCCGCCGAGGGAAAGAAAAAGGCAACCTCTCCTCTTGTATGGCCAAGCCCTGCCAACCCATCTTGGAACAGAACAACTTGGAGTGATAACCTTGAAGACATTCGCTTTTCTGGCCGCGATGATGGCGGCAACGGCCGCTGGAGCAGCCCATGCGGAAGAACGTCGCATCAACGTTGATGCAACCGGGACTGTGCAGGTCGCACCCGATATGGCGACGATCACGCTGGGCGTAACAAACGAAAACGCAGAAGCCTCGGCTGCGATGCAGGCAACGTCGGATGCCGTTTCCAAAGTCCTGGCGCGCCTGACCGAGATGGGTATCGAAGATCGTGACGTCCAGACACGGGACCTGTCATTGTCGCCCGTTTGGTCGGGTCGTCATGGACAGAGTGGGGAGAAGCCTGAAATCACCGGCTTTACAGCGTCCAACCGCGTGTTTGTGCGCGTGCGCGACCTGACCCAATTGGGGAAAATCATGGACGCGGTCATTCAGGACGGCGCCAATGATTTCGGGGGCTTGAGCTTTGGCGTACAGGATCCTAAACCGATCGAGGCGCAAGCCCGCGCCAAAGCCGTCGGTGAAGCCACTGCCAAGGCAGAACAGTTGGCGCAGTCAGCGGGCGTAACGCTCGGCCCGGTTCAATCCATATCCGAACAAACGGCCGGTATCCGTCCGATGGCCGAAATGCGCGCCATGAGCATGGCGGATGCGGGTGGTGTTCCCGTTGCAGGCGGAGAGGTCTCGGTTTCCGTCAGTGTCTCGATGGAATTCGAGATTTCGGAATAAGATCAAACTTTCGCGCGGGCCATCAGCGGTTTACGCTGCTGGCCCTTGCTGTCAAAATTGTCGGGCGACAGCCAGGATTCGAATGCATCGCGGATGCGCGGCCATTCACTGTCGATGATCGCGTACCATGCCGTGTCCCTGTTGCGGCCCTTGTAATGGGTCGCCTGCCGGAACACCCCTTCGAAAGTAAATCCCAGCCGTTCAGCGGCACTGCGTGACGGTGCATTCAGCGCATCACATTTCCACTCATACCGGCGATAGCCAAGCTCGTCGAAAACCCGCTTCATCATGAGGTACATGACCTCTGTCGATTGCGGCTTGCGCTGCAGCAGCGGGGAAAAGTGGATATGCCCAACTTCGATGGCGCCAGCTGCGGGTTCGATCCTCAGATAAGATGCCATGCCCACCGGCACCTCGTCCGCATCCAATACAGTATGAAACATCGGGTCCGCATCCATGCAGTTGGCACGGACCCAGTCTTCAAACTGCGGCTCACTGTCAAACGGGCCATAGGGCAGGTATGTCCAGTTACGACCATCCCTGTCATTTGCAAACGCCCGGAACAGTCCGGGCGCATGTCTGTTCACATCAAGTGGCACGACAGAACAATACTGTCCTTCCATCGGTGTATACGGCGGTGTCGGGCGCGGAAATTCACCCGAAACCGGTAAACCGATGGGCTGGCCAAGGTCGTTTGTGTCGTGCCCGGTCATCGTCAGGCGCTGGCTTTAGCCAGAGCTTGATCAAGATCCGCGATCAGATCGTTCACGTCCTCGATCCCGATGGAAACACGCACCACGCCCGGACCTGCGCCGGCAGCCTCCTGCTGTTCCGGCGTCAGTTGTCGGTGGGTGGTCGAGGCCGAGTGAATGATCAGCGAGCGTGCGTCACCCAGATTGGCCACATGGCTGAAAATCTCAAGGGCGTTGACCAGTTTGATACAGGCGTCATAGCCACCCTTCACCGCAAAGGTGAACAATGCACCGGCGCCACGTGGATATTGTGACTTGACCCGGTCCTTGTAAGGCGATGACGGCAATCCCGCATAGGTGACGTATTCCACCCGGTCATCCGCTTCCAGCCACGCAGCGATTTTCTGGGCGTTTTCAACGTGACGCTCCATCCGCAGCGACAGTGTTTCGATTCCCATCAGCGTGTAATGGGCTGCCTGTGGGTTCATTGTCATACCCAGATCGCGCAGGCCAATGGCAATACCGTGGAACGTGAAGGCCAGCGGGCCAAAGGTCTCGTGGAACTTCAGGCCGTGATACGCTGGTTCAGGTTCGCTCAGTGACGGGAATTTGTCATTCGCGGACCAGTCGAACGTGCCCGAATCCACGATGCACCCGCCAGTGACAGTGCCGTTGCCGGTCAGGTACTTGGTGGTCGAATGCACAACCAGCGTCGCACCGTGCTCAATCGGGCGGCACAGGTAAGGCGTGGCTGAGGTGTTGTCGACGATCAGCGGGATGCCCGCAGCATCAGAAACGTCTGCCAACGCACGGACATCAGTCACATAACCGCCAGGGTTGGCGATGGATTCGCAGAAAACCGCGCGGGTGTTTTCGTCGATGGCAGCTTTCACGGCATCCAGATCATCGGTGTCTACGAATTTTGCCGACCAGCCAAAACGTTTGATCGTCTGGCTGAACTGCGTGACCGTGCCGCCATACAGACGGGTCGAGGCGACAACGTTGCAACCCGGTCCCATCAACGGGAACAGCGCCATGATCTGTGCTGCATGCCCGGACGAGCAGCAGACTGCGCCGACGCCGCCCTCAAGCGTCGCCACGCGTTCCTGCAGAACGGCGACGGTTGGGTTGGTCAGGCGGGAATAGATAAAGCCCACCTCTTGCAGGTTGAACAAGGCCGCTGCGTGGTCCGCATCGCGGAACACATAGGCAGTTGTCTGATAAATCGGTGTCTGGCGCGCTCCGGTCGCCGGGTCGGGGCGGGCGCCCGCATGAATTTGCAATGTGTCGAAACCGTAGGTCGGGCCGTCAGACATCTTGAAAATCTCCTGTTGGTATCTGTCTTGCGGAATCTGTAGGCCATTGCCCGCCTGCGCACAACGATCCTGTCAGCGCAGCCAGAGGCCTTTGCTTTTGATCGCGTTGCGCAGCGCCTGCTCCCGTCGCGGCAGGTTGTCCTGATCAAACAGGCCGCGGATTTTCGCGCCTTTCCCCTGAAGAACCAGCTTTTTCAGCGGATCATACTGTTTGAGCACTTTTTTGATCTTGTTGGGGGCCACGACGGTTTCCAGCACATCGATCACGTGATCGCTTTCGCGGGCATAAAGCAAAGGGAACAGGCGATAGTGGCAGCTGACGGAACCGTCCAGAAGCCCGTCAGGCAAAGCATCCCGCCCGCCGCCGAAAGAATGAATGACCAGCGGCAGGGCCGCCTGATCCAGCCATGGGTCAAGGTTCTGGCCCGTCAATTCGGGAATGTTTTCATCTCGGATAGTTCTTGCGTAGTCCAGGTACCGTTCACCGAAAATCCTGGGGCATTTGTAAAAGAAGTAACCCGCGTTGAAGTAAAGGTAGCGCCGCCAGTAACCATCGGGTTGGTCCGGATCCACCGAGCTTTCGAAATCCAGCCCGAAGCGCGCATAAAGCGCCCGCCAGATACCGTCAAAGCCGGGGCCGTACAGCGTCGGCTTTGGCCACGTGCCCTCGACCTTCAATGAGGCTCCGGGGCGGTCGAAATCGAACGGAACGCTTGTGATGTCACCGGTGATCAGCGTGTCCGTATCGAAGAACACAAAGGGTTCACCTTCCGGCAGGGCCAACAAAGCCTCGATCTTGTTGCCATAAGGGTAGCTTTCACCAAAAACATGCGAGTCGAATGGCAGGATTTCGACATCCAACTGGTTCAGGGCCCTCAGAACGTCCTCGTCCTGAATGCTGGGGTCGTGCTTCCAGCGCGGGCCCGGGTTGGGTGTGGCGACAAACAACCTGCCCTTGAACTCAGGTGAGCAATGGCGAAGCGAGGCCGCGAACAACAGGGCCTCGTATTGCAGGCGGTTGTTTTGCCCGACAACCGCGATGTTGAAATTCTGAGAACTTGCCTGCATCTGTGCCCATTCCTGAAAGCTGCCGGAACCGGCACCCTTGGTCCGGATTACAGCAAGCGGAGTGGGGCGTCAAAAGCCGATAGTTTGATTTTTCATCATCTATGTCATTCCCTTCACCGGGCCGAGGAAGGGTTCGCGCAAGGTGGTCTTTGCAGACATCTCGAGGGTTTCACAGTCCATATGGAAGGGAGAAATCGGCGACGTGCCATGCTCAGTGGGCCGTTTTTTTGATCCCCGCACAGCCTGAAGGCGGGTGTATTTCTGTCAAATCCGAACACCTGCCCCAGTTATACGTCGTTTTTTGTGTTCAGTTCGCGGGTGAAGCGCCTGAGAATGCAGGTGTTTTGACTGGGCTTGTCATTTTTTGATCATTTGACAAATTTTACCAATTGATAAAAAATTTATTTGTGGCAAGCTGAGAGCATAACAAACATATCTACAGGGAGTAGAGTGATGGCACAGGGCCAGATGGCACCCGGTATCGTAGCCGGGCGGCTTTCAAGCGATGAGCTGACCTCAAATTTCACCGATCTGCATCCGCCACTTGCGCAGCATGAGGCCGCAGTAGCCGCAGATCGCTGTTATTTTTGCTACGACGCACCATGCGTTACGGCCTGTCCAACGGATATCGATATCCCGTTGTTCATTCGCCAGATTCAAGCCGGTCAACCGCAATCAGCAGGGCGCACGATCCTGGAACAGAACATTCTGGGCGGAATGTGCGCTCGGGTCTGTCCAACCGAAACACTGTGCGAAGAGGCCTGTGTTCGCGAAGCCGCCGAAGGCAAACCGGTTGAAATCGGGCGCCTGCAACGTTTTGCCACCGATGAAATCATGGCCTCGGGTGTGCATCCGTTCGAACGTGCGCCTTCGACCGGTAAGACAGTTGCGGTTGTGGGGGCTGGGCCTGCGGGTCTGGCATGCGCCCACCGGCTGGCCATGCTGGGCCATGATGTGGTGATCCATGAAAGCAAGCCCAAACCCGGCGGCCTGAATGAATACGGTATTGCGGCCTACAAATCGACCAACGATTTTGCACAGGCCGAGGTGGACTGGCTGCTGAAAATCGGCGGGATTGCAATCGAGACCGGTTCGGTTTTGGGCGAAAGCATCTCATTGGATGGGCTGGTCGAAAACTACGACGCGGTGTTTCTGTCCATTGGTCTTGCTGGCGTCAACGCCCTGCGTGCAGGCGGTGTCGATAAAGACGGAGTACGGGCTGCGGTCGATTTCATCTCGGACGTGCGGCAGGCCAGTGACCTTGCCAATCTGCCCGTTGGGCGGAATGTGGTCGTTATCGGCGGAGGCATGACCGCGGTGGATGCTGCTGTGAAGTCCAAGCTTCTGGGCGCGGAACATGTGACCATTGCCTATCGTCGTGGCCGCGACGCTATGGGGGCCAGCCGGTACGAGCAGGATCTGGCAGCGTCGCACGGTGTTCGGATTTTGACAAATGTTCAGCCAGTGGCCGTACACGGCAATGGTGCAGCGGCCGAGATTGAGTTGGAATATACATCCAGCCAGAACGGTCAGCTCACTGGAACCGGAGAGATGATCCGCCTGCCAGCAGATCAAGTGCTCAAGGCTATTGGGCAGACGCTGGAAGGCACACCGGACGGGCTGACGCTGGACGGCAACAAGATAGCCGTCAGCGGGGCTGGCCGAACCTCCGTGGCCGGTACCTGGGCTGGTGGCGACTGCGCCTCGGGAGGGGAAGACCTGACCGTAACCGCTGTTGCTGAGGGCCGGGACGCAGCGATGGACATCCACGCGACGCTCTTTTCGTGATAGGGTGGGGTATTCACCCCATTCCTTTCGCTGCTGAGGTATTCCCATGTCCCAGATCGAACAAGCTGTTGCTCAACATTACACTACCGGTGCACTGACCGAACGCGTCCGCGCGGCACTGGAGGCCAGCGGCATCGACCCGGATGCGGCCACGGTCGCTGATCTGAAGGCTGGGGATGAGTTCCATACAGGCGGCGTTCTTGCAACCGACAACCTGTTTGCGCAGCTTTCGCCGACCCATGCGACACGTGTTCTGGATGTCGGATGCGGCATCGGAGGCACATCCCGGTACATAGTGGACAAATATGATTCAACGGTAACAGGGGTCGACCTGACACCAGAGTTCGTTGAAACCGCCGCCGCGCTCAGTGATCTGGTCGGTCATTCTGAAAAGGCCAGCTTTCACGTTGGCAGTGCACTGGACATGCCTGTGCCGGATGCGGGGTTCGACCTCGCCATCATGATGCATGTGGGCATGAATATCGAAGACAAGGCAGGTCTGTTCGCCGAAGTATCGCGCGCACTTGCCGCTGGAGGCACCTTTGCCCTGTTCGACGTCATGGGCGGAGAGGTGGATGAGCCGCTGGCTTTTCCGCTTCCCTGGTCCACTTTGCCAGAAACCTCCTTTGTTCACGCGCCGGATGTCTATAAGGACGCCGCAAAGAAGGCTGGTCTTGAATTGGTCACCGAAACAGACCGCACCGCGTTTGCGATCCAATTCTTCGAGGACGTGTTTGCCAAGATAGCCGAGACCGGGCCAGCACCGCTGGGTATCCACCTGATGATGGGCGAAACGGCGCCCGAAAAGTTCCAAAACTACGTCAAAAACCTCAAGGCCGGGCGCATTCGCCCGACCGAAATGATATTCAAAAAAACCGGCTGAGCCGGGAAGGGAGAAGCCATGGCCGATCTGACGACAAACTTTCTGGGCATTTCCAGCCCCAACCCGTACTGGCTGGCCTCTGCGCCGCCGACGGACAAGGAATACAACGTTCGCCGCGCGTTCGAAGCGGGATGGGGCGGCGTTGTCTGGAAAACTCTTGGGTCCGAGGGACCTCCGGTCGTGAACGTGAATGGCCCGCGTTATGGCGCAATTTATGGCGCTGATCGCAGATTGCTGGGCCTTAACAATATTGAACTGATCACTGATCGTCCGCTTGAGGTAAACCTTGAGGAAATGGCGCGGGTCAAATCAGATTACCCGGACCGTGCTCTGATCGCGTCAATCATGGTGCCATGCGAGGAAGAGGCGTGGAAGGCGATACTGCCGCGTGTGGCTGAGACTGGTGCCGACGGGATCGAGCTGAACTTCGGCTGTCCGCATGGGATGAGCGAACGCGGTATGGGCTCGGCCGTTGGGCAGGTTCCTGAATATATCGAGATGGTCACACGCTGGTGCAAGAAATACTATGACCGCCCGGTCATCGTGAAGCTTACGCCAAACATAACTGACATCCGTAAACCGGCTGCGGCCGCCAGAAATGGCGGCGCGGATGCGGTGTCGCTGATCAACACAATCAATTCGATCACCAGCGTCAATCTGGACACGTTCAGCCCTGAACCTTCGATTGACGGCAGGGGTAGTCACGGTGGGTATTGCGGCCCGGCAGTAAAGCCGATTGCCCTGTCGATGGTGTCCGAGATCGCGCGGGCCGAGGCGACGCGAGGCCTGCCCATTTCCGGCATCGGCGGCGTCACCACATGGCGCGATGCGGCCGAGTTCATCTCGTTGGGCTGTGGCAACGTTCAGGTGTGTACAGCCGCGATGACCTATGGCTTCAAGATCATCGACGAACTGACGGCGGGTCTGTCGGAATGGATGGACGAAAAGGGATATTCAAGCGTCGACGAGGTGATCGGGCGCGCGGTGCCCAATGTCACCGACTGGCAGTATCTGAACCTCAACTTCATCGCCAAAGCCAAGATCGATCAGGATCAGTGCATCAAGTGTGGCCGGTGTTACGCGGCCTGTGAAGACACCAGCCATCAGGCGATTTCCATGTCCGAGGACCGCGTCTTCGAGGTGATGGATGACGAATGCGTCGCCTGTAACCTCTGCGTCGATGTTTGCCCGATCGAAGGCTGCATCGATATGGTGCCGATGGCAGCGGGCGAGGTTGATCCCCGAACCGGAAAAGAAGTCCAGCCAACTTATGCGAACTGGACGACGCATCCGAACAACCCAATGGCCAAAGCGGCCGAATGAGGGGATTGCGACAGATCGTCAAGGGGCCGTTTTTGCGGCCCCTTTTTTCAGGGGCTCAGAAGCTTTCGGTACAACGTATCAACAAAGGTTTCTGCGCCCTCGAACGGATCTTCGTTGCCCAGAATTGCACGAACCTGAACATCGAAATCAGCATAGTGCTGTGTCAAGGCCCAGATCGAAAACATCAGGTGGTAGGGATGCACTCGTGCGATTTTTCCCTGATCCATCCAGCCGGTAAGGATCGTGGTCTTTTCGTCGACCAGTGCCTTGAGATCATTGGACAAAGCATCATGAATGCGCGGCGCGCCCTGCACAAGCTCGTTGGCGAAAAGGCGGCTTTCGCGTGGTAACTCCTGACTCATCTGCAACTTGCGCCGAATGTATGCCAGGATTTCTTCCATTGGATCGCCGTTTGCGTCCAGGTCGTGCAGCGGGGCCAGCCAGGTCTCTAACAACCCGGAAAGCAGCTCTGTATGGATCGCCTCTTTTGAAGGGAAATAATACAGCAGGTTCGGTTTGCTCAGACCCGCTTCGGCCGCAATCTGATCAACGGTTGCTCCGCGAAACCCGTGAGCAGAAAACACATTCAAGGCAGCCTCTAGAATCGCAGCACGGTTCTTTTTCTGAATGCGAGTCGGTGCGCGGTCTTTTGGCATGTTTTCAACGTGTCTCTTTTTTCGTCGAACAGGTGCGGAATACACTGAAAATTTCAGCCGTGCCGCGCAAATTCTTGACTGATACCGAACCCGTGATAGCGTGAGTTTGACCATATGGTCAAATCAAGACACCAAAAGCGAGCTAAATCGCAAGCAAACAGGGAAGATGAACATGGCAGCTCCGGCGCAGAATCTCAGGATCAATGGCGACAGGTTGTGGGACAGCCTGATGGAGTTGGCCAAGATCGGCCCGGGTGTCGCCGGTGGCAACAATCGCCAGACCCTGACGGATGAAGACGCGGAAGGCCGCGCCCTGTTCCAGAAGTGGTGCGAGGAAGCGGGCTGTACCATGGGGCTCGATCAGATGGGCAACATGTTCGCCCTCCGCGAAGGCACCGACCCGGACGCGTTGCCGGTTTACGTGGGATCGCATCTGGATACGCAGCCTACAGGCGGTAAATACGATGGTGTGCTGGGTGTCTTGGGTGGGCTGGAACTGATCCGGACGCTGAACGACCTGGGGATCAAGACAAAACATCCGATCGTCGCCACCAACTGGACAAACGAAGAAGGCACGCGTTACGCACCGGCTATGCTATCCTCGGGCGTGTTTGCAGGGATGCACACGCAGGATTGGGCATATAACCGCGAAGACGCTGAGGGCAAAAAGTTCGGGGATGAGTTGAACCGTATCGGCTGGCGAGGCGATGAAGAGGTGGGCGCCCGCAAGATGCATGCGTTCTTTGAGTTGCATATCGAACAGGGGCCGATCCTTGAAGCCGAAGGCAACGATATCGGCGTCGTCACCCACGGTCAGGGGCTGAGTTGGACGCAGATCACGGTAACGGGCAAGGATGCTCATACCGGATCGACACCGATGCCGATGCGCAAGAATGCCGGGTTGGCCATGGCGCGGATCCTGGAAAAAGTCGACGAGATCGCCTGGTCTCATGCTCCGCATGCGGTGGGTGCGGCGGGGCATATTGATGTCTATCCGAACTCACGCAATGTGATCCCGGGCAAGGTGGTGTTTACGGTCGATTTCCGCTCGCCCGAGCTGGAGGTGATCACCGACATGGAAAACCGCCTGCGGATGGCTGCCGAGGATATCGTTGACGAGATGGGCCTTCAGATCGAATTCGAGAAAGTCGGTGGGTTCGATCCGGTGAAATTTGACGAAGCTTGCGTGTCTGCCGTGCGAAACGCAGCCGAACGGCTGGGCTATTCGCACACCGATATCATTTCGGGTGCGGGGCATGACGCCTGTTGGATCAACAGGGTTGCTCCGACCGCGATGGTCATGTGCCCCTGTGTTGATGGGCTGAGCCATAACGAGGCCGAGGAAATCAGCAAGGAATGGGCGGCAGCCGGGGCGGATGTTCTGCTGCACGCCGTGGTCGAGACTGCCAAAATCGTGGAATAGGGGGCGCTGCCCCCGTCGCCCCGAGGGCGACTCCCCCGGGATATTTTTGGCCAGATGAAGCAAGCGGCGTAGACCGCATCAGGGAGTTCAAAATGAGTACTGTTATCAAAAACGGAACCGTTGTCACTGCGGACCTGACTTACAAGGCGGACGTATTGGTCGACGGTGGCGTGATCACCGAAATCGGTATGAACCTGACGGGGGATAAGGAGCTGGACGCAACCGGCTGTTTTGTGATGCCGGGCGGGATTGATCCCCATACCCATCTCGAAATGCCGTTCATGGGCACTTATTCCAGCGATGACTTTGAAAGCGGGACGCGGGCGGCCTTGGCCGGCGGTACGACGATGGTTGTCGATTTTGCTCTTCCCAACCCTGGTGAAAGCCTGCTGGATGCACTGAAACGTTGGGACAACAAGTCGACACGGGCGAATTGTGACTATTCGTTCCACATGGCGGTGACCTGGTGGGGAGAACAGGTGTTCGACGACATCAAAACCGTGATCGAGACGCGCGGTATCAACACCTTCAAACATTTCATGGCCTACAAGGGTGCGCTGATGGTGAATGATGATGAGCTGTTCGCCTCGTTCAAGCGTCTTGCGGAGCTTGGCGGTACTGCCCTGGTTCATGCCGAGAACGGGGATGTGGTGGCAGAACTGAGTGCCAAGCTGCTTGCCGAAGGGAACACCGGCCCCGAAGCACATGCGTATTCGCGCCCGCCGCAGGTGGAAGGTGAAGCCACCAACCGGGCGATCATGATTGCGGACATGGCGGGTGTGCCGCTTTACGTTGTACACACCTCGTGTGAAGAGGCGCATGAAGCTATCCGCCGGGCGAAAATGCAGGGTAAGCGAGTGTGGGGAGAGCCCCTGATCCAGCACCTGACATTGGACGAAAGTGAATACTTCAATCAGGATTGGGACCACGCGGCGCGACGGGTCATGAGCCCTCCGTTCCGGAACAAACAGCATCAGGACAGTCTGTGGAACGGCCTGCAATCCGGAACGTTGAGCGTGGTTGCAACCGATCATTGCGCCTTCACAACCGAACAGAAACGCTTTGGCGTTGGGGATTTCACCAAGATCCCGAACGGCACCGGCGGGCTGGAAGATCGGATGCCGATGCTGTGGACGCATGGGGTCAACACAGGGCGCCTGACGCCGAATGAATTCGTAGCTGTTACTTCAACAAACATTGCCAAGATTTTGAATTGCTATCCTAAAAAGGGCGCAGTTCTGGTAGGTGCAGATGCTGATCTTGTCGTTTGGGATCCTGAGAAATCCAAAACGATCAGTGCCGGTTCCCAGCAATCCTCGATTGACTACAACGTGTTTGAGGGCAAGGAGGTCAAAGGTCTGCCACGCTTTACCCTGACTCGGGGACAGGTGGCGGTGCATGACGGTGAAATCCGCACGCAGGAAGGTCATGGGGACTTTGTCGCGCGCGAGGCGAACACTACCGTCAACAAGGCGCTGAGCACCTGGAAAGAACTGACGGCCCCAAGGCCTGTCGAGCGGACGGGAATTCCGGCGACCGGTGTTTGATCAGTTAGGGCGGCCTTGCAGGCGGCCCTGGCACCACTCTTCTCAAGGCAATAAAATGAACACTGAAAGCACGACCCGGCCCGTCATCGAGGCAAGGCAGCTAGACCTGACATTCCAGACCAACGATGGGCCAGTACACGCCCTCAAGGACGTGAACCTGACAATTGAAAAGGGCGATTTCGTCAGTTTCATCGGTCCGTCCGGTTGTGGCAAAACCACCTTTCTGCGCTGCATCGCAGCCCTTGAGATACCTACGGGCGGGACGCTGACCGTCAATGGCATGACCCCCGATGAGGCGCGTCGAAACCGGGCGTACGGGTATGTCTTTCAGGCTGCGGGCCTTTATCCCTGGCGCACAATTGCCAAGAACATAAAACTGCCTCTTGAGATAATGGGATTCACCGCTGTCGAACAGGATGAGCAGGTGAAGAGGGTACTGGAACTTGTTGATCTGGAAGGGTTTGGCGGCAAGTTTCCCTGGCAGTTGTCGGGCGGGATGCAGCAGAGGGCCAGTATCGCGCGTGCCCTTGCCTTCGATGCGGATATCCTGCTGATGGACGAGCCGTTCGGGGCGCTGGATGAGATCGTGCGGGACCACCTGAACGAGCAGCTTCTTGAGCTCTGGGCGCGGACGGAAAAGACGATCGGATTCGTGACACACTCCATTCCCGAGGCGGTTTACCTGAGCACAAAGATCGTGGTGATGAGCCCGCGGCCTGGGCGGATTGCTGATGTGATTGACAGCCCGTTGCCCAAGGAGCGGCCGCTGGATATTCGTGACACTCCGGAGTTCATTGAGGTCGCGCATCGCGTCCGGGAAGGTTTGCGGGGTGGGCATTCCAATGACGACTAAGCTGAATGCGGATAGGATCCGGCGCGCGGCTCCAGGTGATGTGCCAGCCTGCGCCAGGGTTGTTCATGACTGGGTCACGCAAACAGACTGGATGCCCGATGAACTGCCGGTAGAAGAGCTGGCGAAACTGATCAGCGACGCATTCGACGACCGTGAAATGTGGGTCGCCGGTGATCCGGTCGATTGCTACATGTCAGTGGACCCGGCACAGAACAAAATCGGTGCGCTGTATTGCGGCCGGAGGGGACAGGGTATCGGCAAGCGCTTTGTCGACAAAGCAAAAGAGGGCCGCGATTTTCTCTGTCTGACGACGCACCGGCCCAATACATCGGCGCAACGCTTTTATCGCCGCGAAGGGTTCGAAGTGACGGCCGAAGAGCCCCCCGTGCCGCCGGATACCGTGCCTGTCTATAGGATGGAGTGGCGTGCATGAAGCAGGTCATTGCCGTATTCACCGTCGTCGCCGCAATTGTTCTGTTCTGGTACGTGGCCTGCATTCCGATGAACATAAAGGGCGTGTTGACCGAACAGGAACGTGCGGGGGCCGTGGTGCAGCCGCCATCCGCCAAGGACCGGCGTGACATGTCCGAGGTTGGTCTTGTTTTGAACAACGCCTTCGCCATCCCGGCCACGTGGGAACAGGACAGGCCTCGACTGCCGGCCCCGCATCAGGTCGCCATCGAGATGTGGGAGACGACGGTCCAGAAAAAGATCACCTCGAAACGGTCGCTGATCTATCACGGCTGGGTCACGCTGAGTGCTACGATGCTGGGATTTGCGATTGGCACCGGGCTGGGCATTCTGCTCGCAGTCGGGATCGTGCATAGCCGCGTGATGGATTTGTCGGTCATGCCCTGGGCGATTGTGAGTCAGACTATTCCGATCATCGCGCTTGCGCCGATGATCATTGTTGTTCTGTACTCCATTGGTATTCAAGGGATCATTCCCAAGGCGATCATATCGGCCTATCTGAGTTTCTTCCCGGTTGTTGTTGGCATGGTCAAAGGATTGCGCAGTCCTGATGCGATGCAACTGGACTTGTTGCGGACGTATAACGCAAGCCGGTCTCAGGGTTTCTGGAAGCTGCAATTGCCTGCGTCGATGCCGTATCTGTTCACGTCGCTCAAGATTGGGATCGCTGCATCGCTGGTCGGTGCCATTGTTGGTGAGCTTCCGACAGGCGCCGTCGCAGGTCTGGGCGCGCGGTTGCTTGCCGGCAGCTATTACGGGCAAACGGTACAGATCTGGTCGGCCCTGTTTGCTGCAGCCATTCTGGCGGCGTGCCTGGTCGGGCTGCTGGGGCTGATTGAACGGGCCGTACTGAAACGGATGGGGATGGCGCAATGATGCTGGTTTTCTGTGCTATCCTGCTTTGGCTTTTTGGCTGGTGGTTGAACAGTCGGTTGGCCAGTGGGCCTTACGCCGATACCCGAATGGTGC
This sequence comes from Ruegeria sp. AD91A, assembly GCF_003443535.1. GTDB lineage: Bacteria > Pseudomonadota > Alphaproteobacteria > Rhodobacterales > Rhodobacteraceae > Ruegeria. The sequence continues at coordinate 1,429,892 of NZ_CP031946.1, read as the reverse complement.
GGTATCTGGCCCCCTTGATCTTTGGGCTGACTGTCATCGGGATCTGGGAACTTTTGGTGCGCGGCCTTGAGGTTCCACTGGTCATCCTGCCAGCGCCATCGGTGATTGCGGTGCGGTTTGCGGACAGCCTTCCGATCCTGTGGGCTGACTTTGTGCAGACCATCATCAAGGGCGCGTTAAGCGGCTATGTAATCGGGTGCTTTGCGGCCTTTCTGATGGCGATTGCGGTGGATCGCTGGGATTTCCTGCGTCTGGGCCTGTTGCCGGTCGGCAATTTCGTGGCTGCCCTGCCGATTGTCGGGACCGCCCCCATTCTGGTGATGTGGTTCGGGTTTGACTGGCATTCCAAAGCGGCGGTAGTGGTTGTGATGGTGTTCTTTCCGATGCTCGTGAACACCGTGGCCGGGCTGCGTGAGGCCACCTCGATGCAGCGCGACCTGATGGAGACTTATGCCGCAACCTATTGGCAGAGCTTTTTGAAGTTGCGACTGCCTGCGGCGATGCCCTTCATTTTCAACGGGCTGAAGATTTCCACCACTTTGGCGCTGATCGGCGCTATCGTGGCTGAGTTCTTCGGTTCACCGACACTTGGTATGGGGTTCCGGATATCTACCAGCGTCGGGCAACTGTCATTAGACATGGTCTGGGCCGAAATCGTTGTTGCGGCACTCGCAGGTACAGCTTTTTATGGTCTGGTGGCGGGGATCGAAAAAGTGGTGACCTTCTGGCACCCGTCACAGCGCGGATAAAACAAGGAAATCAACAGACCCCGAAATTGGGGCACAACAAGCAACTAGGAGAATTGAAGATGAACAAGCTACTCAGCGGGGCGGTTGCCGCCTTTGGTCTGGCAGCCAGTGCGGCGCTGGCTGCGGACGAAGTGACATTGCAACTGAAATGGGTCACGCAAGCACAATTCGCGGGCTACTACGTTGCCAAGGACAAGGGCTTTTACGAAGAAGAGGGGTTGGACGTCACCATTCTTCCCGGCGGACCTGACATCGCTCCGACGCAAGTGATTGCAGGCGGTGGCGCTGATGTCACCGTCGAATGGATGCCCGCCGCGCTTGCTGCTCGTGAAAAAGGGCTGCCGCTGGTGAACATCGCTCAACCGTTCAAAAGCTCTGGCATGATGCTGACCTGCTGGAAAGACGCCGGGATCTCGTCGCCCGAGGACCTCAAGAACCGCACGCTGGGTGTCTGGTTCTTTGGCAACGAGTTTCCGTTCATGAGCTGGATGAGCCAGTTGGGCATCAGCACTGATGGCAAAGGCGAAAACGGCGTGGAAGTTCTGAAGCAGGGCTTTAACGTGGACCCGTTGCTTCAGCGTCAGGCGGATTGCATCAGCACCATGACCTACAATGAATACTGGCAGGTCATTGATGCCGGTGTCGGCCCGGATGAACTGGTGACCTTCAAGTACGAAGACCAGGGCGTGGCGACGCTGGAAGATGGTCTTTACGTTCTGGAAGAGAACCTGAGCGATGCGGCCTTCACTGGCAAGATGGAGCGGTTCGTTCGCGCGTCGATGAAGGGTTGGAAATATGCGGAGGAGAATCCTGACGAAGCGGCGGAAATCGTTTTGGAAAACGATGCAACCGGTGCCCAGACGGAAGAACACCAAAAGCGTATGATGGGTGAGATCGCCAAGTTGACCGCAGGGTCGAACGGAGCGCTGGACCCGGCTGATTTCGACCGCACTGTCAACACTCTGCTGGCAGGCGGGTCCGATCCGGTTATCACCAAAAAGCCCGAAGGGGCTTGGACGCATCAGATCACCGAAGCTGCGCTGAATTAACTTCTGCCCTCTATTCACGAATTGAGACGCGGTCCCAATCGGGGCCGCGTTTTTCATTTAGAATGCCGGATATGTGTCTGTACTCAAACCAAAAACAGAGTAGTATTTGCTTGTAAAAGAGCGCATTTCGTACGGAATGCAGAAAAAGTGGAAAAAAATGCAGGGATTTGCATCAGAATTCAGTTCTGCGATCGCTCTGATCTTTGAGGGAGACTCAGAGCTTTGGGCGATTGTGCTGTTGTCCCTTAAAGTATCCGTGTTTGCGGTTTTGATTTCTGCCCTGATTGGCATGCCTGTCGGTGCTTCTTTGGCTGTGGCCCGGTTTCCGGGACGGCGGATGCTGATCGTTCTGATGAACGCCTTGATGGGGTTCCCACCCGTGGTTGTGGGGTTGCTGGTCTATCTGATGCTGTCCCGTTCTGGCCCGCTGGGTGTGCTCGAGCTTTTGTATACCCCGACGGCCATGATCATCGCTCAGGTCGTGTTGGTCACTCCTATTGTTGCCGCGCTGACCCGACAGGTGGTTGAAATGCTGGCCGAGGAGTACTCTGAACAGTTGCGATCACTGGGCGTGTCACGGCTTGCATCGGTACCTGTGCTGCTGTGGGATGCACGGCTGGCATTGGTCACGGCCTTGCTTGCGGGGTTTGGGCGCGCCATTGCCGAGGTGGGCGCGGTGATCATTGTGGGCGGCAACATCAACCATGTTACGCGCGTGATGACCACAACCATCGCGCTGGAAACCTCGAAGGGAAATCTGGCGCTGGCACTGGCCTTGGGGGCAATCCTGATCGGGATAGCGGTGGCCGTGAACGCGATGGTGAGCGCGGTCAGCCTGCGGGCCGAACAGGAGGGGGTGCGCCATGCGTGACCTGCTATGCGACATGGTGAATTGCCTGAAGGTCGAGAACCTGCAAATCCGCAGTAGTGGCAAGGCGTTGTTGGACGTCTCGTCATTGGTATTGGATGGGCCGGGGCCAACCTTGATCCTTGGCCCCAACGGTGCAGGCAAAAGCCTGTTGCTGCGCTGTCTGCACGGGCTGATCACTCCGGATCGGGGGCAGGTCGTCCAGGATGGAAAACCGCTTGGCGCGGCACAAAAAGCCCGCCAGGCCATGGTGTTTCAGAAACCGGTTCTGCTGCGTCGATCAGTTGCGGCAAACCTTGACTTCGTTCTAAAGCGTCAAGGCATGGGGCGAACGGCACGAAAGGCCCGCATCGCCGAATTGCTGACCGAAGGCGGGCTGGACGGCAAGGCCAGACAACCCGCGCGATCATTGTCCGGAGGGGAGGCGCAGCGGTTGGCGATTCTACGGGCGCTGGCATTGAGCCCCGAGACTTTGTTTCTGGACGAGCCCACCAGCGCACTGGATCCAAGCGCGACCCAGATGATTGAACGAATGATATTACGGGCTTCGGCTCGGGCTGTGCGGATCGTGATGGTGACGCATGATATCGGTCAGGCACGCCGTTTGGCCTCGGACGTGGTCATGATGCAGGGCGGACATGTCGTGGAACACGGTGCGGCAAAACAGGTTTTGGATTCTCCCGAAAGCGATGCGTCGCGCCGCTATTTGGCGGGCGGATTGGTTACCTGAAAAAGAGAAAGAGGAGAGTGTGATGTTCCGGAAACCAATTCGGGCAGCGGTGATAGCTTTGGGCCTGTTGACCAGCGCGGTTTCAGCAGAAGAACCATTTATTGTGGTGCAGTCGACAACGTCAACGCAGAACTCGGGACTGTTGGATTACATCCTGCCGTGGTTCGAAGCCGAATCAGGTATCGATGTCCGTGTTGTGGCAGTGGGCACCGGTCAGGCCATTCGCAACGCCATCAACGGGGACGGGGATGTTCTTTTGGTTCACTCCAAACCGGCCGAGGAGAAGTTCGTTGCTGACAGTTGGGGCGTGGAGCGGAAGGATCTGATGTATAATGATTTCGTTCTGATAGGCCCCAAGTCTGACCCTGCTGGAATTCGCGGCGGCACCGATGTGTTGGGCGCGCTCTCAAGAATCGCCGAGGCGGAAGTTCCGTTTGCATCTCGTGGTGACGACAGCGGAACGCACAAGGCCGAGCTGGGCCATTGGTCCGCGGCCGGGCTGGACCCTGCCGAGGCTTCAGGTGCTTGGTATCGCGAGACCGGATCTGGTATGGGGGCGACGCTGAACGTGGCCAGTGGAATGGATGCCTATACGCTGACGGATCGGGCCACGTGGTTGTCTTTTGGAAACCGGGGAAACCTTGGCGTTCTGGTCGAGGGGGATCCGCGCCTGTTCAATCAATACGGTGTGATCCTCGTGAATCCTGAAAAACACCCGCATGTGCGGGCAGCTGCCGGTCAACGCTTTATCGACTGGCTGACGGGGCCGGACGGGCAGGAGGCGATCGCGTCGTTCAGGCTGGACGGGCAGCAGGTGTTCTTTCCGAACGCCCAATAGCTGGCCTGCGGCAGAAGTACCATGACAAGGAACAAGGTGGGTGATGGTTCACCCGCTGGCACCGTTGTGGTGTATCGTGCCCAGGCCTGACAGGTCGTAGCCACCGAATTCACGGGCCCTTTGCGCAAATTGATCCGAACGCAGCAGCGTTATCAGTTTTTGCATTGGCGGATCAAAATATGACCTGCGCCAAATCGCCAAATCCAGCCTCTCGGAATGGGTGGGGACGAAACCCAGGTTGTAAAGCCCTGCCAAAGCACCCAACCCAAAGCCAACCTCGGCCTTTTGGTCGTGAAGGGCGATGGCCAGTTCCTCTTCGGTGCGTGCGCAGCCGGGGATTACGTCCAGATCGTCTCGGCACATGCCATGTGCTTCAAGCTGTGTTTCGAACAGGCGTTGGCTGGCTGCACTGTCCTGACGCATGATTAGGCGGCGCGACTTGAGATCTTCGAATGTTCTGATATCCGATACGCCCGGGGCAAGAAGCAGCCCGCGCTTGCGCCGGGCGACTTCGTACAGGATCACCGGTGCTTCGCCAAGGGCGCCCCGAAGAGAGTCTTTGTTGAACCCTCCATCTTCGTGGATGTGCAACACCGCAGCCTGTGCGTTGCGTTCACTCAGCCTTGTCAGCCCGTCAAAAGAACCGTCGTAATAGGTGGCAAGCCCCGAACCGCTTTCGCGCAGCGCCCAGTCCAACAGGGGATCGTGGCTGCCGGCAACAATCTGGGGCAGGGGCGGTTCGGCAACCTGTGGACCGGATCGCGAAGCGTTGAGCCAGGCAAGAACCTCGGCGCGCGGGAACAGCAGTTTGCCCATGGCGCGCACGCAGGGCACCTCGCCTGACGAGGCGAGATCATAGGCTTTGCGCTCGCCAATGCGCAGCAGATCGGCCAGTTCGCGGGTGGTCAGGTATTGCGACATTCAGTCGAGGCGCACGGCAGAGCCGGACGTGGCGTCGGCGGCGCTGAATCCGATCTGCTCCAGCACAAAAGGCGCTGCTACTGCAATGACGACCATTGCGGCGACTGCGGCAAGAAAGGCTTTCATGGTCTCCTCCAGTTCAGTTCCGGGCACCCGTTGCGCGGCGCAGAAAAGCAATAAGATCCTGACGATCCTGAGCTGCCGTAATTCGCTGCATCGGCATCTTAGACCCCGGAATGTAATGGTCAGGCCCTTCGTCGAAAAGAGCATTTATTGTTTCGTCATTCCAAATGATGTCAGAGCCTTGCAGCGTGTCCGAGTATAAATATCCGGGCGACGTACCGGCCCGTCTGCCGAAAACCCCGTGTAAGGTAGGACCTGCGCGGCGTTCGCTGTCGGGTGTCAGGCTGTGGCAGATTGAACATTTGCGCGCGAACTGACGCTCACCATTGTCCATCTCGTCAGGGTTTTTGAGGAAACTCGGCTCTGCTGCCGCCATTTGTTGCTGGTCGGAAAAGGTGGTTACGGGCCAACTGTACATGGCCTCGTCTATTCCGCCCGCATGGATGTTTTCACCATCGACGGAAAAGGCCAGGGCCCAGACTGGCCCTCGCAACGTCGCGCGAAAATCCCGCGTGATACGCCATTCGGCGGTATCGATGACCATGATATAACCTTCGCCGTCACCCACGGCGAGAAGCCTGCGATCCGGGCTGAGTGCCAAGGCAAGGATGGGCCGGCGATCCAGCGTAAAATCACGTTCTTCACCCGTGGAAAGGTCCAGTATTCGGGTCACGCCATCAACAGCACCGTAAGCGATCCAGTTGTCTGGTTCATTCAGGACCAGTTCGTTGATGCCGAACCCGTGTTCGATGAGACGGGTGATCTCTTGTCCACTCATCACGTCCCAGATGCGCAGCGATCCATCCATACCTGCCGAATAAAGCTGTGTGCCGTCAGAAGAAAACACCACGGCGTTCACACCGCTTCCGGTTGGCCCAAGAGTAGTGGGGCCGGTTCCGTTTACGGGCCACACCCCGATTGTTCCGTCCCAACTGGCGGTCGCAACGTGTGTCTTGGACGCTGCCAGACCAACGATCTTGCCCTGATGGCGCCCAATCACGTCACCACCGGGCCACTTGCGCAGAGTGAAGTCATCTCCGGCGGAATAGATGGCAGTACCATTGAAGGCAACGGCGTTCACGGCAGCTTCATGACCCTCCAGCCATTCGGGGTTCTGATCAGCCCATAGCCCGACGGAATTGTCGAAACTGGCAGTTGCGATACGCCCGTCCGGGGCTGTGGCGATTCCCATGATTGGGCCGCCGTGCCCTTTGAGTGTGAAGAATTCGGCCAAGGCGGGCAGCGGGATCAGCGCCAGGGCCAGAACCAGCCCCCGCATCTATTCAGCGGGTGAGGCGGCGGCCTTGCCTGCCTCTTTTTCCTGAACTTCCTCCAGCCACAGCGAGTGGTGTTCGCGCGCCCATTGTTCTTCGACCTCGCCGGTGCCCATGGCGTCAAAGGCGCCCTCCATTCCGACAGAGCCGAGATAGATATGCGCCACGATGATCGCAATGAACACATAAGCCACCATCACATGCCAGACTTGGGCGTATTGCATCTCTTCCTGCGGCGACATCTGCACCGGCAGGTTCAGGCCCATCATTTGCGGAATACCGGTCGAATTGGCGATCTGGAAGGTTTTTGCAAACAAGGGCATCTCGAACGGGAACAACAGCGACAGACCCGACAGGCTGATCGATGCGCCCAGCAGGATGCACGCCCAGAAGATGATCTTTTGGCCCGCGTTGAACTTCTTTGCCGGCGGGTGGCTGTTCTTGGTGAACAATCCGCCGCCTGCGGCCAGCCATTTCAGATCCACGCGGTTGGGGATGTTATGGGCGATCCAGTTTACCGTGACGATGATCAGGCCAAGCATGAAGGCCCAGGCCAGATTGTTGTGCAGCCACTTGCAACCTTGCGCAATGGTGGCAAACCCTTCCTTCCCGAACAGCGGGATCAGGAAGTCACGCCCGTAAAGCGTCAGCAGGCCAGTTGCACCAAGGATCAGGAACGACCCCGCAAAAAGCCAATGACCAAACCGTTCAAACCCGTTGAAACGCGTGACCGTACGGCCGGTTTTTTCACCGTCGATGCGTATTTTGCCACGGATCAGGAAAAACAGCAGGATGATACCCAGCATCCCGGCAACGATATAGGTGCCGTATTCGCGTAGTGGCCCGGTGCGGAAGTTCAGCCACCACATGCCGCCATCCTGAATCAACACGCTCGCCGCAGGGCCATGCGACGACACCGTCACATCAGCCGAGCCGTAGCGCAATGCGCGGTATACGTCGCTGTCCGAGGCCACGCCGCGCGTGCCAAGCTGGCCCAGCAACCCCTCTGCATTGCCCTGACCGGTATTCTCAGAGCGATAGCTGTTGTCGACATTCTCACCACGTTGCCGGGCAAGAATATCTTCCAGGGTTGTCGCTCCGCCGGTCGAGGTGCGCTCATCCGCCGTGGGTTCAGAGGTCTCTTGCGCCCATGCGGCTCCGGTTAGAAAAATCGAAACGAGCAGGTACTGAATCAGGCGCATAGGGGTATCCTCCTGTGCATTTTCATATCAGCGGTCAAATCCACCGATTTGCTGGTGAAAAACGGCGCCGACTGGCGTGAGTGCTTCGCGAAGATCATCCTTGGCCGGACCATAAACGTCCAATCCCACTGGCGTCAGAAGGGCCAGAAAACGTTCAGCAAAATGCGCACCGAAATTCTGCATATGTATCATGGCATCTTCGGAACTGGCGTAGCGTTCGAAGATATGGACGGCCGAACCGGTCATGTGCCATTCATAGCTTCTGGCGCCGGTCTCCTGCTGCGTGGCCGCGACCATCTCTGCCATAAGCGCTTCGAACTCACCCTTTTTATCCAGATCTAGGTCAAGTTTCAGCAGCCAGTAAACATCATTGGTCATGTGCGCCTCTAAAATAGATTGTTGTGCCATTGCAGGAAACGGATCCCTGCTCGAAGCATCCGGAAAGCCTCCCGCACGTGGCGGGAGGCCATTTTTCTAAGGCCGGGTTTTACCCGTCTTTCTGGTCGTAGGCAGTACCCCAGCCCCAGGCGCCCGAGCCGAAACCGCGCGCCACGACGCGTTCACGGTAAACTGCGGACACCACGTCGCCGTCACCAGCGAGCAGGGCCTTGGTGGAGCACATCTCGGCGCAGATGGGCAGTTTGCCCTCGGCGATCCGGTTGCGACCATATTTGGCGAACTCTGCGGTCGAATGCGTTTCCTCGGGGCCGCCGGCACAGAAGGTACATTTGTCCATCTTGCCACGCGATCCGAAGTTACCAGCCTGCGGGTATTGCGGCGCGCCGAATGGGCACGCGTAGAAGCAATAGCCGCAGCCAATGCACAGGTCCTTCGAGTGCAGGACGACCCCTTCTTCGTTCTGATAGAAGCAGTCGACAGGGCAAACCGCCATGCAGGGCGCGTCGGAACAATGCATGCAGGCCACCGAAATCGAGCGTTCGCCCGGATTGCCGTCATTGATCGTCACCACCCTGCGGCGGTTGATGCCCCAGGGCACCTCGTGCTCGTTCTTACACGCAGTTACGCAGGCGTTGCACTCGATGCAGCGTTCAGCGTCGCAGAGAAACTTTGCTCTAGCCATTTATCGTCCTCCTTACGCTGCCGAGATCTTGCAGAGAGTCGCTTTGGTCTCCTGCATCTGGGTCACTGAATCATAGCCATAGGTCTGGGCGGTGTTGGAACTTTCACCCAGCACATAAGGATCAGCGCCTGCGGGGTATTTGTCCCGCAAATCCTGACCCTGGAAATGGCCGCCGAAGTGGAATGGCATAAACGCCACGCCGGCACCGACCCTGTTGGTCAGCATCGCCATCACCTTGACCTTGCCGCCTTCGGGACCTTCCACCCAAACCTGCGCCCCGTCCCGAATACCAAGGTTGTTGGCATCGCGGGGGTTGATCTCGACGAACATGTCCTGTTGCAGTTCGGCCAGCCACGGGTTCGACCGGGTTTCTTCGCCGCCGCCTTCATATTCGACCAGACGACCTGACGTGAGGATTATCGGATAATCCTTTGAAAAGTCGTTCTTTTGAATTGAGGCATACAAGGTCGGCAGACGATAGGCCTGACGGTCCTCGTAGGTCGGATAGTCCTCCACCAGATCGCGCCGGTTCGTATAGAGCGGTTCGCGATGCAGCGGGATCGGATCCGGGAAGGTCCAGACAACCGCGCGGGCTTTGGCGTTCCCGAAGGGCGCACAGCCATGGGCGATTGCAACCCGCTGGATACCGCCGGACAGGTCGGTTTTCCAGTTGGTCTCTGGTCCTGCCACGGCATCAATCGCCGCGCGTTCCTCAGCCGTCAGATCGCCATCCCAGCCAAGGTCCATCAGCATCTGCATCGTGAATTCAGGGTATCCATCCTGAATTTCAGATCCGACGCTATAGACCCCTTCGGCCAGCAGGTTGTCACCATCGCGTTCCACACCGAAGCGGGCGCGGAAGGTCAGGCCGCCTTCGGCCACCGGTTTGGACATGTCATAGAGGTTTGGTGTCCCCGTATGACCCATCTCGGCGGTTCCCCAGCAGGGCCAGGGCAAACCGTAATACTCGCCGTCGTTTGGTCCACCAATGGCTTGCAGCGTGGTTCTGTCGAACGTGTGCTGGTTGGCCATATGGCTTTTCAGGCGTTCCGGCGACTGACCGGTATATCCGATGGTCCAGAGGCCCGAGTTGAACTCACGCGTGATGCTTTCAACATTCGGGGTTTCCGGGTCTTCCATCTCGATATTGCGGAAGAGCCGATCCGCCCAGCCGAACTTGTTGGCGAACTTGGCCATGATGACCTCGTCCGGCAGGCTTTCGAACAGCGGATCTACCACCTTGTCACGCCATTGCAGCGAACGGTTCGAAGCCGTGACCGAGCCACGCGTTTCAAACTGTGTGCAGGCCGGCAGCAGGTAAACACCATCGGTGCGGTCGTGCAGAACGGCCGAAACGGTGGGGTACGGGTCGATCACGACCAGCATGTCCAGCTTTTCCATTGCCGTCTTCATTTCCGGGCCCCGCGTTTGCGAGTTCGGCGCATGACCCCACAGAACCATGGCGCGGACGTTGTTGTCCTGATCCATGTTCGCCGGATCTTCCAGAACACCGTCGATCCAGCGGGAGACCGGAATGCCACGCTCATTTTGCAGCGACTTATCCTTGCCTTCCTTGTCCTTGATCGACGCGAACTGACCCGCCAGCCAATCAGGCTCTTCACCCCAGACACGTGCCCAGTGGCCCCATGCTCCCTTTGATAGGCCATAATAACCGGGCAGGGTGTGGGACAGAACACCTAGGTCCGTTGCGCCCTGAACGTTGTCATGGCCACGGAAGATATTGGTGCCACCACCAGAGGTGCCCATGTTGCCGAGCGCAAGCTGCAGCACGCAATAGGCGCGAGTGTTGTTGTTGCCGTTGGTGTGCTGTGTACCGCCCATACACCAGACGACCGTACCGGGACGGTTGTTCGCCATCGTGCGAGCAACACGTTTCAGCTGTGATCCCGGCGTGCCGGTGACACGTTCCACCTCATCCGGGTTCCACTTGGCAACTTCCTCGCGGATCTGATCCATGCCCCAGACGCGGGTGCGGATGAACTCTTTGTCTTCCCAACCGTTGTCGAAGATGTGCCACAGGATACCCCAGACCAGCGCAACATCTGTGCCGGGACGGAAACGGACATATTCATCCGCATGGGCCGCGGTTCGTGTAAAGCGCGGGTCGCAGACGATCAGCGGTGCGTTGTTCTGCTCTTTTGCGCGCAGAATATGCAGCAGCGAGACGGGGTGCGCCTCGGCCGGATTGCCGCCGATGATGAAGATCGCCTTGCTGTTGTGCATGTCGTTGTACGAATTGGTCATGGCGCCGTAGCCCCATGTATTCGCAACGCCAGCAACAGTGGTCGAGTGGCAGATACGGGCCTGATGGTCCACGTTGTTCGTGCCCCAATAGGCCGCGAACTTGCGGAACAGATAGGCCTGTTCGTTGTTATGTTTCGCGGAACCCAACCAGTATACGCTGTCTGGCCCGGATTCTTCGCGGATACTCATCATGCCGTCGCCGATCTCGTTGATCGCCTCTTCCCAGCTGATGCGCTTCCACTCTCCGCCTTCCTTTTTCATCGGATATTTCAGGCGGCGTTCGCCATGGGCGTGCTCGCGAACCGATGCCCCTTTGGCGCAGTGTGCACCCAGGTTGAACGGGCTGTCCCAACCGGGTTCCTGCCCGATCCAGACACCGTTCTGCACTTCGGCAACGACCGTACAGCCGACCGAGCAGTGGGTGCATACGGATTTGATGTTTTCAACGGCGGTGTTCGCCGCTGTCTGGGCACTGGCCGGCGTCACGGTTCCACCCGTGGCGCTGATCGCGGCAAGGCCGCCGATCGTCAGGCCCGAGCCACGCAGGAATGCGCGGCGATCGACGGTTTTCTCGCCGACCTGGGACAGGATACTTGTCCGCTGGGGGCGTCTCGCAACCCCGTTGGTCTTTTTCCTAAGCATTTGTTTCCTCCCTTGCGCGCCGTGTGTGCCACGGCTGGCTTGGTACTGCTGAAGCCGACGTCGGGGCCAATCGCAACCGTCAGTCGGGTGTGAAAACGTCCGATCCTAGAACCGGGTGCTTTCGATGTAGGCGCGTGTATGCGCAGTATCCTGAATGCGGGTATCGTCGGTCGGCAACTCGGCCGCTTCGGCTTTCCCGGTCAGGCTGGCGGCGGCAACGGCAGCAGGTGCTGCGGTTCCGGCCAGTTTGAGGAAGTCGCGGCGTGTGGCGCCTTCTTCCTTGGTCTTGCTCATGGGCTCCTCCTGTCCCAATTGCGGTTTGGTGCCCATTGGACACCGGCGATTTGCGGGTTACCCCGCCGTCATCCGGAATGCTTCGCGCTCGATCTCCATGAAAACCCGACCGGCGGTGCCGACGGATGCATAAAGAACCGAGTTCTCGGCGGCTTCCAAATCTGAATAGAAATGCGTGGCCCAGGGGCCGATATGTTTGTTCCAGAACGCTTTCTGGTCTTCCAGTGAGGCTGGGGTGCCAAAACGCCCAACGATCATTCCGGCCATCATTTCCATCAATGATGCTATGTTGTCTTCAGGCTCAAACACGTTTTGGGCCCGTGTGATCCCACGTACCGCCATGTCGTTGCGCAGCTGCGCCAAAGGTTTTTCGTTCAGGAAACCCGTCAGGTAGAAGCTGGCATAGGGCAGCAATTCGCCCCGACCCAAACCGATGAACAATGCATTGAATTCCCGCTCGGCCCCGGCGGGCTTGGTGACCTTGGCGACCCGCGCCATGGCTTGAATGGCCTGGCCCAAGTCAGTGTCATCGCCGCCCAGACCAGCCAACTGATCCAGCAGCATCTGGTCGGGCGGGCCGGCCAGCAGCAAGCCCAGAAAGTTGTAGAAATCCGCGCGCAGGCGATCCTCGGTTGAAACGTCCAGAGCATGCGCGTCACTTGCGGTCATTCGGTCATCCTTCAAATTCAAATGTCATTCGACGTGGTGCCGGGGGAAGGTCGAATTCCTCCGGCTCTTCCGCCCGAGCGGCTGATACCGGCTCGGGAACGAGATCGGGTTCGACCGGCGCGGCCTCGGGTTCAGTACGCGTATCGGCTTCACTTTCAACGACATCGTCTGTTGTTTCTTCTGTGTCGGCCGCCAGTGCTTCGATATGCGCCAGCATGCCTTTGCCAACTTGATAGGCGGTCTGGATGTTTTCGATCACGCAGGCCGCATCGGTATAATCCTCGCCATAATCAACCAGCCCGTCGACATTGGCCAGAACCGGGTTCAACCGCCACAGCCGACGAAGGGCGCGGCGACGCAGGCGATCTGGCACGGCCTTGGCCATAAAACCCGAAACATCATCGCCGGGCTGCAACATGTCCGGATCGGGTAAGTCAAACTCAGCAAGAATGTCCGCGTCAGTCTTTTCCTCCAGCTCCGCTTGCTGAGCCGCGATCACCTGGTCTTCCGCAACCAGAACCTCGGCTTCGGCTTCAGCCTGAACAGCGGCCTTTCGGCGCGACCAGAAATCACGCGGCCGCGTCATTGGAACACCTTCCTGGGGGCGCGGTAAACGTCCGATTCCTGCCTGATACGCGCGTCACCTTTGCCGTCTTCCACCAGATCGGTCCGTTTCTTGTCACGGCGGCGCTTGACGAAAACTTCGTGCTGATGATGTTTCAGTGTGAAATCCCGAACCCAGGCGATCAGCCCTTCGGTCATCGGGATTTTCTCGACAATTTCTTCGCCGGTATCCGCATAGTCCTGCCCTTCGAACGGAGAGGCGGTGATCAGAACTGCATTCAGGGGCGTGTCACCCTTCAGTTCGTCTCGCAGCACAAGGTATAGCGAAGGCTGTCCATCCAACAGGTTGACCATGTAGGCTTCGGTTTCATCTGCCCAGAGCGTCAGCGGCAGGGTGGCGGCATGATACTCGACCGCATCGCCTTCACGGCGCAGCTCCTGCCAGTTGGCTGCTCCTGCGCCGGGTAAAAGGGCAACGGCACGCCAGTTCCACCGGGCCCAGCGTGTGACCCCGGGTGTCTTGCGCACGATGACGCCAACCGGCATTTCAGTCTGGCTTGCGGCCTTGGCCACTGGCTCCTCCCCGAAAGGCTCTCCCCTGCCTTTGCAAGTCCACTATGGTACACAAACTGGCTGTGTGCCAAGCCTAAGCTCTACGACTTTGGTCGTAGTCCAGGGTAGCAACTGCGTGAGCAGGCCCAATGAACGCTTATGTTTTCTGACAATTTGGCCCGAAATGCAGTCTGGAGCAGGGCGTGCGGCAAGGGGTTGAAGTTGTCTTGCCGGGGGTACAGCCTAGTGTGCATGGGACCAGAACGGTTTCCTGAGGAGGGGATATGGGCACCAAACTACTGCTATGCGATTGCGCCGGTACTCAGGCGCTGGACCCGGATGTGATTGAGAGCGCTTGCAGTATCAGGTGTTCCAGAGCGCACACCGCGCTTTGTACAACCGAACTGAAATCAGCCGCCAAGCTGATGAAAGAAGGCGAAACAGTCATTGCCTGCCTGCAAGAGCAGGAAGTTTTTCGATCACTCGCCGAAGACCTGAATATCGATGCGCCCGGATTTGTCGATCTGCGCGATCGGGCAGGGTGGTCCGATCAAGGTGCGGATGCGACCCCCAAGATGGCGGCCTTGGCGGCCGAGGCCGTATTGCCGCAACCCGTCACGCCTAGCGTGGATGTCTTCAGTGAAGGCACCTGTTTCATCATCGGGCCCGGTACGGTGACCTTTGATCTGGCAGAGCGTCTGGCCGACTCAATGGCTGTGACCGTCATGACGACCGATCTGTCGGATCCTATCTCACGGGACTATGACGTGGTGCGGGGGCGGCTTCGTTCGGTTTCCGGTGCGCTCGGTGGGTTTTCCCTGCGGCTGGACGCGCTGCAGCAAGTCGTACCCGGAGGGCGCGGCGCTTTTGCATGGACCGATCCAAGGGACGGAGCGCTTTCTGCGTGCGACATTGTCGTTGATCTGGCGGGTGAAACACCTTTTGTTCAGGCTCCGGCTAAGCGCGAGGGCTACCTGCGAGCTGATCCCAAGGATGCGGTTGCTGTGGAAAGGCTGGCTTTTGAAGCTGCACAATTGGTGGGAACGTTTGAAAAACCTCTCTATGTGCGGTTGGAGGAAACCCTGTGTGCCCATTCCCGCGCCGGGCAGGTGGGCTGTTCCAACTGTCTGGATATCTGCCCAACCGGAGCGATTTCCCCAGCGGGCGAGTATGTCGCCGTCGATCCGATGGTATGTGCCGGCTGTGGTGCTTGCGCTGCGCTATGCCCTTCAACGGCCATAACCTATGAAGACCCACCTGTTTCGGCGCTGTTGTCGCGGATGCATATTCTGGCCCGCACTTATCGCCGGGCTGGTGGCACCGCGCCTCGGTTGCTTGTGCATGACGCCCACGGGGCTGAGATGATCCGGCTGGCTGCTCGTTTTGGGCGCGGATTACCTTCGGATGTCATCCCGTTGGAACTGAACGTGATTTCTGGCTATGGCCATGCCGAGATGCTGGCGGCTCTGGCGCATGGGTTTGCACGGGTGGATGTTCTTCTAGCCCCGACGATCGAACGCCAAGCGCTGAACCGGGAACTCGAATTGGCACATGCCATTGCAGGCTCGGAGGGCATTGGCCTGATTGATGAGGTTGACCCCGATGCGATGTCCGATCTGCTGTACGGGCAAGCGGTGCCCCGACCTTTGTCTGATCCGGTTCTGCCGTTGGGCAATCGCCGGCAAATTGCACGGCTGGCAGCGCAAGCGCTGAACCCGCAGGCCGACGCGCCTTTGCCATTGCCCGGGAATGCGCCTTACGGGGCGGTTGCAGTAAACACCGATAGCTGCACCCTGTGCCTCAGCTGTGTGTCGCTGTGCCCATCAGGTGCTTTGATCGACAACCCGGACAAGCCGCAACTGAACTTCCAGCAAGACGCCTGTCTGCAATGCGGGATGTGCAAGACCATTTGCCCCGAGGACGCGATCACTCTTGTTCCACAACTTGATCTCAGCGATGCGGCCCTGTCACAGCAGGTTCTGAACGAAGAGGAACCTTTTGCCTGCGTAGAATGCGGGGCGCTGTTCGGCGTGAAATCCACGGTTGAGCGGATCATGGAGAAGCTGTCGGGTACGCACCCGATGTTCGCGACTTCAGATCAGGCGCGGATGATCCAGATGTGTGACAATTGCCGGGTGAACGTGCAGTTTCAACAGCAAGACAATCCGTTCCAGTCAAAAGCCAGGCCTCGGGTCGTCACAACCGAGGATTACTATTCGGACAGAAAGGATCACTGAAGCTTTAGAGGGGCACCCAGATCTGCGGCGTCGATGCGCGATACGAACGCCAGAATCGCGTCAAGATCATCCAATGTCATCTCAACCGGGTGAATTGGAGAAGGGCGTTCGGGATCAAAAGGGGGCGTCAGCCCGTCGATCTGCGTGAATGCAGGGTGGGGGTTCAGGGCGAAAAACGCCTCGAACCGCCGCGACCAGTCAGGCATTGCGCGCAGAACGGCGAAAGAGGGCGTCGACCCCAGGCCATTCATGCGGTTCTTTGGCCCGACAACATGACAGCGTCCGCAATGGGTCATCGACAATTCTTCACCGAGTTGGGTGTCGCCATCGAAGATGTCATCGGCCTCAACAACTGCGAGGTCGAAGCTGGCAGAAAAGGGCTCTCCCTGTGCCGGAGCAAAGCTTTCCACCGTGCGCTTGCCGATATCCGACTTCAGCCATTCAAGAAAACGGGCCTGGCGGTCACTGTCTTCGATACGCAGGTGATAGATCACCTCGCCGCGGGCAAAGACCGGATCACCGGGCGGCGCGGTTTCCAGCACCATAACCCCGGCGTCGTCTGCAATAACGCGGATCCCGGTCTTGAGAGAGAAGCGAGGAAGGATATGTTGCAACAGGCCAGAGCCGTTCACGTCTGCCGGGGCCGCAAGGCCAATAGCCTCTTGTGACCAAGAGGGGGTGGCAGAGAGCGTCAGGCTCAGGCACAAGAGGACAAAGCGCATGGCTCAACGTAACTTCGCGGGGCGGGATGCGTCAATTGAACAGAAAAAGACGGAGACACGTGCAATGAGCGGTGAGTCGATACGCACGCCCCTGTCAGCAGGGCACATCAAGGGGAACAAGCATGAGTGTTCGTGACGCGGTTCTGGCGAACCTGAAAAAGATCACCGACCCGGTTTCCGGGCAGGACATTGTAAGTGCGGGCATCGTGCGTGCCCTGAACGTAGACGGCGATACTGTGCGCTTTGTGCTTGAGATCGACCCGAAGAACGCGGAAAAGATGGAACCTGTCCGCGCTACGGCCGAAAAGGCCGCGCAAATGGTTGAAGGCGTTGCAAGTGTTTCGGCCATGATGACCGCGCATTCCGAAAAGGCGCCGCCGGATCTGAAACCGAAACCCAAGCCATCACAAACCGGGCCGCAGGCGGTACCGGGTGTGGATCGGATCATCGCCGTTGCGTCCGGCAAGGGTGGGGTAGGCAAATCCACTGTATCGGCCAACCTTGCCTGCGCATTAGCTGCGGAAGGACGACGTGTGGGTTTGCTGGACGCCGATGTCTACGGGCCGTCGCAGCCCAGGATGCTGGGTGTCTCGGGCCGTCCGGCCAGCCCTGACGGCAAGACGATCCTACCACTGCGCAACCACGGCGTCACCATGATGTCGATGGGCTTGATGACCAATGAAGGTCAGGCAGTTGTCTGGCGGGGGCCGATGCTGATGGGTGCGCTGCAACAAATGATGAGCCAGGTGCAATGGGGCGCGTTGGATGTTCTGATTGTCGATCTGCCACCCGGCACCGGTGACGTGCAACTGACGCTGAGCCAGAAGTTTCAGGTGGACGGAGCCATTGTCGTTTCGACGCCGCAGGACGTAGCCCTGATCGATGCCCGCAAAGGGATCGACATGTTCAATCAGCTCAAGACACCCATTGTTGGGATGATCGAAAACATGTCCACGCATATCTGTTCGAACTGTGGACATGAAGAACATGTTTTTGGTCATGGTGGTGTCAAGTCCGAGGCAGAGGCGCTGGGCGTGCCGTTGCTGGGTGAAATCCCCTTGCATCTGGACATCCGGGTCGCCGCTGACGGAGGCGCGCCGATTGTCGTCAGCAAACCTGACAGCCCGCAGGCCGAGGCGTTCCGCAAAATCGCCCGGGACCTGATCGCCAAGGGCAACGCATGAGCCAACCGGTATTCCCCCCACTGTTGACAGGCCATCCTGTGCAGGGCGGAGAGGACCCGTTCGAGCGCGCGCTGGCAATGGCGGCGCTGGGCTGCGATGCGGGGACGGTGGTTTACAACGTTCAGGCGGATTTCCTGCGGGTGGCAATTGTTTTTGCCCCCGAGGTGCCGTTGCAGGATGCGATGGTGATGCTGCCGCTCTGCGCAGTGGGATTCCAGAACGCGCTGGGCGCTTTGGCCCCGCCAGAGGTTGCCGTGCATTTGGGTTGGGATGGCCTGATTTGTGTAAACGGCGCGCGTTGCGGCCGGTTCCGTGCGGCTGCGTCGACATCAATGCCCGAGGAAGAGCCGGACTGGCTTATCGTTGGTTGGGAACTGACGCTGTTGCAAACCAGCGACGCGCCGGGCGAAACCCCCGATATCACAGCGCTGTACGATGAAGGCTGTACCGAGGTTTCGGCAACGCAGCTGGTGGAAAGCTGGTCACGACACATGTTGACCTGGCTCAACCGTTGGCAGGAGGATGGCAACGCCTCCTTGCACGCCGAATGGATGGGCCTGCTGCGTGGTGTAGGCGAACCGTTGATCGACGGAGGCGTATTCCTTGGAACGGATGAACGTTTCGGGATGCTGATCCGCGACGGGGTCGATACGCACCTTCGTCCCCTGACCGACTTGTTGGAGAACCGATAATGAAACTGGCCCGAGCAATCCATTTCGACGAAAGCGACATGAACGTGTTTCATTCCCCGGCTCGCACCGGAGAGTGGTGCGTTTCGGGCGGGTTCGAGTTTTCGAACTGGGGCCAGGGTGATCTTGAAGGCAAGGCGCGACAGGCATTTGCGAATGGCTGGCTGGGGTTAGAAACCTTTGGCCGGGTAACTTTTGTGGCCGTGACGCAGATCGAAGCCGCAGAGAAAAACCAGATCACGCGTGATCTGGCCGAACATTTTGTGCAGTTCTATGGCGCGCCCTCGATAGATGCGGCATTGGGTGTCGCCCAAGCTGAAATCGATCACATGTCGGAACTGTGCGAAGACCACGCGGCCAACACGCTGTTGATTGTCGCAAGGGAATTGACCGACACAGGCGTCCACGAAGCTTTTCGGGTGATCACTCCACAGGATGCCGAGCTGGAAGCGCTCGCGGTTCACGGGTCGCTGGACGATTAGATCAGGTCGACAAAACCGCCGAACTGTCCGCGTTTGAAGATCAGCCCTTTGCCGGTGCGATACATGACCTGTTCCACCTGACCCACAATGATCAGATGATCGCCGGCGTCATGACGGGTATGCAGACGGCAATCAAACCGGGCCAGACACTGGGCCAGATGTGGACGCCCGACCGCATCCTCGGTCCAGTCTGCATGTGAGAAATCCGCTCCATCGCGTGCAAACCGCAACGCCTGATCCTGCTGATCCTGTGCCATGACGTGGATAGAATAGAGATCACAGGTACTGAAAGTATCGAAACGGAATGATTCCCTGGCCAAACACCACAGGACTAGTGGCGGTTCCAACGAGACTGACGCAAATGAATTCACTGTTATGGCGCGCGGACCTTCGTCGGATTGCGCGGTAATTACCGTGACGCCGGTGCCAAAGCATCCGAGTGCTTCCCGAAAGGCGGGGCTTTGATCCGGGGTCGGTGTAAAGGTCTTTTCGGTCATTGCGCGCTTAATCCTTGGCCGCGCATCAGGTGCCATGCGTGGCCCGGATTGTCCATGAAAAGCTGACTGCCGAGTTCAATATAAGCCGTCAGTTCAGGTCTTCCAGCAAACGACCGTGTTTACGGGTTTCCATAATCACTTCGCCAAAGGTTGTCAGGCTACGGGCTTGCAGGATCGGCAGCATCTTGACCAATGCCTCGGCTGTGGCAACCGCATCGCCCAGTGCTGTATGGCGCAAAGCGTCGGGGATCGTAATTTCCAACCGTTCACACAAGGCGTCCAGCGTGTGTGTATCGCTGGCCCCGAACAGCACCGCAGATAGTAGGACCGTGTCGAGTATCGGATGGTCCCATTCAACACCCATCCGTTTGGCATGACGGCGCAGGAACGCCATGTCGAACGGGGCGTTATGCGCCACGATCACCGCGTCACGCGTGAACTGATGGAAAACGCGCCCGGCTTCGGCAATATCCGGCGCGCCATGAACCATGCGGTCGCTGATCTTGTGTACCTTGGTCGAGGCAGGTGGAATTGGAATGCCGGGATCAACCAGCATGTCCAGATGCTCACCCTGAACGATTTTGCCATTCAGAACGCGTACAGCGCCGATCTGCACAATCTCATCCTTGTGAGGCAGCAAACCGGTTGTTTCCGTGTCGAAGACCACGAAGCACAGATCCGACAGGGGGCGGTTCTCGAACGCGTCATCCCCCGGTGTATTGAGAAGTTCGAAATCATAGACCAGCGGGCGGGCATCGTCCGGTGACATATGTGCCGCGCTGTCTTCGAAGACAAGCATA
Source organism: Ruegeria sp. AD91A (assembly GCF_003443535.1). Lineage (GTDB taxonomy): Bacteria > Pseudomonadota > Alphaproteobacteria > Rhodobacterales > Rhodobacteraceae > Ruegeria. Next base: position 1,409,460 of record NZ_CP031946.1, on the reverse strand, counting down.
TATCCTGGTGCATCGCCCAAGGGTTTCATCCGGGCGGAGTATGTCTGCCGCCCATCCACGCTGGACAGGGTGCAATAGACGTCCTTTCCGGTTTTGCACATCTTGGCATAAGCGTCTGTCAGGCCGGTGGCTTCGAGATACTCGAAAAGAGACGCGTTCAGACGAGGATGCGCGATCTGGGCAAGAACCTCGGCTGCCTGCCCGTCGTACAGAACGATCTGATGCTTCGGACTGGCCAGCAGCATGGCCACCGGGATCTCGGTCAGCAGGGCGGTCAGGCGTTGTTTCTCCGCAGCCAGATGCGCAGTTTCCGCAGCGACGGCTTCGGCTGTGCGCATGGCGTTCGAGGCGAGTTGTTCCGCCAATCCCGCTGCAGCCGGGGCAAGATCGCCCAGATAACGCGCGGCCTGCATGTCGAGGTCGGTGCTAACACCGGCATGAGCACGGGCACGCAGCTGGGCGGAAAGCCGTTCGATCGGTTTGGCGACGTTGTCGTCAAACAGCAGCCAAACACCTGCAACCAGTGCCAGTAATCCAAATCCGATCAGGATTTCAGCAAAGACGAAATCATTCACCAGATCGGGATTTCCCGCGCGGGAATAGGTGATCCAGAGAGCGGTGGCACTTATCGCAACCCCTCCAAAAGCAAGGAGGCAGAAGAACAGAAAAATCCTGACCCTCAGACTTAACCCGGTAAGCATGATCAAACCCCGCAAGTGGCTTCGATGATGGGATCGTTGTCCCCGGCTGCAATCCAGTCAGCGTTCACCAGGCGCCCGTCATCGGCGAACTCGGCGCCATCTGCTAGGTTGGCGCGGCGGTTTTCTGCACAGTTTACAGCAACCGGCAGCTTCGATACCGGAGCCCAGCGGCCAAAGAAATAGAGGTCGACAAGCCGTTGTTCCGGAACGTTTTCATTTGTCCGCACAGATACGGTGTCGATTGCGGCAAAGCGATCAACGAACGGCACTGCGTAGGTCCAGGGACGATAAAATGCGCGGCTTTCGACCTCTTGCACGATTGTCATCTCTTCGGGCAGTTGGTCGCGCGTGCGGTCATACCAGGAATACTCGCTGGTGATGGTCATTCCGATCATACCGAGGCCAGCGGCAACCGGAGTGGTCCATTTCGGCAAACGTCCTCCGGTCAGCTTGTTCAGTAGAAGAACGATGCCTGCAAATGCGATCCCCGCAAAAACCGTACCGATCAGTTCCAGAAACATTTGGTCTCTCCGTTCCTCAGACGCATGTCAGCCCAGCATTCCCTTGCCGTGGCCAACTGCCGATTGCATCGTTTTTACCACCACGAAGGCATCGCGCAGATGACTTCGCTCAAAGTCCGACAATTCGGACGGTGGCAGATAGTTGTCGGGCATCGCTCCGGATTTAACCAGCCGCACCTGATGCTCCAGCCGGGTTTCTGCGATCAGATCATAGGCATCCAGCAGGTCACGCGCACCAGAGGGGCTGAGCACACCGCTGGACTCGGCTGCCTTCAGGCGGGCGCGGGTGTTGGCTTCGGTCAGTTCGCCCTGCAATGCGTAGATGCGTGCCAGATCGACAACGGGCACCACTCCGTTGTGTTTCAGATCCAGCGTGTTGCGATGCTCGCCCGAGCGGATCGTCGCGAAACCGCGCAGCAGGCCCAGGGGGGGCGTATGCTTCAGCGAGTTGGAAATCATGTGTGCGACGAAGATCGAGTTTGCTCGGGCCGCTGCCAGAGTGTCCGCTTGCAGGTCGGCAAACAACTCAAACGCGCCGCCGATGGGGCGCAGGTCAAACATGACCGAGGCCAGCATTTGCGCCTCGGGGTTTGGCGTGGCAATCCAGCCCTTGAAATAGTCGCGCCAGACACGAACCGGCTGACACCAGCGCGGATTGGTCGCCATCATGTCGCCGGGGCAGTAAAAATACCCGCAGACGTCCAGCCCGTCCGAGACGAATTTGGCCAGTTTGGTGAAATAGGTCATATCGGCGTCGGTGACGCTGTCATCCAGCATCAGGCAATTGTCCTGATCGGATACGCCGGTTTGTTCTTGCCGCCCCTGTGAGCCGCAGGCCAGCCACAAATAGGGTACAGGGGGCGGTCCCAGTTCGGTTTCAGCCAGTTTCAGCAGGCGGCGGGTAGCAGTGTCAGCAATATCGGTGATGAGCCGCGTGACAATCTCGTGCCGGTTCCCGCCAGCAACCAACTGTACCAGCAGTTTCGGAATTTCTGCGGTCACTCGCGCCATTTCTTCAGCAGTGTCCGCCTTAGCAATGCGGCCAACCAACTCGGCCGAGTTGACGGCCTGATAATGTGTCAGATCGGTCTGTGTCACGATCCCGACCAGACGACCTCCTTCGGAAATCGGGATGTGGCCAATGCCGCGCTCCATCATGATGTGAAGAACATCCGAGCCGATATCACTGGGTGACAGGGTCACGGGGTTTGCAGTCATGATTTCCGAAATCTGTGTGGTTGCTGGCAAACCATCTGCAACATACTTGCCCGAAATGTCCCGTAGGGTGGCTATACCCTTCAAGATATCTCCGTCGGTCACGCAAAGCGACGAGATATGTTTGTCGCGCATGATCTGGGCCGCTTCCTGAACCGACGTGTCCGCAGGGCAGGTGGCAGGATTGCGCGCCATCAGAACGTCAATCGAGCTGGTCGCAAGGCTTTGGGGACCGCTGCGATCGCCCCGGGTTCGATCGAAGAATTTGGCGACGACATCGTGCCCTTCAATCAACCGCCTGACCAGATCCGGTGGCAGTAGCATCAGAACCGATGGTGTATGCGCGCGGGCTTTGGTGGCGGCTTTGCCGTCTCTCAACAGGCCGCGCTCACCAAAGGAATTGCGCAACCCCAGATGAGAAACGACTGCACCGTTCTCGTCGGTGATCTCAACCTGTCCTTCATAGATCACGAACACACCGGGCAGGGTATGGCCGAGTTCATAGACTGAAGCGTTTTCCTCAACCTCCCAGACCTCGATCTGCTTGACGATCTGGTCCAGGGCGTCAGACGGCAGCGCGTCATAGGGATGAACGGATTTCAGAAACCGGGCAATTTCATCGTGGGACAGGGGCATCTGATGTCTCCGGTATTCTGGTTAAAAAATCCCGCCCGGTGGTATGCCGGGCGGGAACAGTGGATCGAAAGACGCGGTCGAAGGCAAGTGCCGACAACCGCATCATACTCAGTGATCCTGAGCTGCGCCCGCACCACGGGGAATGCGTACGCTTTCGACCAGATCCTTGATCTCCTGAGGAGTTTCTTTGGTCATACCTGCAATGATGTAGGCTGTTGCAAAGTTTACCATGGCACCAATCGCGCCGAACGAGGTCGACTTGATCGGACCCAGCAGGGGGTCTGCATCCGTGAACGAGTTGGTGCCCGGAATGAACAGCCAGCCCTTGTGCAGGAAGATGTAGACCAGTGTCACGGTCAGACCAGCCAGCATGCCTGTGACCGCGCCGGTGTTGTTGATGCGGGTCGAGAAGATCCCCATCATCAGCGCCGGGAAGATCGAAGCCGCCGCCAGACCAAACGCAAGCGCCACTGTCTGCGCCGCGAAGCCCGGTGGGTTCAGACCCAGGTAGGTTGCGACAACGATGGCAACAGCCATTGCGATCCGCGCTGACAGAAGCTCGCCTTTTTCCGAGATCTGCGGGTTGATCGCACCTTTGATAAGGTCGTGCGACACAGCCGACGAGATTGCCAGCAGCAGACCCGCAGCGGTTGACAGGGCAGCCGCAAGACCACCAGCCGCGACCAGACCGATTACCCAACCCGGAAGGTTGGCGATTTCGGGGTTGGCCAGAACCAGGATGTCACGGTTGAACTTGGTCAGCTCGTTTCCGACCCAGCCTTTTTCTTCTGCCAGTGCCTGCATCGATTCAGACTTGTCATTGTAGTACTGAATCTTGCCGTCGCCGTTCTTGTCTTCCCAGTCCAGCAGACCGGTTTTCTGCCAGGTGGCCATCCAGTCATAGCGTGCGTCATTGTCGATTTGTTCAACAGAAACCGCGCCGCCTTCGATGCCACCATTGGGCCACATCATGTCACTGATGTTCAGACGCGCCATGGCACCAACCGCAGGGGCAGTCAGATACAGCAGAGCGATGAAAACCAGCGCCCAGCCAGCAGACCAACGTGCGTCAGCAACTTTGGGAACGGTGAAGAAGCGCATGATGACGTGCGGCAGACCCGCAGTACCGATCATCAGCGACAGGGTGAACAGCACCATGTTCAGTGTGTTCGAGTGGTGGGCCGTGTATTCATTGAAGCCCAGCTCGGTTACGATGGCGTCCAGCTTGGTCAGCAGGGGTTCTCCGCTGGCGGTGTCGCCAAACAGACCCAGCGCCGGAACCGGCGTGCCGGTCAGCTGCAGCGAGATGAAGATCGCGGGGATGGTGTAGGCGGTAATCAGCACGCAGTACTGAGCGACCTGAGTGTAGGTCACGCCCTTCATTCCGCCAAACACTGCATAAGCGAATACCACGGCTGCACCGATCAGCAGGCCGGATGTGTTCGACACTTCGAGGAAGCGACCAAAGGCCACGCCAACGCCGGTCATCTGACCAATCACGTATGTCACCGAAGCAACGATCAAACAGATCACCGCAACGATGCGCGCGGTCTGGCTGTAGAAGCGGTCGCCGATGAACTCGGACACGGTGTACTTGCCGAATTTGCGCAGATAGGGTGCAAGCAGCAGAGCCAGCAACACGTAACCACCGGTCCAGCCCATCAGGAACGAGCTGTTGTCGTAGCCGGTGAAGGCAATCAGACCCGCCATCGAGATGAACGAAGCCGCAGACATCCAGTCCGCCGCCGTTGCCATACCGTTGGTGACAGGATGGATGCCGCGACCCGCAGCGTAAAATTCAGATGTGGACCCAGCTCGGGCCCAGATCGCGATGCCGATGTACAGCGCGAAGGATGCGCCAACAAACAGCAGGTTGATGGTAAACTGATCCATGGGGTTTACTCCTCAACACCGTATTCGGCGTCTAGCTTGTTCATGCGCCAGGCGTAGTTGAAGATCAGCACCAGAAAGACCAGAATCGATCCCTGTTGTGCGAACCAAAAGCCCAGATCGGTCCCGCCTACGGCGATCCCCGACAGCATCGGACGCAGCAGAATGCCGAATCCAAATGACACCAGCGCCCAGATTGCGAGGCTGATGTAGATGAGGCGCAGGTTGGCCTGCCAATAGCCCTTATCGGACTCGGCAGTCTGCGCGGAGTTGGTAGATTGATCCGCCATTGCGGGTTCCTCCTTCGCTTCCTCGTTGGACGGCCCAGTGCCCAAGTCCTCCAGTGCGTCGGGCCGTTTCTCACTTGTGCCAAACACCACGTGGCGTCAGGCAAAACTCCACCAGACCGCCAAAGCGGTTCAATGAAGTATTCTGTTTGGGATCAAAGCCTTGCGGCTCTTCTCCACCCCCTAGTTCATTGCTTCGCCGACGATACCTTCAAGATCATTGGCAATGTCTTCGATTTTACCCATGGCGTTTGTGCGCTGAAGCACGCCCTGACCGTCATAGTAGGTGATCAGTGGCGCGGTCTGCTCATGGTACGCTGCAAGACGCGAAGCCACCGTTTCGGCATTGTCATCCGCACGGCGCTTGAATTCGGTATGGCCACACTTGTCGCATTTGCCCTCTTCGGCAGGCGTCTTGAACTGGTCGTGGTAACCTTCACCACAGCCAGCGCAGGTGTAGCGGCCCGAAATACGGATCACCATTTCTGCGTCTTCCACCTCAAGGCTGATCGCAGCGTCGATCTTCTGGTTGTTCGATGCCAGCAGACCGTCCAGCGCTTCGGCCTGAACCGTCGTGCGCGGGAAGCCGTCCAGAATGACGCCCTTGGCGCAATCCGGCTGAGCCATACGGTCCCGCAGGATTGCGATGACGATCTCGTCGCTGACCAGGTCGCCGGCTTCCATTACCGCTTTTGCCGCTTTGCCGGCTTCGGTTCCGGCCGCGACCGCTTCGCGCAGCAGGTCACCCGTGCTGAGTTGTACAAGACCGAATTTCTCTTCCAGCATGCGGGCTTGCGTACCCTTCCCGGCTCCGGGAGGGCCGAGAAGGATGAGAACGGCGGGTGTGGTGATCGTGGCAGCGTCCATCACATCCTCACTTGTTCGCACGGTTTTCGATCAGGTCTTCGACCACCGACGGATCTGCCAGTGTCGAAGTGTCGCCCAACGATCCGAAATCGTTCTCGGCAATCTTGCGCAGGATACGGCGCATGATCTTGCCCGAGCGCGTTTTCGGCAGGCCGGGTGCCCATTGGATCACATCCGGGGACGCAATTGGGCCGATTTCAGTGCGGACCCATGTGCGCAGCTCTTTCATCAGCTCGTCCGAGGGCTCGCGATCATTCATCAAGGTGACGTAGCAATAGATGCCTTGCCCTTTGATTTCATGAGGATATCCAACCACAGCAGCCTCAGCCACAGCAGCATGTGCAACCAGCGCGCTTTCCACTTCGGCTGTGCCCATGCGGTGACCGGATACGTTGATTACGTCATCCACGCGGCCCGTGATCCAGTAGTCGCCATCTCCGTCGCGACGGCATCCATCACCCGTGAAGTAGTAGCCTTTATAATCCGAGAAATAGGTTTTCTCGAACCGCTCATGATCACCCCAGACAGTGCGCATCTGACCTGGCCAGCTGTCTTTGATGCACAGCACGCCCTCGACACCGTTGCCTTCGATCTCGACGCCGGATTGCGGGTCCAGAACTACCGGTTCGATGCCAAAGAACGGCTTCATGGCCGAGCCTGGCTTCATCGCATGTGCGCCGGGCAGTGGGGTCATCAGGTGACCACCGGTTTCAGTCTGCCACCAGGTGTCCACGATAGGGCATTTGCCTTTGCCGACAACGTCGTTGTACCAGTTCCACGCCTCGGGATTGATCGGTTCACCTACGGTGCCCAGAATGCGAAGATCGCTCAGATCGCATTTCTCGACCCATTCGTTGCCTTGCCCCATGAGCGCGCGCAACGCGGTGGGTGCGGTATAGAATTGGTTCACCTTGTGCTTTTCGCAAACCTGCCAGAAGCGCGAGGCATCCGGGAAGGTCGGCACACCTTCAAACATCAGCGTGGTCGCACCATTGGCCAGCGGCCCATATACGATATAGCTGTGGCCAGTCACCCAACCCACGTCCGCAGTGCACCAATACACGTCGCCTTCGTGGTAATCGAAGGTGATCTCATGTGTCATCGCGGCATAGACCAGATAGCCGCCGGTGGTGTGCACAACGCCCTTGGGCTGACCGGTCGAACCTGACGTGTACAGAATGAACAACGGATCTTCGGCGCTCATCTCGGCAGGGGCGCAGTAGTCGTCCGCCTCAAGTGCCATTTCGTTGTAGTCATAGTCGCGACCGTTGATCCAGGTGGTCTGACCGCCAGTGCGCTTGACCACAAGGCATTTCACCGTGTCCTTGCAGTGCAGCAACGCCGCGTCTGCGTTGGACTTCAATGGCGTTTTGCGACCTCCGCGCGGGGCCTCATCTGCGGTGATCACAACCTTGGCGTCGCAACCGTTGATCCGTGCGGCCAGAGCGTCGGGCGAGAAGCCCGCGAAAACGATGGAGTGAATTGCGCCGATCCGTGCACAGGCCAACATGGCATAAGCGGCCTCAGGGATCATCGGCAGATAGATGACGACGCGATCGCCCTTGCGCACGCCCAGAGATTCCAGAATATTGGCCATCCGGCAGGTGCGGCGATGCAATTCCGCATACGAGATATGCTGAGCCGGGTCATTTGGATCATCTGGTTCCCAGATGATCGCGGTTTGGTCGCCGCGGGTTTTCAGATGGCGATCCAGGCAGTTGGCCGAAACATTCAACGTGCCATCAGCATACCAGTTGATCTTGACCGAGCCAAAATCGTAACTGACGTCCTTGACCTGGGTGAAGGGTTTGATCCAGTCGATGCGCTTGCCTTGCTCGCCCCAGAACGCGTCGGGGTTGCTGATTGAGGCTGCATACATGTCGGCATACTTTGCGGCGTCGACATGCGCACGAGCGACGGTTTCTGCGGATGGCGGATAAGTCTTGGCATCTGCCTGGGCAGCGGTGGTCATCTTTGAGGCTCCTCCCTCTGGACTGGATTGCTTGTGGAATCTTTGCCGGTCATTTGGGCAATGTCGATCCCGTTCCTCCCCAAGTTTGAATATTAACGCGTTGTGAAAATAAATAAATAAATTGGTGTAATCCTTGGTTTTTTTTGTAAAGAAATTTTAATTACTTCAAGTGTTTAGTAAAGAAAGTCAAAATAATTCTGAAATACTAAATCAAATCAATAATTTAGGTGTTATTAACTTTTCGTGCCCGGCATGTCGAAAGCGTGGGCAAGGATTGGTAATCTTAGAACTGCCGGTCTTCTTGTCACTTTATGGGGCTTCTTCTGATAAATGCGCAAATCCCGGACAGGGTTGGCACAATCGAATGTTGGCGCTAGCTTGATCGACAAGCGCCTCGGTAGGGGGCGCACCAATGGGAGACAAAACTATGAAAAAGATGTTGAGCGGTGCCGCAGTCGCCGCCCTTGGCGTTGCTTTTGTAACCGAAGCCGCCGCAACAGAATGGAACGCGTCCGTCTGGGGCAAGCGCCGCGCCTTTACAGAACATGTGGAGAAGCTGGCCGAATTGGTCAGCGAAAAAACCGGTGGCGAATTTACCATCAATGTCAGCTATGGTGGCCTGTCCAAACCCAAGGAAAACTTGGATGGGATCGAAATCGGTGCCTTCGAGATGGCTCAGTTCTGTGCCGGCTATCACCGTGACAAGAACCGGGCGATCACCGTATTGGAGCTGCCGTTTCTGGGTGTGAACAACCTGCAGGAAGAAGTTGCGGTCAGCCATGCAGTTTATGACCATCCGGCGGTCAAGGATGAGATGGCACAATGGAATGCCCGCATCATCATGACTTCGCCAATGCCGCAGTATAACCTTGTCGGTACCGGCGAGCCGCGGGATGAACTGGCTGAATTTGACGGAATGCGGGTCCGGGCGACCGGTGGCCTTGGTCAGGCCTTTGAGGCGGTCGGAGGAGTGCCAACATCGGTTCCGGCGACAGAAGCCTTTAATGCGATGGAATCGGGTGTTGTCGACACCGTGGCCTTTGCACAGCACGCGCACCTTTCGTTCGGGACGATAAACGAAGCTGACTGGTGGACCGCGAACCTGAATCCGGGAACTGTGAACTGCCCGGTTGTCGTCAACATTGATGCCTACGAGGCGCTGCCAGCCGAGCACCGTGAAGTTCTGGACAGCTCGATTGATGAAGCGATCGACCATTACCTGGCGAATTACGGCGGCCTGCTTGAGCAATGGGACGGTGTCCTGGAAGAAAAGGGTGTCCAGAAGGTAATGATAGACGACGCCGTAATTGAAGAGTTCCGCACGAAGGCGGCTGATCCGATCCGTGAAAAATGGATTGCGGACATGACGGAACAGGGCCTGCCAGCGCAGGATCTATATGATCTCGTCCAGATGACGCTTAAGCAACAGCGCGGCGGCAACTGACTGTCAAAGCCGGGTGCCTTCAGGGCACCCGGTAACAAACAATAGGGAAACATCGGAATGGCAGGACAAGCCACGGTTCTGGTAGACGGTAGCCGTCTGAGCCAGCTGGATCAGCGATTGCTGGTGTTGGAACGGTTTCTGGCGCTGATCAGCGGGTTCGCAGTTTTTTCACTGATGGTTATGGCGGTTGTGTCCGTCAGTGGCCGTAACGCTCTGAATGCACCATTGCCGGGATATGTGGACTGGATCGAACAGGCGATGCCGCTCATCGCGTTTCTGGGCATTTCATATGTTCAGCGCGATGGGGGGCATATCCGGATGGATATCGTCATTTCCCGCTTGCACGGACGAGCTTTGTGGCTGTTTGAACTGCTTTCGGTGGTTCTGATCCTGATCCTGATGCTGGCACTTGTTTGGGGCAGTTGGTCTCATTTCGACCGATCGTTTGATTTCGGCGCGCCAATGTGGAGCCGGGACAGTTCGATCGACATCGGCATACCCTTGTGGCCGGCCAAGCTGCTGGCACCCGTTGCATTTTCCGTTCTCTGCCTGCGCCTTGCGCTACAGGTCTGGGGGTATGGTCGGGCCTTCTGGCTGGATCTGGACGCTCCGGCGGCAGTTCCATTGATACAGGATGCAGCGGCGCAGGCAGCGGCAGAGGCCGAACAGTTCGAAGGGCAGGACTGATACATGGACACGATTGAGATTGGCCTCTGGGTCACAGGCGTCCTTCTGGTCCTGGTCGTGGTGGGCATGCGGGTTGCGTTCGCAGCAGGTTTGGCAGGGCTTATCGGGCTGGTTTGGATTTTCTGGGCCAAGTTCGGCTACGACCCGAACCGGTTTGGCAAGGCGCTGACAGTGGCGGTCAAAACCGCAGGGCAGGTGCCACATTCCAAGGTCGCGTCCCACACTCTCAGCCTGATCCCGACCTTTATCCTGATTGGATATCTGGCTTATTATGCGGGACTTACCCGCGCCTTGTTCGAGGCAGCAAAACGCTGGGTCGCATGGGTTCCTGGAGGGTTGGCAGTGTCGACCGTTTTCGCCACTGCCGGCTTCGCTGCGGTGTCCGGTGCTTCGGTTGCGACGTCCGCCGTCTTTGCCCGCATCGCGATTCCGGAAATGCTGAAGGTCGGCTACAACAAACGCTTTGCAGCCGGTGTGGTTGCCGCGGGCGGGACGCTGGCATCCCTGATTCCACCTTCGGCCATTCTGGTGATCTACGCGATCATCGTCGAGCAGGATGTCGGCAAACTGCTTTTGGCGGGTTTTATTCCGGGCGCGTTTTCCGCAATCGTTTATGGTCTGCTGATCGTTGGGATTGCCGTGATTTTCAAATCCGTTGGCCCATCGGTCACGGGGTTTACCTGGAAACAGCGTTTTGCCGCACTTCCCGGTGCCTTCCCGATTGTCGCCGTCATCCTGATTATCATCTGCTTTGTCTACAACCCGTTTGGTGAAAAGGCGTGGGGTACACCGACAGAAGGCGGTGCCATTGGCGCCTTCATCGTATTCTGTTTCGCTCTGTTCCACGGAATGCGCTGGACCGAGTTCAAATCCGCGCTGTTGGAAACCGCCAAGCTGACAGCAATGATCTTTTCGATTATCTGGGGCGTTCTGATCTATGTGCGGTTTCTTGGTTTCGCCGACCTTCCCGGTGCCTTCTCGGATTGGATCACGGGGCTCGAGATGTCGCCGATGATGATCCTGATCTGCATTCTACTGGCTTACGCGGTGTTGGGCATGTTCATGGATGCAATAGGGATGCTGCTTTTGACCTTGCCCGTGGTCTATCCGGCGGTGATGGCCTTGAACGGTGGTGAAACCGTCAGTGCCGCCGACAGCGCGTTTGGAATGTCTGGCCCGATGTGTGCGATCTGGTTTGGTATTCTGGTGGTCAAAATGGCTGAGTTTTGCCTGATTACACCGCCCATTGGGCTGAACTGCTTTGTCGTTGCCGGTGTGCGCCCGGACCTGAGTGTTCAGGATGTTTTCAAGGGTGTCACACCCTTTTTCATTGCCGACGCCCTGACCATCGCAGCGCTCGTGGCTTTCCCGGGTATTGTTCTCTACTTGCCATCGCTTGCGGGGTAGTTCGGAAGCGAGGCTCTGCCTCGCGCTCCGGGATATTTGTGGCCAGATGAAGTTCGGATCCCTTGCTTCATCTGGCCCTTGAAACTGCGGGGGAGGCGTGCATGGCGCGACAGGGACAGAGCCCATCGCCACAATGCGTTATCCGGCCCGCATCAACATCCCAAACAGATCGCGTGGATCGTCCGGGTCCGCCAACATGTCCAGAGGTTCAAAGAACGTTGTGCCTTCAATCGCCTGTTTCACATAGCGCAGGGCCGAGAAATCCTCGATTGCGAAGCCAACACTGTCGAACAAAGTGATCTGCCGCTCATCGGTGCGCCCCTTGGCGGCGCCGGTGACGACCTGCCACATCTCGGTCACGGGGTGATCCGAATCCAGCGCCTGAATTTCGCCTTCGATCCGGGTTTGTTCAGGGTATTCGACGAAGATGTCCGAACGTAACAGGATGTCACGATGCAACTCGGTCTTGCCGGGGCAATCGCCTCCGATGGCGTTGATGTGGACGCCGGGTCCAACCATGTTGTCGGTCAGGATCGTTGCGTATTTCTTATCTGCCGTGCAGGTGGTGATGATCTGGGCGCCTTCGATGGCGTCTTCCGGCGTCTTACAAGGGATGACGGTCAGGCCCTTGCCCTGCAAATTCGCGGTGCATTTCGATGTGGCATTCGGATCGATGTCATAAAGCCGAACGGTGTCGATCCCGCACATTGCCTTGAAGGCGAGGCACTGGAATTCGGACTGTGCGCCATTGCCGATCATGGCCATTGTCTTGGCATTTTTCGGGGCCAGATAGCGCCCGACCAGAGCCGAAGTCGCCGCCGTGCGCAGCGCGGTCAGCATTGTCATTTCGGTCAACAGCGTCGGATATCCTGTATAGACGTCTGCCAGCAGGCCGAATGCAGTAACGGTTTGCAGCCCTTCGGAAGTGTTCTTGGGATGGCCGTTTACGTATTTGAACCCGTACGCCTCGCCATCCGAAGTTGGCATCAGCTCAATCACGCCATGAGGAGAGTGCGCCGGAATGCGAGGTGTCTTATCGAAGCTTTCCCATCGTTTGAAATCGGATTCGATCTGTGCAGCAATCTGCATGATCATCTGTTCGACGCCAATATGGTGTACCAGTCGCATCATGTTGTCGACGGAAACGAATGGTACCAGGGCCTTGTCTGAAGGTTGCATAGTGCTCTCCTATCGGCGGGCAAGATGAACGCCTGCAATCATGCAGCGCACGGACCCACCGGCGGTTTCAATTGTTGGAACGGACAGCGGCAACGGTGTTGCACTGTTCTGGATTGTTGCGATTTGGTCTGGTGTGAGGGCGGCAAGTGCCCTGCGGGACAGGGCCAGCACCAACCCATCCCGCCCTGTCAGCTCAATGGCGTTACCCGCGAACTCGGCGATCTGGTCATGGGTCAGGTCAATGACGGTTCGACCGGATTCCTCCAGCCGATTGTGGACGGTCAGGCGGCGAACAGGGTCCGAAATCATATCGAGGCAAATCAAGGCGTAATGCGTGCCGATTCCCATCAATACGTTGGTGTGATAAACGTCCCGGCCCTTGGCATCGCGGGCCTCAAAGGCGATTGGCTCATAGTTGAAATGCGTGCAGAACCGTTCCAGCAAGACCGGATCCGCGCGATTGGACGTCACCGTGTAAGCGATGCGGGCCACGTGATCCAAAACCATCGCGCCGGTTCCTTCCAGAGCCAGGTTGTCTTGTTCCAGCCCGGAATAGTCGATGACATCTTGCACGCGGTATTCCTGTTTGAGCAGCTCGATTACATCGTTCCGGCGTTCGCGCCTGCGCGATGGCACAAACATCGGGTAGATCGCCACATGGCCGCCGGGATGTGTTGAGAACCAGTTGTTAGGAAAAACGCTGTCAGGTGTGTTGAGGTCGCCGAAATCGTCAAACACATGAACAGTGACTCCGGCGTCGCGCAATTGTTGCACCGCCCGATCATGTTCATCCCTGGCCGCGTCCGATGTCGCCTCGGCGGATACGGTGCTCAGCGTTTGAAAGGCATTGTCATCGCGTGTTTCCGGGTTGGATGCAAAAGCGTGTGGCCGGATCATGACAACGGCAGATGGCGCTTGAAGAGACAGCATCAGAAACTCCGGGTGGGGCGATCGAAGATACGGCGGCCCATCAAAGAGGCAGCCAGATCGACCATCAGCTTTGCGGTTCGGCCCCGGTCATCCAGAAACGGGTTCAGTTCGACCAGGTCCAGTGAGCAGACAAGCCCGCTTTCATGCAGCAGTTCCATGGCCAAATGGGCTTCGCGCTCGGTCGCACCGCCGGGCACAGTCGTGCCGACTGCGGGTGCCACGGCCGGATCGAGGAAATCGACATCCAACGACACGTGTAGCAGAGCGTTTTCAGCCCTGACGCGATCCAGAAAGGCCAACAGGGGGGCTTTGATGCCATTTTCATCTATGCTGCGCATATCCGCCAGCATGGCGCGGTCCTGTTCCAGCGCCGCTCGTTCCGCCGGGTCGACAGAGCGCAATCCGATCATGCCGACGCGATCCGTCGGTATGACGGCGGGCAAAGGGGGAAAGTCCTCGAACCCGGGTCTGCCGGTAAAATACGCCACCGGCGTGCCGTGCAGGTTGCCGCTGCCCGTGCTGTCCGGAGTATGAAAGTCGCTGTGGGCGTCAAGCCATAGTACAAACAGGGGGCGATCGATCTGAGCAGCATGGGCGGCCATCCCGGCAACCGTACCCATGGACAGGGCGTGATCGCCCCCCATGAAAATAGGAATACCCTGACCCGCCGCGTCTTGCGCAGCTTTGCTGATAGCTTGTGTCCACCCCACACATTCGGGCAGGGCGAACAGGTGCGGGTGTTGGGGAATGTCGACGCTTGCGGCTTGCACGTCGCCCCAATCGTGAACGGTGTGACCAAGATCAGACAGCGCTTGCTCCAACCCTGCCACGCGATACGCATCAGGGCCCATCCGGCATCCCTGACGGCGTTTTCCGGCGTCCATCGGGGCGCCAACCAGTATGATATCCTTGAGTTCCATATGTTCATTTAGGCCGTCATACTGTCTTGCGTGAAGTCAGCAAATTGCTCAAAATGGTCTCGGAAAATTCTTTATGAGAAAGCGCTATGGACGAATTGGACAATCGACTGCTCAATGCGTTGCAGCGGGATGCTCGGGCAAGCCTGTCAGAGCTGTCGGAAACGCTGGGCGTGACGCGCACAACGGTGCGCAGCAGGTTGCAGCGGCTGAAACAGTCCGGTGAAATCGTCGGCTTCACCGTTTTGACTCGTCGCGATCTGGCGCAAAGCCCGGTGCGCGGATTGATGATGCTCGAGATTGAAGGGCGCGGAACAGAACGCGTGATGGCCCGGATCGGAGCCATGCGTCAGGTGACGGCGGTTCATTCGACAAATGGCAGTTGGGATCTGATCGCCGAGATCAGCACCGAAACTCTGGCCGAACTGGATGAGGTTCTGTTTCAGATCCGAAAGATCGACGGTGTGACGCGTTCGGAAACGAACCTTTTGCTGTCAACACGCAGGGGGCGGCTCTAGCGCTTTGAGATAAAAACAAAATGTGCCAGAGTCTGTTGGTAGATGAAGTATTGATAGTCGACGGGCGGGTGAGCCGCACGTGGTATCTGCGATCAGAAACCGGCGGGGACGTGCAGCATGACCAATGCGGAAAGTGACGGTGAACCTCTGGCGGTGCACTGGGTTGAAAAGCTTACGGCTATGTTGGAAAAACCCTGGCTGCGGATCGCGATACCGGTTCTCGTGACTGGGATCGCGCTGACGGTTTTGCATGATTTGTCTACGCATGTGAAATGGTCGGATGTCCAGGCCGATATCGCGACGACGTCGTGGAAACTTATGTTTTTCGCCTTGCTTTGGACTGCGTTCAGTTTTCTTTCGCTATCGCTCTATGATGTGTTTGCCGTGCAGAGTGTGGCAGGCGGCAAAGTGCCTTTGCCTGTAGCCGGATTGGCAGGGGCTAGCGGTTATGCCGTATCGAACTGCCTGGGGTTTTCCTACATCACCGGGACGGCGATCCGGTACCGGATTTATGCGTCTCTGGGATTGGATCTGGGGCGGGTGGCCGGGGTTATCGCAACGTCCTGGGTCGCGTTCTGGATGGGGCTTGTTCTGGTTCTGGGTGTGTTGCTGACCGTGCATCCGGACGGAATCTCCAAAGTGATGCCTGTCAGCGAAACGGTGGAAACCGTCATCGGATTGTGCCTTTTGGGGGCATTGGTCGCGATGTTCATATGGTTGTCCAGCGGGGGCAGGCGGTTGGCCGTAGCCGGTATAGGGTTTGATTTGCCAGGCGGCAAACTGGCCAGCTTGCTGACACTGGCCGCTATCGGAGATCTGGTTGGCGCGTCCATGGCGCTCTATGTCCTGATGCCGGACGATCTGGGCGTTGGTTATCCCTATTTCTTCACGATCTACATTGCAGCAATCGCCGTTGGAATCCTCAGCCACGCGCCGGGCGGGCTTGGGGTATTCGAAGCCACGCTGATCGCGGGGCTTGGGGTGTCGGGACGTTCGGATGTGATCGCAGCCTTGTTGTTGTATCGCGTCGTTTACACCTTCTTGCCGTTCGGTATCGCCAGCGTGTCCATTGCGGTCGCGTCCGCACTGACGCAGAGGCACAGGATCGGTGGGGCCGCGACATGGGTCTATCGGGTCATCCGCCCCATCGTTCCTATGGTGGCAGCCGGGATTGCGGCAGTGGCCGGAGTGATCCTGCTGGTGTCCGGAGCGTTGCCAGCGGGCACGCAGAACCTTGGCGTTCTGAGAGAGGTTTTGCCGCTATCGTTTGTCGAGGCATCGCACCTTGCCGGCAGTGCTGTCGGAGTACTGCTTTTGCTGGTGTCTCGCGGTTTGTTTCGAAAGCTCTACCGCGCATGGGTGGTGGCAATGTTGTTGATGGTGGCCGGGTTCTTTGCCTCGCTGGCAAAGGGACTGGATACTCACGAAGCGCTGTCGATGCTGGGTACGATTGGCCTTCTGGCCATGTTCCGCGGGGCGTTCTATCGGGTCAGTGGCGCGTCGATTTTCAGGCTGAATATCCCTTGGCTGATCAGCGTCGTGGTTCTGTTGGCAGTCATCTTCTGGGTCGGTCTGTTCACCTATTCCCACGTCGAGTACCAGAACGCCCTGTGGTGGGAATTTGCCTGGAACGGAGACGCCTCGCGCTTTTTGCGCTCCAGCCTTGTCGTAGCGGTGATCGTGGGGATTGTGGCCGTGAACTCCCTGTTCGGGCGAGAGATTCCGACACCTGTGCGCACGGAAATCCCCGGTGTCGTCGAACGGCTGGTGATGGAGTGCGAGGATACCGAATCCCAAATCTCGCTTACCGGTGACAAACAGTTCCTGATCTCACCGGATGAAACTGCATTCATTGCGTACGCAGACACGGGCAACGCTCTGATCTCGAAGGGAGAGCCGGTCGGCGATGAAGCAGCGGGGCAGCAATTGATCTGGCAGCTCAGGGAAATGGCGGACCGTGAGGGAAAACTGTGTGCCTTCTACAGTGTTTCAACCAAATACCTGCCGACATTTCTGGATTTGGGGCTGTCGATACTGAAGATCGGCGAGGTCGCGCGGGTGCCGCTAAAGGATTTCTCGCTGGATGGAAAGTCGCGCAAGCGGTTCCGGCAGGCCAGAAACCGGGCCGAGCGGGAGGGCTATGTATTCGAGATCATTCCGAAAGAAGACCTGGCCTCGGTTTTGCCGGAATTGCGCGCTATTTCAGATCATTGGCTGGCACAAAAGGCGGGTGCTGAAAAGGGCTTTGCACTTGGGGGATTTGACGATCAGTACCTGTCCTATTTTGATCATGCGGTTCTGCGTGACGGTAAAACAGGCAAGATCATGGCCTTTGCCAACCTGTTTCAAGGCGGCAACAAATCCGAGCTGTCACTGGATTTGATGCGCTATGAACCTGATAGTCCAAGCTTTGTCATGGATGCACTTTTTGCGGAAATGATGAATTGGGGATCACAGCAGGGGTTCCACTGGTTCTCGCTGGGTGCGGCGCCGTTCTCGGGGATCGAAAACCGTCAACTTGCATCGCTTTGGAACCGCATCGGCGGCTTTGTCTATGAGCATGGCGAGCAGTTCTATCATTTCGAAGGGCTGCGCGCCTTCAAACAGAAATTCGACCCGGAATGGAGCCCCAACTATCTGGCCAGCCCCGGCGGGTTCGCCGCGCCCCGCATCCTTTACGAGGTCAATATCCTGATCTCGGGCGGTCTGCGCGGGTTGACCAAGTAGCCTCTAGTTCAGGCTGGCTCGGGTCGGGGTTTTTTCAAGCAGATCGCCCCAGTCGGTGCGATAGGCCATTTCGGCCAGCACGGTTTCAGGCAGGAACTCTTGGTTTTGACGGATCTGCCATCCGCCGCCCAGACCTTTGTAAACCGCAACCAGATTGCTGGACACCTGCTGCCGCGCTTCGATCAGGTTGGCCTGCGACCGCAATAGCGCGGTCTGCGTGTTCAGAATGCGCGAATAGCTGGCGATGCCGTCCGTGTACTGGCTTATGGCGATATCTGCGGCCTTGCGTGAGGCATCGACGCTTTTCTGATAGAACCCAACCTGTTTTCGCGCTTGCGTATAGGCGACCATCGCGCTTTCCACTTCGGAATACGCGGTCAGAACGGTGTTCTGGTAATTGGCAATCAGCGCTTGATATGCCGCATCCTGCGCGCGGACGTTGTTCTTGATGCGACCATAATTAAGCACGTTCCAGACTACGCCAGCACTCGCCAGACCGGTGGTGCTGTTGCCGCTGAACAGATCGCGCCCGCCCGATGCCTGCAAACCGATCGCGCCCGACAGCACGAACTGCGGATACAGGTCAGCCATTGCGATGCCCACTTGTGCCGATTGCGTCGCGGCGGCCAGTTCTGCCGCGCGGACATCCGGGCGGCGGCGCAACAGTTCTGCCGGCACGCCAACGGCCACATTTGTTCGCGCAGACGGGATACGACCGGAATTCCCAAGAAGACTTGTCATCCGGGATGGCGTGGTCCCCAGCAGCACGGCCAAAGCATTCTTGGTCTGTTGCAGGTCACTTTCCAGCTCGGGTACCAAGGCCTTGGTATTGTTGAGCAGGGCTGTGGATTCCTGAACGTCCAGCTCGGTCGTGACTCCGTTGTTGAATCGCAGCTGGGTCAGGTCCGCCGATTCCTGCTGCAATTTGATGTTTTCCCGGGCTACTGCCAAAGATTCCTGCAACGCGCGAATATTGACGTAGAGCGCGGCGACGTCGCCGGTCAGTGTCACCAATGCGTCATCATAGTTTGCGACCTGCAAGGCCAGATTTGACCGAGCCGCCTGAACACCGCGCCGCTGCGCGCCCCAGACATCCAGTTCCCACTGGGCATCGAACCCAACCTGCGACGTCGAGAATTCGGTATCTAGGGGGATGATCCGGTTGATATCGGCAACAGGCCCTAGGTTGTCGCTGATCTGCCGACGCTGCAATGACCCACCGATGGCCTGAGATTGCGGGTACAATTCGCCGAAAGCAATCCCCAACTGTGCCCGCGCTTGCAGCACCCGTGCCCCCGCGACCTGAAGCGTCAGGTTTTGGGCGTAGGCCTCGGCAATCAGCCGGTTGAGGGTCGGGTCATTGAATGTTTCCCACCATTTAACCACGGGTGCGCTGCGCGTTGTCAGGCCGCCTTGGCCGGCGCTGGGTGTGTTGACCTCGATCCATTGTTTCACGACCGGAGAGTTCGGCCGCACGAAATCGGGCCCCACGGGCGTGCAGGCCGCCAAAGTGGCGGCGCAAAGTGCGGTTCCCATCAACCGGCGGAGTGTCATGGCGCGCATCCTCAGATATCCAGCGGTCGGATGAAGTTGGCGAAGGAATAGAGACGGATGTTGATGCGTCTCAGGAACTCAAAGCTTTTGCCCTGTCCGGTGTAGATCGCCACTGCGGCGTGGCCGCCAGCTGGGAAAGTGTGCCCTTCAGGGACATCGACGGTGATCTGCACGGCAATTCGACCGGGCAGTTTCGGCAGTTCAAAGCCGGGCAGGCGGCCTGAAGGGATCAGTTGCCCTTGCCGCGTGGCCCACCAGATCGCCTCGACCTTACCGGTCAGGATTTCACCCGGGTAAAGATCCAGCGCCACCTCGACCTCTTGCCCTGGTTCCACGAATTTCAGGTTTTGCTGGCGGTAGGTCGCAAGAATGTAGGGGCTGTCTTCGGTCACGAAACTGGCAATCGCGCCCAGTCGAACATCGCCGACGACCAGCCCGGGGCGCGCTTGCTGCGAAACGATCATGCCGTTTTCTGGTGCGTAGATCGTTGTGTTTTCGAGGAAATATCTGGCCTCAGCCAATTGCGCCTGGGCCTGAAGAATACCCGTGTTCACACCGTCTATCTGGGATTCCACAGCCAACTGTGCTTTTTCCAGATTTGCCTCGGCTTGTTTGACGGCGGCAAGGTCTTCTGTCACCTGCTCGTTCCAGCGGTCCAGATCGTCTTGCCGCGCTCCACCGGCGGGCACGAGAGTTTCATAGCGTGCTTGCTGAGTCTGCGCGTAGGCCAATTGCGCGTTTGCACGTTCAACTGCTTCGGTCGACGCGATCACATCCTGTTCCAGAATTTTGGCATTCTGTTCGGCGGCGACCAACTGCGCCTGCGCATTGTTCACCGCCAGTGAAAACACCGTGTCATCAAAGCGGTAGAGCGGATCGCCCTTGGTGACCGGTGTATTGGGTTCCACAAGAACCTCGGTCAGGATCGTTGGCTGTGTCAGCTTTGGGATGATCTGTATGGTCGAACGCACCACATGGCTGTCGACCGAGAAGGGCTGGAAGAACCGCAATGCGACCAGAAAGATCAGCAGCAGATGCGCACCGACCCAGAAGGACACAATGCCCCAGGCAATGTTGAATTTCAGCAATTCCAGCTTGAAGAAGATAAGCCAGACAAAAATGATGTAAAATAACGTGATGCCAAGGGCGACGAACATGTTTTGTGACTTCCTTTGGCCTTAGCTTTGTTGTGTACCGTCTGTGTCCAGACGATCTTGATACTCAGGCCTGACATCGCCACCCAGACGGTTGATTTCATCACGAATAGCGTCTTTTTCCTCATCAGGGCCACGGCGAATGTCGACTGTAACACCGTCGTGGAACGCCCACATGAAGGCGTGAACCCAGGGCACCACGGCCAGAAACCCCATCCAGCCCATGATCTTTACGGCTTCGGCATGGGGATGATTGCGTTTGATGGCGATCCGCCCCGGAAGACCCATAAGGAACAGAAACAACGCCATCACCGCTGCCAGCAGCAGGATCAGTGCCACGAAAGTGAGGTAGTCGTAATAGCCAAGCGGCTGTCCCAGTAGTCCCATGCTCGTGCCTCCTTTTGGGGAAGGTTAAGGTATCTTCAGTTGCCTGCGTCCAATTCGTCAATCACCTTGTAGCTTGTCGGCGGGTCGGCGCAGATACCCGGTCCGCATTCCAACAAGGCCGATCCGGCATTCAGCACTGCCAGTGCCAGCATGACGAAAAATGCGATTTTGGCCAGAGGATTTCCGCCGAACTTTGGTTCCTGACTTGAAGGGTCCGCGTATTGGCGATCAAACAACAGCATGATCGATGTGCCCAGCAAAACAAGGAAAAAGGCGATTCCGGCCCAAGTATAATAGTGCAGCCCCAGAATAGGAGAACCGTAGTGCCCGGTTCCGGGCACGATATGCAGAAGAATTTGCCGGATCGAGACACTGCCGCCATATAAGGCCGCAATCAGCATGATGGCATAATGTTGCGGTCGCGCGCCGTAGAGCAGGTTCAAACCAATTCCTACGCCGACGGCGACAAGTCCGACGCGCTGCAGCAGGCAAAGCGGGCAGGGCAGTTCGTAAAGGACGACTTGATAGAAAAATGCCAACGCCAGAACCAGACAGACGGCCAGCATTCCTATCGCGTTGAGGGTGCGGGACAGTTCAGGTGTCATGGCAAGCCCCTCAGAGTTGAATTGTCAGCTGGGTGGTGGCGTGGAATTTCAGCCAATACACACACAGGGCCAACGTGGCGAAAAACAGCACGTTGCCAGCCTTTGTCAGATTGAAATAGTTAAGCGCCATCGTGGCGGTAAGTAATGCAAATAAAAGCGCAATCATGGCCCGGTTCTCCCCTCCCGTGCACAATTCCTTTTACAATGGATAGTGTCAGGCCAGGTCCCGTCTGGCAAGCCGCGCGACCCGCCTGAGCGTTGAAAGGTGCGATTGCTTAACCGCAGATAACAACGTTTGTTTGCCATTCGCGACAGCGCTGCCACAGGGTGCCGGGCAGGGGCGCATTGGTATAGACCGCGTCAAGTTCGGCCATCGAAGCTATGCGTGCCGGGGCCGAGCGTTGGAACTTTGAGTGATCGGCCACCAGAAAAGTACGGCGGGCCTGATCGATAATGGTCTGGCTGACCTGAACTTCCTGAAAGTCGAAGTCCAAAAGATCTCCGTCTGTATCCAGTGCTGAGCACCCGATGATGGCGAGATCGAATTTGAAGTGCCGGATGGTCGACACGGTCAGGGTGCCGATCAGACCGCCATCTGTTCGACGCAGGACTCCACCGGCCATGACGATTTCACAGTCGGAGTTTTCAATCAGGATGTTTGCAACGTTCATATTGTTCGTCACCACCATCAGGTTTTTGTGGTTCAGCAATTGTCTTGCCACGGCCTCGGTCGAAGTTCCGATGTTCATGAAAACCGACGCACCGTCTGGGATTTCGGCCGCGCAGGCCTGCGCGATGCGGGTCTTGGCGTCAGCGTTCAAGGCACGGCGGTCTTCGTATCCGATATTTGAGACGCCTGATCGCAGAACCGCACCGCCATGAACCCGGTCCAGTTTGCCCGCATCTGCAAGCTCTGTCAGGTCGCGTCGGATTGTCTGGACGGTGACACCAAAGCGTTCGGCCAGGCCGTCGACCGTAACGCGTCCTTCGGCGCTGGCGATTTCCAAGATGTCGGATTGGCGAAAAGACAGGGACATGAGCGGTTCCGGCGCAGAAGATACGTTTTCGTTTTTGTTCTTTTTGTTGGTTTTGGCAAGACAACTTGCTTGCAATACATACCAGCGTTGCAAAAAGAAAGAAAACGAACATAAACATTGACGAAGCGAAGGGTGTTCTGGCTAATGCCCGTAACCGTGTTTCGCAGGGAATCAATGGATATGCAGTCGACGGACACCCAGATCACAGACCTTTTCATCATTGGCGGCGGGATTAACGGTTGCGGCATCGCACGGGATGCTGCCGGACGGGGTCTTTCAGTAACATTGGCCGAGATGAACGATCTGGCTTCGGCGACATCGTCAGCCTCGACCAAGCTGTTTCATGGCGGGTTGCGATATCTGGAGTATTTCGAGATCCGTCTGGTGCGCGAAGCCCTGATCGAACGCGAAACCTTGCTGCGCGCGATGCCGCATATCAGCTGGCCGATGCGCTTTGTGCTGCCGTACCACAAGGACATGCGGTTCGATTCGGAAACGCCGACCTCTCGGCTGCTCAGCACGGTCATGCCGTGGATGCGGGGGCGGCGTCCGGCCTGGCTGATCCGGTTGGGTCTGTTCATGTATGACAATCTGGGCGGGCGCAAAATCTTGCCGGGTACGACGTCGTTGAACCTGCGCTCGGCACCAGAGGGCGCCCCTCTACAGGACAAGTTTGAAACAGCTTATGAATACTCTGACTGCTGGATCGAAGACTCGCGACTGGTGGTCCTGAATGCGCGTGACGCCGAGGCACGCGGCGCGCAGATCATGGTCCGAACCGAAGTGACCTCGGCCGAGAGGGTTGGTGATCTTTGGGAAGTGTCCATTCGGGATCGAAGCAGCGGTGAAACCCGTTTGGTCCGGGCCAAAATGCTGATCAATGCAGGCGGACCCTGGGTGGGCGACATCATTCAAACCAAGATCCGTGTGAACTCTCGCGAGGGCGTGCGGCTTGTGCGGGGCAGTCATATCGTGACGCCCAGGCTTTACGATCACGACAAATGCTACTTTTTCCAGGGCGAAGATGGCCGCATCATTTTCGCCATTCCGTACGAGCAGGATTTTACCCTGATCGGAACAACGGATCAGGACCATCCGGACCCGGCCACGAAACCGGTCTGTACCGAGGCCGAGCAGGATTACCTGTGCGCCTTCGCGTCCAAATACTTCAAACGTGCCGTGACCCGCGACGATGTCGTTTGGACCTATTCCGGCGTACGGCCTCTCTATGATGACGGAGCAAGCAGTGCCACTGCTGCGACACGGGATTACACGTTGAAAGTCGATGCGCAGGGCGGGGCACCTGTTTTGAATGTGTTTGGCGGCAAGATCACAACCTATCGCAGGCTTGCAGAAAGCGCGCTCGAAAAGGTTGGTGAGTTTTTCCCGAACCTGCCCGGCCCCTGGACCGCTGGTGTCGCACTTCCGGGGGGTGATTTTCCGGTGGATGCTGTCGAAACCCTGAAAGGCGATCTTTTGACGGCCTTCCCCTTTTTGACCGAAACCTGGGCTGCCCGCTTGATCAGAGCTTACGGGACAGAAGCACGGGACGTTTTGGGAGATGCGAAACAGGTATCCGATCTGGGAGAGGACTTTGGCGCAACCCTGACCGTGCGAGAGGTCGCGTGGCTGATGGACAAGGAATATGCCCGCACAGCCGAAGATGTGGTTTGGCGCCGCAACAAATTGGGCTTGCGGCTGACGCCCGAACAGATTGCGCGGATCGATCAATGGATGTCCGCACGGTCTAAGGATGAAAGCTAGCTTTAAAACACCTGAAACCTATCAGCGGAATTGCAAAAAAGCCCCACCAGTTCTGGTGGGGCTTTTTTTGTGTAGTCAGGCGGCTTCTTCAGAAGGGTCGGGCTCCTTCTTGCTGCCCTTCAACCATTCTCGCAAGCCCTGCATCAGGGCGTAGAGCACGGGCACCACGATCACACCAACCAGCGTCGCGGCCAGCATCCCGCCGAACACCGCGACACCAATCGCTTTCTGGCTGGCGGCGCCGGCTCCGTTGGCGGCCAGCAGTGGTACAACACCGAGGAGGAAGGACAAGGCAGTCATCATCACGGCGCGGAAACGCTGATGCGCAGCCTCTGCGGCGGCCTCTTTAATAGACAACCCCTTGGCGCGTTGCTCCATGGCGAATTCGACGATAAGAATACCGTTCTTCGAGGCCAGCCCCACAAGCATGATCATACCGATCTGCGTATAGAGGTTGATGTCACTGCCCACGATCGCCACCGCCGCCACGGCACCAAACAGGGCCACAACAACGGAAAGCAGGATTGAAACAGGTAAGGTCCAGCTTTCGTACTGACCCACCAGGAACAAGTAACCGAACAGGATGGCAAGCCCGAGGATGATAATCACCAGACTGCCCGAGGCCAGCTGTTGCTGTGCTGTCCCTGTCCATTCGAACGAATAGCCCGGGGGCAGGGCGGTTGCGGATTCCTCCGTCATCACGTTGATTGCGTCGCCGCTGGACAAGCCGGGTGCTGGTACCGCCGTCACCGTGGCAGACCGGAACAGGTTGTGGCGCTTCAGCAGAACCGGACCCAACACGTTTTCCACGTCGATCAGTGTCCCTAACGGCACCATGTCGCCGTTTTGAGAACGGACATAGAGGTTCGCGATATCCTCGACATTGTCCCGATAAGTGCCATCAGCCTGAATCATCACGCGGTAGACGCGGCCGAACAGGTTGAAGTCATTGACATAGTACGACCCCAGTTGTGCCTGCATGGTCTGAAAAATCTCGGCGACCGAGACATTCAGCGTTTTGGCCTTTTCGCGGTCCAGATCAACGAACAGCTGCGGGACGTTGGCGCGGAAGGTTGTATAGGCCTGCCCGATCTCGGGTCTCTGATTGGCCGAATACACGAACGAACCCACGGCCGAGGCCAGATCCTGCGGTGTGCCACCGCCGGTTTGCTGAACCTCCATTTCTACGCCCGCGGACATGCCAAGACCCTGGATTGGTGGTGGATTGAAGGCCAGGATCGAAGCCGCTGATTCACCATTCGCAATCGCCAGTACCTTGGCCAGAATGGCATCAGCGCTCAGATCGTCTTCTTGCCGCTCGCTCCAATTGTCGAGATTGACGAAAATCGCAGCGCCATTGGTGATCGTGCCGTTCAGCATCGAAAAGCCGTTGACAAGAACCGTGCTCGCAACGCCCGGGATTTCGCTTATCTGTTCGTCCAGACGTGCGGTGACCGCCTCTGTCCGTTCCAGAGTGGCAGCATCCGGCAACTGAACATCGACGAACAAGTACCCGTTGTCCTCAAGCGGGATAAACCCGGCAGAGGTATTCGACATGATTGTCCCCGTACCAAAACCAAGACCGACCACGATGGCCAGCGCGATGGCGGGGAAAATCAGCAGTTTGCGTACTATGGCGACATAGCCGTTGCGCACGGTGCCGATGAAACTTTCGAAGACCGCCAGCAGCCCTTTGGGAGGGCCAGATCTGGCGCGTAGCACCAAGCCACACAGGGCGGGCGAAAGGGTCAGCGCGTTGATGGATGAGATAACGACAGCGGTCGAGATCGTGACCGCAAATTGGGAATACAACCGCCCGGAGATGCCGGGCATGAACGTCACCGGCACGAACACCGCCAGAAGAACCAAAGTGGTCGCGATGACCGGTCCAGTTATCTGGCCCATGGCTTTTCGGGTCGCTTCAGCCGGAGGCAACCCTTCATCCGCAATGATGCGCTCCACGTTTTCAACAACGACAATGGCGTCGTCCACCACAATACCAATGGCAAGCACCAAGGCGAACAGCGAAATGGTGTTTAGGGACATCCCAAACGCCAGCAGGAAGGCAAAAGTGCCGATCAGGGACACTGGAATTGCCACCGCCGGAATGATCGTTGCGCGCCAACTTCCCAGGAAGACGAACACAACCGAAATAACGAGAATGAAGGTCAGGATCAGGGTCGAGACCACGTCGTTCAAAGAGGCCTCGACAAAGTCGGTCGTGTTGAAGGGTACATCATACTCGACATCCGTTGGGAACGCGCGGGACAGCCGTTCCAATTCGGCCTGCACACGTTCCGATACCGCCAAAGCGTTTGCACCGGGGGCCTGATAGATGCCGATAACCGTGGCAGGAACCGACTGAAAATAGCCCGAAGCCGCATAATATTCTGCGCCAAGCTCAACCCGAGCGATGTCCTTGACGCGGACGATGGCGCCGGCTTCGCCGGTCCGGATAACAATGTCACCGAATTCTTCTGCGGATGTCAGACGGCCTTTGGATTTGATCGTGTATTGAAACGTCTGCCCTTCGGGTACAGGTGGTGCACCGATGGAACCGGCAGACACTTCGATATTCTGTTCCCGGATTGCATTGATGACATCCCCAGGAGTGATGGACAGCGCCGCCATCTTGTCCGGGTCCATCCAGATCCGCATGGCGTATTCAAGGTTGGTCAAAACATCAGCCTTACCAACGCCCTGCACACGCGCCAGCGCATCGCGCAGATTGATCGAGGCATAGTTCGACAGGAACACACTGTCATAGGTCCCATCGGGTGAGGTCAGAGTGACCAGCATCAGCATGTTGGTCGAAGATTTCTGTGTCACGACGCCGGACGAAGTGACCTCGGCTGGCAATGACGACATGGCCTGCGCAACCCGGTTTTGAACGTTGACCGATGCGATGTCAGGATCGGTGCCCACCTCAAAGGTCACATCCAGCGAGTAGGACCCGTTGTCCGACGATCTGGACGTCATATAGATCATGTCGTCCACACCGTTGACCTGCGCCTCAATCGGCGCGGCAACGGTGTTTTCAACGGTTTCGGCGTTTGCACCGGTATACGTGGTTGAGACGTTGACCACCGGTGGCGTGATGTCCGGAAACTGCGCGACCGGCAGTACCAGGTACCCGATGCCGCCCATGATGGTCAGCACCAGTGAGATGACAAGCGCCAGCTTGGGGCGGCTTATGAACAGGGCTGAGAACATCTGTTACTCTCCCGGCTGTTCAGAGGCCACGACCGCGTCAACAGCCACACCGGGGCGGACCCGCTGCAAGCCCTCGACAATGACGCTTTCACCTTCACGCAGTCCGTCCAGCACGATAATCGCAGTACCAAAAGTGTCACCTGTTGTGATGTAGCGTTGTTCAACCATTTGCTTGTCATTAACCACCAGGACAAAATCGCCCCGCTGATCGCGTTGCAAGGCGGCTTGTGGCACCAGAACCTGCAAGGTCGGCTCCAGCGCTTCGATCTGCACATTCACGAAAGCGCCGTCCAGGATCAGCCGGTCCGTATTGTCGAATTGGGCCCGCATTGTGATTGCGCCGGTCAATGGGTCGATACGGTTGTCAACGAATACAATTCTGCCGACTTCATCCATCTCTGTGCCATTGGGCAGGGTGACGTGCACGTTTGGGCTTTGCGGACTATCCGCAAGAGAGGCTGAGTTTTCGCCAACGGTCTGCAAAACCGAGGTAAAGAGCTTTTCGTTCAACGAGAAATTCACGTAGATTGGCGTCTCGCTGACGATATTGACCAGTGGAGGGTTGTTTGGACCAACAACATCGCCAACGCTTGTGGTGATCCTGCCGATACGGCCATCAAATGGTGCGTGGATCTGCGTGTAGCTCAGGTCGAGCTCGGCCTGCCGGATCGCAGCTTTGGCTGCTTTCACCTCTGCCTCTGCGACCAGTTCATTGGCGCGGGCGATGTCGCGTTCCGATTCCGGCGTCGCGTCACGTTTGTAAAGCTCTTCTTTACGCGCCAGATCAACCTTTGCCAGCTCAAGATTCGCTTCCGCCCGGTTCAGATCGGCCTTTCGGGCCTCAAGCGTGGCCTCGTAAAGGTCGGGTTCGATAGTGAACAGCAGGTCGCCTTCATTTACCGTCGCTCCATCCTCGACCTCGCGGCTGTTGAGAAACCCGTTCACGCGCGCCACGATATCGACTTTGTTGATTGCCTCGGCGCGCCCGATGAACGTGGCCTCGTCGGTGATTTCCTCGGTATAGGCTGCGGCTATGGAAACCTTCGGTGGTGCCCCTTCTTCCTGCGCGGTCGCAGGATGCGCCAAACCCAAGGACAACAGCATGAATACGGCGGCCAAATGCCTGCTGGTCTTGTTGGGCGAAATGAATGCTGGGGACATGGCGAAAGCCTCGTTCGATGCAGAAACAAAAGATACCGACCCGGTCGTCAGGGCGACCCGAGTCGGAGGAACTTGATCTCAGGATGACTTTTTTGTGCCGATATCTCAAGCGTGATGAATCTTGAGTAGATCGGGGCCGATGTCAAAAATTTCAGCACTTATGCTGGCTTAGGTCCCGGCGTGGTCATCGGGCCCGAGCGAGAAGGGGGTCGGAATGGCCCCCCTGGTTCTAGGTATCGGATGGTTCAGTTGCGGGTCCCAGCGAATTTCTCCTGCCATTCTTCACGCTGTTCATCCGCTATCTTGGCGAACAGAACGTCGGGCACGGTAAAGTCGTGTCCGGAGGGCAGGGCGTTCAACGCGACGGCGACATCATCCGGCCAGCTGGTATCCAACGTGTTCATCGCGCTCAGCATACGGGCCGAGGTGTCGGGGATGAACGGCGCGCTGAGAACGGCGTAAAGGCGGATCAGGTTCAGGCCAAGACGTACCTGCGCAGCAGCCCGCTCGGGGTCTTCCTTGAACGTGGACCACGGAGCTGCAGCCTGCAGATATTCATTTCCGGCAACCCAGATTGCCCGTAGCTCCTGCGCGGATTTGCGAACCTCCATCGCCCCCATGTGGCCCTCATAGGTGCGGACGCGTTTGGTGAGTTCTTCGATCAGAGCTTGCTCGCGGGCGTCAAACTCACCGCCTTCGGGCACGGTCTCACCAAATTTCGAACGGCAGAATTTGGTAATCCGGCTGACAAAGTTGCCCAGAACGTCGGCGAGGTCCTTGTTCACCGATTGCTGGAAGTTCTCCCACGTGAACTCACTGTCGCTGCTTTCCGGCGCATGGCTCAGCAGCCACCAGCGCCAATAATCGGCAGGCAGAATGTCCAGTGCCTGATCCATGAACACGCCACGGCCCTGGCTGGTCGAAAACTGGCCGCCGTCATAATTCAGGTAGTTGAACGACTTGATAAAATCCACCAGCTTCCAGCGTTCGGGTGATCCGGTCTCTTCATTATGCGTGTTGGTGCCGAGGATGGTGGCCGGGAACGACAACGTATGGAACGGCACGTTGTCCTTTCCCATGAACTGGACATAGCGCACGTCGTCCGCGCCCTTGTCGGTGCGCCACCAGCGTTCCCAATCCGCGTCTGTCCTGCCGTTGGCGTCAGCCCATTCCTTGGCACAGGCGATGTATTCAATGGGGGCGTCGAACCAGACGTAAAAGACCTTGCCCTCCATCCCCGGCCAATCCTGATCGCCTTTTTTGACCGGCACACCCCAGTCCAGATCGCGGGTGATGCCACGGTCTTGCAAGCCGTCGCCGTCATGCAGCCACTTCTTGGCAATTGACGTGGTCAGGACCGGCCAGTCTGTCTTGCTGTCGATCCACGCATCCAGCTTATCCTTCATCGCGGATTGGCGCAGATACAGGTGCTTGGTTTCACGTATTTCCAGGTCGGTCGACCCGGAAATGGCCGAGCGCGGCTCGATCAGGTCCGTCGGATCCAACTGCTTGGTGCAGTTCTCGCACTGGTCGCCGCGCGCGCGGTCATAGCCGCAATTGGGGCAGGTGCCTTCAATATACCGATCTGGCAAAAAGCGGCCATCAGCGTTGGAATAAACCTGTTTTTCGCTGACTTCGCGGATGAGGCCCGCGTCATCCAACTTACCCGCAAAATGCTGGGTCAGGCGCTTGTTCTGTTCGCTGGACGAGCGTCCAAAGTGATCGAAGCTGAGCCCAAACCGATTGGCGATATCGGCCTGAATCGCATACATGTCGGCGCAGTACTCGGCCACCGGTTTACCCGCCTTGGCCGCCGCCAGCTCGGCTGGTGTGCCGTGTTCATCCGTGGCGCACAGGAACATGACCTCGTTCCCCCGGCCACGCTGGTAACGTGCATACAAGTCGGCAGGCAATTGCGAGCCGATCAGATTGCCGAGGTGTTTGATCCCGTTGATATAGGGGATCGCCGAGGTGATGAGAATCCGAGCCATGATCCGTTTCCGCGTAACTGTCTGCGCGCCCGTCTACATGATGTGATCGTCCAGCAAAAGCCCGACATTGACCTGCAAGTCAATTTGGACGCCGAATGGTCCGAAAACCGCGCTGCCCCGGCGATCTGGTTCGAGTTCCCGGAACAGTATAACCGCAACGCGTTGAATCTGAGCTGTTCGGACCCGTCCTTGTTTCATGCAAGGTCGACCGAAAAAACCGGGGCAATCACGAAAGGCATACAAAAACCAGCGGGTGTCTAGTTTTTCAAGTTTTCCCGCGACCGTTTGAGAAGGCGACCAATCGTGAATGAGGTACGCGGGGCATAAACATAGTTCGTACGCTCCTCGGGGGTGGGGCGGGACCGCATCCGCGCCAGACCAAATACGATCAGGAAGACATGCCCGAACGCGACGAAGGCAAAAAGGGCCCCGGGACCAAATTTCTGGATCAAAGTCGAGGTAATATAGGGCGATGCAATTGCCCCCAAGGCAAACCAGAACATCAGGGCCGCAGACAGCTCCACCCGTTCCTCGGATGTGGCGAAGTCATTTGCGTGGGCAGAAGAAACCGAGAAGATCGGGAAGGTTGTCAGGCCAAAGAATACCGCTGCCGACATGACCCCGATCGTTCCGGTGCCGCTTGCCGCCATAGTGACGCCACAACTTAGCACCGCTGCAGCTGACAACCAGATCAGCACCCAGCGCCTGTCATATTTGTCAGCCAGCCAGCCGACGGGGTATTGTGCAAGCGCACCACCCATTACGAACGAGGCCAGGAAGAATGCGATCTGATCGACGGCAAGGCCGACTTCTTGCCCGTAAACCGGACCCACCATACGGAACGAGGCCGAGCTGACCGCGGCCACGATCACACCCGCCACGGCCAGCGGTGAGCTGCGCCATGCCAGCCCGGGTTTAAGGCGAGGCGCATCAGGTGTTTTGGGCTGGCTTGCTTTGGTCAGAGTCAACGGCAGCAGCGACGCACAGCACAAGATCGCAAGCAGGTTGTATGAGACATATGACGCCGGGGGCAGAACGGCGATAATTAACTGGGCGCACAGGGATGCGCCCATATCCGCGATCCGGTACGTACCCATCGCACGCCCTCGGGTTTCATTGGTGACCTTTGCGTTCAGCCAGGCCTCGATCACCGTGTACGCGCCTGCCACGCAGGTGCCAGAGGCCACACGCAGGGCCGCCCAGATGTATGGGTTTTCAGTCAGCGTATGCCCGATCAAGCCCATTGCACCCAGCGCAGTGCAAACGGCAAATGCACGCGAATGACCAACATTTCCCATCAGACGTGGTGCCCACCAGCAGCCGATGAAAAACCCCAGAAAGTGCGAAGATCCCAATAGGCCGATCTGTTCTGTCGTGAAATTCAGCGTGATGCCTGATATGGCATCGAGAGGTCCGACGCCTCCTGTCGAAAGCTGTAGCAGAATGACCGAAAGAAACAGGGCGGCAAATGAAATGATCGTGCGCATGGTGGTCTCAGATTGGCAGTGTCGCCGCACAATGCGCGCATCAATTCGACTTTAGCGAGTCGTTTTTTGCCAATTGACGATCAGGTCGCGCGGATAATCTCCGCGTGGATGTCCAGGCCGACAGTGTCATGAACCAGGTCAGGATAGCCCGAAGCTCCGAAGTCGTGCCGGTTCAGAGCGCCCTTCAGGCCAATGGTCAGACGGTTCAGATTGTTCTCTGCACTTCCCGCCTGCCGGTACAGATTGGCCTCCAGCGTGATCGGGCGGATCACGCCGCGGACCGTCAGATCACCCGTGATCCGAGCGCCATCTGATATTCGTCCTTCCGTGCCCAACTGTATGTCCGTTGAAACAAACCGGATCGTTGGGTGCTGTTTCGCGTCCAATACGCTGGGGCTGAGCATGGGCATTCGGGCAAAGGGTAGCCGCGTTCTGGCCTTGCTGACGTCCAGTGTCACTGTGACCTGACTGTTCTGCAGGCGACGTGAGTCAATCTGAACTTCGGCGGTCCGGATCGGCATTGTCCCTGACTGAGTCACCCCCGCAAGATCAAAAGTGAACCCGACCCTGGTGCCTTCATCCGACAAGATGTAAGGCCGCAAAGCAGCGTGTGCCGCCTGGGTCAGGGGCAGGGTTGCCAGGCCGGCAAGCAGGCTGCGACGGGTCAGAAGGGTCATGCCATGACCCGTTCTCGTCCGGGGCGGGATCTCCTGAGCAGCATCAGAACGATTGCAATGTTCAGGCCATTCCAAAGAATGCCATTCACGAACGCCAGTTGGTAGTTTCCGGTGAGGTCGTATATCCACCCTGACATCCAGCCGCCGAGTGCCATGCCAAGAATGGTCATCATCATGACGAACCCGACCCGCGCGCCAGCTTCTTGCGGCGGCATGTATTCACGGACAATCAACGCATAGCTGGGCACGATGCCACCCTGTGCCAGGCCAAAGAGCAGGCTGATGGCGTAAAGTGACACCATTCCGTTGTACGGCAGGAACAGGAACAGGGCGATGCATTGCAGAAGAGAACCGATCAAAAGCGTCACGACGCCGCCCAGCCGGTCAGCCAACAGACCCGAGATGATGCGGCTGACAACGCCACCCAATAACATCAGCGACAGCATTTCGGCCCCGACTGCGGGCCCATATCCCAGTCCGACGCAATACGAGACGATATGAACCTGCGGCATCGACATGGCGACGCAACAACCGATCCCGGCCAGGCCCAGAATATATTGCAGCGCGCGTGGTGATACGCCGACACTTCGTGCATTGATTTGGGCGGATGCTGCGGCGGTGCTGTGTGCCTCGACCGGCACCCTGCGGCGTAGCAGCAGCGACAGGGGAATGACGACGACAAGCGTCAGAACGGCGAGCGTCAGATAGACCTGTTGCCATCCGTCCCGAGCCAGAATTCCGGACAGCATGGTGGGCCAGATGGCGCCGGACAGGTAATTCCCGCTGGCCACCAGTGCGACGGCAATACCGCGCCGCTTCACGAACCAATGCGAGATATCGGCGATCAGCGGACCAAACCCAATTGACGTGCCCAGCCCAAGCAGAAGATGCGCCGCGGATAGCAACATTATATTCGGCGCCAGCGTTGCCAGCACATAGCTCAGAGCACTCAAGACGGCTGCTCCGATCAGGGCGCTGGTGACACCCAGCCGGTCCACCAACTGCCCCAACCACATATTACCCAAGGCAAAACCGATCATCGCCAGCGTATACGGCATCGAGGCTTCGGCGCGACCGGCCCCGAATTCGGCTTCAACCGCGGGCATGACCACGATCACCGCCCACATGCCAACATTCGCCACTGTTGCAATGGCGAGCGTGATCAGAAGGCGAAGCCAGGAATAGCGACTGTCATGGATCGGATGGCTCATGCGGTGACGCTAGGGCGCGGCCCGGGGTTTGACCAGTCACTTCTTGCGTGATCCGCGTGGCTTTACGCCGTTGCATCTTCGGTTTCGATCCGTTTCAGATGCAAACCGGCACGGGCGGCGGTCATGGTGGCCTGCCATGTGACCGGGGGTAGGGCACGGGCGCGGCGGCGGGTCAGGGTCCAGAGCCTCGCATCGTCCCGATGGGTGGCAGCCATGTGCCAGCGTGTCTCAATCCCTTGCGCGCCACCATCTCCGGGTGTCAGCAGCAAACCAAGCGGAGCCCGCCCCATCGTACCCCCTTGTTCGGCGGCCAGATGCATCCGGCGTATCGGTGTCAGCCCCGGCGCGCCGGGCAGGTCGCCGACGATCAGCGGAATGGCCCCGCTGCGCAGCGCCTCCTCCAGACACCACAGCAGATCCTCGGCACGGGTGGGCTGAACAAAGATGAACCGGGCCGGGTCGGTAAAGGCCATCATCCCATCGGGGTTTAGCTGGCCAGGTTCCCACGCGGGGGAAATCCACAAGACCGGCCCCTGTGTCTGACTGGCCAGCCACATGGCAAAGCTGCGCCGGGCGGGGCCGCACGCCTCGTGCACACGGCCCAGTTGCAGGGTGATCTGCGGATGGAGGTTTACCCCCGGTGCCTGACGCGCAGGTTTGTGGCCAAGAAGCTGAGTAGACATGCCGAAACATTAGCATGTTCTATTTTTGTTCTCAAGCGATCAGAGCCGCTAACGAGACAAGATCAGCTTGCCATCTACGAACTGAATGCTTGAGAAACGATGCAGGTATTCCATCCCCAAAAGCGATTTATCCAGCTCGCCCTCATTGACCCAGGCTGATACGTTCTGATCGGTAATTGGCCCTACGGTCAGGGTCTCAAGCCGCACCGGCGCGGTGCGCACCTCTCCGTTGGCGGTCAAGGCGCGTCCGAAATAGTTCAACTGATCAGGATCGATACCAACGCGCGCAGCGTCCTGAGCGCTGAGCACGATCTGGCTGGCGCCGGTGTCGACAAGAAAGCTGATCGGCTCATCATTCACCAAAACCGGCAAATAGTAGTGACCGTCATAGGCACGGGGCACCTCGATCGTTTGACCGGTAACGGTCATCTGCGGGGCAGGCCCAACCGAGGACCGGATGTCCTCCCACAATCCAACAACGGCAATGACACCAACAAAAATGAACACCCAGGCCATCACCTGCTGCAATGTTTTGTTCAGGGACTGGCGGTTTTGCGAAACGAACCAGAACGCGATCGCCAGCCCGAGCACGACCAGATAGACCAGTTGTCCGATATCGATGCTGTCCACAGGGTTCACCCCACTCAAGTTACGCGCATTGTATATGGGGATTTAAGACGCAAATCCAAAGGCCTTGAGGCCATCAAGAATGAATTGAACAGACAGGGCCGCAAGCAACATACCCAGTAGTCGCGTCAATACGTTCAACCCGGTTTTGCCCAAAACCCGTGCGACAGCGCCGGATGTCAGATACATCACGAAGACCATCGCCAGAACAACGAGCATGACGCCGATGACAACGGCAAGGCCCTGAATGCCGGGTTGCTGGCCCGCAAGCAGAATCATCGTTGCAATCGAGCCGGGGCCTGCAATCAGTGGAATGCCCAGGGGAAAAACGGACGGGTCTGGATGTTCCTCTTCCTCGGCGCTGCTTTCGCGTCGCTTGGTGCGGCGTTCAAACAGCATATCCAGCGCGGTTAGGAACAGCAGGACGCCTCCTGCGACGCGGAACGCCTCCATCGAAATGCCAACAAACCCCAGAAGGGCTTCGCCAAAGGCAGCAAACAGGGCCAGGATAAAGCCTGCTGTCAGGCAGGCCCGAACCGCGATGGAGCGGCGCGTATGCCAGTCCATGCCCTGTGTCAGAGCCACGAAGATCGGAGTTTGCGCGGGCGGGTCAAGGACCACGAAAAGCGTTGTGAACGCGGTAATCAGGAATGCGCTGTCCATTGCTATTTGCTGCTCCGTTGCAGGTCTTGCAGGATACTCAGGGCATCTTGCGAACAACCTGATGGGACATAGACATGATCGTGGTGATACCCCGCGACCATGTTCGCAGGGATGCCCGCCTGAGCCAGCGCGCTGGAAACGGCCGCGGTCAGACCAACACCTTCCAGCGAGGAATGGACCTGCAAGGTAATGCAACGCATCGCGACGGCATCTTGCGGTGCCGCAGCGATCGGGACGACAAGAGACAGCCCTTCGGCCTCGACACAGCTGGCCCGCGTGCCCTCAGGCCAGGGTTTGTTCTCAGGCCACACGACAAAGGCAAATTCACCGGGCTGCAAGTCGGGATGCATACCGGAAATCATAGCTCCGGTGTCTTTGACGGGTGTTTTCATGCTGTTTCTGCCTGTTCAAGTCGTTCGGCTGCGGCGACCCATAGAGCCTCGGCTTTTTGCATGGCCTCGGTGACTTCGGTGAACTTGCGGTTCCAGGTTTCCAGATCGTTGATCTTATCGTCCTCGTACAACGCCGGGTCGGACAGTTTGGCGGAAAGCCTGTCATGCATATCGGTCAGCTTTTCGATCCGGTCTTCGCATTTGCGCAGATCGGCGCGCAGAGCCAACAACGCCTCGCGTGTGGGGCGTTTTGATTTGACAGTCTGGGACTTTTCCCTGACGGGTCTGTCGCGCGCCAGCAGCAGGGACCGATAGGCTTCAAGGTCGCCGTCAAAGGGTTTGACCGTACCATCCGAAACCAGCCAGAGGCGATCCGCGACAAGGCTCAGCAGATGCATGTCGTGGCTGACCAGAACCACCGCGCCGGAATAAGCAGTCAGCGCCTCGACCAGCGCCTCGCGGCTTTCGATATCAAGGTGGTTGGTCGGCTCATCAAGGATCAGCATATGGGGCGCGTCGATCGTGGCGAGCAGCAGTGAAAGGCGCGCTTTCTGTCCACCCGACAGACGCCCGACCTTGGTTTCCGCCTGATCCGCGTTCAACCCGAAACCGGCCAGTCGCGAACGCCACTTGCCGGGCGCCTCGTCAGGGCGCAGGCGGCGCAGGTGGTCCAGCGGTGTTTCGTCCACATAGAGCTCATCCACCTGATGCTGTGCAAAATAGCCGATGCGCAGCTTGTTGCTGCAGGTCATCCTGCCTGCCATCAGGGGCAGCCGGTCCGAGAGCAGCTTGGACAGGGTCGATTTCCCCTGACCGTTCTTGCCCAACAGCGCAATGCGGTCGTCTTGGTCGATGCGCAGGTTCAGACGCCGAAGCACCTCTGTCTCGCCATAACCTGTGACGCCGCCCTCAATCTGGATAATCGGTGGCGACAGTTCCTCGGGTTCCGGAAAGCTGAACGCACGGAGTGCTGCTTCTTGTGGGGTCGAGACCAGTTGGATGCGTTCGATCATCTTCAGGCGCGACTGGGCCTGAACAGCTTTCGATGCCTTATAGCGGAACCGATCCACAAAGCTTTGCAAATGTGCGATGCGGGCTTTGGCCTTGACGTTTTCCGATTCCGCCTGTGCCAGACGTTCCGCACGGCGTTCCGCAAACTTGTCGTATGGCACCGCGTAATAGGTCAGCTTGCGGTCTTCCAGATGCAGGATCGACCCCACGGCGCGGTTCAGAAGACCTCGGTCGTGGCTGATGATGATCACCGTGTGAGGATACTTGGCCAGATAGCTCTCGAGCCACAGCGCGCCTTCGAGGTCCAGATAGTTTGTCGGTTCGTCCAGCAGCAGCAGATCTGGTTGAGTAAACAGCACCGCCGCCAGCGCAACGCGCATCCGCCACCCGCCCGAGAAATCCGAGCACGGGCGTAGTTGGTCTTCGTCATCAAACCCCAGCCCCTTGAGGATCGAAGCCGCGCGGGCCTCGGCGGACCAGGCGTCGATATCGGCCAGACGGGTCTGAATTTCGGCGATACGTGTCGGGTCTTCAGCGCTTTCGGCCTCGGCCATCAATGCACCGCGTTCGGTATCGGCGGCCAGAACCGTGTTGATCAGCGAGACATCAGAGGAGGGCACCTCTTGCGCCACACCGCCAATCCGAGCGCGTTTCGGGACCGAGATATTACCGGATTCCAGAGCCAACTCCCCCCGGATCAGGCGGAACAGCGTGGTCTTTCCGGTTCCGTTCCGACCGACAAGGCCAACCTTGTGACCATCGGGAATCGTTGCGGTTGCGCCATCAAACAATGGACGACCTTCAACGGCATAGGTGATGTCTTCGATCCGTAACATGGAGCGCTCTTAGCAGAGCTGTGATGCCGCCGCCAGCGGCTTGGCATGTTCAATCTGCAAGCAATGTGTTAGCGCTGTGTCGTTTGCTTTTCTGAACGGTTTTCACATGCGCGCGGCCCGGACGCCTCCACACTTGGTCACTCTGATCTTTGCCACAGCATTGTCGGTTTTGTCGCTGAATATGTTCCTGCCTTCTCTGGCCCATATGAGCGAAGACTTCGGGGTGGATTATGGCCTCATGAATCTGTCGGTCGCGGGGTTTTTAGCGGTCTCGGCCGTGCTGCAACTGATCATGGGGCCTTTGTCGGATCGTTTCGGTCGCAGGCCGATCCTGTTGATCTGTATGTCCATCTTCGTCATCTCCTCAATCGGATGCTCTCTGGCCGGGTCCATCTGGACCTTTCTCGGCTTCCGTCTTTTGCAGGCCGCGGTGGTGGCTGGGTCGGTTCTGTCCAGCGCATCGATCAGAGATCGGTATCCGCCGAACGAGGCTGCAAGCAAACTCGGTTATGTCGCGATGGCCATGGCTTTGGCGCCAATGCTTGGCCCGATGCTGGGTGGGACGCTGGATATGCTGTTCGGCTGGCGTTCGGGATTTGTGCTCTACACAGTGCTAGGGGCAGGGCTGTTGGGGCTGCTGTGGTTCGATATGGGCGAGACGAACATGAACCGCTCTTCGACTTTCGCGGCCCAATTGCGGGAATACCCGCATCTTTTCCGCGCCCGCCGGTTCTGGGGGTATGCCCTGTGTGCGGCGTTTTCCATCGGCGGGTTCTACAGCTTTATTACCGGTGCTCCGCTGGTTGCGGCCGCGTGGTTCGAGCTGAGCCCCGCATTGCTGGGTCTTGGAATTGGCATTATCACGGGTGGGTTCATGGTCGGGAACTTCGTAACCGGCCGGATCGCGGCGCACACACGTCTGACCACGATGATCTTGATCGGCCGGGTCGTGGCTTCGACCGGGCCTTTCTGCGGACTGCTGCTGTTTCTGGCTGATCTGGGGTCGGTCTGGGTGTTCTTCGGCTCGGCCATCTGTGTCGGGTTCGGCAACGGGCTGACCAATGCAAACGCCTCGGCGGGCGTCATGTCCGTTCGCCCCAAGCTGGCAGGAAGTGCGGCGGGGTTGTCGGGGGCGATGGTTGTAGCGCTGGGTGCGATCCTGACTTCGATGACCGGCGCATTTGTCAGCCCCAAAAACGGGCCGTTTCTGGTTCTGGGCATGATGTGGGCAAGCAGCTTTGCAGGCCTGCTTGCAGTGCTTTACGTTCGGCGTCTGGACAGGAAGGACCCTTTACCGGAAACATTCTGAACCTCAAAGCGGCAGGCAGACCATCATAACACTTTTCATGAGCGATAGACCGTGATACGCGGCGCGCGATGGATTTCGGCGCGGACCCGCGCCAGATTGTAAGGAGAGGCCGACATGGCACTGGAACGCACATTTTCGATCATCAAACCCGACGCAACCCGCCGCAACCTGACTGGCAAGATCAACGCCAAGTTCGAAGACGCCGGTCTGCGCATCGTTGCGCAAAAGCGCATCCACATGACCAAGGAACAAGCCGGCAAGTTCTACGAAGTTCACGCCGAGCGTCCGTTCTATGATGAATTGTGCGAGTTCATGTCGTCGGCTCCGGTTGTTGTTCAGGTTCTGGAAGGCGAAGGTGCCATTGCAAAGAACCGCGAAGTCATGGGCGCAACTAACCCGGCAGACGCAGCACCCGGCACCATCCGTGCCGAGTTCGCTGAATCGGTTGGTGAAAACTCGGTTCATGGTTCGGATGCACCGGAAACTGCGGCTGTTGAGATCGCGTATTTCTTCTCGGGTATCGAACTGGTCGGTTAAGCCGGTTTTCTGCCGAAAGATCGGGCCGCTCTGCAAGGGGGCGGCCTTTTTTGTTCAGACTTGCTTTAGGTCTTTGGGAGCGACGCGAACGCCGATTGCGTCCAGGTCCGCAACCATCTGGTTCTCCGGCGCCGCGCTGTTACCGGCCTTGATCGCGTCGAAACGCTGTCGCAGCTTTTTTTTCTCTTCACCCTTGCAATCATTCCAGGGGCGTCCCTGAAGCCCCATCACCAAAACATAGTAGCCGATGAAATGTGCTTTGGTACCAGCCCGCAAAAGCCGGGCATAGGCTTCATCCGGCCCCAGTTCCCGCAACTCGTCAGCCGAGTGGATGCCGGCGC
This sequence comes from Ruegeria sp. AD91A, assembly GCF_003443535.1. GTDB lineage: Bacteria > Pseudomonadota > Alphaproteobacteria > Rhodobacterales > Rhodobacteraceae > Ruegeria. Next base: position 1,368,922 of record NZ_CP031946.1, on the reverse strand, counting down.
GCGCGCAGGCCTGCTCAAAGGCCGGGCCAAGGTTGCGGATCGAGGAAACGGGATCACTCATAAGTCTCTATTACTTACGCCTTCGGGGGCTGTCACCCATGTTTGTAAATTGCCAAAACATAATGGCTTGCTGTCGTCTCGAGTTTCAGCTCTCATGAAGTCATGCTGTCTCGGAGGGCCGAGTTTCAGAAGCCAGAAATACCGAAAGTGGCCCGGTCAGGGGCAAGACAAGCTCCTTGCAAAAATTGGAGGTGAAAACCCTGTACGTATTGAAGGATCAGAACCATCGAAGAGGAACCAGCGTGCAGAAGATCGTTGAGACAAATGTCAATGAATACCTGAAAGCGCCCCGGATCGGCGGATCATGACCGAACCTTCAGATGTTCAAGGCTTTCTGTCCAAACCGATTGACGAGGCGCTTCTTGAAAGGCTCATTCCCGGGTTTACGATCAGGATCGACCCAACAGGAGTTGCGAAACCTTTCGTGCAGCTGGATTGCCACGATCAATCGTTGCGGAAATCAGGTCGTGTTCTGGTTGAGGTCGGGGAAATACTGTGGCTTTTCCAGAATGGCCGTGCGCCACTTTCTCAACGCTGCAAGGGGCAGGGGCGGTTTGTTCAAGACCTGCCGCAGGGCCCCGTTAAAGCAGCTTTGAAAGGGTTTCCGAAACTGCGCGCGCTGATGCAGATCGGAGCCGGGGAGATTCAGACGAAACCACTCGCCGTATTGGATGAGTTGGACAAAACGCTAGTCAGGGGAAAGGTTTGGTGCCTGTCCTCGACAACCGGTCAGGCGACGATTGTTCAGCTTCAGCGACTGCGTGGGTATGAGAGAGCGTATCAAAAGGTAAACACCGCGATGTCTGCCATGTCAGGGGGCGGGTCGGGTGTCGAAGCGTTTTACGCCGGGCTTTTCCCGGACATGGTTCCCTATCGGGCCAAGCCTGAGATCGAGTTGGGAAAAGCTGAACCATCCATTCAGGTCGCTGCGGATATTATTCAAAACTATCTGAAAGTTGCCCGGCAAAACGAAGAAGGAATTATCGCCGATATCGACACGGAATTTCTACATGATTACCGAGTGTCTCTGCGGAAGGTCCGATCTGTGATCAGCCTGTTCAAAGGCGTTTTTTCCGACGCGCAGACCGTGCATTTGAAGCAGGTCTTTTCCGACCTCATGACCCCCACCGGCCGTATGCGTGATCTGGATGTCTACCTTCTGGAAAAAGATAAATACTTCAGTTTCTTACCGTCCATACTTCATGATGGCTTGCAAGAAATGTTCGACCTTTTCGAGACGGAACGCGCGCGGGAACTGTCACGCTTGTCCCGCCGGTTGCGCAGCGAAGAATACAACGCCTGTCTGACCAATCTGACAGCATTGTTCAACGGAATAGATCGTTTAGAACCCGGATCAAACGCAAAGCGCGGGGCACACGAATATGCATGCGTATTGATTTGGAAACGGTATCGCAAGGTATGCAAGGTCGCTCGTGGCATCACCGACGACACTCCGGATGACACGTTGCATGACCTTCGCATTGATTGTAAAAAACTGCGCTACCTGATGGAATTCTTTGGCCCTCTCTTTGATGCAAAGAACTTCAAGGAGATCATCAAACCATTGAAAAAGCTGCAGGACAATCTGGGTCTGTTTAACGATTACTCCGTTCAGCAAGAGTCTTTGCTGGCCTTTGTCGCGCAGCACAGCAACGCGCAGGGCCGCGTGGATGCGCGGATTGGTCTGGCTGTGGGTGGATTGATCGCGGTTCTGGATCAACGCCAGAAGGCCGAGCGGAGCCGCGTGCTTTCCAGCTTTGAGAAATTCGACGGGCCGGAAACCCGGCACTTGTTCCGGACCTTGTTTCACCGGAAAGAGGAGTGAGGAATGAAGATCATTGCCTATTACAGCAACAAGGGCGGTGTCGGTAAAACAGCAACCTCGGTGAACCTGGCTTATGCATATGCGCAGGCGGGGCAACAGGTGCTGCTGTGTGACCTTGACCCCCAGGGCGCATCGGGGTTCTACTTTCGAGTGAAGCCTTCAAAAAAGCTGACGGATGCGCGGTTTTTCGAAGATGTGGAACGGTTTACCAAGGCAATCCGGGCCAGCGATTTCGAAGGTTTGGACGTGCTGCCAGCGAATCTGACCTTTCGTGATTTTGATGTGTTCCTGTCGCGGATGCGAAACAAACGTTCGCGGTTGAAAAGAGCTTTAAAAGCCGCAGGTAGCGATTATGACGTGATCATTCTGGATTGCCCGCCCAATTTTTCGACCCTGTCCGAGAATATCTTCAAGGCAGCCGATGAAATCGTCGTGCCGGTCATCCCCACAACCCTGTCCGAACGGACGTTCGATCAGCTGGTTGAGTTTTTTGACAAACACAAGTTGCGCAAGAAAAAACTGCGGGCCTTTTTTTCGATGGTGCAACACCGAAAGGTTTTGCATCAGGAAACTATGGAGGCGATGCGCAAGCTGTATCCAAAACGCTTTTTGCAGACGACGGTTCCTTTCGCTGCGGATATCGAAAAGATGGGTCAGCATCGTGCCCCGATCAGTACCTTTGCCGGGCGCAGTGTATCCTGTGCTGCCTACCGGGCACTGTTTGAGGAATTGGAGAGCGGAGTGATTTCAAACCGATGAGCAAAGAAATCGAACGCAAGTTTCTGGTGGCAAACCTGCCGGACCTGAGCAAAGCGAAAAAAGCCGTTGTACGACAGGGTTATCTGACCGCGCCCGACGACTCCGCCGAGTTGCGGTTGAGGCAAAAAAACGATGCGTATTTCCTGACTTTGAAAGGTGTCGGCGGCCTGGTGCGGATGGAGCGCGAGGCCGAGATCACTGCGGAACAGTTCGATACCTTCTGGCCGGAAACAGAAGGGCGGCGGGTTGAGAAGATACGCTACACCGCTCAATTGCAGGATGGTCTGGTATTTGAGCTGGACGTCTTCGCGGGAGATCTGGCACCGTTGTGCCTGGTGGAAGTGGAATTCACCTCACAGGACCAGGCCGCAAGATACGTCCCACCGGATTGGTTCGGTACGGATGTCACCGACGATACGCGCTATAAAAACAAGACCATGGCAATAAATGGTGTTCCGGATTAACGCTGTTGAGCCAGATTGATCGTGGTTTCCAGCCCGGGGTCACAGTTCCGGGCGGCAAATTTCCCACCGTGCATATGTGAAATTGCTGCGACCAGAGCCAGGCCCAAACCCGCATTGCGTTCCGTCCGAGCGGGGTCAAGTGTCACGAATGGAAGCTGAAGGCGATCCAGTTCTTCGGGGGGAACGCCGGGTCCACGATCCCTGACGCTTAGCTGGGCAAGACCGTCGCGCGCATCGATAGAAATCGTGATCGCGGTATCTGCTGGTGCGTAACGCAAGGCGTTTTCCAACAGATTGGAAAGAGCTTGCGACAGAAGAGGCCGGTGCCCCTGAATGGCAGGGGCAGAGCCCCTGACTTCGAGTTGCACACCTTGATCGGCGGCGACCGGGTCATAAAGCTCTACAACATCGCCAACCAGTTGCTGCAAATCGATGGTTTCGAATTGCTCTCGTCCCAGACCGGCCTCGGCCCGTGAGATTTCGGTGAGTTGCCCCAGTACGCGCAAAACGTGATCAATTTCACCCGTTGCCCGTGCGATATCGATCTCGCGATCCAGATCGCTTTTGCCGGGTTCAGAGAGGGCCTCAACTCGTTGTCGCAGGCGAGACAAAGGCGAGCGAAGATCATGCGCAATCGAATTCGAGGTGGTGCGAAGGTTGCTGATCAATTCCTCGATCCGGTCGAGCATGTTGTTCAATGTGCCTGAAACCTGATCGAATTCGTCCCCGGTTCCGCGCAGCGGCATCCGCTTTGACAGATCGCCTGAAACGATATTCTCAGCCGTGCTGGCAATATCCGAGAGGCGCGAGAATACCAACCGCGTGAACAACCAACCGGTGATGACGCTCAGAACCAAAGCAATCCCCAGCGCCAGGGCAACTGAGCGAAACAGAACCCTGTCGAATTGCTGGCGCGACGCAGCATCCCGCCCAACCAGAAGGCGCTCGCCGCCCGGCAGGCGGATCGATGCGGCTGAGACGGACACGAGCTGATCATTGTCTGCCCGGCGTAATTCCAAGTCTACCCAACCACTTCCGGCGGCAATGTTCACCGGCCAGGACTTGAGATTGCCCACAAGTTTGAGGCCCAACCTATCTGTCAAAAGATAGAGCGCGTCCCGCTCTGCGGCACTTGGCAAACGGCGCTCAATTGCAGTGATCAACCCAATCAGCCCGCGCCTTTCGTATTCATCTGCAAGCCCCGTCAACTCTGCTGATACGACCGAGCGGGTCTCGGCTTCGATGCTTCGGTTGGCGGTCACATAGACGAACGCGAGCACAGACGCTGTCAGAATCGTGCTCAGAATCATGCTGGTTGCTACCAGCCTTGTTCTTGAATTGTTTAACGAAAGCCGAAGGTTATCCATCGGACATCATGTAACCCGCTCCACGGACGGTTTCAATCAGCTGCGCGTCACCGCCTTCGTCCAGCTGGCGCCGTAATTTCGAGATATGAACGTCCACAACGTTGGTGTTCGGGTCAAAGTGGTAATCCCAAACTCCTTCAAGCAACATGGTGCGCGACACCACACGGTTTTTGCGACGCAGGAAAAACTCGAGAATCTGAAACTCACGCGGTGTCAGTGTGATCTCGTGCCCGTCGCGCGTGACTTTGCGGGTCAACAAATCCATCTGCAGGTCTTTGCAGGTCAATGTCGGCGCCTCTTCGGATTCCTGAGGGCGGCGCAGCAAGGCCTCGATCCTGGCGTGCAGCTCCTGAAACGAGAATGGCTTGACCAGATAATCGTCGGCACCCGAGCGCAGGCCCTTGACCCGTTCGTCCACCGCGCTCATCGCCGTCAGCATCAATACCGGGGTTTTCAATCCGGCCGCCCGCATGGATTTGATCAGTGACAGCCCGTCCAGACCGGGTAACATCCTGTCCAGAACAATGGCGTCAAACCCACCGTCAGTGGCATGGTACAGCCCCTCGCGACCGTCAGCCGCGGTTTCAACCACGTATCCCTCTTCGCCAAAACCCTTGGCGATGAAGTCCTTTGTGTCAGCATCATCTTCGACGATCAACAGACGGCGGCTCATGGTCGGGCTCCTTTCTTTTTATATTTAATCACAAATTTCAGGTAAAGCATATGGTTAGGAGAAGTTCTTGCCGGGTGCTGGGCCTGCACCCGGCAAGCCCGGCGGACAGTGGACAACTCTGATCCGCCGGGTGAGGCGTGCGCCGGAAATCCCCATCAAGCAGCGCACGCATGTTCAGGTTCAGGCCAGTTCGACCGCGACGAAGATCTGGCTGCCGCCACGATTGATCAGCACCAGGGCAGGATCGGTTTTTTCGCTGTCCAGCGCCGCCTTCAGAGCGTCCGGTGTGGAGGTGTCCTGATTGCCCAACTTGACGATCACGTCACCACGCTGCAGGCCGGCTTTTGCCGCGGGGCTGTCGGGCTTCAGGTCGGTGACGACGACGCCCTCGACGTTTTCGGCAACACCTTTCTCGGCCCGAACCGTTTCGGTCAGCGGTGCCACGGTAACACCGAGCGTTGTGCCTGCAACTTCTGCTTCGACCGGTTTGTCGGCCTCGGGCGATGCGGTCTGATGCTGGCCAACAGTAAGGGACACTGTTTTCTGCTTGCCCTCACGCAACACGGTCAGAGTGCTGTCGGTGCCGACTTTGGTCGTGCCCACAAGGATGGGAAGATCACCACTGGAGTCTACGGCATCGTCGTTGAATGACAGGATCACGTCGCCTTGCTTCAGGACGCCGTCTGCCGGGCTGCCTGAAACTACGTCGGACACCAACGCGCCCGTGGAAGCCTCAATCCCCAACGCCGCCGCAAGTTGTGGGCTAACGTTCTGGATCGACACGCCCAGCCAACCCCGGCTGACCTGCCCATCATCACGCAGATCGGCTGCGATGTGTTCAACGATGTTCGAAGTTACGGCAAATCCAAGACCGACCGACCCACCGCTGGGCGAATAGATGGCCGAGTTCACGCCAACAACTTCGCCTTCCATGTTGAACAGAGGGCCGCCCGAGTTGCCCTTGTTGATCGCTGCATCCGTCTGGATGAACTCTGCATATGGACCTTCCGAGATGTTGCGGCCTTTTGCCGAAACGATACCTGTGGTCACGGTCGAGCTCAGGCCGAAGGGGTTGCCGATGGCGACCACGTCTTCACCTACGCGGATTGTGTCACTGTCGCCAAGTTCCACGGCTTGCAGGTCAGTCCCCGCGTCGATTTTCAGAACCGCGATATCCGTTAGCGGGTCCGTTCCGACCACTTCGGCGTCGAAGGTGCGATCATCGCTGAGGCGCACGGTCACGGTCGAGGCATTGTCGACGACATGGTGATTGGTGATGATGTATCCGGCCTCATCCAGAACAAAACCCGAGCCCAGGCCCTGGGACGGGCCACGTTGCGGCATGTTGAACCCTTCCGGGCCGCCGAAGCGTTTGAAGAATTCACCAAAGGGATGCCCTTCAAAGTCAAAGTTCTGACCCTGGGCTGGGGTCGGCACTGCGTCGTGTTCGGCGATGATGGTTACGACCGACGGTGAAACGGTCTCAACCAGATCAGCCAATGCCTCGTCCGCCATGGACGGCATGGCCGTCGCTGCCAGAAGGGCCGCGCCGAGCGCGCTGGCACCTGCCCAGTTGGAAGTGCGGGGAAGTAGAAGCGAGGATTTGCGGATGCTCATTTGTGTCTCCTGTTATGTTCACGCAGTTGCGGCTGCGCGTTGAGACAACAGATGCCTTCTCAGAATTGGCGTTTCCTGACTGATCAATTAATAAATCTTAATTTTGCCACAAAGCCGGTGTTGTGTGACGGCTGACGTCGATCGGGATTCGCGGGCTTTTACCGATCCGGACCAAAGCGAATCGGAGGATTGTTGCTAAAAATGGCGTCAAACTTTCAAAAACATTGAATTTGTTTTGTTTTGTTGACAATCATCCTTCCGAAAGATCGAGAAAAAGGCTGCTCTTCCAATGGTTGTGGGTGAGTCTGTGTGAGGCATGGCTTGACACAATAAACATGTTTTGGACTGCGGATATTGGTGAATAAGTTTGCGCTTAATCCCGAATCGCTACCGTTCCCCAAAGGGAATAATCGCCTTAAGGTTGATCTTGACGCATCGCGATGTTGCGCAAAAACCATTCGAGGAAGACCCAAATTATCCCTTCCATCCAATTTTACATTGTTTCGCGCGATCGGATAAGTGAGGATGAACGTGCCCAAGTGAGGGGAGCCAAAAGCGCTAGGGGGCGCTGGCGGCTAACTCGATCACCAAAAGTGATAGCGGCATGTTAACGAGGGGGTCTTGTTTAGGTTTAGCTGCTTGGGAGTCGGGGTGTTTCTGAAAGCACACTGGCCACACTTTGGAGATTGAGCAAAGTGGTAGTCCTGTTTTGGGCACCGGCCCGGTCGATTAGACCGGGCCGTGTTTGTTCAGAGAGTATGTTTTCCGCGCCAGTCCTTCCAGTCTTCCGGGGTATCCAGATCCAACCGTGCATTTTGGGCGGGCAGGGGATGCAGATGAACGCTGTCCCGATATTTTCGCACAATCTCCTGCGCGCCGTCGTCCCCTTTCAGCCGTGACAGTTGATCGAAAAGAGATCTGTCAAACACGACCGGATGACCGGGCGCTCCATCCTCGGTTGTTCCACGCCAGATCAGGTTGTCGGGGTGGGCACGTCGCGCTTTCAGAATTGTGGTCAGATCTGTTTCGGTCAGATCGGGTAGATCGGCCAACAAAACCATAGTGGCTGGTGCATCCGACGGCAGCTTTTGGATCGCGGCGCGCAGACTGGCATTCATTCCTTCTGCCGCATCCCAGACCGGAACGATCTGAACATCAAAGCCATCAAGCGCGTCATATCTTGGATGCGGTTCAGGAGGCAGGGCGACGATCACAGGCCCAACGGCGCAGGCCATGCTTGCGGAACGGGCGAGCAACGGAATGCCGTTGATCGGTTGCATCAGCTTGTCGATGTCGCCCATGCGGCTGGATTGACCCGCAGCCAGAATGATAATGGGAATCTTAATCATCCCGCTACAATGCCGTTGACCCAGGCGCGAGTCATCCCCTCATTCGGGCGCCGTCAGCGTCAAACAAGGGTGTCGAGATAACCTTTGCCTTGCGCATCTGGCCCAGTATTTCGATCTCAACTTCAAGCCCATCTGCTACGCGTTCAGACGGCAGGAAACCCATGGCGACAGACTTTCGTGCGTAGTGTGAATAGCCACCTGAGGTGCAGAAACCAACAACTGCGCCATCCAACCAGATCGGTTCATAGGCGTTGACGTCTGTGTCATCGGCTTCGACTTCGAAAGCGACCAAGGTGCGTGTCGCGCCTTTGGCATGGTCCGCCTCAGCAGCTTCGCGACCAATGAAGTCTGCATTCTTGCGGAACGAGATGAACCTGTCCAACCCGGTTTCCGCAGCGGTGTAGTCGGGTGAAAACTCTCGCATCCACGACCCGAAGAACTTGTCCAGACGCAGGCTCATCATTGCGCGCATTCCAAAGGGAACCATGCCATGGGGCTGCCCCGCTTCCCACAATGTCCACCAAAGTTGCCGCTGCGCCATCGGATCGCAGTAGATCTCGAATCCAAGATCGCCGGTATAACTGACCCTCTGTGCGATGCATTCCGTCATGCCCACGGTCATGCGGCGCACATCGAGGAAGCGGAAATCACTCAGGTCATCGCGGGAACACGCAGCCAGAACCTGCATTGCCTTGGGTCCCGCGATCTGAAAGCCGTTCAAGCGGTCGCTGATATTCTCAATCGTCACGCCGTCCTGTGTGTGCTGCTGGAACCAACGCATGTGGAAGGCCTGACTGCCGTAGGAAGCCGTGAGTTGAAACTCAGTCTCACTGAGGCAGGAAACAGTGAAGTCCCCGATCAGTTTGGCCTTGGGCGACAGCATCGGGGTCAACGACAGCCGTCCGGGTTTCGGAATCCGACCTGCCATGATCCGATCCAGCCAACCGCGTGCGTTGGGTCCTGAGATGCGATACTTGCCGAAATTGTGGACTTCGTTGATACCCACACCCTCGCGCACGGCACGCACTTCGCGACCTGTCGCGGCAAACGCATTCGAACGCCGGAACGAAGGCGTCTCATATCCCGGCTCGTCTCCTTGCGCGAAGTAGTTGGCGACCTCCAGACCGTATTGCTGTCCCCAAACCGCCCCCAGATCGGTGAAGATGTCGTACATCGGGGTCGTGCGGTTGGGGCGCGCTGCGGGCAGTTCTTCGTTCGGATAGGCGACGCTGAAGCGTTTCTGATAGTTCTCGATGACTTTTGGGCGGGTATAGCCCGGGCTGATCCAGTCGCCGAAACGCGCAACATCCATGGCAAAGACATCGCGTTCGGGTTCGCCTTCGATCATCCATTGCGCCAGTGTCAGGCCAACGCCGCCACCCTGGCTGAAGCCTGCCATGACTCCGCAAGCCGACCAGTAGTTGCGTATGCCCGGTACCGGCCCGACCAGAGGGTTGCCGTCGGGTGCAAAGGTGAACGGACCGTGGATCACCGATTTCACCCCCGCTTCTGCCAGAACCGGAAAACGGCGATAGGCGAATTCGATACTGTCCGTGATCTTGTCATAATCGTCGGGCAGCAATTCATGGCCAAACTCCCATGGCGTACCATCAACAGCCCAAGGTTTGCAGGGTTGTTCATAGAACCCAATGCACAAACCGCGCCCTTCCTGCCGCAGATAGCTTTCGCCGGCCGGGTCCATGACGTGTGGATGTTCGCCACCCGCGTCGATGATCGCCCCGATCTGAGGGATCGAGTCGGTCACCAGATACTGATGTTCCATAGGGTGCAGCGGGAAATAGACACCGGCCATCGCGCCAACCTCACGCGCCCAGAGCCCGCCTGCGTTTACGACATGTTCGGCGTGAATCGTAACTTTGTCGGTCACCACATCCCAGGTCCCATCGGGGCGTTGGTTGGTTTCGCGTACCATGCAATGAGTTTCTATGGTTGCACCACCCATGCGGGCTGCCTTGGCATAAGCATGCGTGGTACCCGATGGGTCAAGATGCCCATCCAGAGGATCATAGAGCGCACCGATAATGCCGTCTGTGTTGGTGATGGGCGCGATCTGCTTGATCTCGTCCGGGCCAACGATTTCGGTTTCCAGCCCCATGAACCTGTGCTTGGCGCGTTCGGCCAGCAGCATGTCGAACCGGTCCTGGTTGTCGGCCAGTGTCACGCCGCCCACATGGTGCAGGCCACAGGACATTCCGGTGATCTCTTCCAGTTCTTTGTACAGCCGGATCGTATACCCCTGCAGCGCCGCCATATTGGTGTCGCCGTTCAACGTGTGAAATCCGCCTGCGGCGTGCCATGTCGATCCGCTGGTCAACTCGGACCGCTCCAGCAGCATAACGTCGGACCAGCCCAGTTTTGTCAGGTGATACAGAACCGAGCATCCGACAACGCCGCCTCCGATAACTGCGACACGGGTGGTGGTTTTCACGATGTATCTCCCTATGGTTTTGGGAAAAACTGTCGAGCCGATACGGATTTTACTGTTCTGTTAGCGACAGCAGATGTCGTATGTTACGTTTTGCACCAGCTTTGGATTTGCAGAGCCTTCTCGCGCAGCCAAAGTGCGTCAAAACCTCCGACCAGACGATAGCCGCGAGAAAACAAATCGGTTGCCTGCGCTTCGTTCAGCGCCACATTGCCCAGTGGTATTTCGGCCCCGAAGGCGGCATTTTCCACTTTCCGGACAGCTGAAACAAAGTCCGGGTGATCAAACTGGCCCATCACGCCCAACTCAGTGCTAAGGTCGAACTGTGCGATGATCAGCATATCCACGCCTGGAACAGCGCAAATGGATTCGATATTTTCAAGGGCTTCAATCGTTTCGACCAGTATGCAACAGATTAGTTCCGGCCCCACAACGCTTGGGTAGGTGGTGAGAGTTTCGCCCCAACGCGACTGCGCGAGAAACGGTCCGAAACCACGGGTTCCATCGGGGGGATAGCGCAGGCTTTCGACGGCGCTCCGGGTGTCTTCCACGGTTCGGACAAGGGGAAACACGATACCTTCTGCGCCCAAATCCAAAGCGCGCTTTACGTCCGCTGGCTGGTTTTGCGCCACGCGTACCAACGGCGCACAGCTTGTTCCCGCAGTTGCGGCGATCATAGCGTGAGCCGAGGCATAGTCGATTGCTCCATGCTCAAGATCGATAATCACGGAGTCGACCCCGCATGCCGCCAGCGCCTGCGTAACGGTCGCCGAAGGTATCGTACATACCACCGAGCTGAGTCGATCTTTTGTGTCCTGCAGTTTCGTCTTGAGGCTGGGCATAATGAATTTGTCCTGCAATCGATTGGCAAAATTGATGACAGTCATTCTAGCAGCGCCCGGAACATTTCAGAAAAAAAATCGCAGACGTTATAGCGGGCGCACCTTCAGTCCGGTGATACGGTTGCCTTCACGTGCCGTGACCTCGAACCGGAAACCGTGGAACGAAAACACCTGACCGACGACCGGGATCATCTGCGCCTCGTGAATCACAAGGCCGGCCAGCGTGTTGGCCTCGTCATCCGGCAGTGACCAGTCCAGCGCACGGTTAATGTCTCTGATGGTCATGGCACCTTCGACCAGGTATTGGCCATCTTCGGTGCGGGTGACCGGGACCTCTTCGTCTATGTCGAACTCATCGGCAATCTCGCCCACGATCTCTTCGAGAATATCTTCAAGTGTAATCAGACCTCGAAGAGACCCGTATTCATCCACCACTAATGCAAAATGGCTGTGCATTCGCAGAAATTCCCGCATCTGGTCGTCCAGCGTGGTGGTTTCAGGCACAAAATACGGGGCATTTGCCACTTTTCCGATGTCAAAGCTGGCCAAACGGTCGGTGCCGCCGTCGCTGCCGCCTGCCTGCGCATACATGGCCCGAAAGAGGTCCTTGGCATGTACAACGCCTACAATGTTTTCCGGCTCGTCCCGGAAAACAGGCAGGCGGGTGTGGCGGCTTTGCAGACATTGTTTCAGGATTTCCTCGGGGGCCGCATTGGCGTCGATCATCTCGATGTTCGAACGGTGCAACATGATTTCTTCCACTGTCCGATCGCCCAGATCCAGCGCGCCCAAGATGCGGTCGCGGTCTTCTTTTTCGACCACACCTTCGGAATGACCAAGTTGCAGAGCGCCGGCGATTTCTTCGCGTACGGCCAGAATGTTGCTGTCAGGATCGATCTGCACGCCGAACAGGCGCAAGACACCGCGCACCAGCAGTCGCACCGCGGCCACAATGGGTGAAAACACCGTCACGACGACGCTGATGATCGGCGCGACAGCCGCCGCGGCCTTTTCGGAATTGGTGATGGCATAGGTCTTGGGCAGCACTTCGGCAAAGATCAGCACCAGCAGAGTCATGACCAGTGTCGCCAACGCCACGCCGCTTTCGCCGAACAAACGAGTGAACAAGGCCGTCGCCAGCGAGGCTGCCAGAATGTTGACAAGGTTGTTGCCCAGAAGAACCGAGCCGATCAGGCGTTCATTGTCATCGGTGATTTCGAGTGCCTTTTTCGCCCCGCGTGATCCTTTGTCGGCTTGTGCCCTCAGCTTTCCGCGTGAGGAGGCTGTAAGCGCTGTTTCTGAACCCGAGAAAAAGGCGGACAAAACGAGCAATAAAAGGATTGCACCTGACGTAAACCAGAATGTGCTGTCGATCAGAGAAGGTGAAGGTTCCATTGGTCCTTGGTGGGTTAGGATGGTGCATCCGTTATGGGGATGCCGACCCGCTGGATCAAGGGCTTAGCCCCTGTCTTCGTCAGGGTCTTTGCTCAGCGGGTGGTGTTGCAACACCAGTTCAGTCAGCCGTTCATCCAGAACATGAGTATAAATCTCGGTCGTTGCAACGTCGGCGTGGCCCAATAAAGTCTGGATCGAACGCAGGTCAGCGCCGTTGGCCAGCAGATGCGTGGCAAAGGCGTGACGCAGGGTATGTGGGGTGACTTTTTCGGGCGAAACGCCGCCCTGAACGGCCAGTTCCTTGACCAGCAGAAAAAACCTGTGCCGCGTCAGGTGGCCGGACTTACCGCGCGACGGGAACAGAAAGCGAGATCTTTGACCGCCTTTCTCAACAGTCTGATCTTCGGCTTCGTCTCGTACGGTCAACCAGGCAGCCAATGCATCCCGCGCCGGAGGGGACAGGGGCACCATGCGTTCCTTGCCACCTTTACCCAGCACCAACAGCATGCGCGGATCGCCACGGGCCGAGGAAACGGGCAGGGACACAAGTTCGGTGACGCGCATTCCGGTGGCATACATGACTTCCATCAGACACGTGTTACGTACGCGATCAGCCTTGCTGCGCCCGGTTTGTCGGGCAGCCTGAAGCAGGCGGTCGACTTCTGGCACGTCCAGCGTTTTGGGCAGTCGCTTCTGCCGTCCCGGACCTTTGATCTGGATGGCGGGGTTCGTCTCGCTCCAGCCTTCCTCGAACGCAAATCGGTAGAGCTGTTTGATGGCTGACAATCGCCGTGCGCGGGTGGAACGCGACAAGCCCTGTGCCTCGCAGTCGATCAGGTAGGCTTCGATCTGATCACGATCTGCCTGATTGAACCCGGAGTCCCTGTGCTGCAACCAGGATGCAAAGTCTTTCAGATCGCGCCCATAGGCCAGCAACGTGTTTGTCGCCGCCCCAAGTTCCGCCGCCTGAGCCTGTAGGAAGGTCGAAATCCAAAGTTCGTTTGTTGCCGGGGAGCCCATCATCAACGCTCTTGCAGGATCAACAGGCTCAACGCTGCGCGCCGCGCGGTGTCTTCCAGGCCCACGCGTCGGAAGGTTGCGATTGCTGCGGTCAGATCCACCAGATTGCCCCGTGAACCATGCGCAAACAGTTGCATGGCTTCCAGTATGGCTTCACCAAGTTGACCGTTGTCGAGCAAGGCGTCGATATCGTTGGGTACGGGCGCCGCCCATTCAAATCCCTGAGCAACCGCGTCCGCCCAAGGAGAAGGAGAAACCGCCCGCCCCGGATCACCCTGTGCCAATGCTGCAAGGAATAGGGTGTCAATTGAGTCGTCCGGCGCGGATTGTGCTGCCTGTTCGTACAGGTCAGACAGTATCAGAATGCGCCAGCGCAGGTTTTCAGTCGCCGGCACCGCCAGGGTAGTGTTCGACAAACGCTTGGCAAACAATTCGGCGAAGGGCACTTCAAGCCCGACGCCACGCATCTGCTGCCAGACCGGTGGCAGTGTTTTTCCAATGGCTTCAGCGTTTCGGGTATCCAGCGCGCTTTCAAAACGTTGGATGGCTGCAACCCTGTCCCAAACAGCGCCGGACGCCGCCGGGGACCGCTCGGTATATAGGCCCAGCAAATGATTGGGTGTCAAAGCGCCAATGCGTGTAAGCCGTTCGGCGGCTTCGATCTGTGCTTTCCATCCGGCCACATCCCGAAGATCTGCATTTGCAAAAGCTCTTGGCAACGAGGCGGTCGGAAGCCGTTCACCAATCGCCTCATAGAGTCGGAAACTCAGTGGATCCGGGTTTTCAGGTTGAGGCAGATAAGCCGCGCCTTCATAGAGTTCCGGGCTTAGAAAACGATCCAGAACCGCCAGGTCTTCTGGTGGCAGGATGTCCAAGGCATGCGCCGCCTCCAGCGTCAGCGCGGCCGACGCCCAATCCCCGCGCCGGGCTTTGCAGAACACTTGCGCGGCGTAGTTCCTTGACAGGTGCGGTTCAGCGATAAGGGCGGTGCAACTGCGATCCTCATCACCGGTCAGCAGCGTCGCGTCAAACCAGCGTTGAAACCGTTCCTGTGTATCGGTCGGCCCGGCCAACTGAACCAGCGATTGAACGGGATCTGCTGCGCCCAGTTGCATCAGACGGTCCAGTCGCGCCAGCAGCATGACCTCTTGGGCATCAGGGCCAGCCGGTGCGCGGGTTTCTGAAAGAAGCAACGTAAACAACAAGCGTTGCATCGCCGGGTTGTCGCGAACGGGCGTCTTTGCGATCAGGGCCGCCAGCCGGCTTGCATCGCTGCCTTGCCACAAATCTACGGGCAACCCTGTGATGGACGACGCAACCAGGCCCAACGGCTGTGACAGCGCTTCAAGCGGCGTCACCTCAATCTCTGGCAATCCTCCATTCTGCGCCACCGGCGGTTCTAGCAAAACCGTTCCGGGCAGGTTTTCCGGCGGATTCGCCAGCCAATCAATCGCAGACAACGGGGTTTGCGCATGTGCCGGTCCCGCCAGAAGGATCGCCAACAGCGCTTGTTTAGTCGACATCCAATACGACCGGTTCGCGGATTTCACTTTGAGGCGCAGAAAAATCCGCGCCAAAGAACGGTCCGACATAGGCATAGACAACCAGCCCAATGAACCCCAGGCAAAGAACATATATCAGGAATTTGATCAGTCGGCCCATGGCGCCACGCTGCCTCAATTTTTGCTTTTGGCCAAGTTATAACTGGCATTTTTCCCAAGATCACGTCATTCACGGTTAAATGAGCGAAATTAAGCATAACACACACTCGGCAGACACACAGGGTGGCTTTGAACTGCACAAAACGGTGGTTCTTGTGGGTATGATGGGGGCTGGCAAGACTGCAGTGGGGCGCGCATTGGCCGCCCGTCTGGGCGTTCCGTTTCTCGACAGCGATGCCGAGATCGAATCAGCCGCCAACATGACCATTCCGGAAATCTTTGAACGTGACGGTGAACCTTTTTTTCGCGCCAAGGAATCGCAGGTCATCGGGAGATTGCTGAACGAGAAAAAGGGCATTCTTTCAACGGGCGGCGGGGCGTATCTGCAGCCGGAAAACCGTCGCATCATTGCCGAAAAGGGTGCTGCAGTCTGGCTGCGGGCGGATCTGAATGTTCTGTGGAATCGTGTTCGCCACAAAGACACACGTCCTTTGCTGCGCACAGCCGATCCGTATGCGACGTTGAAAGCCCTCTATGAGGCCCGCGTGCCGGTTTATGCTCAGGCAGATCTGGCAGTGGATTCGGATGGCGAGACCTCGATCGAAAATATGGCAGGCCGCGTTGTCGACGCGCTGATGACACGCCCTGATGTTTTGGAACTCAAATAAATGCATCAAACAGTACATGTAGACCTTGATGACCGCTCGTATGATGTTGAAATCGGTCCAGATCTTCTGACGCGGGCAGGGGGCTGGATATCACCACTTCTGGCCCGGCCAAAAGTGGCGGTTTTGACGGATGAAAACGTGGCCGGTCTGCATCTTGAGACCCTGCGCGCCGGGCTGATGGCTGCGGGGATCGAGATGACCGAGCTGGCATTGCCCTCCGGAGAGGCGACCAAAAGCTGGCCGCATTTCGAGCGCGCTGTCGAGTGGTTGCTTGCTGAAAAAGTCGAACGTCGGGATGTCGTCGTGGCCTTGGGCGGCGGGGTCATCGGAGACCTTGCAGGCTTTGCAGCGGCGGTTTTGCGGCGTGGTGTTCGTTTTGTGCAGATTCCAACGTCCTTGCTGGCGCAAGTGGACAGTTCGGTTGGGGGAAAGACCGGGATCAACGCACCTCAGGGGAAAAACCTGATCGGCGCGTTTCATCAACCGTCTCTGGTTCTGGCCGACACCTCTGTTCTGGGGACCATGACCCAGCGAGATTTTTTGTCAGGGTATGGCGAAGTCGTGAAATACGGTTTGCTTGGCGACGCGAAATTCTTTGATTGGCTAGAGGCGAACGGGCCAAGCGTTTCCTCGGGTGACATGGCGGCCCGCGTACGCGCGGTAACGCGTTCAGTGCAAATGAAAGCCGATATCGTCGCGCGGGATGAAACCGAACAAGGCGACCGGGCTCTTCTCAATCTGGGGCACACGTTCTGCCACGCTCTGGAAGCTGCAACAGGCTATTCTGACCGCCTTCTGCACGGTGAAGGTGTGGCAATAGGTTGCGCGCTGGCGTTTGAGCTGTCGTCTCGGCTGGGTTTGTGTTCGCAAGAGGATCCAAGCCGGGTGCGCGCGCACTTGCGTGCGATGGGGATGAAGACGGATCTGGCTGATATTCCGGGCGAATTGCCAAGTGCCGACGCGCTGGTGGATCTGATGGGGCAAGACAAAAAAGTCGTGGACGGTCAGCTTCGGTTTATTCTCGCGCGCGGGATCGGAGAGGCGTTTGTGACGCCAGATGTGCCGAAAGATGCGGTTCTTTCGGTTCTGTCGGATGCGCTTGCGACGGCTTGAACTGAAAGCCTAACGACCCTGAATAACCATCAACTCACCGATGTTTTCGCGGGTGATGTAACCCATCATCCGACCAGCCCGAGTGACCACGGCAATTGCCGGAGCCCCCTTATGCAGATGTTCCAACACGGTCTCGAGGCCGGTGGTAAGCGAAACTGCGGGGACATCGGCATTCATGATTGAGGTGGCAGGTGCCGATCTGGGTTGATCGCCTGCGAGCGCGGCAAACAGCCGATCTCGGGTCACAAAACCAAGCAGAGATTGATCCGTATCCAGTACAGGGAACTCATGCTGCGTGGTGTGAATTACGGCTTGTGCTGCTGTGCTCAGCGTATCGTTGGGGGAGAGCGCGTGAAACTCGGTGATCATCGCGTCCCGGGCCAGAACGCGACGTGCCGCAGATCGCAAGGCGACGTCCTGGCTTTCTGCGTTGGCGGCGATGAACACGAACACTGCGATCAGCACAAGAAACGGGTTGCCCGAACTCAGCCCCACAAAACCCAGGCCAACGGCGACGATCTGGCCACCGAGCGCAGCCACGCGTGTTGCTTTGACACGATCCATGCGCAGGCAAAGAAGGGCGCGGAACACGCGTCCTCCGTCCATGGGGAAGGCCGGGATCATGTTGAATACTGCCAGCAGAAGGTTGATATAGGCCAGCCTGTTCAGAAACCCGATGCCCGGTGAATCGATCTGGGAAAGCGTCTCGATCGGCAGTCCAGCACCAAACGCGACCAGAATGACCCAGATCACGATGTTCACCGCCGGACCTGCAAGTGCCACCAAGACTTCTTGCAACGGCTTTTCCGGCATCCTTTCAAGCCGGGCCAACCCACCGATCGGCAACAGTGTTATGTCTGGGGTCTTGATTCCATACCGCCGGGCCATGAGGGCATGACCGAACTCATGGGCGACCACACAGGCAAACAAGGCCAAAACAAACAAGAGGTTGTCAATGGCTGCCAGCAGGCCGCCTGCTGAATAGGCCGCAAAGCCCACCCAGGCCAGCAGTAAGAAGAATGTGACATGGACCCTCAGTTCGGACCCGAGCAATCGGCCGAGAGAGAAGGACCATGTCATGTCGTGTCTCCGATTTGCTTAGAACGGAATCTCGTCGTCGTCGATTCCGCCCGATGCCGGTGCCGGTGCCGGGGAACTGGACGGACCGCCATAGGGGTCTCCGTACCCGCTGCCTCCGGCTTGGCCACCGCCATAACCACCGCCACTGCCTTCGCCGCGCCCATCCAGCATCACGAGGGTAGAGCCAAAGCCCTGCAGGACAACTTCGGTAGAATAGCGGTCCTGGCCTGACTGGTCCTGCCACTTGCGGGTCTGCAATTGCCCTTCAAGATAGACCTTTGAACCCTTGCGCAGGTATTGCTCTGCCACACGGACCAAACCTTCGTTGAAGATGGCGACCGAGTGCCATTCTGTGCGTTCGCGGCGTTCACCCGTGTTGCGGTCTTTCCAGTTCTCTGACGTGGCAATACGCAGATTGCAGACTTTGCCGCCATTCTGGAATGTCCGCACTTCGGGATCACGCCCCAGATTTCCGACCAGAATGACCTTGTTGACTGAACCCGCCATGTAATTCCTCGTTCCGTTCTGACGTAAATGCGCCGAATCTGGCGCGACTTGTTTTGTGAGACCCTATACGGCCTGCATCATGGTTGAAAACAGTAGATACAACAGTGTGGAACAAGAGTCTTACTTTGGTCTTTACCAAGCTTTCATTTTTTGCGGGAATACCTATACTCCGACTGGTTTCTTATCGAGCAGGATAGGCATTGATGCGTTCTTGGGTTGCCGGGTTTTCTGTTGTCTGCCTTGTGCTGGCTGTCGCGCCTGTGCAGGCGCAAACGCTGTCCACCAAAAGCCGTAAGGATATCTTCCTCAAACAGTCCAAGATTTTGGATTCCCGCGCGGCGACGCAATATCGTGATTCCGCGCGGTTGAAACCAAAGACATCCCGTGTGCAGACCAGCAAGCGATATACCGGAAAGTATCGCGGTCAGTATCTGGATCTGGCGAAACAGGCTGCCCGCCTTCATGACATTCCCGAAGACTTGTTTCTGCGCCTTGTGCAGCAGGAAAGCGGATGGAACCCGCAGGCGAAGTCTCACAAAGGTGCTCTGGGATTGGCGCAGCTGATGCCCCAGACCGCCGAGCTTTTGGGGGTCAACCCCCATGACCCCCAGCAGAATCTTGAGGGTGGGGCCAGATACCTTTCCTGGCAGTATCGCAAGTTCAAGTCCTGGCCATTGGCTTTGGCCGCTTACAATGCGGGCCCAAAAGCGGTGGAAAAGCATGGCGGCATTCCGCCATACAAGGAAACCCAGAACTACGTGAAGGTCATCTGGGGCGGTTAAACCCGATGCCGCGGCGCAGAGCGTCCAGTTCTTGATTATGTGCAACCTGTCCCGCTAACCTGAAAGGGTATCGCCCAGTAACTGGTGAGGCCCTAAATGCCTGTTGACCACCCAGAGATTCCCAGAGAAACGCTGGCCAACTGGCAGCAACTGGTTGATCTGGTCGCAGAGTTGGCGGATGTGCCTGCAAGCCTGATCATGAAAACCGACGCGCCGGATCATGCGGTGCTGATCACCTCGGATCATCCCGAAAACCCATATCCGGTCGGCTTGAGCTTCCAGTTAAACCCCAAGCTTTATTGTCAGGGCGTCCTGCAGCGGGACGGAGAATTGGTGGTAAAAGATGCTGCGTGCGATCCGGTTTGGGCGGACAATGACGATCTGGAACATGGGATGACATTTTACATCGGCCTTCCACTGAAATGGCCCGATGGATCGGTATTCGGAACTATTTGTGTTCTGGATCGCAAGCAGAACCGACGTGCCTTGTTGTTCCGCGAAGGGCTGGCGCAGTTCGCACGCATGGTCGAGTCGGATTTGGCTTTGTTGCAAGAGGTTTACCTGCGTCGCGCGCTGGAAGGGAAACTCAACGAAACACTGGCACAGCTGGAAACACGTGTCGCGAAACGCACGCGTGAGCTGCAGGAAACCAACACGGCGCTGCGCGTCCTGCTGTCCAGTCTGGATGACGATCGCAAAAGCCGCGATCACGAAATAGTCGAACAGGTGCGCAGCAGAGTGCTGCCGTATCTGGAAAAAATTCGAACGCACCTTTCCGGGGATGAGGCGCAGTATGTCTATCTTGAACTGGCCGAGAAGAACCTGAACGAGATCACGTCTGCATTGTCGGACAAACTGACAGATGCATTTGCAGTGATGACCCCGACAGAGATCGAGATTGCGCAGATGGTCATGTTTGGAAAAACGACCAAAGACATTGCCAAGGCCCTGTCGCGAGAAACATCGACAATTGATTTTCACCGCAACAACATCCGCCGCAAGCTGGGGCTCGAAGGACGCGACCAGAATTTGCGCAGTCATTTGCTCTCGATTTCGTGAACATGAAATGTGGGGTTTCTCCCCATATTTCGCCCCCATTTTTTCGGTCTGAGCCGATATGTTTTGAATTGTTATCTTTAGCTGGGACGCGCGGAAAAACTGCGAGGGTCCAGCAGAGAGGTACACAAAAATGGATCGCAAAGATCTGAAACCAACCATCCTGATCGGGGACAAAGATCATCTGGCGCCGGGGCTGTCGCGCCGGTCGTTCTTCATGGCGGCAGGCGCTGCCGGGGTCGGCGCGACCGCTTCTGTGCTGGGTGCACAACCGGCCCAGGCGCAATCTCAGGCGTGGCTACAGCCGGGCAACAACAACCATGTGATCGATCTGCAAGGCGCAACGGGTCAGGCCAGCACTGGGACGGTTGGCATCGACTATTATGGGCATTGTGCGATCAAGATCACCTCGCCCAACGGGGCAACAGCGCTGTTTGATCCCTGGCGGGATGATCCGTCGGGCGCGTGGGGTCTTTGGTTCCGCAACGAGTTCCCGCAAATCCCGGTAGACATCACCCTGTCGACCCATGCACATTTCGATCACGATGCGATTGAACGCCCAAACTCGACCATGGTGCTGGATCGTATGGTAGGCAAATTCGAGTTTTCTGACATCAAGATCACGGGTTTTGCCGACAAACACGCTTGTGTCGCGCCGGGATGGTATGACTGGACCAATGCGCTGGCCGAATTTGGGGTGGAAGCCTGCCCGCCGAACAATGTAGGTCACATGGATATGGTCGTCTATCTGGTCGAGACCGGCGGCATTCGCACGCTGATCTGGGGCGACAATCGCCATAACCCGCCGCAGGAGTTCTGGGACGCAATCGGTCAGGTGGATGTTCTGACTCTGCCGGTGGATGGCTCGGAACACATTCTCAGCTTCGATCAGGGCAACGACATTGTGTCCAAGCTCAAGCCCAAGGTGATCATCCCCACACATTACCTGAATGAGGTCACGTCCTACACGTTGACCACGCTACAATCTGCGGACGATTGGGTGAAGGGACAGCAGAGTTACAAGATGCTCGACAGCGCCAGCCTTCAGCTTGAAGCCGGTGGAATTGCAGGAATGAACCAGGAATTCATGCATTTTGGAAACAACGTCATGACCGGTTGACGAATTACCAAAGGTCGCCACTCACACACACTTCCACACGCCGTCTGTCTCCCCACAAACCACGGCGTCAAGAGAAAGGGCCGGTCTCCGACCGGCCCTTTCTAAATGCTAGCAACAGGTTTATTCCGCCGCGACTTTTATCACCGGCTCCATCCGGGCCAGAATATCTTCGGCCAGGTGACATTTTACCTGATGCCCATTTGCCAGCGTCTGCACCGGCGGCACATGCGATTCACACCGTCCATCAGGCACTTCGGATTTCCAGCGGCAACGTGTCTGGAACGGACAACCCGGCGGTGGGTTCATCGCCGAAGGAATATCACCTTCCAGAACGATGTGCTGTTTCTCGACCGAGGTATCCGCAATCGGAACCGCGCTCAGCAACGCTTCGGTGTAAGGGTGATAGGGCGGGGCAAAAACCTGATCCGTGGTGCCCAATTCCACAACATGGCCCAGATACATCACCATGACCCGGTCGCTCAGGTAACGCACGATGGACAGGTCGTGGCTGATGAACAGCAGCGTGGTTTTGTGTTCTCGCTGAATCTCCATCAACAGATCCGTCACGGCTGCCTGAACCGACACATCCAGCGCCGAAACGGGTTCGTCCGCCACAACGATTCGCGCATCCCCGGCAAAGGCGCGTGCGATACCCACGCGCTGTTTCTGACCACCCGACAGTTGTCGCGGCATTCTGTCCGCAAAGGCGCGCGGCAGCTTCACCAGATCAAGCAGTTCCAGCATCCGCTTCTTGCGCTCGGCCTCAGAGGTTCCGACGCCGAAGATTTCCAGCGCACGGATGATCTGACGTCCGACGGTCATCGACGGATTCAGCGTGTCGAACGGGTTCTGGAAAACCATCTGAACTTCGCCGACCGTCTTGGCATCACGCTCTTCGATGGGCACCTGCTCGATGTTACGGTTGTCCAGCAGGATCTGTCCGTCCGTGGCCGTCTCCAACCCCATAAGAACCTTGGCGAAGGTGGACTTGCCGCAGCCGGATTCCCCCACGATAGCCAGTGTCTCAGATTCGTGCGCCTCGAAGCTGAGCGTCTCGTTGGCCTTCACAACCTTCTTCTCACCGCCACCAAACAAGGCATTTGCAGCGACCTCGTAGTATTTCTTGAGATTGTCTATTTTCAGTACCGTCCGGCCGATTTCACCTTTTTCCTTCTGATCCGCCAGAGTGAGAGGGGCATTCCAGTCGATCTCCTGGAATTTCAGACAGCGCGTATGGTGCCGGTCATTTCCGGGCACAGCCTCCATCAGGATGTCTTTCGCGTCACAGCGACCCTCTTCGAAATAGTCGCAGCGCGGTCCGAAGTTGCAGCCCGGAGGCCGCTCGTGGGGCAATGGGAAGTTCCCCGGAATGGCCACCAACGGACGCGAATTCTTGTCTGCGCCCGGCAGCGGGATCGAACGGAACAGCGCCTGTGTATAAGGGTGCTGCATCTCGTCGAACACATCCTTGATCGAGCCGCGCTCGACCGCTTCACCCGAATACATCACGCATAGTCGGTCGCAGGTTTCCAGAACCAGCCCGAGGTTGTGCGAGATAAACAACATCGAGGTGCCGTATTTCTTACCCAGATCCTTGACCAGTTCGACCACAGCGGCCTCAACCGTCACGTCCAAAGCGGTTGTCGGCTCATCCAGGATCAACAGCGCCGGTTTCGACATCAGCGCCATAGCAATCACGATGCGCTGCTGCTGACCGCCCGACAGCTGGTGCGGAAACGAATTCAGCATCCGCTCGGGGTCCGGCAGGCGAACGTCCGTCACCACTTCCAGTGCACGAGAGTAAGCCTCTTCCTGACTTACACCCTCGTGGATCATCGGCACTTCCATCAGCTGTTTGCCGATCTTCATCGCCGGGTTCAGCGAGGCCATCGGCTCCTGGTAGATCATCGCGATTTCATTTCCGCGAATGTCGCGCAACTCCTCGCTCGACATCTCTGCCAGATCGCGGCCCTTGAACTTGATCGTGCCTCCGACGACGCGGCCGTTTTTGCCAAGGTCCTGCATCACGCCCAGCGCCACGGTCGATTTACCACAACCGGATTCGCCAACCAGCCCCACGGCTTCGCCGGGCTGTACGCTGACCGAGAAATCCATCACGGCGGGAATTTCCCGCAGGCGGGTAAAGAATGAGATGGACAGCTTGTCGATCTCCAGGATCGGGCCGTCATAATCCGCCATTTTGCTCATCTTGCTTACTCCTCACCAAATGCGGGGATCCCCTTCATCTGGCCGAAAATATCCCGGGGGGTCCGGGGGGGCTGGCCCCCCGGCCTCGATCACATCAGTCCTTCAAGCTTTCTTCGCGCAGACCGTCGGCCAACAGGTTCAGACCAAGAACCAGCGACAGCAGCGCAAAAGCAGGCGGAAGGGCAGGGTGCAGGTAGATCGACAGAAGCTTCCGCCCCTCATTGATCGTCGACCCCCAATCCGGGCTTTCAGGCGGCAGGCCCAGTCCGAAGAAACCCAAGGTACCCAAAAGGATGGTGGTGTAACCGATACGCAGACAGAAATCTACGATCAGCGGACCACGGGCGTTGGGCAGGATTTCCCACAACATGATGTACCACGGACCCTCGCCACGCGTCTGGGCCGCGGCCACGTAGTCACGTGTCTTGATGTCCAATGCCAGCCCGCGCACAATACGGAAAACCGTGGGTGAGTTTACAAAAACCACCGAGACGAACACCACCAGAATACCGCCGGGGATATCGAACAGGTCCAAATAGGTTGGCAGGCCCCAGATCCGATAAGCCTCGGTGTTGATGACGTAGCCTCCAGTTGAAATCAGTGACAGATACAGCCAGATCGCAACGCCCAGAACACCGATCAGCAGAGGGGTGCGGAAATTCGGGCGTGTGTAATAGCGCGAGTTCAGCAACACACAGATGAACAGGATAGGGAACACGAACAGAACGGCCGCCATATAGTTTGGCACTCCGGTCGCCACGATTTCCGGTGTCACCAGAAGATAGAACAGCAAGATGACCGGGAAGGCGAGGATCAGGTTGGCCAGGAAAGACAGGAACGTGTCCAGACGACCGCCGTAATACCCGGCGGGAAGTCCCAGCGTAATACCGACCATGAAGGCGAACATCGTTGCAAGCGGTGCTATCTGCACCACGACCCAGGCCCCTTTGACCATCCGGCTGAATACGTCACGTGCCAGGTTGTCACCGCCCAGAAGATACCAGGCGTACTCGCCGTCCTCCAGGTTCGGTAAAGGTGTTCCCGGCACTTTGTTCTTCATGCCAGAGATCTGTGTCAGCGGGTCATGGGTAACGATCAGGTCAAGCGCGCCGAAGATGCCGGTAAAGACCCAGAACATCACAAGGCCAAAGCCGATCATACCGATGGGACTGTCATACAGTTTGCCGTATAACCCCAACCGCCTTTTAAAGGCGATCGACATGGCGAACATGATGATCAGCGCGACCCATACTGGAAGGAATTGCTGGGAAATGGCGCCGATGATCCCGGCACCTGTGCCCATCAGGATACCCAGCACCAGATAGGCCACGGCCAATCCTACGCTGGCCAGAAAACTGTAGTGCAGCGCAAGTTGGATCAGTCCGCGGACGCCGCCGCCTGAACTGACGGATCCATCCGAGTTTACGACAATCTGCTGTTCAGGCTGGAATATACTGACGATGATCCAGACCAAGATCGACAGAATCAGTGCTGCCAGTGCGATCATCAGCAGCGGGTTCAGGAAGGCAATAGAGCCGGTCCAGGATAGTGGTTCCATAATCTCTCCCTCCTTATGAAATGCGGATGCGCGGGTTGAGGTAGACGTAGCCGATATCCGAGATCAGCTGCGTTATCAGAACAACAAAGACCGACACGACCGAAATCGCCAGCAGAAGCTGGATGTCGTTGTTGCCTGCTGCCTGAACAAGCGCCCAGCCGAAACCCTTGTAGTTAAACAGAGTTTCAACAATTACGACGCCGTTGAGCAGCCATGGGAACTGCAGCATGATAACCGTGAACGGCGCGATCAACGCGTTGCGCAACGCGTGTTTCATGACGATGTTCGGGAACGAGACGCCTTTCAGCCGCGCGGTTCGGATGTATTGCGCCGTCATCACCTCGGTCATCGAAGCGCGGGTCATCCGGGCGATATAGCCCATACCGTACAGCGCGATGGTAAGGACCGGCAGGAAGAAGTTCTCGAATGTCGGGTTCTCCATCGCTTGCGTCGCGGTTCCCTTGAACCACTTCAATCCAACCGTGGACGAGGTGAAGATTGCGATGAAGATAACGCCGGACACATATTCCGGTGTCGCTGTCGTTATGATCGAGAAAGTTGAAAGGGATCGATCCAGGGCTGATCCCTCTCGCATCCCGGCCAGAACACCAACAATCAATGCGGAAGGCACCATCAGGACCAAAACCCAGAACATGAGGTAACCTGTGTTGCCCAGACGCTTACCAACAATGGTTCCGACTTCGTCCTTGAATACGGTCGAGTATCCCCAATCGCCCTGAAGAACACCGCAATATCTTGCCGTGTCCTCTGCCGTCGAACCGGGTCTCGTGCAGGTTCCCACAAACTGGCCATCTTCCAAGGTGTTCTGAAATCCAGGCATCACGCCCAGCCATTGGCCGTATTTCACGAGTGTTGGCTGTAGGTAACCGCGGTTATCCAACCAGGCTTCGACCTGCTCATCCGACATGCGCTGGTTGCCCTGCGTTTTCGCCAGCTTTTCAAGGTTCGGGTAAAGGTTGGTCAGGAAAAAGACGACGAATGTCAGACATAATGCCGTAAGCAGCATCACTCCGAACCGTCGTAGGATGAATAGTCCCATGGTGGCCCCTGTTGTTCAGGTATTCCGCAGATCATTGGACCATTTTCTGGCCTCGGACGTCCGACCCCGCGTCGGCAAGTCTGCGGCTGGAAAGGGGCGCCCGTGTCAGGCGCCCCTTGTGTGTCATTGGCAGTGCTTAGGCAGCCCAGCCCCACTTGTAGTGGTGGTGTTCGAAGGTCACGTGCATATCCGTATCCACAAGGCCTTCTTTCATGTGACGATAGAGCGAACGCCAATAGGGCTGGATCGTGACTCCATCTTCCTGCAGCAGGGCTTCGCCACGCGCCATGACTTCGCGACGTTGATCTGCGTCAGCAATGGCAAGCGCTTCTTCCAGAATGGCGTCAAATTCCGGGTTCGCATAGCCAAACTCGTTCCAGGCTTCGCCCGAACGATAGGCAAGTGCCCAGACCTGCACACCCAGCGGACGCGGGTTCCAGTTGGTCGAGCTGAACGGGTACTTTGCCCAGTCGTTCCAGAAGGTATTGCCCGGCAGAACGGTCCGCTTGACCTTGATTCCGGCGTCGCGCAGCTGCGCGGCAACGGCATCAGTGGTGTTGCGACGCCAGTCATCGTCGATCGAGATGATCTCGTGTTCGAAGTCACCGAAACCAGCTTCGTCCATCAGCGCCTTGGCTGCCGCAGGATCAACCTTTTGCGGTGGAAGTTCTGCGTATTCCGGATGTAGCGGTGCCACGTGATGGTTCTCCGCCGGGGCTCCGCGGCCGCCATAGCCCAGTTCCAGACAAACAGAATTGTCTACAGCCATCTGAATCGCCTGCCGAACACGTTTGTCCGCATAAGGTTTCTGACCGTCGATCTCGGCCAGCTGGTTGGGACGAACAACGATAGTCGCAGCGGTCACAACTTCGGATTTCACATAACCTAGGCCATCCATCACGTCGATGAATTCGCCCACGGATTCATAAAGCATGTCAACTTCGTCGGATTCCAGTGCTGCCAGCCAGGCAGACGGGTCAGTTCCGTAGTCGATGTACTCGATACGATCCAGGGCAGGGCGGCCAAATACTTCTTCGCCCCACCAGGTGTGATCCGGGTTGCGAACCAGAACGGCTTTTACACCGACTTCAAGCTCATCAATCAGGTAGGGGCCGGTTCCCACGTTGTTCAGCAGGTCTGTCTCGCTGAACGAGCTGTGAACAATCGCGCCGGGATAATCGGCCATGCCAGGAATAAGGGTGATATCCGGTTTGGGCAGGTTCAGCTTGACCGTGGTTGCGTCGACAACTTCGATGACACCTTCACCGGCCTGACCAGTCTCGGCGTCGATCAAGGTCGCGAAGCGACCGGCCATCGAGTTGGTTTCCGAGCTCTTGTCGCACCAGCGCGCGATGTTGCGGGCGACGTCGTCAGCCGTGAAATCATCGCCGTTGTTCCACTTGACGCCTGGGCGGACATTCAGAGTGTATTCGGTTGCGTCATCGTTGACTTCCCAACCTTCGAGCAGCATGCCGCGGAACGAACCGTCCGAGTTGTATTCGACCAGATATTCCAGTGTGCCGCGTGTCACGTTTGCGATTTGCGACCAGTCATAGGTACGGGGGTCTTTAAGTGCGCGTACTTCCATCTGCACGCGCAGTGTGCCGCCGTCTTGCTTTGCGGTTTGGGCCAAAGCAGGTGTCGGCAATCCGATCATGCTGTAGGCCACGGCGGCTGAAACTCCAAGACCGGTGGCGCGCGTCATGAATTCCCGTCGGCTTAGCTTGCCGTCGCGGTATTCCTGAGCGTGCATCTCGGCTGCCCAGTGCACCTTGTCTTTGGTGGATTCGGTATTCGTCATGGATGTCTCCCTGTGACACTGATTTTATTGATTGATTGTGGCTCTACGCGACCCGGATTTTCACGGTCGCCAGAGCGAAGGATTTTGTTTTTTGGACTCTGTACATCCCCATGTCGTTATTCGGCACCAGAATTCTGGTAAGGTCAATGTTCGAAATCGTCATAAGTAGTACAAAAACGACATTCGCGATCAGTTGCAGTCGTAGAGGTGTTTTCTTCAAACGGCCCAAAGCGATGCCGGCATTCCCATTGTTTTCTTAGTTTGTTAAGGGAAACCGCAGCAAATCATTAAGTTCTGTTAAGCTTTGAGACTTGGTGGTCGTCTTGCTTAAGCAAAGTCGAAAGCTCTGGGTATCACTATGAAAAATCGACGTGATTCCATGCCTTCATACGGGCGCGAAACCAGGTGCGCTGACGCTTGGCGAATTGCCTTGTTGCAATGGTTGCGCGCTCGCGCGCCTGATCCAAAGTCATCGCGCCGTCCAGATACGCCCTGAGTTCCGGAACACCTATGGCCTTGCAGGCCGGAAGGGTTGGGTCGAACCGGTCCTGCATGGCGCGCACTTCCTCGATTGCACCCTGTTTGAGCATCTGATCAAAGCGGCGTTCTATCCTGTCCAGCAGCCATGTCTTGTCGACATCGAATACGATGGGAACCGTATCGTGAAGCTGCAGTATCGGCGGAGGCGTTTCGGCCCGCCAGGACAACAGGCTACGACCTGTGGCGCGCTGCACCTCCCAGGCGCGTTGCACGCGGGCACGGTTCTGCGTGTCCAGCCCTGCAAGCGTGTCTGCATCGACCCCCTCCAGAAGGTCTGCCATGGGCATCTGATCAGCCTCAGCCCGAACCGCAGGTGGAGTCGCTGGGATTTGCGCCATGCCTTCGGTCAGCGCCGAGAAATAAAGGCCCGTCCCGCCGACAATGATCGGGCGTTGATCCCCTGTGAGCAGGGGCACGACCTCGCGCAGCCAATGGCCGGTAGAATAATCCTGATCATAGGCGACATGTCCGTACAGCAGATGTGGCGCGCGGGTTTCTTCCTCAGTGGATGGCCTGGCCGAGATGACGCGCCAGCAGTCATAAACCTGACTTGCATCCGCGTTGACGATAACTCCGCCATGCCGTTCGGCAATCTCCAGCGCCAACGCTGATTTCCCCGATGCCGTCGGCCCTGCAATCAGAACCGGCTTGTCTTCGGGAATTGGAGACAGTCGCTGAAAAAGCAGGTCTGTTGATCGCCGGGTCATGAGCGGTTGCCTCTATCCTCACCAACCGCATTGAACCTGCGGAGCTTTTGCTTCATTTTGCGCCGAAATTAACCCCGTGCCAGCCCGGAGCGCAACATGAGCCTTTCCCCTACTACTGAAACTGCTGAGTCCCCGAAAACAAAGTACAAACGGGTCATGTTGAAAATTTCAGGGGAGGCGTTGATGGGGGATCAGGGATTCGGTCTGCACCCGCCAACCGTGCAACGCATCGCACAGGAAGTGAAATCGGTCCACGATCTGGGCGTTGAGATTTGCATGGTCATTGGCGGCGGCAATATTTTTCGGGGCCTGAGCGGTTCAGCCCAGGGCATGGAGCGGACCACAGCGGATTATATGGGCATGTTGGCTACGGTAATGAACGCGCTGGGGATGCAATCCGCACTGGAAGAGAACGGAGTGTTCACCCGCGTGATCTCGGCCATTCGCATGGACGAGGTATGCGAGCCTTATATCCGCCGCCGCGCCGTACGGCACCTCGAGAAAAAGCGGGTCTGTATCTTCGCCGCCGGTACTGGCAATCCATATTTCACGACAGACACCGCTGCCACCCTGCGCGCCAACGAAATGGCGTGCGAGGCGATCTTCATGGGCAAGAACGGAGTGGATGGCGTGTACGACAAGGACCCTGCGGAACATGCTGACGCAGTGCGTTATGATACCGTGACCTATGATGACGTGCTGGCCAAGCGACTGCGGGTCATGGATGCCTCGGCCATTGCGTTGGCACGCGACAACAATCTGCCCCTGATCGTATTCGGGCTTGATGAGCCCGGTGGCTTCCGCGGAATT
The DNA here is from genome assembly GCF_003443535.1 of Ruegeria sp. AD91A. Classification (GTDB taxonomy): domain Bacteria; phylum Pseudomonadota; class Alphaproteobacteria; order Rhodobacterales; family Rhodobacteraceae; genus Ruegeria. The sequence goes on along the minus strand of NZ_CP031946.1, from coordinate 1,338,434 downwards.
CTGGCAGGCGAGGGGACCTATACCAAGGTTCAGGGTTGAGGCCTGTGCAAGCGCCGGGCAACTCTGCAAGCTTTCAAAGCCCCGGCCTTATGTCGGGGCTTCTGCGTTTTGCTTTTGCTTGACGGTTGAGGACGGCGCTGTCTAAGTATCGGTGTCCTTCCAAGGCGAAGGGCTGCCCCGTGCTTTGTTGGCCCAAGGCCCGAGCACAGGCTGGGCTGGAAGACCTGCCATGATTTCTGAGATGTCCGGAAACATGCGTGGGCATCTCATTGATCTGAATGCATAAATAAGGAGCAATGAGGCATGAGCTCTCTGGATATCGATTTCGTTCGGGCGCAATTCCCGGCCTTTTCCGAACCCAGCCTGCAAGGCCAGGCGTTTTTCGAAAACGCGGGTGGATCTTACACCTGCAAGCCGGTGATTGACCGGCTGACACGGTTCTACACGCAGCGCAAGGTTCAGCCCTACGCCCCATATGAGGCCAGCCGCTTGGCGGGCGTCGAAATGGACGAAGCGCGTGCGCGCATGGCCGCCATTCTGGGCGTTGACACGGATGAGTTGAGTTTTGGCCCCTCAACCACCCAGAACACTTATGTCTTGGCGCAGGCGTTCCGACAATGGATGCAGCCCGGCGAGGCAATCGTCGTGACCAATCAGGATCACGAAGCCAACTCTGGCCCATGGCGCCGTCTGGCTGAGGACGGGATTGAGGTGAGGGAATGGCAGATCGATCCGGAAACCGGATCGCTGAACCCTCAGGATCTGGAAAACATGTTGGACGAAAAAGTGCGTCTGGTCTGTTTTCCTCATTGCTCAAATGTTGTTGGTGAGATCAATCCGGTCACAGAGATCACTGCTATTGCGCATGCGGCGGGTGCGTTTGTCTGCGTTGATGGCGTATCCTACGCCCCGCACGGATTTCCGAATGTTGGCGATCTGGGGCCGGATATCTATTTGTTTTCTGCGTACAAGACCTATGGCCCGCATCAGGGGTGCATGGTCATCCGCCGCACACTGGGAGAGCTGCTGCCCAACCAGGCGCATTATTTCAACGGTGACGTCTTGTACAAGCGATTCACCCCGGCTGGCCCCGATCACGCGCAGATCGCAGCCAGTGCTGGTATGGCGGATTATGTTGAGCTGCTGTGTACCCACCATGGCGGGCCCGAGACGGGCGCGGCAGAGCAGGGTGCGTTTGCCCATGATCTGATGCGGTCGCACGAAGTGTCGCTGCTGCAACCGGTTCTGGATGCGGTAAAGGACCGTAACGCGGTACGTCTGATCGGTACGTCTGACGCCAACCGGCGCGCGCCCACCGTTGCGCTTTCGTTGAACCGTCCGGCTGAACCAGTTGCAGCAGAACTGGCGCAATATGGTGTCATGGCAGGTGGCGGAGACTTCTATGCGGTGCGTCCCTTGCGGGCGATGGGTGTTGATCCGGTACAAGGTGTTTTGCGCGTCAGCTTCACACATTACACTACACAGCACGAAATTGATCAGCTTTTAGAGGCTCTTGAGCGCGTTTTGTGATCCACTACCCTTGAGAGTGCGTATAGATAAAAACCTCAAGGGCGGATTGTAGTGCAAGAGCAGGCTCCGATCGTTTTGTGGTTTCGACGGGATTTACGTCTGTCGGACCACCCCGCGTTGACTGCGGCGGCCGAAAGTGGCCGTCCGGTCATACCACTTTTTATTCATGACGATATTGTCGACCAGATGGGAGCCGCGCCAAAGTGGCGTTTAGGCTTGGGGTTGGAGGCATTCAAAGCGTCACTGGCCAATATGGGCAGCCGACTGATCTTTCGACGCGGTGATGCGCTTGAACAGGTGCAGCGGGTAATGGCCGAGACCGGCGCAACCTCTGTCTTCTGGTCCCGCGCTTACGATCCTGCCTCGATTGAACGCGACAAGAAGATTAAGTCTGTACTTGCAACAGAAGGTGTGACTGCAAAGTCATTTTCCGGGCATCTGCTTTTTGAACCCTGGACTGTCGCCACCAAATCGGGTCATCCGTTTCGGGTTTTCACACCGATGTGGCGTGCGGTTCAGGGGCGGGAAGTACAACTTCCTGACGCGCCAATTACTGCGCTTAAGGCACCTGTGTCGTGGCCTGCTTCTGACGGCTTGAGCGATTGTCGGTTGGGGGGGGCAATGAACAGGGGAGCGAGGGTCGTGCGCCCTCATGTGCAACCTGGCGAGCGAGCCGCTCTGGATCACCTCGAAGAGTTTCTCGACCGGATTGTTCAATACTCCGATCTTCGGGACAGGCTGGATCAGGATGGGACGTCCAACCTGTCAGAGTACCTCTCTTTGGGTGAGATCGGGCCACGCACCGTCTGGCACATGATCCAGCGGGCCGCGTTGACCGGAACACGGGGAACCGACGCTTTTTTGCGCCAACTTGTCTGGCGTGAGTTTGCTTATCATCTTATGTTCCATACGCCCCAACTGGTGACATCCAACTGGAAGCCGGAATGGGACAGTTTTCCCTGGAACACCGATCCGGACCATCCCGAGGTCACTGCCTGGCGGCAGGCCAGAACCGGAATCCCTGTTGTCGATGCCGGCCTGCGGCAAATGTATGTGACAGGTCGGATGCACAACCGGGCCCGTATGATCGTCGCAAGCTATCTGACCAAGCATCTGATGACCCATTGGAAAATAGGGATGGAGTGGTTTGAGGATTGTCTGGTCGACTGGGATCCGGCCTGTAATGCCATGGGCTGGCAGTGGGTTGCCGGCTCGGGGCCCGATGCATCCCCGTTCTTCCGGATTTTCAATCCCCAGACACAAGCAGAGAAATTCGATCCTGACGGGGTGTTTGTGCGCCACTGGATCGCTGAAGGCCATGCCGAACCCGGCAACACGGCCCTTTCATATTTTGATGCCGCGCCGAGATCGTGGGGTCTGCGCCCGGATGCGAATTACCCCAAGCCGATCGTTGAATTGTCCGAAGGGCGGACCCGCGCCTTACGCGCATATGAAAGCCGAAAACCCCACTAAGGAACTGAAAACTTGCCAGAAACAATTTCGCCGCCTAGCTTTGTACAAGTACCGCAGAGGGGAGAGCGGATGATCCTGACGACGACCGAAGGGCAGAAAAACCTGCCCAGATACTTCGCCCAAGTCTTCAAAATGTTGAACCGGATGGAATCCGGGCGACTGGATATCAAACTGCCCGATGGTCGCACGTTTCGCGCAGAAGGCGCAAAGGCCGGACCGGTTGCTCAGGTCGAAATTCACGACGACGACGTCTTTGCACGCCTGATCCGCGAAGGCGAACTGGGCTTCTCCGATGCGTATCTGGACGGACATTGGAGTACACCTGATCTGCGGTCTTTCATGGATCTTGTGCATCTAGGAACCGAAACCGTTTATGACGGGTTTACGGGCCAGTTTCTTGTTCAGGCCTATGAACGGCTGCGGTTCTGGCTGCACCGAAACAACAGGGCGCAAGCCAAGAAGAACATCTCGTATCACTACGATCTGGGAAATGATTTTTACAGCTCATGGCTGGACGAGACGATGACTTATTCCAGTGCGATATTTGAAACCGGGCAGGAAAGCCTCGAGAATGCGCAGACAGCCAAGTACGCCAGTCTTGTGGATGAGATGGGTGCAAAACCGGGGGATCATGTTCTGGAGATCGGATGTGGCTGGGGCGGTTTCGCGGAATATGCCGCAAAGGAACGGGGTTTGCGTGTCACCGGCCTGACCATCAGTCAGGAACAATTTAAATACGCCAAGGAACGTATTGAAAAGGCAGGATTATCAGATCAAGTCGAATTCAAGCTGCAAGACTATCGGGATGAACGCGGGGTCTATGACGGCATAGCATCCATCGAGATGTTTGAGGCGGTGGGTCAAAAATACTGGCCGGTCTATTTCGAAACCGTTCGTGAGCGGTTGAAGCCTGGCGCTCAAGCGACCTTTCAAATCATAACGGTGGGTGATCACCGCTGGGATTTTTACAAGAATGGCGTTGATTTCATTCAGAAATACATCTTCCCTGGAGGAATGCTTCCGTCACCGACAATCCTGCGTCAGCAGATAGATCAGGCCGGGTTGCAGGTTGTACGCTCGAAAGAATTCGGGAAAAGCTATGACCTGACTCTGCGCCGCTGGTATGAAACATTCAACGACAAATGGGATCAGATCTCGGACTTGGGGTTTGATGAGCGTTTCCGCCGCATGTGGAATTATTATTTGACCGCGTGCGGTGCGGCCTTTGACACGGGCAATTGCGATGTGACACAGATTACAATATCGAAACCAAGTTAACTCCCGGACCGTCACATGCCCACTGCCTCGCGTCTCGTAGCCGCTGTTTGTCTCATCGTGCTGGCTTTTCTTGTTTCAAGCATGGTTATCGAAAATGGTGAAGAGGGTAAGGACTATGGTTACTTTACCTATGTGAACATGGCCCTTGGCGCGATCTGTGGCTGGAAAATCATGGGCAAGCGCGCCGGGCGCGGGTGGACTGCGGGTATTAACAACGGCTTGACCGGAGTTGCCTCACTGGTTTTTTGGGCGCTGTTTGTGCAGGGGTGCTATCGTATGTTCGATCTTGCAATGCGCAATCGTTATGGTGGTCCGTTCGAAGCTGTGATGGCCATTTTTTCGATTGGAATCGATTACGGCAAGCAACTGATCTACCCCGAGATTCTCATCACATTCGTCATTGGTGCCGTTGTCGCCGGGCTGGCCACGGAACAGGCCAGCCGCAAATGGCGCTGAACCATTTCGTCACAAGAGAGATTGAATTTGTCTGATCTGTTCTTCTATGGAACGCTGCGGTGTCTGCCGCTGTTGCAGCGCGTTCTGGGCCGTCCGCTGGGCGAAATAACGTTTCATACTGCCAAGCTGTGCGATCACGAGGTTCACGCGGTTCAGGGGCAGGATTTCCCGATGATCCTGCCCGCCAAGGGCGCCGCTGCCGAAGGCTTGCTGGTGCAGGGTTTGTCATCCGATGATCTGGCCAGGCTGGCCTATTACGAAGGGTCTTTTGACTATGACCTGAAATCGTTGAAGGTTATTCTGGAGGGCGGGGGCGAAGCCCGGGCGCAGGTCTTTTTCCCGACCCCGGGCGCATGGCAGCCTGGTGAGTTGTGGTCGTTACAGGACTGGGTGGACAAATTGGGCGAGGTTACGGCGCTCGCTGCCGAAGAGGAAATGGCCTATTTCGGCAAAGTCGATCCCAAAGTCATGGCACGCAGCGTACGCGCCATTCAAACCCGTGCCTGGGCAAAGATCATGGCCAGCCAGCGGCGAACCGGCGACCCGCGGAACATAGACGAAGACGTAATTGTGCACCGCCACGACCGGGTCTATGTGGACTATTTCGGGATGGAGGAAATCGACCTTCAGTTCCGGCAGCATGACGGCAGCATGGGCCCCGTGCTGCACCGGGGCGGTTTGATGCAGGGCAGTGCCGTGTCGGTTCTGCCGTATGACGCGATCCGGGACACCGTGCTTTTGGTTGAGCAGTTCAGGCCGCCGGTGTTTTTGATCAACGATCCGGAGCCCTGGCTTTGGGAAGCAGTTGCCGGGATGATCGACCCCGGCGAAACGCCTGAACAGACGGCGCATCGCGAGGCCATGGAGGAAGCAGGAGTTAGATTTGACAGGCTGGAATATGCGGGCGGCGCGTATTCTTCCAGCGGTTCCTCTACGGGTTTCATGTATCTTTATGTCGGACTTGGCAATTTAACTGAGACAACAATCACCGGTGGCTTGGACACAGAGGGTGAAGATATCCGCAGCCGGATTCTGCCATTCGACGAATTTATCGATATGACGGACCGCCATCTTTTCAAGGATTTGCAACTGGTGTCCCTGGCGTACTGGCTGGCCCGCCATCGGGATCGTTTGCGAGCGTGACTATCTCGCTTGTGGTCGCGGCAGTGCGGCTGTAAATCTTCGAAGATACCAAATGACAAGGGGCGACCATGCGCATTGCACGAGATCTTGCTGACGCAGTAGGAAAAACACCGCTGATCCGGCTGCGCCGCATCAGCGAAGAGACTGGATGCGAGATTCTTGGCAAAGCCGAGTTCATGAACCCGGGTCAGTCGGTAAAGGATCGTGCTGCTCTTTTTATCATTAAAGATGCAATCGCTCGGGGGGATCTGAAACCGGGCGGTACCATCGTGGAAGGCACAGCCGGCAATACCGGTATTGGTCTGGCTCTGGTCGGTGCATCGATGGGATTCAAAACGGTTATCGTTATCCCCGAGACCCAGTCGGAAGAAAAGAAGGATATGCTGCGTTTGGCAGGCGCTCAGTTGGTTCAGGTGCCCGCAGCCCCGTATCGCAACCCCAATAATTTTGTGCATTATTCCCGCCGTCTGGCTGAGGAACTGGCGCAGACAGAACCCAATGGCGCAATCTGGGCCAACCAGTTCGACAATGTGGCGAATCGTCAGGCACATGTGGAAACCACGGGGCCCGAGATCTGGGAACAGACAGGCGGCAAGGTTGACGGGTTCGTCAGCGCCGTCGGGTCGGGTGGAACGTTGGCAGGCGTCGCCGAAGTTTTGCAGCCCAAGGGCGTCAAAATCGGTCTTGCCGATCCCATGGGGGCTGGCCTGTATTCGTTTTACACGACGGGTGAGATCGCGATGGAGGGTGGTTCGATCGCCGAAGGCATCGGGCAGGTGCGTATCACCAAGAACCTGGAAGGGTTTACACCGGATTTTTCGTATCAGATCACCGACAACGAAGCGCTGCCGTACATCTTTGACCTGCTGCGTGAGGAAGGTCTGGTCATGGGCGGCTCAACCGCAATCAACATGGCAGGGGCGGTGCGCCTGGCTAAGGAAATGGGGCCAGGTCATACCATCGTGACCATCCTGTGCGATTACGGCACTCGGTATCAATCAAAGCTGTTCAACCCCGAGTTCCTGCGAGAAAAAGAGCTTCCGGTTCCGGATTGGATGACCGAAGCGCCACGCAGCATTCCCGGCGTATTCGAGGACGTGTGATGCTTGGACAGGTCCGCCTGTTTTTTACCCTGTTATTCCTGTGCTTTGTCTGGTTTTCAACTAGCGCTGTCGCGCAACTGACGGATCGTCAAAGCGAGTATTATCAAGGTTGGATCAAAACGGCGAACCGGGCCGAATCCGTGATTGAGGCGAACCGGGCTTCGGATGCCGCACTAGAGAAATTGCGTTCAGAAATAAATAGGTACAGGGAAGACTTCAATCGGGCCCGAGGTGCTAACACCGACCGCATCACGACGCTTGAAAGTCAGATAAAAGCGTTGGGCCCCAAACCCGAAGGGGACGCGACCGAACCCGAAGATATAGCCAAACTTCGCGCGCATCTGGAAGAACAGCTCAACAGTCTGCGCGTGCCGCGCATCATATCCGAAGAAGCGTATAGCCGTGCGAATGGCCTGATCAGCGAAATCGATCGGATCCTTCGCGCGCGGCAGAAAAAAGAATTTTTTGAACAGGGCCCGTCGCCGATCAACCCGGCGTATTGGGGGCCGGCATGGGTGGATGTCAAAGAGGCCATTCAAAGCCTTGTAAACGAAACGATCACGAATTTGCGTTCAGATGTCGTGCGCGAGCAAGTTCGTGCTCGTGGGCTCGCAATCTTCATACTTCTGATCATTTCAGCCGTGCTGCTGATTTTTGGCAAACGGTGGTCCGAACTTGGAGGCGACTACCTCAGGTTACTCGGCGGGGCCGGGACGGGGGTATGGTCGTTCGTAATCTCACTACTGCGAATTCTATTGCCATGGATCGGAGTGGTTGCCGTGGTCACGGCGATCAGTCTCACCGGTGTTCCGGGGCTGAGGGGCAGCCTTTTGCTTCAGAATGTTCCGTATTGGGCAGCGATCCTGTTTTTCTATGACTGGATTGGTCGCCAAGTGTACGTGATCGGCGCCTCGCAGGGGTTCAAACGTCTGTCCGCAGCGCGTATCACCGAACTGCGCGTGTACATAGACCTGCTTGCCCTGATACTGGTTTTGCACGAATTGGCGCTGCTGTTTGAGCGGATCGAAAACATTTCCGACGCGACCCGCGCCGTCGTCAGCTTCCCGATCATTGTCGCTACGGCTTTGTTGTTGTTGCGAATACGCCAGATTCGAACAACCGACGGCCCGCCGGATCAATCTGCCTCGACCCGTTCCGCAGGTTTCAGCCAGTTGGTCGAGTTCCTGCGCCGGGCTTTGTTCCTGTTGGGCATCGTGTCTCCTTTGTTGGCGATTTTCGGATACACCAATGCGGCCGAAGCAATCGTGTTTCCTGCGGTCAAGACATTGGTGCTGATCGGGGCCTTGGTCATCCTGCAGCGGTTCATCAGTCAAATTTACGGTTGGATCACAGGGCAGGGAGAAGCCGCGCGAGATTCGCTTTTTTCCGTACTGGTCGGGTTTGCATTGGCCATCACGGCACTGCCAATTCTGGCAATTTATTGGGGCGCACGCGAGACTGATCTGCTGGAAGTATGGTCGCGCCTGCTGCTTGGGTTTGATCTCGGCGGAGTTACGATCTCGCCAAGCAACTTTCTGACCTTTGTTGCCGTTTTCGCAATCGGTTATACGCTGACGCGTCTGTTGCAAAGCGGACTGCGGAATTCGCTTCTGCCGAAAACCAGCATAGACCCGGGTGGCCAAAACGCGATTGTCGCCGGGTCCGGATACGTTGGGATATTTCTTGCCGCGTTGGTGGCAATCATGGTGGCCGGATTTGATTTGTCGTCGCTGGCGATTGTCGCCGGAGCGCTGTCTGTTGGGATCGGCTTTGGTTTGCAGACAATCGTGTCAAACTTCGTCTCAGGCATCATCCTTCTGGTCGAGCGCCCGATTTCCAAGGGGGATTGGATCGATGTGAATGGCATGATGGGATATGTGCGGGACATTTCCGTTCGCTCGACCCGGATCGAGACGTTTGACAGGACGGATGTAATTGTTCCGAATTCTGACCTGATCAGCGGTGTTGTTACAAACTATACCCGTGGCAATACGATTGGGCGGGTGATTGTTCCGGTGGGTGTTGCCTACGGAACTGACACGCGTCTGGTCGAAACCATTCTGGGTGAAGTCGCCAACAACCATCCGATGGTTTTGGCCAACCCGGCGCCAAGCGTTGTATTCCAGGGGTTCGGAGCGGACTCTTTGGACTTTGAAATACGGGCGATCCTGCGGGACGTGAATTGGGTTCTGTCGGTGAAATCCGACATGAACCATGAAATCAACCGCAGATTCTCGGAGGCGGGGATCGAGATTCCATTCGCACAGCGTGATATCTGGTTGCGAAATCCTGAAACCCTGCAAGCCTCGGGAAAAGGTAAGCAGGATGCTTCCGTATCTGAGCAGGATCAACCAAGTAAAGTCGCACAAGCTCCCGCGGATTTGACCGAGGCAGATATGGACTCGGATTCGGGTGATGAGGTTTGAGCGACCAGATCCCAGCACGTGCTGGCCTTTTGTCACCCCACAGAAGGTGAACAGAATAATTTAAGCATTCACCTGAATTCACCGAATTGGGGCCTTGCAAATTCGATTGCATTCGTCCAAACATCGCCGGCACGGAGAGGTGGCCGAGTGGTCGAAGGCGCACGCCTGGAAAGTGTGTAGGCGGGAAACCGTCTCCAGGGTTCGAATCCCTGTCTCTCCGCCATTAGTTTTTCTATCAGTTTGATTTTATTAAATTATTATCGGCAGAGTTTATGTTGTCCGTCATCTTCCCCCCTTCGAATCTGCGGTTCGTCAAGTTTTGACGCCCAAACAGATGGGTTGTTGAAAACTAAACCTGTGCGAAAATCTCCGCAGTGTTAAGTCAGCCCTGACCTCGCTCCTATTGCTATTGCAATAGTGTGACCAGAAAACTGGTAGCCACACTAAGCGAGAAGAAAACAAAAACCGGGAATTAGATGAACTTAGACCGGCATTTTCAGAGGAAACCGGCTTGAGGCGGGTAGGGTGGTTCCGTAGCTTCTTGGGATGACAAAACCCAATCCAATTCGCTACTTCGAAACCAGCCCAGAGATCATTCGCCTGGCCGTTATGATGTATGTCCGGTTCCCGCTGTCGCTGCGGAACGTGGAAGATCTTCTGCATGAGCGTGGCATCGACGTAAGCCACGAAACGGTGCGGTTTTGGCGGAACAGATTTGGTCCAGTGTTCGCAGCTGAGATCCGCAAAAACAGGGTGAGCCGGATTCGTTCTTACTCGAACTGGCAGTGGCACTTGGACGAGGTTTTCGTGAAGATCAATGGCAAGACACACCACCTTTGGCGGGCCGTTGATCACGAAGGTGAAGTGATGGAAAGCTTTGTCACTAAGCGCCGGGATCGTAATGCAGCGTTGAAATTCTTAAGAAAATCAATGAAGAGGTATGGCCGGCCGGAAGTGATTGTGACGGACAAACTTCGGTCCTATGGCACCGCTTTGAGAGTTATTGGCAACGCGTGAAGGCAGGATACGGGATGCTGGGTGAACAACCGAGCGGAAAATTCACACCTTCCATTTCGACGAAGGGAACGAGTGATGCTGCGTTTCCGACAGATGCAATGTTTGCAAAAATTCGCCGCTGTCCATTCTTCGGTGCACAACCACTTCAATCAGGAACGCCATCTTTATTCACGACACAATTTTAAAGTTAACCGAACCGCCGCCCTCGCCGGGTGGCGCCAGCTTTGTTCCGTATAAGTTCACGCATCTGCCGGCAAACTGAGATTGGTTCGAATTCGTCTGAAAGCACCATCGAGCGCGCCTTTCAAGCACCCAATGATATCGCGTTCTTGGTTTCAATCATTGCCTTAACGTGACATGAACTAAGCTAACGTTATCCGCGCAAAGCCATTGTTTATAGAACAAAGGAACGACTCATGACCTCAGCCAAACCAAATGTAGGCGCGCAAATCGAGCAAATGAGTTTTATGAGACTGGGGTCTGAGGACAAGGTTACGATCGGTCAGCAAAGAGACCGCTGGACCATGCTGTTTGTCTATCGAGGCAAGCATTGTCCACGCTGTAAGCGCTTCTTGAACAAGTTGAATGCGGCGCTGCCGGCATGGGATGACGTTATGGACGTTGTTGTTGTCTCTGCTGACACCAAGGAAAAAGCTGCGGCAGACAAAGCGGAATTTGGCTGGGATTTTGATCTTTGTTATGGAATGACCGAAGCGCAAATGCGCTCGCTTGGTCTTTATGTGTCATCACCTTTATCTGAAGCAGAAACAACGGGTCTATTTGCCGAACCTGGTGCGTTGGGTATCCGTCCGAACGGGACGCTGATGCTGGTCGATATCTCTAACGGCCCTGCGGCACGTCCCGATTTGGACGAGCTTTTGGACGGAATGAAATTCAATATTGATAATGACCGTCCGGAACGAGGAACGGCCTGAGACCACCAGATCGCTTGGCCTCGGTTACTCAAAGTAGTCTGGGTGCGTCTTGTGAATGAAGTCGATGGTTTCGTCGAGGCGGGACAGGTGTTTTCTGACAGAGGCTTGCGCTTGGTCATGGTCTCCTGCCGCCATAGCCTCTGCAATCTCACGGTGGTCGGCGAGGATGGCTTCTGCGGCACTACCCTTTTCAAGGCTGAGCATACAAAGCCGGTCAACCTTTTGCTTTGATTCTAGCATCACATCAAAGGCCATCGGATTGCCGCTGAGCACATAGATCAGTTTGTGAAAATCATAGTCCAGCGTGTGAAACGCCGACAGATCACCTTCACTGATCGCCTGCTCTTGTAAGGCGAGATTTTCTGCAAGTTTTGCTTCACGTGTTGCGTCCCAAACATCCATTGCTCGATGGACGATCTCCAACTCTACCGCCATTCTAACCAATCGAGCGAGAGCCACACGCTCCATCGAAAATCCCCGAACTATGGTCGCCTTTTGTGGTCGTATTAAGAGCAGATCTTCGTTGCCGAGCCTTGTGAACGCGTTGCGAACAGGTTGGCGTGATACACCGAATCGGCTCGCTACCTCAGATTCGGAAAGCTTCGTGCCGGGAAGAATTTCAAGCGAAACGATTTCGTCGTGTAGCGCTTCATAGACCGCATCGGTTGTGGTTCGTCTGACTATTTCTTCCACGGTATGTTGCTTGCGCCCTCTGTCTTGATCACGTTTTAGTATTCCCGATTCACCGTTAGGGCATTGAAATCAATCTTGTTTTCTAGTGACTTCCGCTTGAGCGAACCAATTTGGACCTTTCACCTATCAAATGCTCTGCGCCTTCGACTGTCAAGCAATCTGACATACTAGATGCTCACAGTTGACAGAACTTGGATACTAGTGTCCCTTTAGTGACAGCAGCGATTCTGGTTCTTGGGGAAATCGAAAGCTATGTGGCTTACGGTCTCTGAAATTCCATGAAAGCCAAATCCTGTCCAAAATTAATCGGGGAGGAGAACCCATGACTTTCACGAAATCGTTCTTTGCGACTGCGACCGCCGTGGCACTGATTGCAACATCAGCTTCAGCCGAAAACTGGCGGGCCTGGAACATCCACAACGACGGCCATCCCAACACGGCTGCAATGGACAAGTTTGCCGAACTGGTTGACGCTGCTACAGACGGCGAAGTTACCGTCGATGTGTTCCACGGTGGTGTTCTGGGTTCCCAACCGGATGCCCTTGAACAGGTTCGTATCGGCGCAATCGAGGTCGGTAACTTCAACCTGGGTCCCATTGGCCCAATGGTAAAAGAAGCTAACCTTGTATCGCTTCCTTTCATCTTTAAGGATGTGCCGCACATGTTCCGCGTGCTGGACGGCGAAGCTGGTGAGGTTGTTTCAGCTGCAATGGGTGAAGCAGGCGTTCTGCCACTGGCATGGTTTGATGCCGGTGCGCGTTCTTTCTACAGCCAAAAGCCGATCAACACGCCCGCAGATGTCGAAGGTCTGAAAATCCGTGTGATGAACAACGATCTTTATACATCGATGATTTCGGCTATGGGAGGAAACCCGTCTCCAATGGCTTTCTCCGAAGTTCAGCAAGCTCTGAAAACCGGCGTTGTTGATGGTGCGGAGAACAATTTCCCGTCGTTCAAGAATGTCGGTCACTATGAAGTGACCACAAATTATTCTTTGTCCGAGCACCTGATTATCCCCGAGTGCATCTGCGTGAACACGGCCAAATTCAACGCGCTGTCGCCTGAGTTGCAAGCCGCTGTGCGCGGTGCAGCAGAAGAAGCCGCACTGGTCCAGCGTGAGCTTTGGGCAATTGGCTCTGAGCAAGCGCGTAAAGATGTTGAAGCGGCTGGTATCACGGTCAACGAAATCGCCGACAAAGGCCCATTCCAGTCCGCAATGGATTCGGTTTATGCAGACTACTTGGCTGCAAATCCTGACATGAAAGCGTTGGTGGAAATGGCGCAAGCTACTGAATAAGTTGCTTTAAAAGTCCAACTTTGAGCGCCCGGCTCCACCAATTGGATGCCGGGCGTTTTGTCTCAAAGGAAATCCAATGCAAGAGCCAGATACCCCACCTGCCGCCATGCGCAACATGGACAGGATCCTTGATCTGCTCGCACGAGTTTGCATGTTGCTGTCCGGCGTCGCCATTGTTGTAATGACAGCGATCTTTGCCTGGCTGGTATTCGGCCGCTACGTTCTGAACAACACGCCCACGTGGGTCGAGCAGGTTTCACTGCTTTTGGTCATGGTCATCGCGTTCCTCGGTGCGGCTGCGGGCGTGCACAATCACACGCACCTCTCTGTTGTTGTGTTCCGCAATATAGTTCCGCCCTCTGTGCGAACGGTTTTCGTCGTGGTCTCTGATGTCCTGATGGCAGGTTTCGGTGGCATGATGTTTTGGTACGGAGTCGAGTTGACCAAATTCAAATGGAACACCCTGATCCCGCTCATCCAATGGTCAGAGGGCTTGCGCTCCTTGCCTCTGACAATCAGCGGCGCGCTGGTGTTCCTTTTTTCTACTGGCCATCTGATCCGCCTGTTTTTGGGCCGAGACGAACGCCAAGACAACATAGATCAGGGATAGTCATGGGACTCATGATTCTGTTGGGGGTTTTTGCCCTTTGTGTCATCATCGGTGCGCCAGTGGCATACGCCCTTGGTATCGCTGCATTGGCTTCCTTTTGGTTTGAAGGATTGCCGCTGTTTGTTGGATTCCAGCGTATCGTGTCGGGGATCAACGTCTTTTCGCTAATGGCGATCCCGTTCTTCATCTTTGCAGGCGAGCTTATGTTTCACGGTGGTATCGCGATCCGGTTGGTTCGGTTCGCGCAGGCTGCCGTAGGCGCTGTGCGCGGTGGGCTTGGTATCGTCAATGTCTTCTCGTCCATGTTATTTGGTGGCATTTCCGGGTCGGCAATTGCCGATATCTCGGCGCTTGGGTCGATCCTGATACCGGTGATGAAAGACAAAGGTTATGATGCCGACTATGCGGTGAACGTCACAGTGACATCATCAATTGCCGGGATCATCATCCCACCCAGCCACAACATGATCATCTTTGCCCTTGCAACAGGCGGTGCTGTTTCAATCTCAAAACTGTTTCTGGCTGGCGTTGTGCCCGGCGTCCTTATGTGTTGCTGCCTTGCAATTGCAGCGTATGTCGTAGCGGTCAAACGTGGTTATCAGGCCGAGCAGTTTCCAGGTTGGACCGCACTTGCCATTGCTTTTGTGGGTTCGATTCCGGGTCTATTGACGGCCGTGATCATTGTCGGAGGAGTCTTGTCAGGCGTCTTTACGGTGACTGAATCCGGCGCGTTCGGGGCAATGTATGCCTTTGTGGTGACGCTTGTTGTCTATCGCAGCCTGTCCTGGGAAAACTTCAAAACCGCTGTTATCTCTTCGGTGCGCACAACGTCTATGGTGATGATCCTGATCGCCTGCGCTGGTGCCTTTGCCTATATGCTGACGTTCAACCGGGTGCCGACAAAAACAGTCGAATTCCTGTTGGGTATCACAGAAAACCCGATCCTGATCTTGTTGATGATCAACGCTGTGCTGTTGCTCTTGGGGATGATCATGGACATGGCCGCGCTCATCCTTATCTGCACGCCGATTTTCCTGCCGGTGATGAACATGCTGGGTATCGACCCGCTGCAGTTCGGTATGATCCTTTTGGTGAACCTCGGTCTTGGTCTTTGCACGCCACCTGTCGGGACCTGTCTCTTTGTGGGGTGTGCTGTTGGAAAACTACCGATGGAGAAGGCGGTCAAAACGATTTGGCCTTTCTACCTCGCCATCTTTGCCGCGCTCATGCTGATCACTTTTGTACCGGCAATATCGCTGACGCTGCCGAATCTGATCATTGGACCCTAAATCAAAGGAGAATGAGGCGATGCTGACAATAAGACGCCTGGACATCGATGACGCGGGCAAGTTAATCGCAGGAGCGCGAGCCAAAGCGCAGGAAATCGGCGTGCCAATGTGTATTGCCGTCACCGACGAAAGCGGCAACCTCATCGCGTTTGAGCGGATGGACGGCGGCAAGATCACCAGCATCAACCTAGCCATCGACAAGAGCTTCACCGCGGCCGGCATCCAAAAAGGTACGGACGCTCTTGGTGAAGCTAATCAGCCGGGTATGGCCGCACATGGAATATCTTCATCGTTGGGGGGGCGCATGGTGACTGTTTCAGGTGGCCTCCCTGTGACGGTTGACGGACATGTTGTCGGCGGGATCGGAGTGAGCTCGGGCTCACCAGCGCAAGATCTCGAAGTCGCGCATGCAGCGGTCACAGCGCTCTGCGAAGTCTAATTAGAAAGAGATTAAGGAGTCAGATATGACAAAACCCGTCATCGGTTTCATAGGCCTCGGTCTCATGGGCGGCAACATGGCAGAATGCCTGCAAAACAACGGTTTCGATTTGGTTGTCATGGGCCGCAACAGGGAAGCGGTGGCCGCCACAGTCAACCGCGGCGCTGTGGAGTTTACGACCCCACGAGAGCTTGCTGCGAACAGCGACATCGTGATGCTATGTGTAACGACATCGGAAGTCGTCGAAAGCCTGATCTATGGCGATGACGGCATCTTGGCAGGCATAAAAAAAGGTGCTGTGGTCATTGACTTTGGGACTTCCATCCCAGCGTCCACACGAAAAATTGGCGCTGATTTGGCCGCCAAAGGTGCCGGTATGGTTGACGCTCCGCTCGGACGCACGCCAATGCACGCCAAGGATGGTTTGCTGAATATCATGGCAGCGGGGGATATGGCCAACTTTGAGAAGGTGAAGCCTGTCCTGGATGTACTGGGGGAAAATGTCTTTCACCTCGGCGAACTGGGTGCGGGCCACGTGACCAAGCTCATCAACAACTTTATGGGTATGACGACGGTTTGCACCATGAGCCAAGCCTTTGCTGTGGCTGAACGTTCAGGGGTAAACAAACAGCAGCTTTTTGACATCATGTCAGCTGGACCGTCTAATTCCCCCTTTATGCAGTTTTGTAAGAACTACGCGGTGGATGGTGTCAGCGATTTGGGGTTTTCGATTAACAACGCCAACAAGGATCTTGGTTACTTCCTGAAGCTGGCCGAGGACGTGGGCACTCGTGCCGAGATCGCTGAAGGAACCGCGAACAACCTTCAGGCCGCCGCGGACGCAGGCATGGGCGACGGCAACGTGCCGGAAATCTTCGACTATTTTGCCAAGCTTTAGCGTCAGATCAATCAGTCACGCATAGCAGCACCAATTGAACGGGGAAGAACAACCATGAGACTTCAGGGAAAGACCGCAATTGTCACGGGTGGCGGCCGCGATATCGGGCGCGCCTGCGCTGTCAAACTTGCCTCCGAAGGGGCAAATGTCGCGGTGAACTATTTCGCCAGTAATGCCGGCGCCGAGGAAACCGTAACCGAGATCAAAAAGATCGGTGGTCAGGCGTTTGCAATGCAAGGCGACCTGAACAAACCCGAAGAGGTCGATGCGTTGATCGCCAAGACGGTCGATACCTATGGCAGCCTGAACATTCTGGTGAATAATGCCGGAGGTTTGATCGCGCGCAAGAAAATCACCGAGATGTCGCTTGAACATTGGCAGGCTGTCATGGATCTCAACCTGACCAGCACGTTTCTTATGGTCAAAGCGGCTCTGCTGCATATGAAATCCGGGGCGATTGTAAACATCGCCAGTCAGGCGGGTCGCGATGGCGGCGGCCCGGGTGCTTCGGCTTATGCAACATCAAAAGGCGGGGTCATGACGCTCACCCGTAGTCTTGCAAAAGAACTGGGTCCCGATATCCGTGTCAATGCAATCTGCCCAGGTATGATCGACACGGATTTCCATAACATCCATACTCCCGATGCAGGCCGTCGCGGGCTAGAAGCAGCCGCGCCGCTCAAGCGGCAAGGCCGGTCTCAGGATGTTGCGAACCTAGTGGCGTTTCTAGCAAGCAAGGACGCGGCTTATCTGACCGGAACCAATGTCGATATCAATGGTGGGATGCTGTTCTCGTGACCACGGCAGAACAGGTTACATAATTGTCGAACGCTACCGTTTCTCAAACTTCGAAGTACAGGAAACCGAAAAATGCGTATTCTTACGATGGGTGAATGTATGGCCGAAATGGCCCTTTCCGTCGTCAGAATTTTTGGAACCAATTGCGTGTTAAGCTATGAGAGAGTTTGGCTCATCCTTCGTGGTGATTATGCGGGGCGTTGCCTGTGATGCAAGCGTGTCTGAACTTTGAAAACGGCCGGGGCACCATCAGTTTCAGTGCCTATTGGCAGATGGTCATACGTGGAGTCTTTCTTTTTGCGGTCATCCTTTTACAGTCTCGGGTTATTGTTAGGCAGCAGAAGGTCTTAGGTTCGTGAATCGCATAGAGAGTGTTTCAGCGCGGCTGTTCAACGTCCCGCTCGCCGAGGTCCTGGTCGATGCCAAACATGGGGATCACACGTTCTTTCAATTGATCACCGTCACCATTCAAACGACGGATGGGATCGAGGGGGTCGGGTATACCTATACGGGGGGCAAGGGAGGTCATGCCATCCTGGCGATGATCCAGCATGACCTGGCGCCGTTCCTTGTAGGAAAAGACGCCGAACAGATCGAAAGCCTGTACGATGCCATGCAGTGGCACGTGCACTACGTCGCACGGGGCGGGATCGCCTCGTTTGCCATCTCAGCCGTGGATATTGCCCTGTGGGATATTCGCGGCAGAACGCAGAATGCACCATTGTGGCAGATGGCCGGCGGAGCGTCCAAACGATGCAAGGCCTACGCTGGCGGGATCGACCTGAATTTCTCGTTGAAGAAACTGCTGCGCCAGACCGAAGGTTACCTTGCGCGTGGGTTCAACGCAGTCAAGATCAAGGTCGGGCAACCGGATCTGGCCGACGATCTTGCGCGTGCCCGGGCGGTGCGCGAGATGTTGGGAACGGACCGGTTCTTCATGGTTGACGCGAATTATTCGATGACCGTCGAACAGGCAATCGTGGCGGCCCGAGGGTTCGCCGACTGCGATATCTTGTGGTTTGAGGAACCGACTATTCCAGATGACTACAAAGGCTATGGCCGAATTGCCGAAGCGACAAGCGTACCCCTTGCCATGGGTGAAAACCTGCACACCATACACGAGTTCGAATACGCTTTCGATGACGCGAAGCTGAGTTTCATCCAGCCCGATGCCTCAAACTGCGGCGGGATCACCGGCTGGTTGCGCGTGGCCGCGCTAAGCGCACAGCACGGTATTCCGGTTTGCAGTCATGGGATGCAGGAGCTGCATGTCAGCCTTGTTTCTGCGCAACCCAAAGCAGGGTGGCTAGAAGTACACTCATTCCCAATAGACCAGTACACGACCCGTCCGCTGGTTGTGGAAGACTGTCTGGCAGTAGCCCCGGATACTCCGGGAACCGGAATAGAATTCGACTGGGACAAATTGAACGCGGAACACAGGGAGATGCATACATGACGACCCAGACGATCTCTGCGGCATACTACAGGGGCAACAAGAGCTTTGCTGTAGAGCAAGCCCAAGCGACGGCTCCGGGCCCCGGCGAGGCTGCGGTTCGCGTTGCCTATTGTGGGATTTGCGGGACGGATATGCACGTCTACCACGGCAACATGGATGCCCGTGTCGGCCTGAACCGGGTGATCGGGCACGAGATGTCTGGTGTCGTCGAAGCAGTGGGCGAGGGGGTGCATACGGTACAACCCGGCCAGAAGGTCGTTGTCCGGCCGCTTGATCATTGTGGCGAATGCCCGGCCTGCAAGCGGGGGCATCAGCATATCTGCCAAAATCTCAAGTTTCTCGGCCTGGATACCGATGGCGCCATGCAAGAGATATGGACCGTTCCGGCCCACACATTGCACGTTCTGCCGGACGACTTGCGCATGGATCACGCAGCATTGATCGAGCCAATCGCCGTTGCTTGCCACGATGTGCGCCTGTCTGGCCTGCAACCTGCTGAGGACGTTGTCGTTATCGGCGGCGGCCCGATCGGTATCCTGGTTGCCATGGTCGCGCGGGATGCAGGTGGAAATGTTGTGATTTCCGAGGTGAATCCGAACCGTCTGGCGATAGCCGAAAAACTTGGCTTTGACACGATTAACCCGACCGAATCCGATCTGGTGGCCACGATTAACGCACGCACGGGCGACAAGGGTGCAGATGTGGTTTTCGAGGTGTCGGGAACGCAGCCCGGTGTTGATGCGATGACCGCGGTTGCCGCGACGCGGGCCCGGATCGTAATGGTCGCGATCCATGCTCAAAAGCCCCAGATCGACCTGTTCCAGTTCTTCTGGCGAGAGCTGCAGCTGATCGGTGCTCGGGTCTATGAGCCAGAGGATTATGAAAAAGCCATCGCAGTTGTTGCCTCGGGCGGAGTGGACGCGGATGTTGTGATTACCGACGTCAACCCTCTGTCAGACATTCAGGCCGCGTTCGAAGCACTGGATAGCAGCCCAACCGCAATGAAAAGCCTGATCGAAGTAGGACCGCGTTCATGAGTGTTTTGCAAAGTTTCGACCTGACGGGAAAGACCGCCCTTGTGACCGGGTGCAAACGCGGCATCGGGCGCGGCATGGCCGAGGCACTGGCGTCGGCCGGAGCCGATATCATCGGCGTGTCTGCCTCGCTCGAGCTGTCCGGGTCGGATGTCGAAAAAGCAGTCACGGCGATGGGGCGCAATTTCCGGGCTTACCAATGCGACTTCTCGGATCGGGCCGCGCTGCATGGGTTCATTGATCAGTTGAGGGCCGACGGACAAGCCCCTGATATCCTTGTCAACAACGCCGGTACAATCAAACGCAAACCCGCCGCCGAGCACCCGGACGACTGGTGGGACGAAGTGATCGAGGTGAACCTGTCCTCGCAGTTCGTTCTGTCTCGCGAGATCGGCAAGGACATGCTGGTTCGGGGTTCGGGAAAGATCATCTTCACTGCCTCGTTGCTGACATTTCAGGGAGGGATCACTGTGCCAGGCTATTCGGCCTCGAAAGGTGGGATTGGACAGCTGACCAAGGCATTGGCCAACGAATGGGCCGGGCAGGGCGTGAACGTGAATGCGATCGCCCCCGGCTACATCGCGACCGACAATACCCAGGCCCTGCAGGACGATCCGGTCCGGTCGAAGTCGATCCTGGAACGAACACCACAGGGTCGTTGGGGTACGCCCGATGATTTTGCCGGACCGGTGGTCTTTCTTGCCTCTGCCGCGTCGGACTTCGTCAACGGAGAAATCCTTGTCGTCGACGGGGGGTGGATGGGTCGGTAGCACCGGCAACGCACCATTTGACCCAAAGCGTCAAGTCCCGATGTAGTGCACCTTCAATCGGCGCGTTTTGGGCGTCTCGCGATGTTCGAACAGGTACAGGCTTTGCACGCGACCCAACGGAAGCTGCCCCTGTTCGACCGGGATCGATACTTGAGTTTGCGTCAACAGCGCCCGCAGATGCGACGGAGCGTTGTCGTCCTCGGTCGGGCGGTGGTGATACTTGCCTGGTGACTTGGGTATGAGTTCCTCGAAGAACGTCTCGATATCCTTGAGTACCTCGGGATCGGCATTGGCCTGCACCAACAGCGCAGCACCCGTGTGGACGCACCAAAGGGTCAGCAGGCCCGAGCCAAATCCATGTTCAGACACCGCACGCTGAACGATCCCGCTGATGTCGGTGAGGGATTTGCCGGACGTTTCAATTGACAGGTTAAAAAACTCTTGTTTCATCCAGCAGGCCCTTTTCCTGATCCCGCGCGAACGCGCCCAGCCTCCTACACCCCATTTGGCGTTCAGCTTTACGGTGCATCCATTGAATTTGTAACGCTGTTTGCCTCGATGTTCATGCAAACAGGCTTTTAAACCTGTCCACACACAGACGAAAACCATCTTCGAAGTTTCCGTTGCCGGGGTGATAAACACTCTCGAAGGAAATGACGCCATCATAGCCGTCGGATCTGAGCGCGTCGGCGATGGGTTGAAGCAGAGGCGCAAGCTGGCCTTCACCCATGCGGCACACTTCCAGCGTTGCCCGCGGCGTGTCGACCTTCACGTCCTTGATGTGAATGTGACCCACGTAGCCGCCGCGCAGTTCTTCATAGCCATCCGGGTATGCCAGTTCATGACACCAGCAGTTGTTTCCAGGGTCCCACAGCACTTTCAACGCGTCTTTTGCGTCCAACTCGTCAATCAGCTTGCGGGCCGTATAGTTGGAATTGACCAGTGTGCCGTTTCCGGTTTCCACGACAAGCTTCACCCCCTCAGTTCTTGCCAGTTCAACCGCAGGCGCGATAAGCGGGGGCATCGAGTTCCATACCCCATGCGCTACGTTCCACTTCTCGGCGCCGTTTTTTCCCCAGAGTATCTGCTCTTTTCGTTGGGTCATGATCCGAACCAGCGAAGACCCCACGATATGCGCCATGTCGATCACGCGTTTCAAGGCGTCCATGTGCCGAGTGTGCAGATCGTCGCCTGGCCTGTTGGCAGCTGTCATCCCTGCAAAGATATGGCGCGACAAACATGACACAGGCTTGCCCCGGTCGCGCAAGAGCGCATCGATCTCGGCAATTTCCTGCGGGGAATGGTCCCCGACCTCCGTATCACCAACGAACTGAAGCTCTGCATAGTCCAAGCCGAACTCGTCCATCACGTCCACGGCATGCCGCAGATCGCGGGAAATGCCGTCGCAAATCACACCTAGTTTCATGTTCGCTCCCCCTCAGCGATGCAATTCTGCGCCAACGATCTCTTCGATGACGCGAGTACACACCCAGTTGTCGCCTTTCGGGTATTTGGTTTTTCCTGCGTGAAAGATCTGCATTGCGGATGACGCTGTGTGCATTGGAACGCCCAACGCACCGGCTAGTGCCAGAGAGATCGTCAGGTCCTTATGCATGGTTGCGATATGACTACCGGTGGCCTCGAACTTGCGATCAATGATGTTTTCAAGGGCGGTATTCACGACGCCGCACCCCGCGCTGGATGAGGAGAAAACATCAAGCAATGCCTGACCGCTGACACCGGCTTTGGCTGCCAGGGCCGCAGCCTCGAATGTGGCGGAAAAGATCGATCCGATAAGGGATTGCAGGCAGGCTTTCACGGTTTGCCCGTCGCCGGCGTTTTCTCCGACCTGATGAATGGTTGCCGACACTGCCTGCATGACTTCGGCATTTCGGTCCAGCACATCCTCAGGACCGGCAGCCATCATCGTCAGTGTGCCGTTCTGCGCGCCGGGAAACCCACCCGAGACCGGCGTGTCGATCAGGTGGATGCCCGAGCCCTCCATGTCTTGCCCGATAGCGCCTGCTTCGGCCGGGGTAATGGTCGCCGACAGGATGACCGTTCCGCCTTTGGCCATGTTCGCAACCAGGCCGTTTTCACCCAGAATGACATCGCGGGCCTGATCTCCGTTCATAACCATGACAAACACACTGGCGGCGTGACGGCCGACCTGTCCCACGCTGTCCTTGGGCAGGCCGCCCATGTCGGCAAATGCCGTCAAGCGTGTCTCACTCAGGTCGAAACCGGATGTTTCAAAGCCGTTCTTGATTAGGTTTTTAGCCAGGCCGCTGCCCATGTCGCCAAGACCGATTACGCCTGCGGTTTTCATTTGAACCTCTCCCGTTCTTCCGCCATTGCCGTATGGCAGACGTTTCGAAAAATGATGCCCAATCGCATCGGTTTTCGCGGGAGTTTCACGCGTCTTGAACAGACTTCGGGCGAGTCCGGAAGACACCCCGCTGCCCGTTTACGTGCCGTAAGTAAACGAAGAATGCGGCGGTCAGGCAAGCAAAGAAGTGTTGCGGCGGAAAGAAACTGCATGACCCGACGCGTTACGAGAACGCCGCCATGATGCCGCGCAGTTCCGCCAACCCGCGCATTCGTCCGATCAGCGGATAGCCGGGAGTGCTGTGTCCGCCCAGATCGCTCAGCAGTTCTTGTCCGTGGTCGGGCCGCATCGGAATTTGCCAGTCGCCACGCCCTTGGGATTTGCGGCGGCGCTGTTCGTTCATCAACTCGCGAATGGTACTGACCATGTCGGTGTCGCCCTCCAGATGCGGGGCCTCAAAGAAGTCCGGCTTCTGGCTGTCTGACCCTGCGATGCGTCGGGTGTTTCGCAAATGGACAAAGTGAATCCGGTCGCCATGCCTGCGCACGAAGTCCAGTCCATCGAATTCGGGGGACACTCCCAACGACCCGGTACACAGCGTTGCGCCGTTCGCCGACAAATCAACGGCATCCAGAACGGCGCCGTAGTCATCGGTGCTGGACATGATTCGCGGAAGACCGAGCAACGAAAACGGCGGATCATCCGGATGGCAGCACAAGCGCTGCCCCTGCTCTTCAGCCACCGGAGCGACCTCGGACAGGAAATCGATCAGGTTTGCGCGAAGCCGGTCACGGTCTATGTGAGCATAGGTCTGCAACAAAGCGCGCACGTCCTGCACGCTCCACTGATCGTTTGCGCCCGGCAGCCCCGCAGTGACATTGTGCTTCAATTGGGCCCTGGAACGATCCGGCATGCCCAAAAAACGGTCCGTGGCCACTTGCTGGACGGCGCTGGAATAGTCTTCGGACGCGCCCGGCCGCTTGAGAATATGTATGTCGAAAACTGCAAAATCCGTCAGGTCGAACAGCATGGCCGTTCCCCCGTGCGGCTGCGGGGCGCGAAGGGCGGTACGCGTCCAATCCAGGATTGGCATGAAGTTGTAGCAAACGACTTTGATGCCACGGGCGGACAGGGCCCTGAGGCTGGACTTATACGCCTGCAGATGTTCTGCCATGTCAGCGGACTGCGTCTTGATCGCCTCGGAGACGGGCAGGCTTTCGACAACGTCCCAACTGTACCCGGCAGCTGCCAGCAACGCCTGCCGATCGGCGATGCTCGGTTCGTCCCAGGGTTCTCCCGGCGGGATGTGATGCAGTGAAGTTACAATGCCCTGAACACCGATTTGATGGAGATCGGCCAGGACGATCGGATCATCGGGGCCGAACCAACGCCAGCATTGTTTCATGGCAGCCATCCTTCATACAGCGGGTGATCGGGCCTGATAGGAAGGGCAACGCGCTGCCCGGTACGAGCCGCGTGGTAAACCGCCGTCACGAGCCCGATGGACGCAGCACCGTCCTGTAGCGTAACGGCCGAGTTTGCCTCGAACCGCAGAGCCTTGCCTACTTCGGTAAAGAACCCTTCGAACCCCGTTGGCTCGACCGCGGCGAATGCAAGAGCGTTGTCGACGGCGACCTGATCCACCGAGTCCCGCGCGACGAATGTCCAAGGCGATTGACCCGGAGCATAGGGTTCCGTGCCAGAAGTCGCGGTCAGTTTTTCAAAGACGAACCGCAGGCGGGTTTCGTCGGTGGCGGCGCCCAGGGAGATGCTGCTTGTGCACAATGCTCCGGAAGTCATGCCAAAGCAGATTGCGGCGCAGTCTTCGGTCTCGATCGGGTTGACCCGCGTTGTGACCATCGCAGACACCCAGGCGATATCACCCGCGATATGAGTCAGCAGATCATGGTTGTGGATCGCATGGCCCAGCACTGCGCCGCCGCGTTCACCGGTCCAAGTTCCCCTCCAGGGCACCGCATAGTAGTCTGCCCCTCGGGACCAATGGGTTTCCAGCGCGGCGGTTTGGACGGCTCCGGTCAGGCCTGCGCGCTGCAGATGGCGCAATTGTGCCAGTGACGAGCCCCACCGGTATTGAAAGACCGGAAACACCTGCCTGCCTGCGCTGCGTGCGGCTGCCGTGATCCGATCCACATCCTGCATCGAGGTCGCAAGAGGTTTCTCGCAGACGACGTGTTTTCCTGCGGCCAGTGCCGCAAGGGTGGTCGGTACATGCAGATGGGGCGGCAGACAGATGTCGATGACATCTATCGTCGGATCATCCAGCGCGTCCTGAATGTTGCTCAGTGCTCGAAAATCCGAGTTCTGTCGGATCTGTTCGATCCGATCCGTATTCTGGTCGACAACGGCGGCTACTTGGAAGGTGCGACCAAGCCGTTCCAGCGCGTTCAGATGCTGCTCACCGATACCTGCGCCAAGGATCGCAACGTTGATCATCTGCGTTCCGCCAATTCCTGCGCGCGCAGCGCCAGTTCCATGACCGTAAAGCAGTGGGTCTGCGTCATTGCGGTTTCGGTCCGGTTGCGGATGTCGTCGACGAGGCGCGCGAAGTAGGGAAGGCCGGCGTCGGTTGCGTCGATCTTTTGGCAGGTTTCGCCGTTGACGAGGATCAGATGGTCTGTACCAGAGGCCCCGCCTACATCGACGTATTTCCGCAACTCGATATATCCTTCGGTGCCCAGGATTGTCAGACGACCATCCCCCCAGTTTGGCAGGGCATCCGGCGTGAGCCAGTCAACCCGGATGTACCCGGTACCATTCTCGCTGCACAGATTGACTTCGCCAAAATCCTGCAATCCGGGATCGTTCGGGTTTGCGTAGTTCGCCACATAGGCGTTCGTGATCTCCGCGGTTTCTGAACCTGTGTAGTGCAGGAACTGATCAATCTGATGCGAGGCGATGTCGGTCAGAATCCCGCCGTAGCGGTCACGCTGAAAAAACCATTCCGGCCGGGTTGCCCGGTTTAATCGGTGCGGGCCAAGACCGACCGTCTGGATCACGCTTCCGATCGAACCGGCCTTGACCAACTCGGTCGCCCGGGTGCTGACGGGCGTTTCAAACCGTTCGGAAAAATTCACCGACCAGATTCGACTGGTGTCCGCGACCGTTCGCTTGATATCGTCGAGTTGCTCGAACGTCGTACAGCCCGGCTTGTCGCTCATGACATCCATGCCGTGCTGCATGGCGCGGACTGTCAACGCGGCCCTGTCCGCCGGTATTGCCGAAATCAGCGCCAGATCCGCCCCGCAGTTCAGGGCGTCTTCCAGTCGGGCCAGCCGCGGAATATCGGGAAACCTTTTGACATAGCCCGCCAGCGTTTCCGGATCGCCTTGTGTCCAATAGCCAACGCAGTCCATGCCGATTTTGCGCATGTTTTCCGTCATGCCATAGATATGGCGGTGGTCCAGGCCAAGGGCGACGCAGGTCAGACTCATGAGGCGACTCGTGTTTTCTGGCCGGTTCGATTGGCGATCTGCATCGCGTCGATGACGGCGTGGGTCAAAAGGGCACTGCGTCCGGTGGCCATGGGCTGCCCTTCACCGGCAACGGCCTTGGCAAAATCCTCGATGACCGCTTGATGCCACGCATGGGTGAACGCCATGGGATCGGCCCCTCCGCCTGTGGCGGCGGTTTCGCCAACCGTTGATTTCCGGCCATTGAATGTGGTCAAGGTCAGGACACCTGACTCCAGATAGGCCTTGGCGCGCGTGCCCTGTATGGTGATGGACTCAGCGGCCCCCGGAAACTCGGCGGTGGTCGCCATCAACGTGCCCACTGCGCCGTTTTTCATTTCAAAGACAGCACCTGCCCAATCCTCGGCTTCGAGATCGTGCAACGGAGTTTTTCTCATCACGGCCTGAATGTCCGAGATCGGCCCCAGCAGCCACATCGCAAGGTCAAGCGTGTGGATTGCCTGCGAGATCATGACACCGCCTCCGTCGCGTGCATAAGTTCCGCGACCAGGCTCGTCATAGTAACTCTGATCGCGCCACCAGGGGACACGGATCTCCACCGTTGCGATCGCGCCCAGCTCACCTTGTTCAACTGCCGATTTCAGGGCTTGCGAGGCGGCGCGGGCGCGGTGTTGAAAGACGATGCCCAGCGGCACGCCTGACGCCTCACACCGATCGACGATGGCTGTCGCGGCGTCCAGCGTTCTTTCGATGGGCTTTTCCATCAGGATCGGTTTCGAAGCGGTCGAAAGAACCCGCACCAACTTTGTGCGCTGATCGGGCGGAGTTGCGATGATCGCAAAGTCGACGTTTGGGTCGTTTGCGATTTCCTCGACCGAGCTGAATGCGCGGGTATCGTTTCGCCGCGCGAACTCAGCTGCCTTGTCAGGATTGCGCCCGAGGACTCCGGCAAGACTGAGGCCTTGATCCGATGCCCGAATGGCGGCGACATGCGTGCCAGAAACCATCCCCAAACCAATCAGCGCAATATTCATTCATTCCCCCGGATCACACGGTCAGTCTGCGGGTTCGAACGGGAAAGATGCAACCATTAAAAACTGTGTTAACAATTGCGGGCAACTGTATCGGAGGCGGAATTGACTGGTGGTTTGAAAGGGATGGCAGAAGACCTGTACCTCGGTATCAAGGACCTGCCGATCGTGTCTCCGCATGGTCACTGCGATCCGGGGTGGTTTGCAACCGATGCGCCGTTTCCCAACCCGGCAGAGCTGCTGGTGGTTCCGGACCACTACGTGTTCCGTATGCTCTATTCGCAAGGCGTTCCATTGTCCGAACTTGGCGTTGGCGAAGAGGGCCGAAAGAAGGATCCTCGCGCCGTGTTTCGCACCTTTGCCGAGCATTGGCATCTGTTTCTGGGGACGCCATCCCGGATTTGGATGAACCACGTGCTGAATGAAACGTTTGGCGTGTCTGAGGATTTGTCCTCGTGTACGGCCGACCTGATCTATGACGAGATTTCGGGAAAACTGGCGCAACCTGAATTTCGCCCGAGGGCCTTGTTCGACAGGTTCGGAATCGAGGTTCTGGCCACCACTGATTCCGCTCTCGACGATCTCGCGGAGCATCAGATTGTCCGCACAAGCGGTTGGGGCGGGCGCGTAGTGCCGACTTTCCGCCCGGACGGGGTTTTAGATGGGGCGGACCCGGAATTCGTGCAGAACCTGGACAAGTTGGCGGAGCTGACAGGCTGCGATCTGGGCAGCTATGATGGCTACCTCAACGCGCTGCGAATGCGACGAGCTCATTTCATTCAACTGGGTTGTACGGCCACCGACCACGGTATTGAACGCGTGCAGACCGAGTGGCTGGGCGACGCGGATGCGCTTTACCAACGGCTGAGACGGCGGGAAGGTACGGAACAGGACGCCCGCCGCTTCTATGGGCATATGCTGATCGAAATGGCGCAGATGTCCGTCGATGATGGTCTGACCATGCAGATTCATGCCGGTAGCAAGCGCAACACCAACCA